>NZ_JBOFBG010000001.1:0-743173 GCF_051594305.1 Paenibacillus sp. IHBB 3054 | reverse complement strand
AGCGGGACACGATAGTTCAAACACGACATGTAGACAGCCAGTCATTACGATCGGCTGTCTTTGTTGAATTGCCTACAGAAACCCCTTTTCTCTCAATAATTTTTCTGTGCTTTCCCACAACCTGCGCTGCATTGCATCATCTCCTCCGGGAGAGACTGGCTCAATGGAATGTCCTGTTCCGACATTAAAGTATCCACCCGTCTTTTCTAGATATTCCGGATCAACAATTAATCGGGTAATAATATCGGTTCCTCTTCGCGGATCTCCAAGGTGCAGGGCTTTCAACAATCGTTCGAGGACGGGGGCGAACCAAAGTTCTCGCCCGAGTCCAGTAACATTAAATCCAGGATTCAGTGCATTTACGCTAATCCCCGTACCTGACCACCGCCGCGCTAGTTCAGCCGAGAACATAATATTTAATAATTTGGTTTTTCCATAGATAGGGGATGAGCCGCGAGCGGTAAAGGGAGTTGTATCTGTTAAATCCTCTGGTAGCTTCAATATACCGTGACGGCGTGAAGCTTCAGAGGCAACATTGACAACTCTGGCATGGCTCGAGTTTTGCAGGGAAGGTTTTAGAATCTGTGTTAAAATCCAGGGAGCGAAATAATTGACGGTAATCATCTCAGGAAGACCCTCGGGGGTGATGCGAGGCTTAAAAGCATGAATCCCCACATTGTTCAACAGCACATCAATTTTAGGATATTCGGCAGCTATTTCACTCCCAACCCGTGAAACATCTTTAATTGACGAAAAGTCTCCATAAAAGAAATCAATATTCGCTGAAGGTGCTTGTTCCTTAATGCGTTCTCTCGTGATTTCAGCGCGTTCTTTACTCCGGGCAGTTAAAATAAGGTCGAATCCGCGTTTTCCTAATTCGAGCGCGACAAGCTGCCCAAGTCCACTGGTAGCACCAGTAATGACAACATTTTCTTTATTAGCCATCGTCATTTCTCCTTCCTATGATACACTTTAAGAGTGGATAATCACTATAACCTACCTATGAAATTAATTGACATATATCCACTATATTGATTTGGTTGATATATGTCAACTATTTAAAGGTTTGATTTAGACCTAAAGAAAGGTGAATAAGAATGAACGAGATAAACGTACCTAGGGATAGACTTGAGCTTGAATTGGGCGAACAGCTTAATGCTCTTATTAGTTCTGCACATGCATTAAACGTAAAAGCCGCTGCTAAATTCGATTCCTCCATACAGCCTGCCGCCTTCCATCTTGTTCGCTGGCTGTATTCCTATGGCGCCACTAATGCCGCCGCTTTAGCTGAATCAACAGCAATGGATCGAAGTTCGGTCAGTCGCCTCGTCAAACAACTTCAAGCTTTGGGATATGTAAAACGAGAATCGTCGGCTAATGATGGACGGGGAGTTGTATTATCTCTTACCGATTACGGGCAACAAAAAGTTTTAGATGCGCTAAAGGAAAAAGAGTCTGTGTACTATGAACGGCTTTTGGACTGGAAAGATGCAGAACTTCATGATTTCATCCAAAGGCTGAGGCGCTTTAATGGATTTCGTAGTTAAAGTGGAACCCTTAAAGAAAACGCAATTAGCAGCGAAAGAGTTGAGCTAATGAGTAACTTTAATCCAATACATCATGGAGCAGATTGCGTCCTGCAGCTGCTCCATTTTTATTGAGCTAAACGGGCAGGATAGTTTAATCAACTTGGTGTAAAATTATGATAAAAATCTTGAGTTAACAGGAGGGGATTACTGTTAGAATCCATATTATTGGTGGGGCAGGAAGTGGTAAATCATACATAGCAGAGTTGTTAAGTCAGAGACTCAATATTCCACATTATGATTTAGATGATTTTTTTTGGGACAATGAAGCCGAAGCGTATGGGGTGAAAGCTTCGGAGAAACAACGGGATCAAAAACTTAAGGAATTTGTAAGTCATGACTCATGGATTATAGAAGGTGTATACAGGTCATGGGTAGAACCAAGTTTTTCTGCTGCTGATAAGATTATTGCTCTGATTCCTCCTGTATCTCTCCAAGAAACGAGAATATGGAAACGCTATGAAGACCGAGTTTCAGGAACTGACAAGTGTGAAATGTGTGAGACTCTCAATGGTGTCAGGAACCTATTAGCGTGGAATGCAAAATATAATCTTGAAAAACTTCCTCATTTTATAAAGAACTGTGAGTATAAAGATAAGATTATTACCGTAACTGATAATCTGGATGTTATTGAGCTACTTTGTAACTAAACTAAAGGAGTGTATTTTATTAACGAGTTGGATAAACATAACTCGGCAGTCGGCCAAAAGGATCGGCTGTTTTTTGATTTAACTAAGGGCAGGATTCTTAAACCATTTCACGAATTCTAAAAATATGGAACTTCAATGTTTATAATAATACTTTAGCGGAGGATTCCGAATGAATATTGAATGGATTAATGAGGATTACAAGGAAGCGAATAAAATATTTGACTCCACCCGGGAAGTTTGTGAATGGGCTGATTCTCTCTATCCTGACTTCGCAGGTGGACAAAGAGTTAACGTTGGGTACGCGACTCCTGATGATAAAGTTTACACCTATTTAGTAGAGCATCTTCCGAAATGGGCAAGCAACAACAATGTAATGATTAATATCAATACTTCACAGGATTTAGTCAATGGGAAGATGATATATAAGATTTGGGTAACACCGTTTAAAGATCAAAAAAATCATTAAAATTTCGAATCGTTAAGCTTATGAAATACAATTATTCAATGCCGAAAGATTATCTCCCGGTAGCCTTTCATTCTACTAACGGGCAATATAGTTGAACCAAGCGGAAAATCCCAATTAAGTGAGCTGGTTAAAGTGCATGAATTTGTAGTACGAGGGAAAAAGGGCTGTTTTGTACAAATCACCATAGAAGAGGCATTCGATTTTCCGAACATGACAAGCCATTTTGGTGGATATGATGTTAGAGGTATTGTAGAAATTAAGAGTGGGAACTATTACGTCAAGGGTCAGTTGTGGTTCTCAACAGGTGAAGTGTACCAGTTCTACGATCAGTTGATACGGTGTATGGCTGATTTAGACGGGGTTGCAGCATTGATAAATTCTGAAGTGAACCTAAAGCTAGAAGTTAAGTTTAACAAGCGAGGGCAGGTCATCATTGAAGGTTACTTCAAGGAGTTTGCACACGAGGGCAATGAGTTAATATTTGAAATCGAAAGCGATCAAAGCTTTTTTGTGGAGACGCTCGACGGATTGAAACAAATCGTTAACCACTATGGGGACATGAAAGGAATATGTCCTAAGTAGCCATCCGCGTATCATGACCTACAACCTAACCAAAGGCGCACTAAATACATTCACCCTACACCTGGCTCAGCTTCTGGGTCCGCGGGGATTACTGTGAACGCTGTCATGCCCGGCATAATCGATACCGACGTAAATGCGTCGTGGCTACACACTCCAATGGCCGTAAGCACTTGGACGCGTCGGCGAACCTTCGGATATCGCAGACATCGTCGCCTTCACGGCGTCACCTGACGGCCGATGGATAACGGGACAAATGATGGATGGACCGGCGGATCGCATTTGTGAACTATGTCAGAACAGAAGCTAAGGTGGACGAAAGTCCATTCTATTTATTGATGTTTGGATGGAAATAGAGATTTTGTTGCGCTAACGGGAGGATACTTTCATAAGCAGGCAGGCTGTATTGCTCAATGAGAATCTAAAATAGGAAATAAAAACAGATTAACTTCTCTTTTACAAAAGGTTTTTTACCATTATCATTTTACTAAAGATAAAAGTGAGAGAGATGAAGAGTGGTCAAACTACATGTTTCCGAGAACTCTCTTCGATACAGATATTGCGTAACTGCCGGATCACATTTCTAGAAAAGAAATCAGGAATAATCATCGTTAGGTTGCGGAGGTAAAGATGATTTAAATAATATGGGGTGTTTTGAAATGACTATAAAAAAACCTGTCCGTGGTTTATTTTTTGACCTTGGTTGGACGATTTTTCGCCCTGCAACAGGTGATTGGAGAATAACAGTAAAAGCTTTGGAATATATAAATCCACAAATTCTATGGTCAATACCACAAGATAAACTTAATAGTGCAATTTCAAAAGCAAACGAATACGTTAAAAATGAAATTTACAAAACTGAAGACGAGGAGCTTGAAAGGTATACAAATTATTATAGAACAATTGCTGAAATGTTACCTGAAATTAATATTACAAAAGAACAAGCTAAAATTATTGCATATGATAGAGTGTATAACGATTCTAATTATGTTTTTTTTGATAATACAAAAAAGATAATTGAAGGTCTTAAAGAAAAGTATAAGATTGGAGTTATTTCAGATACTGACCCATCAATCAAAAGGGTTCTAAAAAATGCAGGTATATATGATTATTTTGATAATATGGCACTTAGTTATGAGCTTGGAGAAAATAAACCAAGTCCCGGCATGTTTAGACACGCACTTGAGGTAATGAATTTGCCAGCTATAGAAACAGTACTTATCGATGATTATGAAAAAAACTTAGATGGTGCATCAACTTTGGGTATACAATCAATATTAACCCTTTCAAGACCAGACTCTCAAGAAAGCACAAAATATCTAAGCATTAAAAAGCTATCCGATTTATTGTTATATTTATAAAATCATAATTGTGATTTGAATATCGCAATATGAGAATAAATCCATTGATCTTATGTAATTTCGCTAACAGAAAACATTAGCTCAATAAAACAGCGACAGTCCAGGACTTTATTTCGTCCACGGCTGCCGCTGTTTTTATATTGAGGGCTAGTCTAATGCTTTATTTACTTTATTCTTACTGATAAATGCGGTAATTTCCGCTTAAGGCCAGCAGACTGAAGAAATACAGGCAGTTGTCGTAATACCGGCGGACCCCGCTGCGCAGAGGCGTATTCCAGAAGAGCCTTGCGAACGGCTCCGCATCCGGTCCATCGGCAGCGAGCGAGGCCATGGCCAGCGTAGCCAGGAGTCCGACCGGATGCAGTGCCGGTTCCTCGAACGGATGGCCGTCAATGGTGTATCGGCGGTAATCCGCAGGTTCAATGTCCCGGAAGAATTGCTGAATCCGGTTCGACTGCTCGATCTGCCAGGGATCGCTGCGGAACCATTCATAGTCCAGCGCAATATTGGCCGCTACGCGGTAGGCATCACTGAAGAAGTGCCGGAAATCGCCATGGGGCTGAGGAGCTGCAGGTGTGCCGTCGAAATTTGCGTATTCCGGGGAAAGGCCGGTTACCGGATGGCAGGCTTGATGCAGGTAGACTCTACTTGCTTCCGCAGCCTCCTTCCAGAATGTGCGGTCCTGCTTGTCTGCCTCCCGGGCAAACAATTCGTAGAAATGAGGCAGATGGTAGGAAGGATCACTGAAAGGAGATTCGGGAACAAACTTGATCAGCTTTTTCGCCGGGTCCCACATCGGGTCCCCCTCTCCGTGCTCTCCTTGATGTACGCAAGCGCGGAGAATCGTCTTCGCCTGTTCGGAATAGTTGTACGGCTCCGGCCCGTCACCCCAGCGGCTGGAAGCGAAGAACAACGCCATCGCGAAGAATTCTTCACCGTCCGGTGCGGGTCCTTGGGACAGGCGGCTGCCGTCCGGCTTGCAGTGCCAGGCAAAATAATCCTTGTAGCGTCCTTCCGTATGCTGCATGAACACCTTGGAGAAAAGCCACAGCCGGTCGAATTCATCTTTCTTGTCCATTTGCACAGCCATCATCATCCCGTAGGACATGCCTTCGGAGCGCACATCGGAATTTCCGGTATCCAGCATATAGGCTTTATCGTTGTCCGCCGGATAATAGATCCGCACATCGGGAGCCCCGTAGAACAAATCGTTCCACGCCCGTTCAAGCCTTGCTTGAATCTCCTCTTCCGTATAGCCAATTTCTCTGAACAGATTTCTATATTCATGCGTGTAATAAGAATCCTCTTTGTTAATGTTCATAGCGCCCTCCAGTGGAACTGATTTTGCCCAAAGTATAGCATGGCGGAAGGTGAACAAATTAAAGCGTTTTCCCTGAAAAATATAGTTCAAACCTATTTTAATAAAAAAATAAAATCTAAATAAATAACATTATATGGTAAAAACCCTTGACATGCATATGATAGAATTTATTTAAAAGTGTTTTTTTTGTTCAAATTAGGAGGCCTTATGCATAAATATATAAGTGTTCACGGAGCCAGGGAAAATAATCTGAAGAATGTCAGTCTTAACATCCCACGCAACCAATTCGTAGTTTTTACCGGGGTAAGCGGATCGGGCAAATCGAGTCTGGCTTTTGATACGTTGTATGCCGAAGGACAAATGCGTTATGTGGAATCGCTCTCGTCCTACGCCCGGCAATTTCTGGGGCTTAGGGGCAAGCCGGATGTCGATTCTATCGACGGACTTTCACCTGCGGTAGCCATCGAGCAAAAGACGACTTCAAACAATCCGCGTTCAACAGTGGGGACAGTTACGGAAATTTATGATTATTTGCGCTTGCTGTGGTCCAAGATCGGAATTCCCCATTGCCCCTCCTGCGGGAGAAGGGTTGAACGCCAATCTGTGGATCAGATTGTGGAACAGATCAGCAGTCTTCCTATCGGAACCAAATACGAAATACTGGCTCCCGTCGTCCGTGACCAAAAAGGAGAGCATCAGCATGTATTCGAACAGGCCAAACAAAATGGATATGTCCGGGTCCGGGTGAATGGGGAGGTTCATGACTTATCCGGTGAAATACGCTTGGACAAAAATAAAAAACATCAAATCGCAATTGTGATTGATCGTCTGATAGTGAAGGATATAGATGTTCAAAGGCTGTCAGACTCCCTGGAAACGGCATTGTCGCTCTCTGGCGATCTGGTCGTTATTCGACAAACCGGCAGCGGTGAAGAAACCTTATTCTCGCAAACCTATGCCTGCCCTTACTGCTCGATCTCACTGCCGGAGTTATCCCCGCGTATGTTCTCGTTCAACAATCATGAGGGGGCTTGTCCGGCCTGCTCGGGTTTGGGTTCGCATTTGAAGGTCGATCCGGGCAAGGTTATTCCTGATAAAAGCCGCTCGATCAACTCAGGCGGGATTGTGGCTAACGGCTGGAACAATGTCAAGAGTAATTCCTTTTGCAAAATGTACTATGAAGCGCTCGGAGCAAGGTATGGCTTCGATTTCGACACTCCGCTAGGCGAGCTTATGGAAGAAGCACTGGATGCGCTGCTGTATGGAACCCGTGGAGAGAAGCTTGAAGTGTATCATCCCAGTGAAGCCTTAAGAAAATATGTGAAAGAATCCTTTGAAGGCATTGTGAACAATCTGGAGCGGCGCTACCGCGAGACACAGTCTGAGGCGATGCAAAAAGAAATTGAAGAGTACATGTCCGTATTACCCTGTCCGGATTGTCACGGTGACCGCCTGTCCCCGGTTGTTCTTGCAGTTACTGTTAATGGGTTGAATATATCGGAATTCTGCAGGTTATCCATTGACGCGGAACTGCAATTGATTAGAAATCTGAGCTTGTCGAGGGAACATTCCAAGATTGCCGGTTCTATTCTTCAGGAGATTGATTCCAGGTATCAGTTCCTGAACAACGTAGGGCTAAACTATTTAACGCTTTCCAGAGCTGCCGGAACTTTATCGGGCGGTGAAAGCCAGCGCATTCGTCTGGCGACGCAGCTCGGTTCCGGGCTGATGGGGGTACTGTATATTTTGGACGAGCCTTCGATTGGGCTGCATCAACGGGACAATGACCGCCTGCTGCTGGCTTTGAAAAAAATGCGCGATCTCGGCAACACCTTAATCGTCGTGGAACACGATGAGGATACCATACGGCAGGCGGACTGGATCGTGGACATTGGTCCTTATGCCGGTACGAATGGCGGTGAAGTGGTTGTGCAGGGGAGACTTGAAGACATCCTGGCGGAGTCCCGCTCCATTACGGGCCAGTATCTTTCCCGGCAAAAGCAGATCCCCGTACCTGAAACGCGCCGTGCCGGAACTGGGCAACAGCTAACCATTACAGGGGCAGCCGCCAACAATTTGCAGGGGATTCATGTGTCGATTCCGCTCGGTACGTTCACTTGTGTCACAGGGGTGTCAGGCTCAGGAAAGTCTAGTCTGGTCAACGAAATCCTGTACAAAAAGCTGGCAGCATCGCTCAACAGGGCTCATACCGTTCCCGGAGCTCACCTGAACATAGAAGGATTGGAGTATCTGGACAAGATCATCAATATCGACCAACAACCGATCGGACGCACCCCGCGATCCAATCCGGCCACCTATACAGGTTTGTTTGATAATATCCGCACGCTGTTCTCGCTCACCAATGAAGCGAAGATTCGTGCTTATGGCCCGGGACGGTTTTCCTTCAATATAAAAGGGGGCCGCTGTGAGGCTTGTGCGGGCGAGGGGCTGATTAGGGTGGAAATGCACTTTCTCCCGGATGTCTATGTGCCCTGCAGCATTTGCAAAGGGCGAAGATACAGCCGTGAAACGCTTGAGGTCCGCTATAAAGGCAAGAGTATTGCGGATGTACTGGAAATGACG
The DNA here is from genome assembly GCF_051594305.1 of Paenibacillus sp. IHBB 3054. Classification (NCBI taxonomy): domain Bacteria; kingdom Bacillati; phylum Bacillota; class Bacilli; order Caryophanales; family Paenibacillaceae; genus Paenibacillus; species Paenibacillus sp. IHBB 3054. The sequence goes on along the minus strand of NZ_JBOFBG010000001.1, from coordinate 734,627 downwards.
GCTCAGGAAGCAGTTCAGTTTTTTGAGAATATTCCTAAAATCCGCAAAAAGATCGAGGCACTCTGCAGCGTCGGACTCGGTTATATTAAACTCGGGCAATCGTCCACCACATTATCCGGAGGGGAAGCGCAGCGGGTAAAGCTGGCAGCAGAGCTGCTGAAGCCGGCTACCGGGTCTACTATTTATGTCATGGATGAGCCGACGACCGGGCTGCATTTTTCAGATGTGCATCAATTGATTGATGTGCTGCATTCGTTAACCGATGCGGGCAATACCGTAGTCGTTATTGAACATAATCTGGATTTGATCAAAAATGCAGATTACATCATTGATCTGGGACCTGAAGGTGGAGCGGAAGGCGGAACGATTGTATGCACAGGCACACCGGAGCAGGTAGCTTCTGTTGAAACTAGCTATACAGGCCAATATTTAAAAAAAGAGCTGGATAAAAGTTGTGTGCAGAGTGGATGAAAGGAGCATTGCCGCAATGAACTGGGTAAATGAACAAATCTATCATACCGGGTATGGCCCTGGAATTGTCGTCAGCCATATCGACGGACGGATAAGCGTGTTATTTTCTGACGCCATTGGTGAAAAAAGCTTTCTGTACCCGGAAGCCTTTGAGCGCTATTTGAAAACAGCCAATCCTTCTTTTCAGGAACAAGCTGCTGCAGATTTACAATTGAAAAGGGAGCAGGTGGCGGCAGAAAAGATCCGCCAAGAGCAGCTTCGTATAGAAGAAATCCATAAGCTGGCTGAGGAAAAGCTGGCAGCAAAGAGCAAAGCCCGCAAGAAAGCAGCGCCGCGGAAGAAGAAAATTTAAGTAGAAGGAACTTTATTAATCCGGAGGAATTATCGTATGTATCAGTATGAGGATCAGGAATTTGCGGGGGATTCGTTTTTTTGAAGCGGACTTTTCGGATGCGGATCTGACAAAAAGCTGATCTAAGGGACTGTGACCTGACGCGGGTAGTTCTGAGCAGAGCCAAGGTGCAGGATGCCGACCTGCGGGGGGCCATTCTTGAGGGGATTGATTTGAAGACGCTGAATATCCGGGGAGCACGGATGGACAGAGAGCAAGCAGTTCTTTTTATGCGCTCTTATGGTGCAAAGGTAGACTGAAATATTGAAATGACAGGCAGTAGTTTGAACATAAAGGTGAGGTAAGCCGCATAAACGGCTTTGCCTCATCTTTTTTTGTATTTGCTTGATTTGGGTAAATATATGCTTGATTTGACAATGTCCCCGGTTGCCGGACTCGTGATAGGATGAAGAAAATTCTCACCGAACAAGGAGGAATTCTGCATATGAAAGCATCCAACGATAATAAACATACACTTGCTGACAGTGGATACAATGCCTGGTTAAGCTATCCGGTGCTGCCGCAAGGGAACGCATATCATCAATACGTGAAATGGTGCGGGGCCGTGAAGGTTGCCGAAGAGAACGATACGGTTCAGGCTGCGCTTCAGGAATGGCAAAGAGGTATTGAATCAATGCTGGGCATAAAGGTGTCATCCAAACCGGATGGGCTGTGTATTGCCATCGGCACCTTCCAGGGAGGAAATGAATTAATTTCCAGTTTGTTTGCTGAAGATACCCTTGCAAAGGTGGGCCCCGAAGGCTTTGCGATCCGATCCAGTGAAGAAAATGACTGCATTGCAGTAGGCGCTTCATCACCGGCGGGTGTTCTCTATGGTGTGTTTCACCTGCTGCGTCTGATCGGCAGCCTGCAGAGCATTGAAGGGTTGGACGAGGTAGTCAATCCAGTAAATGGGCTGCGGATGATCAACCATTGGGATAATTTTGACGGCAGTGTGGAGCGGGGATATTCGGGAGGATCGTTTTTGTATGAAAACAACCGTTTCACGGACGACCTGGAGCGTATCCGCGATTATGCGCGGTTGATGTCCTCGGCAGGCATTAACGCCATTGCGATCAATAATGTGAATGTCCATGCTCTTGAAACGCTGTTTATTTCGAAGTACCTGCCCGACGTTTCAAGAATCGCCGATGTGTTCAGGCTATATGGGATCAAGCTGTTCCTGAGCGTTAATTTTGCCGGTCCGATGCATGAAGGAGAAGTAGGGACAGCCGATCCCTTGGACCCTGAAGTACGCAGGTGGTGGCAGAGTAAAGCAGCCGAAATCTATGCAGCCATCCCCGATTTTGGCGGATTTGTGGTCAAGGCCGATTCGGAGAACCGCCCGGGTCCGTTCACCTATGGCCGGGACCATGCCGACGGGGCCAACATGCTGGCCGAAGCGCTTGAACCGTTTGGCGGAATCGTGATCTGGCGCTGCTTCGTCTATAACTGCAAGCAGGATTGGCGGGACCGCAAGACCGACCGGGCCAGAGCAGCCTATGACCATTTCAAACCGCTCGACGGCAAATTTAACGATAACGTGATCCTGCAGATCAAGAACGGCCCGATGGATTTCCAGGTCAGAGAGCCTGTATCGCCACTGTTTGGGGCGCTGGAGCGGACCAATCAGGTGATTGAATTCCAGATTGCCCAGGAATATACCGGCCAGCAGCGTCATGTCTGTTATCTGGTCCCCCAATGGAAAGAGATCATGGAATTCAACACCTATGCCAAAGGAGAGGCTTCCCCCGTAAAGCATATCGTGGATGGATCGCTGTGGGGCAACCGTTACAGTGGTATTGCAGCGGTTTCCAATGTGGGCAATGACAAGAATTGGACCGGCCATCTGCTGGCACAGGCGAATTTATACGGATACGGACGTCTGGCCTGGAATCCGGAGCTGACGGCAGAGCAAATCGCCAGTGAATGGATCTCGCTGACCTTTGGCACAGACCCGGTAGTATCAGGCGTCATTAGCCGGATTTTGCTTGAATCGTGGGAGATTTATGAATCCTACACGGCACCGCTGGGCGTAGGCTGGATGATCAATCCGGAGCATCATTATGGACCGAATGTCGACGGCTATGAATATTCGCAGTGGGGCACCTATCATTATGCCGACCATCGGGGAATCGGCGTAGACCGGACGGTTAAGACAGGCACTGGCTACAGTGCCCAATATTTAGGCAGCAATGCTGAGCACTATGATTCTCTGGAGGAATGTCCCGATGAATTGCTGCTGTTCTTCCACCATGTTCCGTATACCCATGTGCTTCATTCCGGGAAAACCGTGATCCAGCATATTTATGATGCCCACTTCGAAGGTGCGGAGCGTGCATCAGAGCTGTTGTCGATGTGGACCAGTCTGAAGGACAAGGTTGCAGAAGGTCTTTACCTGCAGGTGGAGGACCGCCTGAAGGAGCAGGCCAGTCATGCCAAGGAATGGCGCGACCAGATCAATACGTACTTTTACCGGAAGAGCGGCATCGAAGATAACAGCAAACGGGTCATTTACTGAGGGGGAACGGCCATGGATAAATATGGGGGCGTTGAAAGGAAAGAATTGACTACCTTCGGGCTCATTATAGATACATTAACGGCAGGAATTGATATACCGGACGGAACTGTAGACAAGCTTGAGCCAGGGTGTCTGGAGACAAAGGTGCAGGGAATCGTTACAGCCTTCTCCTCCTCACAGTATGTCATTGAACAGGCTGTCGCCTTGGGCGCCAATTTGATAATTACGCACGAAGGCATTTTTTTCAGCCATCACGATAATCGGGATTGGCTCATGCATGACCCTGTATATAAGCAAAAAGCTGATCTGATTGCAAGCACGGGATTGGGGATTTTCCGGTTTCATGATTACCTACACCGTTATACACCGGATGGAATTATGGAGGGATTGCTCCGGGCGCTTGATTGGCAGAAATATGTATCCGCGCATCAGCCGTCAGCGTCCATTCTGGCTATCCCTGCTATGGAGGTGTCAGAGGTAGCGGAATATCTGAAACAGCAGCTTCAAATTCCTTACGTCCGTGTAGCAGGCAGCCTCTCAACTTCATGCCGCAGAGTGGGAATACTGGTCGGTTACAGAGGCAGCGGTGCCACGGCGATCCCCTTATTTGAACAAGAGTCCCTTGATTTAATCATAGCCGGAGAAGGGCCGGAGTGGGAGACTCCAGAGTATATAAGGGACGCAGCCCATCAAGGGCGGGGTAAAGCCTTAATTATGCTGGGCCATGCAGAGAGCGAAGCACCCGGTATGAGTTATCTGGCAGAGCGGCTGACGGCACAGTTTCCACAGCTGCCAGTCCACTTTGTCAAAGAGCAGCCGTTGTTTCAAATCGTATAGAGAGTGAATCCACAAACGGGGGGAATCTTATCCATATGAGTATCAAAAGAAAACTGAATGCTGGCTGGCATTTCAGTAAACAGCCGCTTCATTCGGAGCTGGTGAAGGTAGCCGCCGATGCGGACTGGATGCCGGTTTCGCTGCCTCATGATTGGCTGATCTACAACACTCAAGAGCTCTATGAAAACGGAGAAGGCTGGTACCGCAAAATCCTCACTCTGGACGAAGTGCCAGCCCACAGCCGCCTGTCCCTGCGTTTTGAGGGAGTGTATATGAATTCTACGCTTTACGTGAACGGACATGTGGCGGGCGAATGGAAATACGGATACTCCACCTTTGAATTCGATATTACCCCTTATCTGATAGAGGGAGACAATACGATTAATATGCGTGTCATTCACGAATCACCCAATTCCCGCTGGTACTCCGGTGCCGGGATCTACCGCTCTGTGTGGCTGAAGACTTATCCGAAGACTCATATAGCGCCCGATGGCATTTATATTGCCGCCCGGCATGCGGGCGGCGAAGCCTGGACAGTCGATGTGGACTGCGAGCTGCAGGTGGAAGAAGGAGCGGAAACATCAGGCCTGAAGCTCCGCCACGCCATTCTGGACGCGGGCGGAACGGCAATCGCACATGGGGAATCTGCGCTCCCTGCGCAGGGCGGCGGTCTTATCGTTCATGCCCACAGCCGTCTGACCGTGGACCGGCCGGTGCTCTGGGATATCGGCAATCCCTGTCTGTATACAGTCCAGACGGAGCTGCTGGATCAGGATGAAGTTACCGAAGAAGAACGGCAAAGCTTCGGATTCCGTCAGGTGGAATTGGACAGCGAGAGAGGTTTCTTCCTGAACGGCAACCACGTCAAAATTTACGGTGTGTGCCAGCACCATGACCTTGGCTGTCTGGGCGCTGCCGTCAACAAGGCTGCGCTGCGGCGGCAGTTCGTCCTGCTGCAGGAAATGGGTGTGAACGCCATCCGCACCGCGCATAACATGCCTGCGGTTGAGCTCATGGAACTGGCGGATGAAATGGGCATGCTTATCGTCTCGGAGGCCTTCGACATGTGGGAGCGCAGCAAAACTCCCTACGACTACGCCCGTTTCTTCCCGGAGTGGTGGAAGAAGGATGTGGCCAGCTGGGTGCGGAGAGACCGCAACCATCCCAGCCTTATCATGTGGAGCATCGGCAATGAGATTTACGACACCCATGCCGTTGCCCGCGGCCAGGAGGTTACAAGGCAGCTGCAGGAGGAAGTGCTCACCCACGATCCCCGGGGCAATGCCTTCGTAACGATTGGCTCCAACTACATGCCTTGGGAGAATGCGCAGAAATGCGCCGATATTGTCAAGGTGGCGGGATACAACTACGGGGAGAAATATTATGACCGCCAGCATCAGGAGCACCCGGACTGGATCATCTATGGCAGTGAGACCTGTTCAACCGTACAGAGCCGGGGTATCTACCATTTCCCGCTGGCCCAGTCAGTGCTGGCCGACGATGATCAGCAGTGCTCCTCCCTCGGCAACAGCTCAACCAGCTGGGGGGCTAAAAGCACGGAGGCCTGCATCACGGCCGACCGTGATGCCACCTATTCTCTCGGACAGTTTCTGTGGACCGGCTTCGATTATATAGGAGAGCCGACTCCGTATTTCACCAAAAACTCCTACTTCGGACAATTGGACACGGCAGGGTTTCCGAAGGATGCTTATTACATTTACCAGGCGGAATGGACGGATTACAGAACCCATCCGATGATCCACATTTTCCCGTACTGGGACTTCTCGGAGGGGCAGCTCATTGATGTCCGGGTTTGCTCGAATGCTCCGCGGATTGAGCTGTTCTTCAATGATGTATCCCAAGGTACCTATGACATTGATCATGTCAATGGCCACAAGCTGCTTGGAGAATGGCAGCTGCCTTATTCTCCTGGTGTTCTTCGTGCAGTTGCCTATGATGATCTGGGTAATGTGATCGCTACGGAGCAGCAATCCTCCTTTGGCGATGCCGCCTCTCTGGTCCTGACTCCCGATAAGCAGCAAATTACGGCTGATGGTGAGGACCTGATCTTTGTTACGATTACCGCAGCTGACAAGGAAGGTCTTCCGGTGGCAAACGCCAATTACCGGGTTAGCCTTAGTATAGAAGGCCCCGGACGTCTGGTCGGTCTGGATAATGGCGACAGCACCGACTACGATCCATACAAAGGTGTAAGCCGCAAAATGTTCAGCGGCAAGCTGCTCGCTGTGATTGCCGGCACCCGGGAGACGGGCACGATCACCCTGCGTGCTTCTTCTCCTGAAATGCCTTCCGCCGAGTTGGTGCTGCAGTCCGCAGCACCAGAGCCCGGAACTGCTGCGGAAGACGGGTTATACCTCTATGCGGACTGTCCTTTGGAGGCAAGGGAAGAACCGGAAGAAATTCAGAGCAGGGTGGCTGCGGAAATTCCTGTGCGCAAGCTGGAACTGATCTGTCCTGAGGGCAATGTCCTTACTGCGGAGCATCCTGCGCTTCCGGTTCGTGTGAAGCTTCATCCGGAGAATGCTATCTTTCAGGATGTAGAGTGGCGCATTACCAATGCCGGAGGGATAGATGCCAATATAGCGACTATTGAGGCGAATGGTCATGAAGCGGTCATTACCGGTCTTGGAGATGGGAATGTGTACATCCGCTGCGGCACTGCTAATGGTGCTGATGGGATTCGGCTCTATTCGCAAATGGAATTCAAGCTCACCGGGCTAGGCCAAGCTTATCTGGACCCCTATGAATTTATATCCGCCGGCTATCACAGCGGCGCCAGCCTTAACCTGACCAACGGCAACGATCGCGGCGTTGCTACGGCGCGGGAAGGGGAGAGCCGGATCTGTTTTGAACGGATTGATTTCGGCGACTATGGGGCGGATGAAATCATTCTTCCTATTTTCTCCCTGGACGGCGAAGAGTTCCCGATTGAAATTTGGGAAGGTATTCCCGGAGAGCCGGGGGCCGGGCTGCTGTCCATCGTAACCTATCAGAAGCCGTCACAATGGAATGTATATCAGGAGGAAACCTACATGCTGCCCAAACGTTTGACGGGCATCACTTCCCTCTCCATTGTCCTGCGGCGGAAGATACACCTGAAAGGGTTCCGCTTTGTCCACAAGCGCAAAGCCTACGAACGGCTCGCCGCTCTTGAGAACAGCCGGATTTACGGAGACACCTTCAACGTCACGGAGACAGCTATCGAAGGCATCGGGAACAATGTCTCTCTTGTGTTTGACGGCATGGACTTTGGAGAGCAGGTTTGTACACGGATTGTAATCTGCGGGCGCTCTGCACTTGAGAACAATACGCTTCATCTGCTGTTCAGCGGTCCCGGGGGCGAATCCAAGCAGCTTGTGGAGTTTGCCGGTTCAGAGGGCTACACAGAGCGGGAATTTATCCTTGAGCCTGTAAGTGGCAGCCGGACAGTAACCTTCTTGTTCCTGCCAGGCAGCAGGTTTGACTTCCAGTGGTTTCAGTTCCGGCCTTCTGCTGATTAAGACAATAAATGTTATATAGATTGAACTTATAATTCTTCTATTATGGGGTTGGCCGTGACTACAGAGAATATTTGGACTTCCGGTCGCTGTTAGGTTTGGATTTCCTGATTTTAACCGCGAATCGCGGTAGAAATCCAAACCTAAAGGCGAACGCTACCGCTCCTCCAGTTCCAAAATTCCCCTCCGCCACTTTTCCCTACATGTAATTCTTAAGTTCAATCTATATAACTCAAAAAAACGCAAGATACCCGCAAAGGCGGTGGTCTTGCGTTTTTTTATTTGTGCATGTGGAAAGGGGAGGACTGCTGACCCAACAATTGTTGACAGTGTAGCTTAATAATCGACAATCGGGACGAATATATCGGAGATTTTTGTAGCTATAGCGACAGATTAATAGGCAAAGAGATTCATTGACCTGGAAAAGTATGGAGACTATAATCATAACAGGAAAATTCATTGGAGATATGAAACTCTGTGTAACAGCGTAGCGGATGCTTCTCGAAGACTCTAGTTGTAAGCGTATACACATGATGGATCTTTCCAAATTACCTACAGAGGAGGAGATCAATGGACCAATGTTGTCATATTAGAAGATTTTCTTTTTTTTCTCTTTAATGCAAACGTTTGCGCACGTTATCCTATTAAAATTAGATCAGGAGGTTGTTTATTTGGCACGAAAAACAGCTCGGAGATTAGTTTCATGGTTGGTTATTTTTGCGCTTTGCTTCAGCTTATTCGGCTTATCAGGAGGGGCTTCGGCCAGCGATACCGATTATACGGTCACCTATACAAGTTCTACAGCGACAGCTGTGACATTGCACTGGACTACCAATAACTGGACGAATACTGTGGACACGGCCATGGCCAGGAATGGGACCACATTTACGACGAACATCAATGTGCCGGAGGGTGCCACACTAATTTATTGTTATCATATTACGGCCCCGACAGATTACTGGGATAGCAATGGCGGGAAAAACTGGACGGTCACCATTCCGGTTACCGGGAAATACGAAGCCGAGAACGCAGGCTTGTCTGGAGGCGCAAAAGTAAATTCAAACCACACCGGATATTCCGGGACCGGGTTTGTGGATGGATACACCGCCTCCGGAGCAGCTGCAACTTTCAGCGTCCAGGCGTCCAGTCAGGCCTCCTATAATGTCACTCTTCGCTATGCGAATGCAACGGGCAGCGCCAAAAACATCTCCATTTATGTCAATGGAATAAAAGTAAAACAGACAACTTTGCCAAGCTTGGCCAATTGGGATACATGGGGCGACCAGACAGAAACGCTCTCCTTGCAGGCCGGAAATAATACGGTTGCCTACAAATACGACTCCACTGATACTGGAAACATTAATATCGACTATGTGACCGTCTCGCCTGGAGCTACTCCTACAGCCACCGCAACACCGACACCTACAGCAACACCTACATCCACTGCAACACCGACAGCAACTGCGACACCGACAGCAACTGCAACACCGACACCGACACCTACTGCAACACCGACAGCAACTGCAACACCAACACCCACTGCAACACCGACGGCAACCGTAACACCGACACCCACAGCTACCGCAGCCGGGGTAACGGTTCACATTAAGAAACCATCAAGCTGGAATTCAGCGATGCGAATCCATTATTGGAATCTGAGTCCGGCAACCGTTCCAACAAGCGGGGCATGGCCGGGAATTCTGATGAAGTCGGATGGGAACGACTGGTACAGCTATACCATTGCTGATGCCGCGGGCGCGAATCTTATTTTTAATGACGGCAGCGGTAAACAGACGGGCGATTTGTCCCGCAGTGTGAAGGAGTCCTGGTATTACACGGATAACGTGTGGTATGAAACCAACCCGGAAATCCCCAAAATTCCAGTGGTTTCAGTCTCTCCTGCGCCGAAAACATACGATTCTGCCCAGACAGTGAAACTTTCCAGTACCAATAGCGGCGATAAAATTTACTATACAACAGACGGCTCAACACCTACGGCAGCATCGGCTTTGTATACCTCGCCAATTCAGGTGGCTTCCTCTTTGACCATCAAGGCCTTTGGTGTGAACTCATTGGGTCAAGCAGGAAATGTAGTCTCTTTCGCTTATGTGATTGACTTAAATGCCGATTTTCAAGCCCCGACAATCACAGCGAATTTGCCTGTTGGGCATTCCGATTCCCAGGTCACTGTATCCTTCACGATAAAAGATAACAAGGCAGCAACGACGAGGGCATACTACACAGACGATGGTTCGGAACCATCCGCAAGTTCTAAAGCCTATATTTCAGGCAATGCACTGACCGGCTTGACTGGCCCTTCCATACTTATCTCCAAAACCACCACTTTGAAGTTTCTAATGATAGACGGCGCCGGCAATCAAACCACGCAAAGCTTTGTCTACAACATTGGAAAGTCGGGAGATTTCCGGGAAGACAGCATTTATTTCGTGATCACTTCGCGGTTCTATGATGGCGATCCGAGCAACAACGTGCATGCATGGGATGATGCCAAGGCGAATAATCCGGATTCGGACCCGGCTTGGAGAGGCGATTTCAAGGGGCTGATTCAAAAGCTTGATTACATCAAAGCTCTCGGATTCAGTGCCATCTGGATTACACCTGTTGTGGAGAATGCGAGCGGTTATGATTATCATGGTTATCACCCAATCAATTTTGCCAAAGTAGACCCAAGGTATGAATCGGCAGGCGCTTCCTATCAGGAGCTGATCCATGCGGCCCATGCCAAAGGGTTGAAGGTTATTCAGGATATCGTCGTTAATCATACCGGTAATTTCGGTGAAGAGAATCTGTTCCCCATGTTCAAGAAAGATGAGACCAAGCCGGACACCGTTAACAACATGCTCAAAATAACGGATAAGCTGCCGGCAAACTATGATTCCATGACACCCGATCAGCAATATCAGGCAAGACTTGCCTTAATGAAGACAGAGGGGACAAATAATAACATTTACCATACGGAGAAAAGTCTTTCCTGGGAATCTTATACCGTACAGACAGGACAGATTGCCGGAGACTGCGTCGACCTCAACACGGAGAATCCTGTAGTTGACCAGTATTTGATAGACTCCTATAACCAATATATTGATATGGGTGTAGATGCTTTCCGTCTCGATACAGTGAAGCATGTGAGCCGGTATATTTTTAATAAATACTTTATTCCTGCCTGGAAGACAAGAGGCGGCTCGGACTTCTTTATCTTTGGTGAAGTGGCCACCCGCTACAGAGATGTATGGAACAGCGGGATTCCGGCAATTTCGACACCATTTTATACCTGGAAATCTTCGAAATCGTATCCGGGCGATAATACAAATGATTACGCTTCCAATAAAGCGTCAGTTGAACAGGAGTGGGCAGATAACTCGACTACAGCAGGACAGCCTACCTCGAACAATGCTTTCCTGATCGGCAATACCTATCATGCGCCTGACTATTCGATGAAATCGGGTATGGATGTGATTGATTTCCCTATGCATTGGGCCTTCAAGTCAGCACAGGAAGCATTCAGTATGAAAAGCGGTGACCAATTCTATAACGATGCAACCTGGAACGTAACCTACATCGACTCTCATGACTATGCTCCCGACCAGGCTCCGGAAAATCAGCGCTTTGCCGGTACACAGGACACTTGGGCTGAGAATCTCGCTCTGATGTTCACTTTCCGGGGAATCCCCGCTATTTTCTATGGCTCTGAAATTGAATTCAAAAAGGGGTCCGTTATCGATGTAGGTCCAAACGCACCGCTCAGCACAACAGGCCGCGCTTACTACGGCGACCACATTGAAGGCAGTGTTACGGTACAAGATTACGGCAGATATACCAATGCTACCGGCACACTTGCGGACTCGCTCAACTATCCTCTGGCCAAACATATCAGACAGCTCAATCTAATCAGAAGAGCGGTTCCTGCTTTGCAGAAAGGTCAGTATTCTACAGAGAATGTATCGGGCAACCTGGCATTTAAGAGAAGATATACTGACAACGCCAAAGGCATTGACAGCTTTGCATTGGTTACGATTTCGGGAAATGCCACTTTTACCGGAATTCCGAACGGGACTTACGTAGATGCGGTGACCGGCGATTCCAAAACCGTTACCAACGGCACGATCACGCTGACATGCTCCGGTAAAGGAAATGCGAGAGTGTATGTATTAAACGGCAGCGGCGGAATTGGAGTGACGGGTACCTACCTGAAGTAACCAACAGCATGTCTTATTAAAAGAAGCACCCTCAGCCGGTATTTCACCGTACTGAGGGTGCTTCTACACTTTTGTGCAAAGTAATTTACAAAAATTTATTATAATTGAAAACATTATGAAACTTATCGACTATGGCTGGAGTCTATACTTCTAAAATATATAGAATGAACTTAATAACTACATAAAAGGGCAAAAGTAACGGAGGGGGATTTTGGAACTGTAGGAGCGGTAGCGACCGCCTTTGTCACCGGATTTCCACCGCATATGGCGGTTTAAATCAAGAAATCTGGGGACAACAGCGGCCGAAAGTCCAAATATTCACCGTAGTTACGTCCTCGCCCAAATGAGGAAATCTTAAATTCAATCTATATAGAAAACAATGATCAAGTCTGGAGGACTAATCATGAAATATACAACAAGACAATGGTTAATGGTGAGCTGTTTAGCAGTACTGGTGCTGGGAGGATGCAGCAACGTGTCTAATTATCCGAATAATACAGTTTCTCCTTCTACAACAGAAAGTGAAATCAATACTTTGACATATACCGATCAGCAGAAGAAGGAGATTCTCGCAGCGGCTCAAAAGGCTGGAGTTAAAACAGTGTATATCCCTACAATCGGCGGTGGGCCGGACGATTCTTTTGAAGATATAGAGGTGAAAGGGAATACGTTAATCCTTAAATTCCTGCGTATGGCTATTGCTCAATCTGAAGAAGAGATTGGGCCTGCTGTCGAGGGCGGCGATGAAAAAGAAGTGCAGCTTACCGATGAAGTAACCGGTAAATGGATTCCGGAAAATGAAAGCAGCGTGGCCTTTTTATATTTTAAAATAGGGGATACCTACTTGAATTATTCTTCAGCTAAACCATTCATCCCCCAAGAATATGAAGCCTCGGCTCGATCCATGATCCCCCTGGAATAGAATTTAGTACAATGAGGTATGGTAAAATAAAGGGAATTATTAATAGTCTTGATGACGGTTGGGGGAGTTTACTTGATTGGTAGAATCGTGAAGGTTATTGAGACACAAATCGCAGTTAGCATTTTCTATCCCGCAACAAAAGGTGCATATCTAACAGACTTCTTTGAGCTTTATAGTCCTTGCCAAGGGGAGGCAAGGGAGGTATTAGAACAGATGGGTGTAAATCATTCCAATCTAAAAGGAATAAGCAATTTGATCGTAAATGGTCCCATGGAGGAGAACAGCGGTCCGTACCCCGTCATCTTGTTCTCACCCGGTTTTGGAGTCGAGCGGGACATGTACTTGAAGATGATCGAGATCCTTGTACTTCAACGTTACATCGTAGTTACCCTCAGTGCGCCGCACGAATCTGTGTTCACGGTTTACCCGGAGGGTCAGTTTATCCGTCAACAGCCCGAGTTGTCCCGTTTGGAGAGTACTGATTATGAGGGATGGCATAAACTGCTGGATCAGCGGTCCCAAAGTATTATCCGAACCTTGGAGCAGCTAACCTCATTTAATCATTCTGATGATATTTTAAAAGGCATGCTGAATCTGGATCAGGTTATAGCCGTAGGTCATTCGTTAGGCGGAGCTGCGATCTTCGAGGTAGCCAAACAAAATAGAGACATCAAGGCAACTGTCCTGCTTGACCCGAGCTTTCACCTCATACATAGGGAGGGGATTGCCGTCTCCACTCCTTCACTGATTCTTAGGCAAGAAGCTTCTTCCTATGAAGCGATGGCTGCAATCATGAACGAAACGATCGCTCATGACTATATCCAGGGGCAGCAATATGCGGCGGATGTACTACAAAATGGACATTTCTACAGAATATCGGGTGCTCAGCATATGTCGTTCTCGGATGTTCCCTTGCACTACGGTGATCTCCATTCGATCCCGATTTATGCTATTGTCGGAACTTGCATTGCTCATTTTCTCAACGAAACCTTGTCTGGAAATAAAGAGAGGCTCAGCCTTATACTGCAGCAACATAGCGATACTGTTATTCCTATTAACGGACAAGGGTGCATTGCTGTGGAATCGTAAACAAAGTTACTTCTCATGTAGGGCACATAAATTACCCGCCAGGTACTTAACAAAGTGCCCGGCGGGTTTTTTACGTTCCAAATATCGCATCACGAACTCCAAAAAACCTTCGGTTAATTGTTATTTTTAGCCGCTCTGTATCGTGAGATTCCCCAATCTATAAGAAGCGCTATAAATAGCCATGAGAAAAAATGGATTCCATACAGAACAAACTTCCAAAGGAGCTCGCTTTTCATAGATTGATGCAAATCCGTCAACTGAGGTTCAAACCATAAAAGTAACGGACTGGTGAAAGCCAGCAGCAAGTTTTTATCATCATTTCCAGACATATTAATGAAGCAACAGATCAAAGAGAGCAGCGGTAACCAGAAACTGAATTTTTTAAAGAATATAATCCATACCCCCTCCTATATCCTAGATACTACCATAAAATGCTTTGGGCTGCGTTTTTAAGAAACAGTTAAGAATCAAATAAAGATTGTTAAGAATTGATTGAGTAAACTAGAAAGGGTATAGGATCCGATGCAGACAAAGGAGGGAGTTACCAGATGACATCATAGTTGAAACCTACGGACAAACTATTTAGACCCTTTGCTTATGCAGTACTAACCAATTCTACGATTAGGAGATTTATGATGAAAAAAATCCTCGGGCTGGCCCTTGCCACCTTGCTTATACTGCCTTCAACAGCAATGGCGAAAGCTGAACCCGTTCAGCGCTCAGACGCAAAGTTGGAACAGGCAGATGTAAAGGAATTCACCAATCAATTTTTCAAACAGAAAGAAATTCAAGAACAGCTTGTAGGAGCTGCAGTTGTTGTGGTTAAAGATGGCAAGGTATTGCTTAACCAAGGTTACGGTTACGCTGATGTTGCCGTCAAGAAACCTTTCGATGCAGATAAGACCGTATTTCGTCTGGCTTCCGTCTCCAAGCTGCTTACCTCTGTGGGGATCATGCAGTTAGCTGAGGCAGGCAAGGTTGATTTGAATAAGGATATACAGGGCTATTTGCCTCATCTGCAAATTCCGAATCCAACAGGGTCCCCGCTTACTCTTAAGCATTTGATGACTCATACTTCGGGTTTTGATTTAGGGGGCTCCCTTGAGCCTGCTAAAGCCTACAGCTTGGAGGATTATGTAAAAGCAACAGTGCCTACTGTTACCCGTAAACCTGGTGAAGTCTACAGATATAACAATTATGGATTTTCTCTGCTGGGCTACATTATCGAACAGGTGAGTGGCTCATCCTTTGAAGAATATATGAAAAAGGGCTTGTTCGAACCCTTAGGTATGAATAACAGTAATGTGCTGTTCAACAGTGAGGTAAAGAAGGCCATTGCTACCCCCTATGATGTTACACTGAAACCTCAAGCACAGCTACCCAATATCCCTGACAGCGGTCCGGAAGGACACATGTTCTCAACAGGCAGTGACATGGCGAAATTCCTTCAGGCGATGGTTAACTATGGACAAATGGGTTCTAAACGCATCTTAACGAAAGATTCAGTCTTGGAGATGGAGAAGAACAGTGTGACTATTCATCCCGATATTCCGGGGAGCGGTTATGGCCTGGAGACTATTTATCCGTCATCTTACAATGGATACACTGTCGTCGAGAAGGGGGGCGATTTACCCGGATTTCATAGCAATTTATGGTTGCTGCCTGAAGAGAATACGGGAATATTCATTGCATTTAACACTGATAAAGGCAACCTTCGGGCCCCCTTCTTTGAGCAGTTTATGAACCGCTATTTCCCTGACAAAGGGATAAGTCCTGTGATAAAAACGCCGAAGCCTACGCAAGAGCAACTGCATCCATTCGAAGGGTTATATCGAGATTTGAGTATGCCTGGCTGGACCTACGATATTAAGGCCGGTGACGGAACTCTGCTGGTGTCAGATCCTTTGGGAGAGCATGTCTTACGCCAGTCGAAGGATCTGCTGTTCTATGATGATAAGGGATTACCTGCCGGCTTCCAAGCGGATAAAGACGGTAACATGAAATACTTCTCCTACAACAAAGCGGGGAGTTGGTCTGAGAAGCTTCCTGAGCCTGCGAAATATTCTGATGTTCCAGAGGATCATCCTTACGCAAAATATATTTATGAGCTCGTTCAATTGGGTGTGATTCAGCAGAATCAGGATACATTTAAGCCGGAAGAACCTATGACAAGGGGCAAATTTATTGCCCGGTTGTTCAAGTTTACAGATTTCCCACTTTCTACAAGGCCTAGCCAGTTTAGTGATACTAAGGGACATCCGTATGAGGCAGTTATTCAGACTGCAGTTGAAAGCGGAGTCGTATCGGGATTTTCGGATGGAAGCTTCCGCCCGGATGAGCTTGTGACCCGAGAGCAGGCAGCAACTATGATATGGAGGCTGGTGAAGCAAAATTTAATGGTTGAACCTGTAAAGGCTGAGCTAAGCGAGGATGTCAGCCCTTGGGCTTCCGAAGGTGTACAATTCGTAGTGGGCCTTCATCTTTATGGTCCTGATGTTGCAGTAACAAATGGAACAGTACAATATCGGCCGAAGGATTCACTGTTAAATCAAGAATCTGCTGTGCTGATGGGATTGCTTATTCAGAATTTGTTCTAATGTAAAAGCGATGCTGAAATACAAACAAGACCCGCAGAAGGGATGGATGCCCCCTCCCTCTGCGGGTCTTTAATTTTAAGAGGAGCTTGACCTTGCAGTATACTTCAACCTTTATACTGGAAATAGTGATGAAGAAAAGTATTAAGTTGAGCTACAGCAAAAAGGAGCTATGTACTATGAATAGCAACATCCTTCCTGACAAAGAAAAGCTATGGTATTGGCAAGAAGAGCTGAATAGAGTAGGCCCGCGATTTACTGGAAATAAGGCACATAGAAAGCTAATTGATTTTTTCGAACAAGAATTAACGGACATGGGACTGAAAGTCAACCGGGACAAGCATTTATTCACAAAATGGGAAGCGAAGCAATGGAGTCTATCTGTGCAGGCGGAACATGGCGGCATAGAGGAATATCCCGTTACGTCCTACTACCCCTATTCAGGAACAACCACAGAGGATGGCGTTGTGGGTGAACTGATCTATTGTGGTTCAGGACCCGGAAATTTCAAACAGGCGGCTGGAAAAATAGCGATTGTGGAAGTGAGCGTTTCCAAACTTCCTTCTTCGGTAGCACTTAGAAAAAGAACCTCGTTTCCTAAAAGCGCAAAGCTTCCTTTCGGACTAAGAAATTCTGTTGTTAGTTCTTTAATGAAAGGTCCGGATCTAGTAGAGGCACAACAAGCTGGAGTGTTAGGCGTGATATGTGTCTGGAAAAAGATATCCGCAGAAAACGTTAGGGGGCAATACCTTCCATTCACAACTGCACTTAAAGATTGTCCGGCTCTATGGGTAGACGGGAACACAGGAGATCAATTGAAGCAGTTAGCCCTCCGGCATGCTAAAGCACGTTTAGTGCTGCAAGCTGAAATCGAGGAAAATGCAGATAGCGATACGCTTTATGCCATTCTTCCCGGGACGAATAGAAGCGAAAATATCCTGATCAATACCCATACAGACGGACCGAATGCCTGTGAGGAAAACGGAGGGGTTGGGCTGCTGGCGATGGCAGAGTATTTCTCAAAGCTTCCATTGGAACAGCGTCAAAGGGACTTAGTGTTTGTATTCGTCACAGGCCACTTCCAAATTCCGCAATTCGGCATACAGGGTCAAGCCACTACACGCTGGCTGCATGATCATCCTGAGCTCTGGGACGGAGTAGGAGGCCATCAGAAGGCGGTGGCGGGTCTTACACTGGAGCACTTGGGATGCAAGGAGTGGAAAGATAATCAGGAGAATAACCAATACAGCGACACCGGAAATCTTGAAACTGAACTTGTGTATACAGCAAATGAGATGATGAATACAATTTATTTGGATTCGCTTAAGGGAAGAACTAAAGTGAGAAGTATAACGTTGAAACCGATAAACAATATACATTTCGGCGAGGGGCAACCGTTATTTGACGCCGGGATACCGAATATCTCACTTGTTCCAGCACCAGACTATTTATGTGCAACAGGACCCAACGGATATTTAGACAAGCTGGACATTGATTTTATGGATGAGCAGATAAGGTCATTTATTAAAATGACAACCGCTATTGACCGTACCCCCGTAGAAGTATTGGGTCAACCAGAGCCCTATGCCAAAGGTCTGCTGGGTTTCTTGGTAAAAGACGCAAACGAAAAGCAATAAGCGGAAAGAAAGACTTTTGTAACAGACGGAGAAAGATAAAGCAATAAAACAGCGGCATTTTGGGCGTGTTTTTCATGTCTGGACTGCCGCTGTTTCGGTCTGCGGGATACTTATATATCAGCATATCTGAATGTTCTTAATGCCAATAAAAAGGTGGCAATTCCCACCAATGACAATAGCCCTATACTTATAAAGTAGCCGGACCACTCCAAGGCCAGAGAATTGCGTAATCCGTTGATAAACCATTGAAAAGGGTTAATCCGGTTGAGCGTCTGCACCCAGCCCGGGGCATTATCCAAGGAGTAAAATGCGCTGCTGCAAAGCAATAGCGGAATGGTAATCATATTCGTTAGGATACTTACATTGCTCTCCGTCCGGCTCAGGCTGGCAGCAAAAAAGCTCAGGAAAACATAGCCAATTGTAGCGATAATTATCACCGGTACCAATGCAACAATCGAACGTACTGCAATATTAAGCTCAAAAACAAAAATACCTGATATTAATACGAGGATTGCGCACACAAGAGAAGTCAGTGTCCATGCCCCTGAAATACTGCATATATATTTCCAAAGAGACATAGGGGTTACACGCAGCAGATTGTATACACCTCTTCGGCGCTGTGTCAGGACCGCGAAGGATGTGGTCATAAACGAATAGAACAAAATGCTGACAGCCATCATGCCGGTTAGTATGCGCTCAGGGTAATCCGGAGATTGTATAAACATTCCCAAGCCAATGGTTCCGCCTATCGGTAACACAATCGACCAAAATAATAAAAATGGATCACGGGTTGCTGATTTAAGCGTAAGTTTGAAGATGGTTTTCATTGTATTTTCCTCCCAATCTAAGCATTATCGGTCAACTGAAGATATAGATCTTCCAGTTTTTCAGCATGATATTGCTGCAACAAGTCTTCCGGTTGTCCCTCAGCAATGATTTGTCCGTTGTCCATCAAAATCAAGCGGTCGGCGATACGGGATACTTCCTCCATATCATGAGAGGAGAACAGCACAGTCACTTTGTTCCCGGCAAGCCGCTCAATCATTCTTCTAATCTCTTGACGTGCCCGGGGGTCAAGCCCAGCCGCTGGTTCATCAAGAACAATTAAATCGGGATTGTGTATCGCAGTGACTGCAATGGCAAGCCGCTTTTGCTGTCCGCCGGACAAACGGGCGGCTGGTGTTTTTCCTGCATCTGCTAAGTTGCATTCCTCCAGCTTGTTTCGTATTTGCGCCTTGCTTAGCTTCACATGATAAAGTGCAGCAAAAAGTGCAAGATTCTCTTCAGCTGTGTATCCTTCAAAAAATGGAGTCGATTGGAGCTGCACACCTAAATGCGCACGGTAATCGTCCCTCCAGCGTGTGATTTCGCCGGAATCCGGCTGCAAAATGCCCAACAGCATCGCCAAGGTGGTTGATTTTCCGGCTCCGTTTGTGCCAATCAGAGCAAGAACTTCTCCTTGCCTAATTTCCAGGTCAATTCCCTTTACTACCTCACGGTTACGGAATTGCTTGTGGATACCTTTGGCTTCAATGAGGTTCATTCTTTCCACTCTCCCTTACTTCACATTGTTTATTCATCGTTGAGTATTGGGGCATTTTTTTCTCCCTCAGTTATGAGGGAGAGTGTTTATTCCTGCGTATCCAAAAGCGCTAGCGCCTTTTCAACAAAATCCTGCTGCTGCCGGATAATGGCGAACATATTATCCATGATCAACATGACCATTGGAGGGATGTTATGCTGCATGGCTGCATCTTTGGCTTCAAAGCCTTGCTTCACAGCGTCGTATTCGTCCTGTAGAGTGCTGCGTTGCTGTTCTAATGCTCTTCGGCATTCCTCCGGCGACAGTTTTTCATAAAAGGATAAACCGGAATACATCTTCGAAGGGTATAGCACAGAAGAAGCTTTTAGCGCTTCACTGATCAGCTCCTGCAGATACTGTTTTCCGGATTCAGTAATGGTGTAAATCGCCTTTTGGCGATGCCCGGTCTGTTCAATGCTTGTGACCGCAACATAACCCTCCAGCTCCATTTTTTTCAGTGCATGATAAATAGAACCTATCAGCACCCCACCCCAGCGTTCCGCATCTGTCATCTGCAGCCCCTGCTGCACATCATAACCAGACATAGGCTGAACATTCAGCATTCCAAGTACAAGTAATCGTGTCAACCGTTTTCCACCTCCAATACTCAACGTTGAATATTGTACAATGACTAGTGGACTCTGTCAAGTTGATCTGTGATCCGGTTATAACCCTTTCATTCCTGATCAGGAGTCGTAGATCCTATCGTCATCTTCATTCTGTTCTTCGAGAGTCCGTATCTCAATCAGTTTCATGGCGGTGAAAGCCCTGATTCCATGCCGATCTCCCCGAACCATTGTAAATATCTCACCTGCGCGGGCCGCAGCAACCGATCCGTTCAGAACGACTTCTCCATAACCGGACACTATCATCCAGCTCTTGCTGGAATGAAGACAGGGCATTTCAGGCAGGGCATGATCCGGCAGCAGGGACAATTTAATTGTAAGCACAAGCCCCGAACCGCTGGTTGCCTCGTCCAGCACGGTAAAGCTCCCCCATTCAGTTTCCCCATACCTCTGTGCAGCGGAAACGTCTTGGAGGATTTCTTTAATGGCATTTGCTTCTGCTTTGCCGGCAATCAGAATGCCCTCGGGACTTCCTACAGCAACTATGCCGGGTACGCCGATCACATGCAGCGGAATGTTCAATTCATTGACAATGTGGGTATGACCCGACTCTCCCCAAATGCCCCCTGCACCAATCACGGGATGATTCAGCTGGGCAGTCAGTGTTTCCCAGCTTCCCAGATCACGCCACTCGCCTTCATGCGGCAGCACGACGGCTTTGCTGCTGCGCTCAGCCACTTCCTTGTCAAAACTGCGGACCGGAAATCCGGGGTACGCGTCTGTAAATGCGGCGAGGTCAATAGGCAGCCCCATTTGTTCCAGATGCGACAGCATAAAGCGCAGTGAAAAAGCAAAAACTCCACAGTTCCATAACGCATGTTCCCGTAACAGCTCACGGGCTCTGGAGATGACCGGCTTTTCTTCAAAAGAAATGACGGGCGAATAGGCGGAAGTCGTCCCCTTTCCCGGGACAATGTAGCCGTACTGGTCCGAGGGATGGGTGGGCCTTGTCCCAAGCAGAACAAGGTCTGCCTGTGAGGCGGCCAATGTATCCGTGAACTGATGAAATAAACGGAAGAATGCATCATCCGCAAACATATCCGCCGGAGCCACGCATAGGGTATCTTCGGGTTTAGCTTTTCCGGTGGAGTGCAAGTAGAGCGCCCCAAGCGCGGCGGCAGTGAAAGTACCGCGCTTATAAGGCTCCCCGATTACCGGGTATCCATTTCCGGTATACCGCCGGGTCAGAGCCATTTGATCCTTATGCGTCACGAACAACGCCGATTCACCCAGTCCACAGTGATTGAGCTGGCGGCATACCCGTCCAAGCATAGACTCTGTGCCTCCGCCCGGTGCAGGAAGCAGCTCTAGAAACATTTTGGAACGGATCCGTCCGGACAGCGGCCACAGCCGCTGTCCGGAACCGCCGCATAAAAGAATGGTATGCACGGCTGTCTGCCTCCTTAATGCTTGGGTGGAGTGGAATATCCTTTACGCTGATGGAAGGAAAGCGAACGGTACGTACGGGCATACTTCCGAATCTGCGCTTTTCCCAGAGAAGCGGCTGAGGTTTTCAGAGACTTATTGTTGGCATTTTTCAATATCACAGCGGCGCTGTTTCCGCTGTATACATAATTGGCATAGGTTTCAAACTCGGAAAAGCCGAACTGTTTCTTCTTGTCGATACTGCGGATAATGGCGGCATGCCATGACATCCCGTGCCGGGCTTCGATTTTTCTTTTTAGTCCGGCCAGTTTTGCTTTCTCAAACAGCATGTAATGGGTGACAAAGGATTTAGGTGAAGGGGCTGCAGTACCCAGCAGCTTCCGGTAGGTGCGGAAATATTCCGGCTGGCTCCAGTTGCGGCAATAAAAGATACTCTTTCCCCCGGTACGGAACCGGTGGGGACGAATCAGCACCGTATCGGCATCAATGACCAGAAAATGACTCTCCCGGCAAATATGATCACCGTTCATTTTAAGCAGCTGCTGGTACAGCCAGCCGGAACGGTTCCAGCGGGAGGAGGAATAACGGATGTCCTTTTTAGTAAACGGCAGAACGGTGGTCTCATTGACAAAGATACAGTTTTTGCGTGAGCACAGATTTCTGATCTTGCTGCTGTTCGGTGAGACAATATAGATATTGCTGATGGGATGGCGGACATAGCGGCGAAGACTGTCGATCACATGAGGGAGGGTCGCCAGGTCCTTTTCAATCGCCGGAATAAGGACATCTATCGCGGGACCGCTAACACTTAAGCCTGCTGAAGTTGCTGACATAGGTTCATCTCCGTGCACAAATTGACATGAGCGTCTGCACTAATGTATGCCGAGAATTCACTTCATGACCGGGCATAGATCACCGTAAAGATAACTTAACCCGTACGGGATAGATGCTTAATTCAGCCGGGGCCTCTTCTGCATAGGATGCAGTGACTATGTAAATCAGGGAGGGGATTCATCCCTTCTCAGACAGGAGAGTGCATGAGTGAAGGCAAAACACGCTAACTTACCGCAGAGCAAATGGCTCAAGACCAAATTGCTGCTGCGCAACGCTTCGATCAGGCCCTTTATTCCGGACACCCGGAAGTTCAGCAAACGTAATCTGGAGCAGATGATCCACAGCTATGGAATGATCTATGTCAAGCCAGAACGGGGAACCTATGGCAACGGGGTCATCCGCGCGGAGCGGGGGGAACGGCAGGGCTTTACTTACCAGTATGAAGAAACCGTCCGTCATTTCGACAGCTTTGAGGCCTTTCACAAAAGTCTGGCGAAGAAGACTGGCGGCAGGAGTTATTTAATTCAGAAAGGGATTCACCTGCTGAAGCATAACCGGCGGCGCTTTGATATCCGGGTGATGGTACAGTTAAGCCCCAAGGGCGTATGGGAAGCTACCGGGATTATCGGACGGCTCGGGCATCCGGGCAAAATAGTGACGAATTACCACAGCGGCGGCAAACCCATGGCGATTGAGAAATTGCTCTCGACCCATCTTTCGGAGCGCAGGCTTGCGCAGCTGACAGAGGAATTAAATAGACTGGGTACCCGCATGGCGGCTCATATGCAGAAAACCTACCCCCGGATTCGGCAAATTGGCGTAGATGTCGGTTTGGACCGGTCGCTGACGCCATGGATTATTGAAGTGAACATGAATCCCGATCCCTATATCTTTAATCAGCTTAAGGATAAATCCATGTATAAAAGAGTAATGAGATACCGGCGTTTTTACATGGGGAAATAAAGCTTGCGCATGAGGAGTACCCGCTGCCGTTAGCAGGGAAGGCCCAAAACTCGATTTTCTATGACCAGGGCCAGCCTTCTTCTTTGTAAAAATCCACAAAAAGTGAACAGAGCAGCGATTCTCCCGTTATTGGAAAATCCTGCTCTTAGTTTTTGCTCTATTGTCGCTTACTTCAGCAAGTTATGAGCAAGCGAAAGTCAAATGGCCTCAAGCGTCACTTTTTTTATGCCGCGAAGCAGAAATCCCCGGAAGCCCCGGTTGTTCTTCAGTTGTCCAAACACACACTCCGGTTTCGTCATCCGGCGCACGGCCAAGGCGAACCGTCCTCACTCTGTAGTATTTTTCGTGCTGCTTCTGGTACCGTAATCGTTCCAAACTGACGACCACTTCCCGATTCCCTGATGCTTTTTGTACAACGTTCCTCAGTGCGCAACCGTCTCAACTTGGGCTAAGGTAATGACGTTTTCGATCAGATAGGCATGTACAAAGAAATTGCTTCTTTTTTTGCGTTTTTAAAAGATTGCAGAAACTTTTTCTGCTTAAACAGCGGAGAGGACGGACTGATTGTGGAAAAGCGGTAGCGGTCGCCTTTGTCCCCGGATTTTCACCGCTAAGGAGAATTAAAAAAATCTGGGGACAACAGCGATTGGAACAACGGTCCGTTCGCGGAGCGTCCACCCAAGTGCTCTCGTTGATCCTGCTCAAAAAAATGAGGGGGGTCTGGCGGGCGACGTGCAGAACAGCAGGGTGTCCTCGCTCGTGATGCCCACCGGCGGCTCTATCTCATTTCAAACGGTATTCTAACGGAGAGACGCCGAAGTGAGCCCGGAACACACGATGAAAATAAGAGTAGCTGGCGAAGCCGCAAGTTTCGGCAATATGCTCCAGCGTCAATTCACTGTATTTGATCTGCTCTACAGCAGCTTTGAGCCGGATCTCAATCGCATATTGAATCATGGTTTTTCCATAATGCTCCTTGAACAGCCTTACTGCCCGCGACAGGCTAAGACCGGCATAGCTGGCAGCTTCCTCAAGCTTAAAGGTGACCGTGGCATGCTCTTCAATGAACCGCTTGAGCTTTAGGGTTGCCGTACCCTTCCGGTCCGCCTGTACATTTTCGGTAATCGCTCTGTCAATATACAGGCAGAGGCTGCGCAGCAGCACATCCTTCAGCTCTGCATCCTCTTCAAGCGAACCGCGCCGTTTCTCCAGCAGCAGGTTGCGCCATAAGCCAATCAGCTTGTCATCAAGGCCAATCCGGTTAGCTACCGGACGGTTCCTCCGTTTCCACCAGGTGTCAATCCATGGGCCTTCGCAGAACAGATAATAGTCTCCGCTGGACAGGCGTCCCTTATGATCCGGTTCCTTCACTGTTAGCTGGTAATCGTCGCCTGGCCGGAGCAGCAGCAGATCACCGCCGCTCAGGGTGTACTCTTTGCCGTGTGAAGTCACTTCACAGGAACCTTCGGTTTGCAGCCGGAACAGGTAATTCTGTAATCCGCCCTTTAGATTGTGGTTAAACGACTTATAGTGATATGAGTGATCGCAGATGAGCAGAGACGTGTCCACGAATATGACCCTCCCAACGAATTCAGAGCAAATAGTTCATGTTCTGTCGATATTGTATATGTTCATTTTAGTCTGTATTCCACTAGAATGATACCAGAGAGAACAATAAAATTTTAAGTAGACAGAGGTGTTTGTTATCATGAACAAAATCAATATCGGGTTGCAGCTGTACACGCTCCGTGATCTAACCGCTTTGGATTTCGAAGGAACACTCCGGAAGGTGGCGGAGCTTGGTTATCAAGGCGTTGAATTTGCCGGGTATGGAGATATTCCCGCTGAACAAATGAAGTCGCTGCTTGATGAACTGGGTCTCAAAGGATTCAGCAGTCATGTTTCGCTGGAAGCCATGCGTAAGGATCTGCAAAAAGAGATTGATTACCTCAAAACTATCGGTGCAGCGTATATGATCTGTCCTTTTCTAATGCCCGAGGATCGTCCTCAAAGCAGTGAGGAGTGGAGCAAATTGTTCTCCGAGCTGCAGGAAATAGGAACTGAAGTCAGTAAGCAGGGATTGATCTTTGGTTACCACAACCATGATTTTGAATTTATAGGACAGGCCGGAGAACATAACGCATTTGATGGCATGTTTATGCAAACCACACCGGCTGCGGTTCAAGTGGAAATGGATGTGTGCTGGGTTCAATTCGCTGGACAGCATCCGATCGAGTATATCCACAAATATGCCGGACGTCTGCCGCTTCTCCATCTGAAGGATTTCAGTACAGACGAGCAGGGTCAGATGATAACGCTTGAATTGGGACAAGGTTCCGTTAATCTGCCGGCGGTTATTGAGGCCTCAGCGAAAGCGGGGGTGCAATGGCTGATCGTGGAGCAGGATGTCTGTCAGAACCCGCCGCTTGAAAGTATATCGAACAGCTATAGCTGGCTCAAACAAAACTATTTAAACCAATAATAATCCATTGCTTAAAGGAGCTATTTAACATGAAAAAAATCAAAGTTGCTGTATTCGGCTGCGGCGCTATCGCCGAGCGCAGACATATTCCAGAGTATGCAGCGAGTGAACACGTAGAGCTGGTTGCTTTTGCAGATCCTATCATGGAGCGCGCTGAGAAAATGGCCGAAACCTATGGCGGCAAAGGTTATGCCAGCTACGAGGAATTACTGGCTAATGAAGAAGTGGATGCGGTCAGCGTATGTACGCCGAACTACCTGCATGCTTCAATGGCTATTGCGGCTGCCAATGCCGGAAAACATGTTCTGGTGGAAAAACCCATGGCTTGCTCCGCTGAAGAAGGTGAGCAAATGATCGAAGCTGCCCGTAAAAACGGAGTGTACCTGATGGTTGGACACAATCAGCGTCTGATGCCGCCTCATGTGAAGGCCAAAGAAATTCTCGACTCTGGCAAACTGGGCAGAGTGCTTACATTCCGCACGTCCTTTGGGCACCCGGGTCCGGAGGGCTGGAGTGTAGACGGTGCAGACAGCTGGTTTTTCCGCAAAGAAGAAGCAATCATGGGCGCGATGGGCGACCTGGGCGTACACAAATCAGACTTTATCCGTTATTTGCTGAACGACGAAGTATCCGAAGTTGCCGGCTTTATCAGCACTTTGCACAAAGAAGGCACGAAAGTCGATGATAACGCAGCCTGCATCCTGCGTATGAAGAGCGGCGCCATCGGAACACTGGTTGCCAGCTGGACACAATACAGAGGCGGAGACAACAGTACCGTGTTATGGTGCGAGCATGGTGTGATGAAGATTGGTACTGTAGAGGGTGACGAAGTGATCGTGGAGCTTACGAATGGTACGGTCGAGACCTACAAAGTGGGCGCTATGGCGACCAATGAAAAACAAGTGCCGAGTGGTGTCATTGATGATTTCGTGAAATCCATCGTAACGGAAACGCCTCCTGCGATCTCTGGGGAAGAAGGTCTCAGATCCCTGAAAGTTATTTTGGCTGCATTCGAATCTCAGAAAACGGGGCAAATGGTCAAGCTGTAATTATTTTCACACATAAGCAAATAGTTCAGGTTACAAATGATGGAAACCGCAGCCGGCTTGGCTGCGGTTTTTATCAGCCGGAAGGCTATTTAATCAGCAACTTGACTGTAAAGAGTATTTTGTGAAAGGCTCAAGCGGTCAGCTTGATCTCTGCCATTTTTTGAGCATTAACACCGGTCTATGCTATAATTCCTTATACTAATGAGAGTAAACAGGAGGAAGGGAATGCAAGAACGAAGCAAGAGAAGGAAAGCGCAGCGCAGCAAAGCACGTAACCGGAAAACGCTGCTTAGCGTGACCGCTGTGCTGGGTACGTGTCTGATCGCTGGAGCTGTTTATGCAGGAACTTTGTATTATAAGGCTGAACGGGCACTTGACCGGATTTCGGCATCGGGAACGACTCCCAGTGAAACGGCAAGTCCTGCATCGCCTATGCCTGGAGCTTCGGCCGAGGCTGATGCTGCGGATGCCGTGGATGAGAATAAACCGCTCACGTTCTTACTCGCCGGTGTGGACAACAGGAGCGGCAGCGGAGGGACGCTGAATACGGATGTGCTGATGCCGGTGGTCTATGAGCCTGTGAGCAAAAAGCTGTCCATCCTGTCCATCCCCCGTGACATGAAGATCACGAGCAGCGATATCGGGACGCATAAGGCTAATTATTATTACGCTTATTATTATTCACATAACAAAGGTGAGGATCTAAGCAAGACCAAGGAGTTCTACAGCAGCATTCTGCAGATCGACATTGACCATATGATTCTGGTTAATTTTGAGGCGTTCAGCAGCATAGTGGATGAGCTTGGCGGACTGGATATCGATGTGCCGATGAATATGCGTTATGTAGATAATGCGGACGGAACGAACATTAATCTGACTAAAGGGATGCAGCATTTGAGCGGCAAGGAAGTGCTGGATTTCGTCCGTTACCGCAAATCGAACCGGGGAACGGCAGAATCCTCAGATATATCCCGCAACGAGCGGCAGCAGGAGGTCTTGAACCTGATTTTGGGCAAGCTGGATTCCGTTAACGGGATCGCTCAGCTGGGAGATATCATCGACATCCTGGGGGAGAATATCCGTACCGATATCGACAAAGTTCAGCTGCGTAACTGGATTCTGAATTATAAATCCATGAAGCCTTCATCCAGTGAGCTCATTACACTGGATTCGGTCTGGAAGAGCCCTTATGTCTATGCCAAAGAAGAGGATCTGCTGGTGAAGCTGCAGAAATTTCGCGAACCGCTGGGTCTGCCTGCGCTCGACAAGCAGCAGCTGCTTCATGATTTTGGAATTACGGATTAGGCTGGAGCACGATACATAGGTTTCACTATGCTTGGTCCATGTACGAACAATAAAGAGCTGTCTCCACAGTAGATGTTTCTACTGTGGAGACAGCCCTTTTTCATTTATGCTCTGATGTACTCCGAGAAGTTCTCCTGCAGGTATAGCGAATTGATATCCTCCCGCAGATGGTGATGAATCAACGCATCAATGGACTCGGTTTCCTTTTGCATCATGTATTCAAGGATACGCTGATGCTCATTCCAGATCTCCTCCAGCTTCTCCGTTCTCAGCATGTGCAGTCTGCGGTATCTTTCATAATGCACATTGGACTGCTGAATCAGATTCCACAGGAACTCCCGGCCGGCTAACCTGAACAGGGCAGCGTGGAATGCATCGTCCAGGCGGAGAAACTGCTCTGTGGCCGATTCTTCATGGATGGCGGCTTTCTGCTGCTGCAAAATATCTTTCAGTTCATGTACGCCTTTGAGTACAAGATGAGTGGACAGATATTTGATAATCTCTTTTTCCAGAACGCTTCGCAGGTAAATAATCTGTTCGACCGACTCCAGGTCAATATAAGAGACCAGATTGCCCTTTTTGGGATAGACATCAATGTAGGACTCCCGGCTGAGCTGTTTCAGCACATCGCGTAAAGGTGTTCTTGATATCTGAAATCGTTCGGACAAGGCGGTCTCACTTAGAATGGTACCGGGTTTCAGCGTCAGGGTAAGAATTTCGTTCTTTAGCGAATTCATAATTTCTTCTTTAATTGACATTGTACTCCTGCTCCATTGTCGTTTTTAAGACCTAGTATACATCATTGTAGCGGTTTATTAAAGTAAACGATAATGTTTTCGAAAGAGATATTGACAACTTAATGGCTGTATTTTATGATCAAGGAAATCTTGTATACAAGATACCAGAGGTTAAATCAGAGGAGGTTCTATCAATGAACATGACGTGGAGATGGTATGGTGAAGGCAATGACAACATTACGCTTGACCATATCCGGCAGATTCCGGGGGTTATGGGTATCGTCTGGTCTTTGCACGATAAAGTAGCCGGTGAAGTGTGGGAAATGGAACGGATACAGGAAGTGGCGGATCAAATCACTGCCAAAGGCTTCAGCACTGCTGTGGTGGAGAGCGTCAACGTTCATGATGATATCAAAATCGGCCTGCCGTCCCGTGATAAATATATCGATATTTATATCGACACGATCCGCAAACTGTCCAAAGTGGGCGTAAAAGTCATCTGCTATAATTTCATGCCTGTATTCGACTGGACCCGCACAGAGCTGTACAAGGAATTGCCGGACGGCTCCAATGCCCTCTTTTATGAAAAGGCTGCCATTACCGATAATCCGCGTGAGATGGTGGACCGGATTCTGAAAGGCGCCGGACAATTCACAATGCCGGGCTGGGAGCCGGAGCGGCTGGCGAAGCTGGATGAGCTGTTCGCAGCCTATGCAGATGTGACGGAAGATAAACTGTTCGAGAACCTCAAATACTTCCTGGAACGCATTATTCCGGTATGCGAGGAAGTAGACATCAAGATGGCGATCCATCCCGACGATCCGGCCTGGCCGATCTTTGGCTTGCCGCGCATTATCCGCAACCGGGAAATGATCCGCAGATTCCTGGATTTGGTGGACAGTCCCTACAACGGTCTCACCTTCTGCACAGGATCGCTGGGCACGAATCCGGAGAACGACCTGCCGGCGATGATCCGCGAGTTTCATGACCGTATTCATTTTGCTCATATCCGCAACGTGAAGGTGTTTGAGAACGGCGACTTTATAGAGGTGTCGCACCGCGGGCGTGATGGCAGTGTGGATGTGGCTGAAGTCGTCAAAGCCTATCATGAGAACGGTTATACCGGTTATGTACGTCCGGACCACGGGCGGCATCTTTGGGGCGAAGAGAAGAACTGCCGTCCGGGTTACGGCTTGTATGACAGAGCCCTGGGTATCATGTATCTACTTGGCGTATGGGACAGTCTTGACAATGTCAAGGGGGCGAACTAAATGCTGCGCTTAAGCCGAAGCAATATCTCTGATGAAGCAGCCTGGAAGGCTGCGGGTGTAGAGCTTCCGCGCTTTGACTTTGATCAAGTGGCGAAGAATACACAGGCGAAGCCGGAATGGATTCATTTCGGTGCAGGCAACATCTTCCGCGGATTCGTGGCGAATGCCCACCAGAAGCTGCTGGACAGCGGCAAGGCGGACACCGGGATCATCGCGGCGGAAACGTTCGATTTTGAGATGATCGATAAGGTCTACAAGCCATACGACAATCTGACACTGCTCGTGCTGATGAACGCACGCGGTGATTTCCAGAAAAAGATCGTCAGCAGCATTGTTGAGGGAATTGCAGCCGACAAGAACCGTGAAGCGGATTACCGCCGTCTGACTGAGGTGTTCGAGAATCCCAGCCTGCAGATGGCTAGCTTCACCATTACGGAGAAGGGCTACTCACTGACAGGCCCGAACGGACAGTATCTCGGCATCGTGGAAAAGGATATCGTAGGCGGGCCGGAGCAGCCGGTGCATGCAATGAGCATCGTGGCTTCCCTGGCCTACCGCCGTTACCTGAAGGGCCAATACCCGATGACCTTTGTCAGCATGGACAACTGCTCCCACAATGGCGATAAGCTGAAGAACGGTGTCGTGACCATTGCCAAAGAGTGGGCCGGCAAGGGACTTGTCGAAGAAGGGTTTGTGACCTATCTGGAGGACGAGCGGTTAATCGCCTTCCCGCTGTCTATGATCGACAAAATTACGCCGCGCCCGTCCGAAACGGTCCAAGCGGCGCTGCTGGAACAGGGAATCGGCGATATGGATGTCATCGTCACTTCCAAGAACACCTATACAGCCCCATTCGTAAACGCGGAGATCAGCGAATATCTGGTGATTGAAGACAAGTTCACGAATGGCCGTCCGGCGCTGGAGGAAGCAGGGATTATCTTTACCGACCGCGATACAGTCAACAACGTGGAGACGATGAAGGTAACAACCTGCCTCAATCCGCTGCATACCGCGCTTGCCGTATCCGGCTGTCTGCTTGGCTACACCCTGATCGCCGATGAGATGAAGGATGATACGCTGCGTAAATTCGTGGAAATCATCGGCTACAAAGAGGGATTGCCGGTCGTAGTGGATCCGGGAATTCTCAGTCCAAAGCAGTTCCTGGACGAAGTATTGACAGAACGCTTCGCCAATCCGTTTATTCCCGATACCCCGCAGCGGATCGCGACCGATACCTCACAGAAGGTGGGCATACGGTTTGGAGAAACCATTAAATCGTATATCCGCCGGGAGGATCTTGATCCGGCGCAGCTGACAGCCATCCCGCTGGCGATTGCCGTCTGGTGCCGCTATCTGCTTGGAGTAGATGATGAAGGCAAACCTTTCACATTGAGTCCGGACCCGCTGCTTGAGGCGCTGCAAGGACATTTGCAGGGAATTTCACTCGGAGATAAAGCGGCAAATATGCGGCCAATTCTTAAAGACGAGCAGCTCTTTGGTGTCCGGCTCTATGACATCGGCCTTGGGGAGAAGATTGAGGGTATGTTCCTTGAAATGCTGGCCGGCCCGGGAGCTGTGCGGAGCACATTGGAGAAATACCTGAAATAAGGGTAAAGGAGCATAAGGATGAAGCCTTTTATTCATGAGGATTTTCTGTTGCAGTCAGAGGAGGCCCGGATACTCTATCATGAGTATGCGGAAGCTCTGCCTATTATCGACTATCACTGCCATCTGGACCCGAAAGCCATTGCCGACAATAAACGCTTCAATAATATTGCCGAGGTCTGGCTGGGTGGAGACCACTATAAATGGCGTGCGCTGAGAACATTCGGGATCGAAGAGAGATATATTACCGGCAATGCCTCTGATGAAGAAAAGTTTTCCAAGTGGAGCGAGGTGCTTCCCTATACTGTCGGCAACCCGCTGTACCATTGGTCGGCGCTGGAGCTGAAAGCTTACTTTGGCGTAGAGGAGCAGCTGAGTCAGGACAACTGGCGGAAGATATATGACCATTGCAACACCTTGATTGCCCAGGACGGTTTCACGGCCCGGGGGCTGATTACCCGTTCCAAGGTGAAATGGATCTGCACGACGGATGATCCAGTGGATGATCTGCGGTACCATGAGCAGATTGCCGGAGACAAAGAGTTCAAGACCGGGGTAACGCCGACCTTCCGGCCGGATAAGGCACTGCTGATTGAAGCGGAGTCCTTTCCGGGTTATGTAGCAAACCTAGAGCAGACCGTAGGGTATGCCATCACTTCCTATGAACTGATGGAACGCGCGCTGCTGGAGCGAATTGAATACTTTGACCAGCATGGCTGTATGATCTCTGACCATGGCTTCTCACACCTTCCTTATGCTGAGGCGCCGCCATCTGTACTGGAGGCGATCTTCAGCAAGCGGCTGAGCGGCGAGACCTTGAGCAGACTGGAATGCGATCAGTACGCAACAGCGTTGTTCTTAGCCATGGGCCGCAAATATGCCGCCCACGACTGGGCGATGCAGCTGCATATCGGAGCGATCCGCAATCCGAACACACGCATGTTCCGGGAGCTTGGTCCAGACACGGGCTTCGACATCATTGGTGACGTCAGCTACGCGGACAACTTATACAAGCTGCTCGACAGGCTGGACCGGACCGGCGAGCTTCCCCGGACCATTCTCTACAATTTGAATGCAGTGCAGAATGATGTGCTGGCTGCGATGGCGGGGTCTTTCCAAGGCGAAGGAGTCAAAGGGAAGATTCAATTCGGCTCCGGCTGGTGGTACAACGACCAGAAGGACGGAATGATCAAGCAAATTACTTCCTTATCTAATCTGGGGCTGCTAAGCTGCTTTGTAGGGATGCTGACAGACTCGAGGTCTTTCCTGTCCTATACACGTCATGAGTATTTCCGCCGGATTCTGTGCAACCATATCGGCGGCTGGGTGACCAGTGGGGAGGCCCCGCAGGATCTTGCATTCCTGGGAGGCATCGTTCAGGATATTTGCTACCATAATGCCAACCGCTATTTTGAATTAACCTGATAAAGATAATAATTTTACAGTCGAAGAACTGCAAAAGGCTACTTGTTCCGCTTGAAATAGCACAGAAGAAACAAGCCGGTAATGAGGCCCACACCTGCTATCCCCGCAGCAATCCAGAGGTGTCGGCTGTCTCCAGCTTGTCCGGCTGCTGGTTCAGCACCGGCATTGGCGGCACTTGCAGCCGAAGGACTTTCAGCGGCTGGACTCAGGGCAGGACTGGGTGATGGGGAAAAGCTGATCTCTTTATCCTTCAGAAACTCCAGGTCTACGTAGGCGTCGGAAATCTTTACGGAAGGGGAACATAACGGATTTTCCCACTTGCCGTCCTTTTGCTTCAGGAAAAAAAGATAATCTCTGCCTTCTTCGCTGGGGCCGTTCATCGCACCCCAAGCCATATTTTCGTCAACAAGGAGGGAAGGTTCTGTGATCGCTTTGAAACTACGTACTATAGTCATATGGATCTGGTTGTTGTGGCTGGTTTGCACGACATCCTCCACATGTCCAATGACAACTCCATCGTATGTATCATAGGCCGCTTCCATGGAAAGCAGTTGTACACAAGATAAGGCTGATGTGCTTGGGGCGGGCAGGAACAGAGTGAACAGCAGAACGAGCAAGGCTGCTTTTCTCATAAGGAACACCTCCGGATTACCTACCAAACGTTCCCAGTGGTCAAAAGGTTGCATTTCATATGATGTGCAAATTCCTGCGGATTCAGGGAGACAGCCCTGGCATGTGCCTCTGGTACAAGCAATATATCAAGCTGACAAGGTGCAGAAGCCGTTAATTCCGGTCTCTGCGCCTTTAACTATTTTTGTAGTTGACTTTGCCCTTAGGGGAAGGTGCATAGTGGATACAAATACAAGGAATGGAGGGGACGGCTTGCTGTCGATTGGAGACTTCTCGAAGATATGCGAAGTATCTACAAAAACGCTCCGATATTATGATGAAATGGGATTAATTAAACCTGATGAGATTAATCCGGAAAATGGCTATAGGTATTATTCTATCAGGCAGCTTAAAAAGATGCTCTTTATCAACCGTTTGAAATCCTATCATTTTTCTCTGGAAGAAATCAAAGCTCTTCTGGACTGGGAAGAGGATCAATCCGATGAGAAGCTTCGTTCTGCCCTGGATCGCAAGAAAAGAGAAATACAGGACAAGCTGAAAGCTTTTGAACAAACACTACACCAAATAAGCAACGATATTTTAAATGTAGAGAAGGGCCTGCCGATTATGTCCTATATGGACGATATCGAAGTGCAACATGTTGAAACCCGGCCAATGAATATGCTTTATATGCGTCAGATGATGAGCAGGGATGACTATGCTTTTGGATACGGAAAGTATTTTAGCAGGTTATATGAGAAGATTGCGACTGAAAAACTCACCTCGCTGGGTACACCAATGACAATTTATCACAGCGCTGAATACAATCCGGCCAGCAATGATATCGAGTTTGCCATCCCGGTAAAAGAAACGGTAAACGGAACGCGTAATCTGCCTGGAGGCCTGTGTGCGAAGTCTGTTTTAAAGGGATCATATTCGGAATTGACTTCGGTCTATGCCAAGCTGAGGGAATGGATAGAGAATGAGGGCTATGTAATGGTTAAATCACCCTATGAAATTTATGTAACCGACCCTTATCAAGGCACCGGTCCTGAGGATCACGTTACCGAGATATATTTTCCTGTAAAGAAAATTTAAAAACGTCTTGTAGAGAGGTGTCTATCATGCAAAGAAACTACTGGCCCACTTCAGAATGGCTGCAAGCCCCAGACCCGGCAACCTTGAGGAAGGATGCTGAGAAGCTAACAGCGCTTGATCCAATCATAAAATCAGAGTACAGCAATATAAACGGTATTGTTGTTGTGAGAAATGGATACATGGCTTATGAAAGCTATTATAACGGCTATGGCCCGGAGGATACGCACCATGTAGCCTCTGTAACGAAAAGTGTCATATCTGCTCTCGTTGGCATTGCCATAGATGCAGGATATATTCGCAATGTAGACCAGAAGGTGCTCGATTTTTTCCCCGAATATGCTCAAGGTGCGGCTGATAAGCAGAAACAAGAAGTCAGTATACGCCATCTACTCACGATGACGGCTCCCTATTCATTTGAGGACTGGCAAGAACCGATCGACAAGATGTGCATGCAGCCTGACTGGGTAAAATACACTTTGGATCTGCTCGGCCAACAAGGAAGTATTGGTACTTTTAAGTATTCCACCGCAGGGGCGCATCTGCTTTCCGCCATCCTCACTCGCAGCACAGGGAAAAGTGCCCGTGAGTTTGCCAACGAACGTTTATTTAAACCCATCGGGATGAAAGAAATTCCGGATTATGAAATGAAATCATTCGGCTTTGAGGATCTATTCGGGAAAAATGTGAAGGGATGGGTTACAGATCCGAACGGCAACTCCACAGGAGGATGGGGACTTACACTAAATCCCCGTGATATGGCACGTTTTGGTCTCCTATATCTGAACCGTGGCATTTGGGACGAACATGAGGTTATTTCGGGTGCATGGACCCGCGAATCCACAGCAATGAACCCTAATAAGTACGGCTACCTATGGTGGTTACGCCAAGAAGATGGAATTTCCGCATACTTAGCAATGGGAGACGGCGGCAATGTCATTTGCTGTATTCCAGAAAAAGATCTAGTCGTAGCCATCGCATCAGAATTCATGATGAATCCTCGGGATCGGTGGACACTGATTCATTATTTAATCGGAAAATAAATATCAATCTGAGACTCGGGGTTATCCGCGCCTAGAAACCGTTCAGAATAGCATTCGAAATCATCCCTGGCAGCCAGTTCTACATTGCTTGCAGACAGCCAAGTTCCCCAGATATATTGATAGCTTTGAAACAATGAGTGTACCTTTCCAGTGTGTGTGAATCGTGCGTATTTTCCTCCGGGAAATTTTTTATAACACATTTTATCTGGAGCAAGGCTTGTATCGTTTACTTCTATTCCGATAAACTCATTTGTTTGGCTCTGCTCACTGAACGAATCAAATGTACAGTCCTGTGCAGACTCAAAGATGCCATAACGGCAGGAGTCAGGAAGCGCATGATGGATTTCATGAACCCGAGACTGGAAATATTCCCACTTGCTAACGCTTTGATTGTTTGCAACACTAGTTTGAAATCGTATGCCAACGAGCTGTTTGGGTTCAACATCGACAATTTGCGGCCGCCGCGTAATAGAATTACACCGATGCTGTATTTCAGGTTTAGTGATTTCTCTGTGGCTGCCAAGGATGGTCTCTACACGGTTTTTGCGGTATTGATTCGGTGTCATATGATACTGGGATTTAAAGGCCCGGCTGAAAGCTTCATGTGATTCAAACTGCAAAGAAATCGCAATATCTAAAATCCTTTTATTAGTATACAGCAATTCCTTAGCGGCCTGTGTCAGCCTTCTGGAGCGTATATAACTTCCAGCGGTTTCTCCCATCATTGCTTGAAAAAAACGATGAAAATGATAATACGAATAGGAGGCTGCTTTAGCAACATCAGTAACGGAGATAGCGTTATTTAGATTGCTTTCAATAAAAACCAATGCTTTTTCCAATTGCATCCTATAGTCCATAGCAGCCTCTCTTTCTCAAATTATAAAATATTATAAAAGTTTTTCGGTGTCTGTTCGTAAGGAAGCTGTACAGAAAATTCCATATCCTTCTGTGAAGCGAAAGTAAACAACTGCCAATCATTCTGCTGTGGGGAACCAAAGGTCATTTCCACTTGTCCTGCTGTTACATCAAAAATCATAGAACGCAGTGTGCCGAAAAAGTCTCCGTAGTAGTGGCAGCATAACCCATTTGGATAGGGTGAAGATAGCAATTGTTTTATATCTGTTTTCGTGAATTTTTCCCTTGCGTGGCTAAAGTGGACAATAAGGTCGTTTCTAATCATGGAATTTTCTAGGATCACTTTCTCAAAGGACTTTAGCTCAGTAAGTACTGCGTGATTGGTAGCACTTAAAAAAGATTCTTCTGTTTGGCCATCCAGTAACTTATTCGCTTTGTGTCCATCAATACATTCAAACAAGGCTATTTCACCACTTTTATCGGCAAGCATCAAATTCATGTTGTACCCGATGGGAACCTCCATGCAATAATTAACTGCTTCCTTAACGTTTTGGCAATTTTCCAAAATTCCGCGAATTACAGCCCAGAACTGCAGTCCGCTTACTTCCGCCTTCTGTCCGCCCTCAAAATTACCTACAGGCATTCCGCAGGAGGCTTGGGCAACGGCAAGGCCACATTCATTCATCCCATCGCCGCGACCAAATAGGTTAATCATAGAGCCGAGATGCTTGTATTTACCAGCTGTTTGAGTATAGCTAAAGCAAAGCTCCTCCATCACATCGGAGAACTCATAATTCCTCGCGAGGATAGTATGTCCGTCCCGTGTTTTGGCAGGCATTGCCGCAAACAAGCTGCATCCGCGTTCTAAATAGGTCATAGCATAAAACAATGCTTGACCGCGTTCAATACCAACGGTATCTGCGAATCCTTGTATTTCTTCATTAATACCGCTGCAATATTGATCCAGTAGTACTGTGATTTCCTGTAATTTCTTTTGAGGGTACACATTTAGGGGGAGTAACATAGCTTTGAGCATTTCCGGTTTGGACAACGCCCATTTACCAAGCAATACGCCAATTTGATAACTGTCTCCTTCAAAGGTTTTATAATACGCCGTGGTTTTTTTCAAAATAGTCACCTTACCTTTCCTGTTTTACTTTACAAGAAAGGAAATAATTAATTTTGATATTTTCTGCTGTTTTAGGTTTTTTGCATGATACTGTTTCAGCTTGCTCTTAGCTGTTACAGGAATTTCCGTAAAGTGTTCAGCCGCTTGATTCCTTCCGTGCCGGCCCATCCTCCGGCACTTGCCAGGATTACATTGTGGAAAAGCTTCAACGCTATAGAATAGGTTACAGTCCCGAGGATAATTTCGATGACAAAGAAGCGCAGGATATCGCTGGAGGTTATGATATAGACTTTGAATTCTTGGTTATGGGTCATGGATTAATCACCGTCTCTTCAGGGTTTATGTAACTAAATATGCTTATTTTAGGTTGTCTAATGCCTAAAATCACCTATCAACCGCTAACGTTGTCATGTCCTTGTTCCTTGCTGCAAACTTTTGTTCTGCGGGATAAATGGTATATATTATATTTGAGGAATTATTGAATGTTTTTATTTGAACAAAGGTGAGGAGCAGGGGAATGAACACAGCGGAGTTCCAACAGTACGTAAGAGAATTCAGTGAAGTGAAAGGTTTTGACAGGAGTACCATTGAGCAGCGGATGTTGTACTTGATGACTGAGGTTGGTGAGTTGTCGCAAGAGGTACTGTCTGTATCCTTTCATCCCGATGCCGAGAAGAAAGAGAATCTTGGTTATGAGATGTACGATGTGGTGTGGAACATCTTTGATTTAGCTAACAAACTGGACATTAATCTGGAGGACGCCTTCAATCGCAAGAAGGAAATCAATGACAACAGAAACTGGGAATAATATGGGGAATGTATCTCATTTGCATAGAATGTGATATTGTTAATAGCAGTGTGAAATGTGTGTGGTCTTGGAATTAGCAGGACTAGAAGGGACGAACGGCATTATGTTAAAGACAGAATTTATTGATGTATTGTCGGTCATTTCCATAAAGTTATATGATTCGGCTGCCAAGGTTATGGATACAGCAAGCAAGTTAATCCCCGCAAATACTTTCTGCATCGCGAATCTGGATAGTCTCTCTACAAAGGTGATGAAAGCATACAACCGGGACAAGCTCATCTTGGGAGAGGGCCTGGTAGTAGACAATGAGGAGTCTTACTGCGCGCTGGTGACGGAGCATGCCCAGGGCCCGCTGCTTATTAACAATAATCTTACCCATCCGTTAACCAAAGACATGGATGCGACTCAATTCGTAGGCGGTTGTTCGTTTATCGGAGTTCCGATCCGTAATGAAAAAGGCGAGTTTTACGGTTCGCTTTGCTCTTTTGACCAGGATTTCTATCAGTATCAGGAACGGGATATTGAATTACTGCTTTCTTTGTCAGCCTTTTTCACCGTGCTGCTTGAAATGGAATCAACGCTTATACAGCTAAGAGCGGCTGAAGAAATAGCTGCGCAGGTACTGGAGGACAAGAATAATCTGCTTGCAGTGCTCAGCCACGAAATTCGTACACCGATGAACGGAGTCATTGGCATGGCAAGCTTGCTGGAGTCGACCGAGCTCTCCGAGGAACAGACCATATACGTCGATGTTATCGAGAAGAGCGGCAGTAATCTGCTCGTTATGATGGATCAGATCCTGGATTATTCCAAAATGGAGGCTGGCACAATGACGCTCGACAACAGCCCGTTTATTGTCCGTGATGTCGTGGGCCATGTATTGCAACTATTCTCCACAGAAGCAGAGAAGAAGGGCCTGAAATTGTCGGCCGTTTTCGATAGCGAGGCCAATCCCAAACTGCTGGGAGACAGCAATAAAATCCGTCAGGTTTTGACCAACCTGCTTGGGAATGCACTTAAATTCACGGAAAAGGGTGAGGTGTGCCTGTCCATCCGGAATCAAGCTGCCCCAGATGGCGGGGTCATCGTTACTTTCGAGGTAAGGGATACCGGGATCGGCCTGCCGGCCGAACAAATGAACAGTCTGTTCCATTCCTTCTCGCAAATTCATGATAAAATAACTCCGGGCAAATTTGGCGGTGCGGGATTAGGGCTCTCAATCTGCAAGCAGCTTGCCGAATTGATGAACGGGAGAGTATGGCTTAAGGATTCGTGTGAACAGGGAAGCTGCTTTGTATTCGAACTTCCATGTGCCGTCGCGTAATAACCTGTATATAAACTTAAATTGCAAATAGATGATCTTACTCCTCCGCAGCGCTTGTGCAGCCTCAAGCTCTACGGAGGAGTATTTGTGATGTCCTGTCCGGACCGAGGTTGCTTAATTCTAAATAGCGTTTTAGAATATAAGTAATGACTTATATGTTAGAAAGGAGAAACCTGTATGGATGTTCTAAATGAACTCGTGGATGATTTGAAGCTGCTGGGTGACAAAACACGTCTCTCTATGCTTTCGTTATTGAAAGAACGGGAGTGGTGTGTCTGTGAATTCGTTGAACTATTTGATATTTCACAGCCGGCGATCAGTCAGCACTTGCGCAAACTGAAAAGCAAAGGGCTGGTGAAGGAACAGTAAAGAGGGCAATGGGTTCATTATTCCCTGAATATCAAAGACAAGCCGCATATTCAGGCTATTCTTGAGTATACGCCGGATTCCAAAGAGATTTTGGCAGGACTCAACAAGGTGTCTGGTGCTGTCTGCTGTGACTAAATAGAGATCATACATAAACGGGAGGGTCAGACTTGGTAATACTTGCAATTCTTATATTTTTGCTCACATTGGTTTTTGTTATTTGGCAGCCCAGGAACCTGTCTATCGGCTGGTCGGCCTGCGGAGGTGCGATTCTCGCTTTGCTGGCAGGTGTAGTCAGCTTTAACGATGTTCTCGATGTCACTTTAATAGTGTGGAATGCTACACTGGCGTTTGTTGCGATTATTCTGATTTCCTTAATCCTTGATAAGGTTGGGATCTTTGAATGGGCTGCCCTGCATATGGCGAGAGCTGCACGGGGGAATGGAACCCGGATGTTCATCTATGTGACTCTTCTTGGTGCGGTAGTGGCTGCGTTTTTTGCCAATGACGGAGCGGCGCTTATTCTGACGCCTATTGTCCTGGCCATGGTCCGTGCGCTGAATTTTGATGAGAAAAAGGTCTTTCCCTTCATCATCGCCAGCGGCTTTATTGCGGATACGACCTCATTGCCGCTGGT
Source organism: Paenibacillus sp. IHBB 3054 (assembly GCF_051594305.1). Taxonomy (NCBI): domain Bacteria; kingdom Bacillati; phylum Bacillota; class Bacilli; order Caryophanales; family Paenibacillaceae; genus Paenibacillus; species Paenibacillus sp. IHBB 3054. The sequence goes on along the minus strand of NZ_JBOFBG010000001.1, from coordinate 693,299 downwards.
GGTAAGCAATCTGGTCAATATCGTATCGGCGGACTTCTTCGGGATCAGCTTCATGGACTATGCAGGGCATATGCTGATACCTACACTGTTTTCTTTGGCAGCAAGTACCTTGGTGCTGTACCTCTTCTTCCGTAAAAGCATCCCGCGTAACTTCGACAGCTCAGAGCTTAAACATCCGCAAGAGGCGATCAAAGACCCAAAAATGTTCAAACTATCCTGGCTTGTGCTTGCGATTCTGCTGGTTGGATACTTCGTCAGTGAATTCCTGAACATTCCGGTTTCTGTGGTGGCCGGGATTATTGCGATCTTTTTCCTGCTCATGGCCAGAAGAAGCTCTGCTATTTCAACGATGGAAGTAGTTAAGGGCGCACCCTGGGCGATCGTGTTCTTTTCTGTCGGGATGTATGTTGTTGTGTATGGATTGCGGAATGCCGGGTTAATGGATATACTAGCGGATTTGATTCAGGTTGTTGCGGATCAGGGGGTATTCGCTGCCACAATGGGGATGGGCTTTATAGCGGCAATCATTTCATCGGTGATGAATAACCTGCCCACGGTCATGATTGACGCACTGGCTATCGACGCCACTCATACCTCCGGAATCATTAAGGAAGCTTTGATATATGCCAATGTCATCGGCTCAGATCTAGGGCCGAAGATTACACCGATCGGATCACTGGCCACGCTGCTGTGGTTGCATGTGCTCTCGGCCAAAGGTGTGAAAATCTCCTGGGGCACGTATTTTAAGACCGGAATTATATTGACGATTCCTACATTGTTTATCACTTTAGTGGGCCTCTATTTAAGATTGACTCTATTTTAAACCTAAACTATATTGCATTGCGCCTATGGAGCGACCCATGGCCTGAATTCAAATCGAACAGTACAATCGAGTCTGTAGGCGCTGTTTTATAACATACGAAAAAAAATGCGAGACTGACTGGATAAAATAAGCTTCTGCCCGGAAAAAAATAATACTAATACTCGCGTTTAAAATCTTCATAAATTGCAAATGCATTGGCTAGTATCTCTTTCAGATCTTCGTAATCACGGAATATTGGCCTTCTGACTTTGTCTTTTTCTAGACCATCTAGTTGTTCTTTTAATATCGCCCAACTTCTAATATTTTGTAAAATTCTTCTTTTTTGTTGAAAGTACAGTAGTACCCTAAATGCTGAATAATATTTACTACTATATCAGTTTCATAATTTTCGAAACTTTCGTTAGCATCGAAATGATACTGTTTAGACAAATCCTTATATCTTTCAATGAAATTAATTTTTACTAAAGCATGCTCGGTAGCCTTATCTAACATCGTTACTCCTCTCTGAACCTAATTTGGATACCCTGACCCGAATACTCTCCTGATTCTGAAACATCCCCCGCAGTTATTAAGCAACAAAAACCCATTTGTCGGCTTTATGCTGTTACCACCTATAAACGAGAACCCTGTTTTTTTGGAGGAAATGAACTTTCTGAGGAATAATAATTTTACTCTGTTGGTGGAGAAGTTTGATGATTGCCATATTAATGACATTATTAATCTGCAACGGGCCAATGTTTGTGAATAAGCAGATTGATCTACGTCGGGGGTGGGCGGCATCATGCGGAACGGGTGGAGGATGGATTCATTCGTCACCGGGCAGCCCCGATTATTGATATTCTACCGCACCCAAGAATTTGAAATAATTCGATTGAATAGTTGCTTCAAGAAGTTCCTCTGTATACTTAAAATTATATAGTAAAACTACTGCATTGAAATTATCCGTCAAACCTTCTTGCACTAAGGCAGTAAATCTCAGAACAATCACAATCTCATCATCATAAGAGAATCCTGTAAGTAACTGATTCAGATTATTACTTGCTTCTTCATAGTATTCTGCTTCTCTTACAGCATCATCATATCTACGAATCCCAAAATGTTTAGCAAATATTGATGGAATAAAATCTCCTTCATCCGTATAAGACACAGTAAGCAGCCTATCCAATTCCTCGGAAGATTGAACATTGCCTACCCACAGAGATACGGCTCCTTCTTTTTCCATGTTAGCCTCCTCTAAGGTTTTAATCCATCAGGCAGATCGGTAGGCGAATCAATAATTTCTAACGTACAAGTTCATTGACAGCGGCACTTACTTATTCACTTATTTCGCATTTTTCTAGCACCCATTCCTTTGCTTGTTCTGATTTCAAAAATATAGGGTTCTCCAATGTACCAATATTAATGCTTCTAAAATGAGCTTCTTCTATACCTAAAATATTTTTCAGTGTCACTCCGTTTAATAATGTTTCTTCAAATGTGGCTACACTTATATCTACATTTTCTAGTCTTGCATTACTAAAATCAGTTAAGTAGAAAAATACATTAATCAAATTACAATTCACTAAATATGCATTTCTAAATATTGCTTCCCAACAATCACCTTTACTAAATCTGCTGTTTTTAATGACGCAATTAGAGAAATCTGTATACCCAAGATCTGATTTATAAAAATCGCATTTATCTAAATACGCATTTTTAAAAGTTGATGAGCATAATAATGATGCATGAAAATCGATATTTTCCAAATTAAGATCATCAAAAATACACTCTGTTAAATATGCTTGTTCAACAAATTTATCGGATAAATCAAAACCTCTTAAATCCACTTCATCTAATGTTAACACTTCGCCTTCTTTACCAATGGACTCAACCCACTTTTTATGTAGTTCAAACTTATTTATAATATTTTCTTCCATTTTGCCACTCCTTAAGAGACCAATTCAATTCTTGATTTCTTCCTCCGTTATACTTTCCATCTTTATCGTAAAGGTTATCTTTATCCGGCCTCCAGCTCGACCCAAGTACTCTCCTGATTCTAACGCATCAATCAGTCCTTGTCTCTCCGGGGGGGAGAACCGCTTCATACGGATTTTCATTTTTCGGACAACACTTTGCAAGAAGCCTTCGAGAGAATCCAGATTGATTGGCAGGCGGAGCGCTTAGGTCTTGAGCATTCCGTCGCCGAGCTTGGCTACCGGGTATCAGGACCATTGTGTTTTGTTGGGATTAGGTACGTCCAGTTCACTGGAGAGGAGAAAGCCAATCATGGTTGTATCTGACCACAATTGACCTGTTTTATGTATCGCTTTAGCGTTAATTAGGTTATGTTTTTCAAGCATTACTGTACGTACAAGCGAAATTACTAAATACTTATACGGTATTATTTCATCAGCCGTCACAAAAGAGCAAAAAACTAAAAAAACACAAATACGTACGGCTATCTCGCATTGTGGCGTTATTGGTTGTATTGTTTGTATTTCTGTATAAGGTTTTACAGTCTTCTAAATTGCCAACTAAACGTTTTACTCTTACAATATAACAACGGTTATGAAGGAAAAAGACGACAATATATTATCAAGTGCTCTCTCAAGACAAAGCGAGACTTCTTATTAAAGGCTCCATGAATATGTCTCAAGCTTTGGCTCCTGACTGTTTGGTAAAATGAAAGATTTGAAGGGAAAGTGGCAGGATAATATAAAATGAGGCTTTTCAAGCAACAAAAAAGAGCGGAAAACTTTTTAGTTCTCAACTCTTTTTTTTGCTTCATTCACAAAAGTTAATTTGCAATGATAATAATAATAATTACATCACCCAACGTAGTCATCAAAATCCCCCCTTTGCATTAGCTATGCATAAAAGATAATTCAAAAGGGGCAATGAAAAGTTTGAATTGACGAATCGAAACTCAACTTGCGTATTTGAAATTCGGGATATTCAATTCTGCAAACTCTTTTAGAGCCTCTGCAAAAGGCTCTCTTCCCATCAAATAGAAGCTATGAATAATGTGCGTAATATTCGGGTCAAAGGTTCGGAGTTCATTTATACATTCTATGACGATCTGATAGTATTTGCTCATTAAACGATAAAAGGTGAAATCAGGAGTTTTAGGAAGCTTGTCTAGTAGCTGAAACGGTTTTCTGGTGAGGACAAGTTCTTTTTTTCTGATACATATAGATATATAATTCAGTAGAATTGTCGCCAGCAGGAACGGGTTTTCATTTGCAGTTTTCGTAAATGAGTAATCCATCCGCTTTCGGATTAAGGACTGGACTAAAAAAACGGTATCTTCAAAGTCGAAAATGTGGAGCGTATTTGCAAAAAGCATAAGTGAGCGAGTGGTCCAGTCCGAATCACTTGAAATTCTGGACTTCAAAAAATTTCTGTCTGCTTCGGAAATCTCCCTGTCAGAATGATCCGTAATCTCCTTTAAAACCTCCAATAAGGTAATGAAAATTTTCTTTTCAGAGTCAGATAGTTCCTGGTGATTTCGTGCAACACGCTCCAGTTGTGTGAGCTCAGCAATTTTGTTGTCATAAAATATTTGATACATTTGTACCTCTAGAAGTGTCAGCGGGGATTTTTGATCTGATATATCCAGCTTGTTCACAAACTCCGTAATTGAAATGGCATTGATTTGCAGCAAGCTGAACAAGTCCTCCGCGCATATTCTATGTAGGTTGTTCTCCACTTTTGAATAATAGGATTCCGAAATACAATTCTTGATGAATTCCTTCTGTGTCAGTTCTTTTTGCAAACGATATTCCCTCAATAAAGAACCAATTTCCATAAAAAAAACTCCTTTCGAATTCGAAATCATTGCCATACCTAGATAGTAAACAGGTTATGTTTGATTTATCAAGACAAAAGGAGAATGACAATGCACATTTATTTTTCTAATAGACAATTTCGGCAAATCGCGACTGCAAACATTTTCTCAACGATCGGGGACAAGATGTATTATCTGGCCATGCTGACTTTTGTCAGTACACTTCCTAACGCGCAGTTAGCGATTGGCCTGGTGACAGCGTCTGAATTGATTCCGCAGCTATTTTCCTCTTATACTGGGTATCGGGCAGACCAAACGCACAAGGTAGCCAGAAATTTAATTTGGGCTGATCTCATCAGAGTTGGCTTGTATTTCATCGTCGGCTTGCTATTTTGTTCGAGCCTTGAGAAATGGATTGTGTTAATAGGCATCGTTATATTGAATTTCCTGTCCGATTTCACAGGATCGTACGCAAGTGGGTTGCGGCTGCCGCTCATCGTGAAAGTTACTGGAAAAGAGGATTATCCTCAAGCCAGCGGCTTCAATCAGGGCATTTCACAAATCGTCGGCATGATTTCCCAATTCGTAACCGCCTCCTTACTGATCGTTGTGTCTTACTCCTTTTTAGCCTGGACGAATGCTGCAAGCTTTCTTTTTTCTGGCTTTATTATGCTGAGTTTTTTTAGAAGAAGCCCGCAATTCACAACAAAGGCTGTAACCGAAGTACAGCAAGGGCATAAAGGGGACGGCTATTTCAAAAACCTGAAGGTGAGCTTTGCAGCATTAACAAAGGAAAACAAGCTTTTCGGCGTAATTCTTGCAATTATCGTGCTTAATGCCATGCTATCGTCCCTCACACCACTCATTCAAATGATCATTGTATCGGCTAAAAAAGAGATGGTTATTTATTCCTATCCATTTACAATAGCTGTACTAAGCACGGTGATTTCTCTTTCACTAGCTGCTGGCGGACTGCTGGGAACTAAAATACTCAAGCAAATGCAATTGCAGCAATTAGTGATGATCTGCTTAGTGTTTACCACTATTTTTTATCCTGCTCTACTTCTAAAAAATATGCTGATCATTCTGCCGATGCTAGCACCTGTTTGTTTCCTGGTCGGGACGATCGTTCCCAAGTTATCCGGCTGGATCGTGTCCGTAGTAGAAGAGAACAAGCTGGCAACGACGATTGGCATCATTAATACACTTTTAGTAGGCCTTGCACCGTTAACCACCTTTTTATTAGTAACGATATCTGCTGCAGCTTCTCCAATTTTGACCATAGCGATTTTATTCGTCAGCTCCCTGGCATTGATGACATTTCAAATCAAGAGCGGCCGGGTCAATAAAAGCAAGCAGCATGTGAATCTCCAGTAGTGTGAGGAACGGGGAACGTCAAATAGCCCCATCTAGCGAGAGGGGGCGAAATGGAGAGCGTTGGTGGCAATACCCATTTTAGAAACCTGTTGTTAAGACTAACGGCGAGAAAATAACAAAAAACAGGTCAATCATGGTGGTATCTGACCATATTCGACCTGTTCAATGTAACGTAGAATGGAAGAGTATTTGAAAATATCCAACTACTCTTCTGTATCATCATATAAATTTTCTAAAAAAACCTTGAAATTCTCAGAAATTAAATACATGTTGCCCATATCTTCAGAGTCTTCGTCATGAATCCCAAAATAAATATTTCCGGAATACTTCTCAATAAGACCTATGCAAATTTGATTTCCACCAGAATCATCTGCAATTGGTAAAAATCCTGCATTAAGTATATCGTCAAAAATATCTATTTTTTTGTCTAAATTATCATACATTCCTCCAATGCCATAGAAAATATTTACCATACCCTTACCTTGCTCCTCAGAAATGGTGAAGTAGTATGGTTTAGGATAGCCCCCATTGTATCTCAATAAAAAATCTCGATAATGGTTAGGAAGTTGCACTCCAATGATTCGCTCAAAAACTTGAAGTCTAGCTTCTGTTAAAACTTCTTGATTGTTTTGCATTTTCAAACCAATCTCCTCCTGTTCCGTTTACAATGGACCGTCCGCCCATGTGCTCATGTATGTCTTTTCAGTGAAGAAAGCTCGTAGTAGTTTGGCAGCCCTTCCTTGAAAATATGAACCAATTCACATTTCTTTCCTGACTATTATTTGTATACATTAAAACTACCTCCCATCAATTCAGCGTTACATCAAACAGGCCGATTTTAAAATGGATATTGCGCAGGGAAGAGGGGACATGGGCGTCAGGACCATTTGTTTTGGGATCAGGCAGGTTCAGCTTACGAGAGAGGAAAAGGACCATTTCGATTTCCGTGCAGTTCTCAGACCGGGGGAGAAGTTGCTAGCGTAATTGTGCGTACAAGTAAAATGGAAGAATTCTTATACTGATATTAATTGAGTTAAGTCTGCTTGGGCTAAGCCGCCCGAATCACTCGGCATTGGGTGGGGTGTATATTAGAGCCAATCCCTAATATAAGTTATCAAAAAAATCGTTAAAACTGGTTTTTAAAAAAATCATGTTTTCCATTTCTTCATCTGACTCCATATCATGCATCCAAAAATATATTTTTCCAAAGTATTTCTCACTAATTCCAATACAAATCTCATTTCCTCCTGGATCACTAGCGATTGATATAAAACCTTCAGGCAGCTCACCATCTAAAATCTCAAATACCTTAGCCAAATTCCCCTTCATATCACCGATCCCGTAAAATTTATTTACGACACTTTCACCCGCTTCATCAGAAATCTTAAATGTAGACGCTTTAGGATACCCACCATTATTTTTAATCATAAAATCAATATACTGTTCAGGAAGCTTTAGAACATATTTACCTTCAAATTCAAGAATTTCATTTATAGTTATTTTCTTGTTTCCTCGATCCATATTCGCCATAGTTATTTTCCTTTTTAATTTTCTATTTTACTGTAGACTGACCACTGAATGCCTAAACTCACTAGGAATATCTTCATCGACAAGGATCATTGTCTTTCCATATTATTGGGCTTTATGAGTTAATTCTATATATTTGTTCTTCACCAGTTCCACATACTCTTCTAGATACTCAACCTCATGTTCATCCAAGCTGTCCAGATAGAGACGTGGCTATCTCATTAAGAACCTAATTAACATCTAATCCACAAAATCACAAATGAATTTTCGAAAGGAAATCTTGGAGCATTTTCTTTACTGGTAGGCTAGCAGTGTGTAATGAGTCATTTATACGTTGGAGTATATTTGGGTTATCTAATATCATTTTCTTAATTTCTTGATTTGTAAAACTTCTTAGTGTGTCAATACATATTTCGAATAATTCCTCATCATTCGTACTGAGCAATGATAATAAAATGTTGAATTCATTTACATTGCATTCATTATCCAAACAATACGCTAATTTTCTCTGCCACTCTATAGGTTTATTTTGCACTTGATTAGATAATTCAACCCAATCACTTGGGTTAAACTCCGAAAGCATCTCGCTTGCAATGACACAGCCATCATCGTACCACGAATCTACTGATGTATCTGCAGATAAAAGGTTATCTAGTTCTTTGTACATATTAGAGGCCTCCATTTATATTTGAATTAAAAACCTGATAGGCGAGACGCTTTATCTTGCCTGTTGGCTAACCACTTGTTACATCGTTACCAACTTTAAATATATCAATTTCCACAGCATTCGTAGTAGCTATTTTCGAAGTGCTCCATCTCTTAATCTTGTAGAAATAGTATGCTCTTTTTTAGGTTGGAAATATTTCAGTCAGGGAACTGCTTTGTAAAAAACTACATTCTTTGTATCATCAGCATTAGTTGATAATACTTCAACTGCGAGATTAACGTTAGCATTGTTAATGCTTTGCGAATGTCCTCCCAGGTACTCTCCTGATTCTAACGTATCAATCTGTCTTTGTCTCTCGGGGGAGAGTCGCTTTATGCGGATATTCATTTTTCGGGCAACATTTTGCATGAAGCCTTTGAGAGAATCCAGATTCTTTGGCAGGCGGAGCGCATGGTTCTTGAGTTTGCCGTCGCAGAGCTTGGCTATCGCATCTTTAATATTTCCGAGCCCTCTGAACAGGGGAGAGCGGACGTAGGCACCAGGCCTGGGTATTTTGGGATCAGGCAGGCCCATTTTACGGGTGACGGAAAGGACCTTTTTCGAATTCGTGCTGTTCCCAGACAGGGGAAGAAGTTGCTGGTAATATCCATCTTAAAATGCTGGTGTTAAGACTAACGGTGTGAAAATATAAAAACAGGTCAATAATGGTAGCATCTGACCATAATCGACCTGTATTATGTAACGATTTAGTGTTAATTAGGTTATGCTTTTCGAGCATTACTTTGCGTACAAGCAAAGTGAAGAAATTTTGATACGGGTATTACATAGGTTGAATGTGTCATTGGTTATATGATGGGTTCATCCAGCACTGAGTAGTCCCAACTTATGGCTCAAATTCTTCTTATAGTTTGTCATAGTTAAGTTAGCTCGACAGAGCTATTAATCTTGACTATTTAAATAATTCTCTACAAACAGTTTATTCTTTTCATTCTCAGGAAGTAAACCTAAATATCGATATTCAAAAATCATTTGTCTTTGAGTTGGGGTTAGTGTTGAAGCTATTATATCTTCATAATTATAATGAATCTTCAACTTACCAGGATACATCAATCTTAAGGTTAAATTTGTCCACGCATCTTGATCATTGTCTATAAATATTTGTCTTAATTCTTTAAATTTTGTTTGCAACTCTAATAATAATTTGTCGTACTTTTTTTCATTCACACCATATTTTTCAGGAATATCATGGGAGTATATAAAAGCCCCATTCTCAGAAGTATTGAAATAAAAATATACCTCTCTAGATCCATCGAGTATTTCGGCATATAAGTAAATCTCGTTCCAGTTGTCGTCAGGTATCATACTTAAAACACGCTCTGCTATCAAGGAATATAGCTGATCCATCTGTTGCTCCATAATTCTCACAACCTCCAAATTGATTGTTTGGAGCCATTAACTATGAAACCGGCTCACTGCCTATCCGAATGGAAAAATCGCCTTAATTCTGGATAACAGCCGGATTCATCATGCTATAGAGTACAGCCTTTTTTGGAGGAACACCCGCGTCTACAATTGGTTTTTCTGCCACCTTACAGTCCAAACCTCAATCCAGTTGAAGGGCTGCGGCTGTGGCTCAAATCCGATGTAGTAAACAACGTCTTTTTTGAAAAATTCTATAAAATTAAACTTCATGTCAGTCAATTTATGAAGCGAATCAAGCAGCAACCGATGAAAACGATTGATCGCCTGCTTGTCAGGTTATGATCTTAATTGCGTTCTATCTAATTTAGTATTAATAAATAAATCATAATCCATTCTTTCTACCTCTTAAGTCTGCTTGGGCTTAGCCGCCCGAATCACTCGTCCTGGGTGTGTGTATTCATTAACAGCCGCGATAGGATAAGAGACCACAATACGGGTGGCTGTCTCGTATTGTGGCTTTGGCGATTGTGTTGTTGTTATTTCTGTATAAAGTTTTACAGTCTTCTAAGTTGCCAACTATCAGCATTATCTACGAATTTAAAGAGTAGTTGTAATTTCAAGTAATTTGGTTTCTATAAACTCTATTACTTCTGTATAATTTTTAGATTCAAACCTTTCTATTGGTTTATCCCAGTCTTCGTTTATCAAAATTACAACCAAGAAGTTACCTTCTGGAGAAATATCTGGTCTCCAGCCCATATCCAAAGTTATTGATTTTTTTTGATAATGTAACTGCAACAAACTGTCTGTAAACATAAACCAAATATCATCATCAGGATCTAAATTAAGTGGATCAATTTCCCAAAAATTATTTTTGCTTACTGACCAACCTGTTGGAATCCTTAACGCATGAATATCTAGCTTCGGTGCGTCCAACTTTACAAATTTTATCATAATAAATCCTCCAACATTTTATTTTAGCCCTAATTTCCTGAGGTACTTATCTAATCTTCCACCAGATATCGGGTGTCCATGATATATATTACCATTTGTTAATTCTGCTCTAATCCACTGAGTCGGGATACCACTGTCATAACCAATAACTTTACCTGTATCATAAATAAAGTAGTAGTTATTATTTCCGTTATCAATCAAATGTCCTTTTTACAGTGCTTCTTTTTCAATTACCTTATTATTTGCATTAGGTAAATACTGTGCATTTTTATCACCAGTTTCACTAAATATTTTTGCTTCTTCAGCAGTCTTAGCTTTTAAATGTTTATAACCATGAGGGGTGTAATCAGCATTATAAATCTTTGATCTAAATTCTTTTCGATTATAATATCCCCCATAAGCGTCATCACCCGTCCCCTTAGTTCCCCGGCCCGAGTACTCTCCTGATTCTAACGCATCTTTCTGTCTTTGTCTCTCCGGGGTGAGCGGCGTATCCGGACCTTTGGAGCGGGAAGAGTAGGGCTCCAGATCATGAAATAGCCAACGGCCTGCGGCGGTGGCAGGGTCGGGGGAGAGCCGCTTTACACTGATATTCATTTTACGGGCAACGCTTTGCATGAAGCCTTTGAGAGAATCCAGATTCTTTGGCAGGCGGAGCGCATGGGTCTTGAGTTTGCCGTCGCCGAGCTTGGCTATCGCATCTTTAATATTTCCGAGCCCTCTGAACAGGGGGGAGCGGAGGTGACCACCAGGCCTGGGTAATTTGGGATCAGGCAGGGCCAGTTCACGAGAACTGGAAAGAGAAAGTTCCTTTTTCGATTTTTGTGCTATTCCCATACAGGGAAGAAGTTGCTGGTAATATCCATTTAAAAAAGCTGGTGTTAAGACTAACGGTGTGAAAGTAATAAAAAACAGGTCAATCATGGTAGTATCTGACCATAATCGACCTGTTTGATGTAACGGGATAGTGCTATTTAGGTTATAACATTAAAGCATTTGATGTGTGTACAACCAAAATGGTGAAATCTTTATATGGGTATTACATGGGTTATGTCTAATTGAAATCACCAGCCCGACTCATTCGGCACTGGGTGGAGTTGAGACAAGGGCAAAAGAAAACCACAATACGGGCGGCTATCTCGCATTGTGACGTTGTTCGTTGTATTGTACGCTCTTTAGTTGAATGCAATCGACGCTATTTAACGAGTTGAAAAGTTCAACCACTAATTTTTAGACTAAGCCTTATTTATTATTAACTTCCTCCAAAACCTTATCTATTCGTCTTAACAACTCCCGCCCTTCTTCCTCGGTTAATTCATACTGGGAATTATCAAAATATCTATCTTCGAGTTCATTAATAATGTATTGTGGTATTGTTTCATCAAGTCGTATTAAGTTTTCTGCAATTGTGGTGTACACAATCTTCTTTGCACACACTCTGTACCTAAATTCCCTTTCGAATTTTTTTAAAATGTTATCAATTGTATTGTTATCATTTTCTTTCTCAGAAAAGTAACGCTCGACTATATCTACGATTTCATCATAAAACCATCTTGCTTTTGGACAAAGATCTACTGGCATTTTTTCGAGTTCTTGCAATACTCTGTTTCTCCGCAAATAAAGTTCTTCATACTCTTTTTCATTTAATTGGCCTTTTTGAATATAGTCCTTTAGTTGGTGAAAATCTATTAGTTCAAGGTCTCTAATGTAATTTTCCTTTGTATTCTTATAGATCCGTGGCTGTTTCACTTTTAATTCTGCAGAAATAACCCTCAAAACAGCCTTCTCCATATCATCTGAATTTTTCTCACTGTAGTGCTCGTCAAAAGCTCGAGCAACTGCTTCATTTGGACTCTGATTCTCTAACTTGTACTCTTCATACTCTTCAACAAACGACTCTATTAATTCATTATAATTCCAAGGCATATTTTTCTCCCCTATTATGATTTTTTAGATATCTTAACATCGTTATTATGAATTACTTCTACTTTTATTCCAGGATAATCTTTTGTGAAATTATATATAATATCATTACAACTCGCACAAGTATCGTTTTCGGTAAACAGTTTTATTCTTCCCTTTATATCCGGATTAGGTGGACCAAGCTTATTAGCTAAGTCATTAATCATTTTATATTCTGTATCTCCCTCCCTTGGAAATATATCACCTTGTTTATTTGGAGCATCTTTTGCCGGATACCTTATTGTTTCCGGTTTGTATGAAAAACCATCATAATTCATATTGGGTTGATGAGCCGGCGATGGACCATTCACTTGACTATGTGCATAAAATTCAGTTTTTATATTTGGAACATCAACTTTAACTTCCATATATCCAAAATTTGCCCCACCTTTATTTAATGCGCCATTTGAAAGTCTTTGTTTTAACTCGGCAACCCTATCAATAATATATCCCTCAGTATCCATGTCTATGGATCTGGTAGGGAATTTTTGGTTAACATCTAATGTATCTTTACCCGTCCCCCCAGCCCGGCCCGAGTACTCTCCTGATTCTAACGCATCTTTCTGTCTTTGTCTCTCCGGGGTGAGCGGCGTATCCGGACCTTTGGAGCGGGAAGAGTAGGGCTCCAGATCATGAAATTGCCAACGGCCTGCTGCGGTGGCAGGGTCGGGGGAGAGGCGCTTTACACTGATATTCATTTTTCGGGCAACACTTTGCATGAAGCCTTTGAGAGAATCCAGATTCTTTGGCAGGCGGAGGGCATGAGTCTTGAGTTTGCCGTCGCCGAGCTTGGCTAGCGCATCTTTAATATTTCCGAGCCCTCTGAACAGGGGAGAGCGGACGTGGGCACCAGACCTGGGTAATTTGGGATCAGGCAGGCCCATTTTACGGGTGACGGAAAGGACCTTTTTCGAATTCCGCATTGCTGCCAGACTGGGGACGAAGAAGCTGCTGGCAATATCCATCTCAAAAAGGTCTTGTCCGCCTTGAATCTGTCCGATCTCATAACTTTCTTCTGGAGTGAGCGTCAGCGGGTTATGATACGCATTCGCTTTTTGCTGATTCCGTAAGAATTCTGCACTCCCCTCTATGAAGCTGTCCTTGGCTTTCTCGAATTCGGCAGATACTGACTTTTCACCGGTAATGAGATCTTCTGTATAATCTACCGTATTTAGAAGCCCGGCGAAGGTGGAATTCCGTTCTTCAAGCGGTGCGACTTCAGTGCCGCCATTTAACATGCTATATAACTTTCTGGCTTCCTCATCCTGATTACCGGAAAATGCCATATCTCCGAAATCCACCACGGTATCCCAGAGTCCCTTTGCTGCGTCTTGTAAGATGTCGAGGTATCCTTCAGCTTTTTTATCTGCAATTAATAACTGGTGCTGCTTGGTCACCGCTTCGATTCCCAGAGCGCTTACCTGCTGTTCAAAGGCTGACAAAATAGGTTCCGGGTAATATTCATGCATGGAGCCCTTGAGCTCAATCTCGGAACTGACGTTGTTCACTTCCTGTGCCAGATCCAGTGTAGTGGTCGTTGTATGTAATTGCAGGCTGTTGGTGCCTTGGATCATAATGTTCGCGGCATCCAGAGTGAGTTGGCTGCTGGCCTGAATCCAGATCCGCTGGGTACTGTTCAGGCTGACACCCAGCTGGTTGTTCATCGAGATGTACAGTGAGCCCTCTTGGGCCGTCATATGCAGCTCCGAGTTGCCCAGAGATACTTCTTTTCCCTGTGGATTGGCAAAGGATTTGATGCCGGGATCAGCCGTTTTGCGGCTGTGTCGTTCGGCTGGAGACTCCACAGATCCATTTTGTCCCGGTGAGGAAAGAAGGGCAGTAGAGGCAGAGGGCTTTGTGCGCACTGATTGAATCACTATTGCATCGTCTTCGTCGGCACTAGGGAAATACAATTTCACCTGTGCACCGCGTTCAGGCATCATATACCAGACCTGGCTGCCTTCGGCAGAGTAGGGGAACCAGCGGGCTTCCGCAGCATTTTGCCGGTTATCCATGTCCAAATGCAAGCGTACCTGATTGCGGCTGACCTCGAGAATTTTGCCTTCAATCGCTGCCCCAATAAGGATACGGTTATAAATTTTTGGAACCTTGATCCCTTGCGGGATCGCACATTCATACGACCAGGTCATGAGACCGTGAATCATCTGGCCTTCCCGCTTTGTGATGATGAACGTCTCCTGATTGCGCTCGACTTCATCTCCCAACTGCAGCATCTGATCCCATTCAAAGGTGTAACGGGTATAATCTCCAATGCTGGCAGTATTCCAGCCGTTGGCTTCCTGATCCAGATAAGGTGGGATACTACGCTGCATGGCAAAAGGAACACCTTCTAATTGTATGTATTTCCGTGCTTGCGGAATCCCAATCCAGATCTGTACACGTTGTGAGGTCACGTTAGGAACCAGTACGGCGCCCACATGTGAAGCCAGGCGCTGCAAGAACGTCCAATCCGTCTCCTGATACTGCATAATGAACTGACCTGTGTTCTTCTTCTCGAAGGCTTCATCTAATTTGTCTGAGCCTTTATAATCTGCCAGCACTGCATCTACAATCTCTACGTATCTCTGATTCACTTGTTGGAAGGAACGGTTCTTAAGCTGTGTGTCCAACTTGAAGCTATGGGAAATGACATCCAGAGTGACCATAACTTCCTGATTCAAATGCTGAACATCCACGGCATACAATTGTCCCATGAACAAAGGATACTTGCGGGCATTGTCATCCGTGACCCACAGCTCGACTTCGTCGTCACTGCCCGCTCTGGTTATCAGAGTGTCGGTCTGGTCAGCTTCCATGCTTCCGGTGATCAGCAATTTCGCGTGTGCTCCAAGCTCTTGGGTCAGCTTTATCTGCTGTAAGCGCAGATTGCCGTAGGGCCAGACCACATGCAGCTGATGAGAAGCAAAGCGGTCTTTTACTGCGTTGTTCATCCCATGTTCTCCTTGCTGATTAGATTAAAGGTCTTGTCCGTCATCTGTAATCGAAATGATTCCACCGCCGCCGACAGAGGGGAGAGGGGAGACCTGTGCGCCAATAGCCAAACTGTCTAATCCTGGGCAGCTGCATACTAACTTGGAGTCACTCAGCAGGGCAGGAGCCCCGTCGATCAGTACATCCTCTTTGCCCCCTGTCCATTTCGAAGCCAAGGCAATTTCCGGTTCGCAGGGAGCGCTCTTCAATTTGCAGAACCCAAAGGCATTAATTTTACTGATATTAACTCCGCTAACTGCGTCGTCGATGTTCAGGAGGGGTTTGCTTTTAATATAGACCCCATGGCTAAACATTGTATTGAGTACGCCGGGGTCTGTCCCCATACTGCATTTCAGGGCAGCCCCCCGGACCACAAAGCTTTGTTCACCCTTTAGCGCACCTTGCACCAAGGCACTCAGTAACATAGGCAGCAGCATATGCATCCCTCCATAGATAATATATTGTCAAGAATCAAGGTTATCCGACCAAACCGCATGATGCAGCATGGCATAGGTTAAAGGCACCCATAACGATGCATCTTCCAGCTTGAACTGGCAGCTCCCGATATAAGCTTTACCGCGCCAAGAACGGACAAAGGCAATCTGATAAAAGGGAATGGGAGTCAGCAGAAAAAGAGATTCATAGCAGCCGATTACAGTACCTTGAATAAGCAGGAATTTGTGGTTGATTAGTTTCATCTTTGAGTGCTTGCGGGTTGTATGCTCTATCATCTGTTGCAGATACGATTCTAGCTGCTCTTGTTCCAATTCATGGTTGGTTGAACGCAGACCTAGCACAATTCCATTAGCCTTGTCTTGAACAACAACACCGCCCAACGAATTGCTGCTTTGTTCTGCCGAAACTTCCGGAATCAGAGAACGGGGAATCGATAGGGTGAGTTGATCCTCAAAAGCTTGTAGGGTGTGAAAATGGATGACTTGTCCATCCGGCAAGGTCAGCGAACCACTCGATAATCCCTCAATTGCCTCTTCCACAGAGAAGGTCATCCATTCCTGGTCCTGCTCTGCCAACTCCAACTCCTCTTGCAAGACTTGCTGATTGTGCAGCTTCAAAAATAATTCATCCCAGTGCGCGGTCATAGCCCGGCCCCCTTGCAGAGTTCTGCCATTTGCAGGCGATAACCGCTTAACCCCCGGCGGAGCAAGCTCTCCGCTGCCTCAAGGCTAATGATGTAATAAGGTTCTCTTATCCCTGATAATCGGAAAAAATGATGTCCCTTCACTTTAGCTGCATCCAGCACGAGCTGCTTCAAGGTATGATCGTGCGGATACCACTCGGTCTCTCCTGAAATGCCGTCCAAAGCCGGTACATGGGGAGTCCAATATAAGACCTGCTGTTGATCTTCCCGATTTATGAGATACAGTTGTTTGAATCGAGCATGCGTATTGTACAGTTCCAAGATCCGTTTCATGGGATCGGAGAGCAGCGGGTTCACTGCGGCTGACAGAGGTAGCCAGTCTGTGAAATCCTGCTCTGCCGCAGCCTGCACCTCCAGTACTTGAGCCGGGGGCATTTGCGTGAAGGGGGTTTTTAAGAGAGCCATATTCACAGGTGTAAGCTCGCGGGAGATCCGGTTGTCATTCTGCAGAATATAATAGTGGCGCATGACCATGTCCTCCTTATTCGATCCATACAATAGATTGGCGCTGCGTATCACTGAGCTGCCAGTGCTGTTGGAACATTCGCGGAACCCGGGTTCCTAGCATGGAAGCTCCTTCGAAATAGGCATGCTCAAACGCTTGGACAGCCGTGAAATCTGCGGCATCCAGATTGGCATGCTCAAAGTGGATTCCCACTAAACCGGGCAACCGCAGTCCCTTGTTCCGGTAGGTTTCTCCGCTGGCCTGACTGAAGTCCACACCTTTCATATGGGCGTACCGAAAGTCGGCATCTGTAAGCAGACAACCACGGAAACTACCGTCTTCCACATCCGCTTGCTGCCAGCGGCTCCCCACCAAGTTACAGTTGTGATACCGGCTTCCCTGCAGATGGCTGTGACTGAAATCGTTATAGCGCAGGTCCTTGTCTATAAGCTCCAGATGATGAAGCGAGAGGTGCTTCAGATTCTCGTAGATGAAAGGTTCCTCTGTACTGGCTTGCATCAACTGCTCTCTTATCTCATCCCCTTGTGGGAGGTGTTCGTCGTCGACATATATATTTTCACTGCTATCCATATACTCACCCGTGCGAATAAGCAAACGTTCCGCTTTCAGAATCGTCTGATATTCGGGCATCAGGACAGCCTCCCCTATGGCCAAGCGCAGGATTGAACTTACAAATTGATGGAATAAAGGCATTGACTCCAACAACAGCCGTTCGATGTCTGCCGGATTGAGCACACCCATATATCGCTTGCGCTCCTGCTCCAAGGTTGACAGCATGGTACTTATTGGAGCATACGCCCAAGAGGCGTCATAGGTGGACTTGCAGTCCGAGTCATCCTCGTACCACGCCGTATCGTAAGCCTCAGTCATACAATGGTAGGTTTGTTCAAGCACTTGGGTACGTAAAAAGGAATAGTGAATATAGCCTATGGGAGCTTTCAGCTCCCGCTGCTGCATGCTGTGGATGTGGAGGCATAAGGATCTGAAAGACGCCTTGAAACCGCTGATCAGCTGGCTCTGCTCCCGGTGATATGCCGTTTCCAGCATGTTCAGTTGTTCATCCAGCAAAGGGTTGAAGTATTGCTTTCTAAAATGCTGCAAAGCTGCTTGTTTATCCATATTGACTGCGTGTCGCTCCTGTTAGTTCATTTTAATTTCCTTACCGGAAAAAAGTGTTTTGTCATCGAGTGTAATCTTGTTGCCCTTTCCAGACAGCTCGATTTTGGATGCAGACATATAGATGCTGCCCGATTTCATGACCAGGTCGGTGGTGGCGCTAATATTCACATTTTTACTGCTGACAATATCAATCCCGGTTTTATCATTGATGACGATGGACATGCCGCTGCCGGAAATGACGATTTGATCCGGGGCCAGCATAATTTCTTTACCGTATTTGGTGCGCAGCGTTTTGATCGCCGGATCTGCCATGCGGTCTGGTGCAGGTGCGGCTGCCGTCAGGGACGAAGATGATTTGGCTTCAGAAGATTGAGCAGCAGTAACGGATGCAGCAGAAGTGTGCTCAGTAGGAGGAACTTCTCTTTTTACCGAGCTGATGGCATAGCCTTCTTCCTCTTTGTAACCGGGAAAATAGATGCGGATATGATCGCCTTCTTCCGGCATACAGTACCAGCCGGTGTTGTCTGCTGATGCGTAGATGGTTGAGTAGGGGAACCAGTAATCGGTATTCGGATCCTGCTGGTCATCCATATCAAGTGAGGCGCGGATTTTGTCTCCACGAACGCTGAGCACTTGTCCCTGAATCGAAGCGCCGATGATAGAACGGTTGTAGTCTTTAATAGGCCGCAGTCCACTGCGCGGCGACAGCTTGCACGTATGGACAAGTACTCCTTCTTGCATTTCCGACACTACCTCGGCCACCAGCAGGAGACGTCCTTGAAACTTGACCTCATATCCGGGCTCAAGCAGTTTATCCGTTACCAACTCATATTGGATAAAGTCCGCATCCCTCACCCCGGGAATATGATTGTCAGATGCAGTCTGGTAAGCGCCGATCCGCTTGCTCACTTTGAAGTTGGGCGATTGGATATCTCCCTTGCTCAAGCTCATGGGTAAACCGAAATAGAACTTGGGCACCCCATAGCCGACTGCAGGAATGAGCGGGGAGTAAAAGTGAGAAGCCATACGTTTGAGGAAATTCCAATCGGTCTCATCATATTGCATGATAAAGGTGCCAATCGGCTGCTTGCCGCTGGCAACATCCATGGTCTCGGCATGCGGATAAGCGGACATAATGCTCTCAATAAGGCCGGTGTATGTAAGTCTGGGATTCTGGAAAGAGCGTTTGTGGCGCTTAATATCCAGTTCATAAGTATGGGAGATGGCTTCAACATTGAGGTAATGAACACCATTCACCACTTTCTCTTCAACATTCAGGGCGAGACCCCGAAATAGTGGATGGCGCTTGCCGTTCTGATCGGTAATAAAGGCTTTGACCTGAGTTTTATCATCGGACGCTCGTATGTACAGTTCTCGATTGTTCTCGGAGATGATTCCGGTGCAGATCATGCGGGCATGCTCATTGACAGCTTTGGTAATTTTCAGTACATGAAGACGCACAAAGTCATAGGGCATGATCTCGATCTGACCGTAAGTCACGGTGTGTTCCATGGGCAGCCTCCTTCTGGGCAATATAATGTAATTGCTTGAATATCCAGAATATGTATTTATCGGTGTAATGAGGATATTTATTTACATTAAGCTCCATAGATTGGGATATTTGTACTTCGGACGATCATTCTATTAATGTTTGTAAACTTAAACATTAGAACTTCTAAACTTCTTGACGGTTAGTTCTTTGTGGGTTAGTATGAGGATAAGAAGCTTCTGAATGCTAGAAGGAAAGCAAAATATACGAAGGTAGGAGAGGTGCTGTGTATTATGAAATACGATGGAAGTCAGGCTGGCACAACAGCGGTGTCCAAGATTCAGATGTATCTCACAGGAAAGCCGTTTAACCGGAATGAGGCTACACAGATACTAGAAGGCCTCAAAAGCTACAACAGGAACCGCAAGTATGGGGAAGAACTTACTGGATCATGCCAGGAAATTTTCAGCTATTTTAAATCCAAAACAAAAAACAGATTTACAGACGAGTTAGCATATGACAACTTCTTTAAGAAAAATGGGATTGTCGATTATGCAACGCTTGAGATTCAAGCAGAGGACTACTACGAACGCTACAAGCTTTAAGAATTATAATCACTTTATCCCCGGCCTACGTGTGAGAACCTTGAGAAATCAAGGTTTATTTTTTATAGAGAACTATAGAATGTAAGTTTAATCTTTTGTTTTTATTGAAACTTCTAAAGTTCAGAAGTTTTTTTGATTGTATGCATACTTTTTTACTTGTATACTTAAAGCGAATATAGGATTGTGCAATTTATAAAAAGTAGGAGTTGATCAGAATGAGTGGAGAACAATTTAGCTCAAACGCTGAGGAAATCAGATATTATATTAAACAATTGCTTCAAGATGGTGCGATACATGGCATTGAAGAAATGCGAAGTTATGTTGAACGGCATTCTTCCAACAGTGCGAATTTTACTACTGGCATGTATACAGGGGCAATACGTGATCTTGTGCGTAATAGCGGGGGGCATTATGCCAATCCGGTTCGGGGCGGCTATCAATTGGTTCAAGAGCCAATCGTGAAGTCGGCAGGCTCCGAGTTGCGTCAAAATGTGCTTACCGTGATCGATAATACATGTGAATCTCTAACAGAAGCATGCACGATTAATATAATTGGACTTTCGCAGGCGGAATTAGCTGTCGCGAATAAGGTAGCTGATCTAATAGCCTATTTGAAATCAGCCGCTGATGAAATTCGGCAGGAATAATAAGTCTTTAATAAGTTTGCAGTCCAACTAACAATAGAAAAGCGGCGGTCCTTTGGACCCTGCCCGTCTTACAGGCAAAGGCCGAATGGGCCACCGCTATAGGATTACTTCAGTAATGGGGATAGAAAGTCACATTTTAAGGCCGAATGCCGGATATGAGGATGCCGTTCTTGTACAGGGTAACATGATCCCATGTGCTGAAATCCACTTTGCTTGGGTCAAAGGAGTAGTCATTGGCTTCGTTGAAATTACTCCAGTCGCTTTTATGCAGGCGCAGCTGGATATCTCCGGTCTGTCCCCCGGCAGGAAGACTGCCCGCGTTTGAACCAAAGGTGAGCTCCACATAGGAATCAGCGGAAGTGCCGCTGAAGCTGCCGAATGCGGTAGTGATGTTGGCTGCACCGATTTGCGCCCAATCAATAACGGCATTCAGCGATTGTGTCCCATCCTTGGTGAAGTAATAACGTATTTGTAAGTCACTTAAGCTGACTGCGGAGGGCCCATTGTTCTTGATATTGAAATGGGGTTTGATCTGGTTGTCATTGATGTTCGTATCCGCAGCCCGGTAGTAGAGGGCAAGTCCTGTGGGGGCTGCAGTTGGGGTGGGTGTAGGTGCGACGGTTGCTGTTGGTGACGGCGTTCCTGGGGGGCTAACCGTTGGGAATGCAGTAGGCGTTGCGGTAGGTGCTGTCGTAGGTGACGTTGTTGGGGCTGGAGTTGGAGTGGTTCCATTGTCGGGAACAGGTACATAACCGGGCGTTGTATAGATTCTGTTCAGAACAGAGGTTGCCTGTGTGCCGTACACACTGTTCACAACGGTATTTCCCCATTCCGAGAGCGTGCCTGCCGGACCGCTGGCCAAGTCCAGATATTCGACACCGCCGCCATTACCGTACCAGGACCAGGCCAGCCAGCCTACTCCTATTTGCTGCGAATAGCTCATGATCGTCGCTTCATCAACATCGCCGCTGGTGTGCTTGTACCCAAATTCTCCAATAATAACCGGCAGACCGAGGGCCAGAACACTGTCGATATTGCTTTTGACTGTTGTGGCTGTGCCACCGGCATACTCATACATATGAATGGAGAAAATCGTATTTTTGAGCGGATCGGAGCTAAACACTGCATTGCCGCTGTTGAAAATCGAACCTGGATATTGTCCCCAACCGGCGGAATCCACGACAAGCGTATTTCTGATTCCCGCGGCCCGGAGGGCAGGAATGGCGGATTGATAGCCGCTGGCCCAGGTAGCCGTACTCCAGGAACCAAACCATTCGTTGGCAATGTTGACGATGACCCGGTCTTCCTTGCCGATCAGCGCATCCTTTATGCTAATCCAGTAATTTACGGCAGCGTTCAGATCAGAGATGTTGTCTGAACCTGTGGCATCATGCACTTCAAGCATAGCGGTCAGTTTGTACTCATCGCACAGCGCCAGAATATGCTGGACATCTGCCACACTGTCGAGGGACCATTTGCTGCCGTTCGAAAGCACGATGCGAACGACATTGGAGCCGGTGGCCGCTATGGCGGGAATGGCCGTTTCCAGGTCGTTTTTGTACCAGGTATGTGCATGGTTAATGCCTCTCATTACGAAAGGGCTATTGGTTGCATCGTACAAATTGGAACCGCTTACATAAAATCCTTTGACCGATGTACCTGCCGCTGCTGCCTGCTTCTGAGGGAGTGAGAGGGAGAGGATGAGGACGCAAGCCAGAGCCACTAGACTAATGCTGCGGAACGAAAATAATTTGCCGGATTTCATTCATAGTTCCTCCTCAAATGGATATTGAACTTGCTTCGGAAGCCAGCACTGCCGAAAGAAATGGAGAATTCAACTGAAGAATACTCACAGAAGCATAAGTTAGGCTTGCAGCATTGATCACCTCCCATATATATCCAACATAACATAAAAAGGTTTATATGGGAATGTTTATAGATTTGTATTTTAATCTTCTTTGAACTTTTCGGAAAAACCTTTTATTCTATCTACGAAAATTCCTTTCAGCTGATCCGTGCCTTCCTTCGGCGCTGCATAGGCCTTATAACCGCCAAAGGATTCAATGCAGACCGCTGCTTTTTTTAGTTCCTCAGGAAAATTCGCCTCGATGATTTCTTCAGTTTTTTTTGGCTTTTCGTTGCAAATGTAGTAACCCACACGCTTTTTCAGCAGTTCGGTTTGATTTTTTTTGATGAAATCGCGGATCGGTTTATACAGCTTTCCGTCTCTTACTCCAGCTCCAAGAATAACACTATCAAATTCCTCCAGGTTTGGTTTCCCGGAATCAATATTGCAAAGCGTACAGTGAGAAAGCTCTTCCGATAGGATTTTGGCACATTGCTCTGTGGCTCCTGATTTTGTAGCGTATAAAACGACTAATGACATTGTTCCGCACCCTTTCAGAAAAATATGTTGGATAGACGAGAAGGTTATTTGACGATTATCTAGATTATCAAGATATATTAATTCTAAGTATTGATCGAAACTTTGTCAAGCAAGGTGCGAGGTGTATGGTGAAGTGGACTTGCTCTGCTGCTGCAAAGACACCGGCTAGATGGGCCGATTTCTCAGGTGCTTTTGCTATATTTTCCGGGAGAAACTCCGGCAATATTTTTAAAGGTGCGGATGAAATTGGCATAATCATTAAAACCGGCCAGGTAGCAGGTCTCGGATACTGATTTTCCTCCAGCCAGCAGCTGCTTGGCCAGAGCTATTTTTTTTAGCAGTACATAGCGGTAAAGGGTGCCCCCGGTTTGTTGTTTGAACAGGTGGCTTAAATAGTATTTATCAACGGCCAGCTCACTGGAAACCTGCTCCAGCGAAAGGCCGGTGTGCAGATGGTTGTCGATATAATGGATTGCCGATTCGATCAAGGCGGAAATAATGCTGGGAACCGGGGAATGTGACTTGTTATAGAGACCATTGATGAATACCAGCAACTGCACAAGATAGGTCAGGGCGAGCACATCGCTGCCATACTGCGGGTGGTTTAACGCATCAATCAGCCGGGAAGCCAGCCGCATATATTCATTCAACTGAGGTTCGTCCATATGGGAAATGTTCTGCTTGCCCGGTTGATGGTTTTGGAAACAGGCCAGGAGATTCGTCTCCGCGGTACAGAAGGGATACACCAGCTCTGCTTTGAAATGGATGGTTACCCGTTCATAGGGTCCCGGTGACAAATTGATGATTTTATGGATTTCTTGATTATTGAATACCAGCACAGAGCCTCTTTGCAGCGGATAGCAATACTGGTCCACGAAGCCGTTCACTGTTCCGTTCAGAAAGAGAAAAATTTCATAATGGTCATGAATGTGAAAATCTTTTGTAGGCGATAAGGGTGAATTTCCGATTCCCGCCAACAAGGGCGCGGCAATTTTCTCATAATACTGGGAATGTTTCATAAGTTTAACGGCCTCCACATATAGCAATATTCGCAAGAAATCAAACATTAATCGCAAAGAACTTGCATTACTATAAAGGTAAACTAGGAGGGGAAATAACTCAATACGGCAGACAGTATTCGGTTGGTTGATATGAAGGGATGGACTGATCAGGAGGGTTAATAATGCTCGAAACCAAGGAAATAAGACAAATGCTGCTGCGCATGGAATCGTCCAAGCTGTATCTGGCTGATTATCCGGAGATGCTGAAGCAGAAGGTGCTCGGTTCGCCGGCCTTGCAGCCCATGCTGGCAGAGATCCGGGCGGAGGGTGAAGCGCTGCTGGCGACAGCGATTCCAGAGCTTTCTTACACATTGTTTCGGATTTATTTCGAAAGAGGCACCCGGATGGAGTATGAGACGGCCTATTTCAACAGGAGAAACCGGCTGAGAACCTTTGGGCTGCTGGCATGGCTAGAGCCGGATAACCTTGTGTTCCGTGATGCGCTGTGCGATACCTTATGGGCAGTCTGCGACGAGTATACCTGGTGCGTTCCGGCACATCTTGCCGGTGAGGCGGAGAATGATCCCGCGCTTCCTGAAGGTTCGATTGCAGCGGGCAAGGAAGTACCGGCAGCCACAATAGATCTATTCTCGGCGGAAACCGCTTTTGCGCTTGCAGAATTACTGCATCTGCACGGGGATAATCTGCCGCAACTTGTACGTAAACGGGTCATCTCCGAGGTGCTTCATCGTGTGCTGATTCCATTCACCGAGCGCAGCTTTTTTTGGGAAGAATCCAAGCATAATTGGGCGGCCGTCTGCGCAGGTTCTGTCGGAGCCGCAGCATTGTATATCCTGGACAATGCCGAGGATACGGCGGTCGTGCTAGCCCGTGTACTTCCTGCGATGGACAGCTTTCTGTCAGGCTATCCTGCTGATGGCGCGTGCACGGAGGGGTATGGTTATTGGCAATACGGATTCGGATTTTATGTTTATTTTGCGGATCTGCTGAAGACCCGGACCGGTGGAGCACTCGATTTGCTGGCAGAACCTAAAATCCGGCAAATTGCCATGTTTCAGCAAAAAGCATTTCTTGATGATTGCCATACCGTGAGCTTCTCCGATACCCGGACAGTAGCAGGCGTGTTTATGGGCTTGTCCCACTATCTGCATGCCCGGTTTGAAGAGGTTGACATACCGTCGCGCAGTTATGAGGCCGCTTACATGGAGGATCATTGCTACCGCTGGGCTTCGTCGTTACGCAATCTGATCTGGCAGCATGGGGAGACGGAGGGACAGCCATGGAGGCCGGCTTCCTACTACCTGCCGGAAGCGCAGTGGTTAATTTCCCGGCATGAATCGCAGGGACGGCGGTTTGTATTTGCCGCCAAGGGCGGGCACAACGATGAGCCGCATAATCATAACGATGTCGGCAATTTCATCCTTTTTGCCGAGGGGACGACACTGTTAGCAGATATGGGGTCCGGACAATATACCAGCGGATATTTCGGCCCGGAACGCTACAATATTCTGTGCAATGCAAGCTTCGGACACTCTGTTCCTATCATCAACGGAATGGCCCAGTCGCCGGGCGGGCAGCACCGGGCAGCCGATGTTCAAATGGAGAGCGGGGAGCTGACGGAAACCTTCTCGCTTGACCTGGCCCAGGTCTATGAGGATAACAGTTTGCTGCGGCTGAAACGCCGGTTCACATGGACCAAAACAAGTCAGCCCGTGCTTATGCTGGAGGACAGCTATCAGTTTGCCTCTCCGCCGGAATCTGTTACGGAAAGATTTATTACCCCGCTGAAGCCGCGGATTGAAGAAGATGCAGTCATCCTGTCTTCGGATCAAGCTGCGTTAAGGATTGTCTTTGACAATAAGCTGCTGGCCCCGGAAATCCAGGTATTACAGCATAAAGCTCATCGTGGACGCCTGGCAACCTTTTATGCCCTTGATTTTGCGGTCATCCGTACGGAGCAGAACATGAAGCTGTCACTGCGCTTTGAGTTGTCCGGAGGATAACGTCCGCTCTCTTAAGAGCAGCAAGAATACCTACTAAGAAATAGGGAGAGGATCAGAAGATGGAATATCATTTGACAACCGATGACCGGCAATGGCTGGAGGGAATATGGGGAAATATCCGCAAAAAAATGGCTGTGGAATGTGAAAGAATCGGCACAGACATTCCATTCGAAGCCGAGAACGGCAAATATATAGATATGGGCAAGCAGGACATTTACTGGTGGACCAACGGTTTTTGGCCGGGAATGTTATGGCAAATGTATCATGCCACCGGAGAAGAGCTTTACCGGACCACTGCGGAAGGCGTGGAGGCCCGGCTGGACGAGGCGCTGGAAGGCTTCGAGGGATTGCATCATGATGTAGGTTTCATGTGGCTTCATTCCGCCGTGGCGAACTACCGGATCACCGGGAATGAAAAGTCGAAAATCCGCGGATTGCACGCCGCGTCGCTGCTGGCTGGCCGTTACAACCCGCTGGGACAATTTATCCGTGCCTGGAATTCTCATTCCGGAAATGATTGTACAGGCTGGATTATTATTGACTGCATGATGAATATTCCGCTGCTCTATTGGGCCTCCAAGGAAGTCAATGATCCCAGATTTAAAGCGATTGCCATCCATCATGCGGACACTGTGCTGAAGACAACAATCCGTGGCGACGGTTCTTCGAATCATATTGTCATGTTGGACCCTGAGAACGGGGAGTTTATTGATAATCCCGGAGGACAGGGGTTTGACAGCGGTTCTTCGTGGAGCAGAGGCCAGGCATGGGCGGTCTACGGGATGGCTCTCAGCTATAAACACACTGGAAAAACGGAATATCTCGATGCAGCAAAGCAGGTAGCCCATTATTTTATCGCAAATGTTGCAGAGACCGGCTACATCCCGCTCGTGGATTTCCGCGCTCCGGCGGAACCGGTATGTTACGACACTACTGCCGGGGTATGTGCGGCTTGCGGTCTGCTTGAGATTGCCGGGCATGTCAGCGAATACGAGAAACCGCTGTATATCCGCTCTGCCATCAAGATTCTGCAGGCGACCGAGCGTAAATACTGCAATTGGAATCCTGAAGAGGATTCGATTGTCAGCGGTGGTACGGGAGCATATCACAGTGAAATCAAAGAAATTCCGATTATTTACGGAGACTATTTCTTCATTGAAGCTGTGTTGAGATTGCTGGATAAAGATATTTTCATCTGGTAGAACTGGGCTTCAGCCTATAACTTTTATAAAAATGGGAAGCAGTGAGAGTTTAACTCGCTGCTTCCTCTTTTTTATAGTGTGGTAAAATGGTAATGATTTATAACCGGAAGGAGTCTTTCTATGTTTGATATAAATAGAATCAAGGAGCTAATCCCGCACCGATATCCATTTTTGTTGGTCGATAGAGTCATCGAGCTTGAAGAGGGGAAACGAGCGGTAGCGATTAAAAATGTGACAGTTAATGAGCCGTTCTTCACGGGGCATTTTCCCGAGTACCCGGTTATGCCGGGGGTGCTCATCGTTGAGGCCTTGGCACAGACCAGTGGCATTGCCATGTCCAGTTCAGAGGAAGACAGCAATAGAATTGGACTGTTGACGGGCATCGACAATTGCCGTTTCAAACGTCAAGTAAAGCCGGGGGACCAATTGCGGCTCGAATTCGAAGTTACCCGGGTGAAGGGACAGATTGTCAAAGGCAACGGAACCGCCACCGTCGATGGAGAACTGGTCTGCCAGGCAGAGATCATGTTTGCCTTCAGCAACAAATAATTGTGAGTAATGCAGTCTCGCCAGAATAAATCGCTCCTTATTGAAGTGGTTGTGTGGTACCTCCATTTTACTAAAAGGGCGATTTTTTTTGTTTTTTTAAAAGAAATTAGAAACAATTCCCGCTTAAACAATAGACACCCCCGCTTTGCCTATGCTTTGTAATTATGCAGTGCTGGCGGCGCCTGCTGTTCCTTTTTATACTCGTTGGGTGAGAGGCCGACCTCTTGTTTGAACAGCTTGGAGAAATAGGAGTAGTTGTTGTAACCTGTTTTATTGGCAATGGTATAGACGGACATATTGGTCGTTTCCAGCAGGTGCTTGGCGGCTGCGATCCGGACTTGAATGACATAGCTGCCGAGGGAGACGCCGGTCTCTCTCTTGAACAGCCGGGCCAGATAATCCGGATTGAGATAGACGATTTCCGCCAAGTCATTGCGCGTCAGATCATCCCCGTAATGCTTATGGATATGCTCCTTGATTTCTTCGGCAATGGAAGTGGGCTGTGCGGCAAAGTCACGGTATTCCATGGCGGTGTTGACCAGATACTTCAGATATTCCTCCATATCCTCAATGGAGCTCAGCGAATGCATCAGCAGCTGATCATTGGTTTTGCCGGTATACAATTTATGCGCCTGTATCCCCTTCAGCTTCAGAAAGGAATACACAAGCTGCACAATATCCAGCCGGAACAAGCCCAGGACAGAGGTGTCGATAGCTTTGTTGCTCAGCATATGTTTCAGATGCGAGATGGATTCTCCAAGAAAATCGGCAAGCTTGTTCTGATTGAGCAGCTCCTCCAGATGTGCCAGATCCGGCGGAAGGTAGACAGGTTTATTTTGCCGGGAGTACGCTTCCACGGAGAAGGTCTGGTTGCGGCATTTGGTCAGCTCTTCATCCATATTCAGCAGTTGTTTGAGAATAACACCGACCTTATTCAGTGTGCCAGGCAGGCCGATATTGCAGCAGACATCGCATTTTAAGTAGGGATTGGCTTTTTGGATAAAAGAGGCACTGAACGCTCTGAGCACCCCGGCGTCCTCCGGCGGGTCGTTCCATTTTAATATGGCGATCCAGTTATAGTCTTTAACTTCCAGGATGCTTTCTATGGAGAAGCCCGGATGGTTCAGCAGTTCGTACAGCACATTCAGCAGCGCAAAATCAAACAGGCCTTTTTCTTCTTTGCCCATGCTTCCATTGTGGGGAAACACGTTGAACAATATGGGCTGCAGGAGATCTTCCATTTGATAGGACAGGTTCTGCTCTTCAATTGCATGGGCGATGCCCCCCGGTTTAAGCGGGAAGGAGGTGCTGCTGCTGACCAGCTTGCGCCAGAAATGCTCAAGATTTTTCGCTTGATTCTTTTGCCAGAAGTAACCGCCCCGAATCGCCTGCTCGTTGCTTTGCTGCTCCGCTGCCCGCACGACAGCTTTTTGAATGATTAGCATCAGCTTGTCAAATTCGATCGGCTTGAGAAAATACTCAAAGCTTTGCAATTCGATGGCCTTCTGCGCATAATTGAAATCAGCATAATTGGTAAGCAGGATGGCTTGAATACTGTAATTCTGCTCACGAATCCACGCCAGAAGCTCCAGTCCGCTTCCTTGCGGCATTTCGATGTCTGATATCAGAATTTGCACCGAATGCTTCTCCAGAATTTCCCGCGCTTGCGCCACGTTATTGGCCGTATACACAGTTTCGATATTCAGCATTTTCCAGTCTATTTTCTTCTGCAAGGCGGCAATTACGTAATAGTCATCATCCACAAGTAATATATTCATAAGCTTCTCTCCATTCCTGATGATAGATCCGGCTGATCCGGCAGGGTCAAGGTGATAACAGCGCCGCCTTCCGGCAAATTGGAGAAGCTGACGGACGCTTTTTTAGCATAAAGGTATTCCAGGCGCTTAAGGGTGTTCATGATGCCGATATGTGTGCCTTTCGTCTGATCCAGCGGCAATCCGGAATGAAGTTTCTCCAGAACCTCCGGCGGAAAGCCCGGTCCGGTGTCAGAAATTTGGATAATGGTCAGCTCAGTGTCTTCCTCGTCCGCGCAACGTCCGACGGTAAGCTTAATCTGCACTTCCGAATCTCTGGAAATCGCATATTTAATGGAGTTCTCAATGAAGGTTTGCAGCACGAGCGGAGGAATCATCACGCTGCCAGCCTGTTCAGCCATCTCGATATGATAGATAAAGGCATCCCGGTAACGTTGACGCTGAATTTCCAGATACATCCGCACATGCTCAAGTTCATTCTCCAGCGGAACAAAATTCTCGCCGTTCTGGAACAAATAGCGGAAATACTTGGAGGTCGACATCGCCATATCCTCGATCTCCTGATACATTTGAATTTGCGCCATGCTGTAAATGCTGGT
Source organism: Paenibacillus sp. IHBB 3054 (assembly GCF_051594305.1). NCBI lineage: Bacteria > Bacillati > Bacillota > Bacilli > Caryophanales > Paenibacillaceae > Paenibacillus > Paenibacillus sp. IHBB 3054. The sequence continues at coordinate 662,789 of NZ_JBOFBG010000001.1, read as the reverse complement.
CAGGCAGTTAAGGAAAAAATGCGGTTTAATCTGCTGCTTCATATAGTCCAGCTGGATTTGCTGTTTCTCCAGTTCCTGCTCGTACATGGCAATTTTAAATGTTTTGATCTGCTCCACCAGGTCTTTGAACTGGTCATTTGCCTGTTCCAGCTCAATAAGCTTGCTGCTCTTCAGATCCGCCGGCTGCCCGTCTTCATTAATACGTGCCAGATTCTCGGAGAAGCTTTGGATCGGGCCAAGTACCCTCCGTTTGAAAAAGAGCATAACGACACATATCGTTGAGGTGACTATGAAGAACAGCAGCATAATGAGCAGCTGGGCGATCATGATTTTCTCAAAGGCTCCGAATTTAATAACCATCTCAGCGCTGAACGTTGTACTCGTGAATTCACTGTTGATCGTGGTACGGGGCTGCAGCCGATTGAAAACGCCATCATTGTTCTGAAGCACTTTGCCGTTGTTGGAGACCGGGCTGGTAAGGCTGATGCCGCTCTTATCCACCAGGGATGCATAACCGTTGGCTCCCAGATTGATCTGGCGCAACGGACGGATCAGATGATCCGCCGAGATGAGACCGATGAGATAGCGGTTATAATAAGGAACAATGTTGATCACATAATATTTGCCGTTTACGAGCACAGGCGTCCATTTGGAATAAAACTTCTCATACAGCTCTTTATCATCTATATAGGAAATGATCTGTTTCTTCAGCTCCCGGTAGTCGGTATAGGTCACGCTGATCGGAGCGCAATTCAGAAAGTAGGACTGATTCTTTAAATAGTAGAAGAAGTTATACTCCAGTCCGTAGTTTTTCTGCAGCTCGGTGAACCGTTTATGCAGGTTTTCATTTGCTTTTAAGAACTCGATGCTGTTGATCCGGAAAGCGTTCATCGTGTTGAGGCTTTCATCATTGGCCAGTGTCCAGCCCATATAGTGATTAATGTAAGCAAAATCATGATTGATCCGGTTGATATAGAGGTCAGCGGTATCCTGCAAATACCTTGTGGACTGCTGCTTGACGATAAAAATAGAAGCGATGCTGATTGCCAAATCCAGAACAAGCACGGAGAATGAAATCAGAAGCATAACTTTCACATAATGACGAACAGGGTACAGTTTGGTTGCTGCTTTACCTGAAGTTGTATTGGCCATAGTTCCCAAATCCAGTATCCTTTCCTGCGCAGCCATTTCTATGAATGCGTTTTTATAAGTAACAAAATCATTATAAAACCTTTATATGAAAAAAACATAAGAACAAGTTGCCGTTTCAGCGCAAAGTCCGGAAAGAGCAAACAAAAGTCTGGAAACTGTTATTAAAAAGAGGCCGCGGATAATTTTGCAGCTTCAATATTATGTAAGCGGATGCAGAAGTCCGAATAAGAGGTTCAAAGTGTCCGGAATGCTGAGCGGCAAGCAGGTATGATTAGAACTGCAAAGAGGATGTATATATCGAAATGGGGGATTATGAAATGGGTGAACAGAGCAAGAAATCATCGGCAAAGAAATGGATGACCGGACTTCTGGCAGCCGTAATGGTCATGGGACTTGCCGGCTGTGGCGGCAACAACAAGGAGAACAATACCGCGGCGACCGAAACGGGCGGGTTCAATAAAGAGGGTCTGCCGATTGTAAGCGAGCCGGTGACCCTGAAGATTCTGACTGTCCGCTGGGGCAGCATGGGCGATACTTTTACCCAGAACCAGTGGCTTAAGGATTTGGAGAAGAACACCAATGTGAAGATTGACTGGCAGGTGATGTCATCCAACGACTGGGCCGAGCAAAAATCCATTATGTTAGCAAGCGGCACCCTTCCGGATGTGGTACTGGGGGATCAGACCTTCTCCGATTCCGACATCGTCAACAACTTAAGCTACTTCCGTCCGCTGGATGATTATATTGATCAGTATATGCCTAACCTGAAAGCGGCAATGGAAGAAACGCCGGATATGAAGAAAATCAGCACTTTCCCCGACGGGAAAATCTACTCTCTGGCCACAAGACTGCCTTCGCGTCCAAAGAGCTCGCGCCAGCCTGTAATCAACAAAACCTGGCTCGACAAACTGGGTCTCGAAGTGCCGGATACCCTTGATGATTTGTACAATGTATTGAAAGCATTCAAAGAGCAGGATCCGAACGGAAATGGCAAAGCGGATGAAATTCCTTATATTGAAGTGAGCAATGACCTCATCAGTCCTTTCGGGATCACCGATCTGAATACCAACAACATGCTGGTCAAGGACGGGAAAGCAGTATACTACCCTACTTCGGAAGCGTTCAAGGAAGGCCTCAAGTGGGAAAATAAACTCTACAACGAAGGCTTGCTGGATAAAGAGCTGTTTACACAAGACGACACCATGAGATCGGCCAAATTCCAGAGCCCGGATGCTCCGGTTGTAGGCTTCTCGTACCAATGGACTCCCGATGCCGTATTTGGCAAATGGGGAGATCAGTATGAAACCATTCCGCCGATTGCCGGACCGGATGGCAAACGTTATACGATCGGCAATCCAATCGGGATGAATCTGGCCCGCAACGAGCTGCTGATCACCTCTTCCTGCAAAACACCGGAAATCGCTGCCCGCTGGGCCGATCAGTTCTACACCAATGAAGCAAGCATTCAGAATTTCTGGGGAGCTATCGGCACTGTTATCCAGAAGAACGATGATGGCACCTATACGCTCATGGACCCGCCAGCCGGAACCAGCGCGGATGCCTGGTACTGGGATCAATCGCTGCGTGATTTCGGGCCGAAATATGTAAGCCCGTCTTTTGAAAAGAACATCGTGTTGAGCAGCGAAAGCGGCGACGGCTTGAAGCTGCAGCTCGATAAGCTGGGCAGCGAATACGTAACAACGCCTTTCCCTAACGTAATGTACACTGCGGAAGAATTCCAGGAGCTGCCTACCTTGACCACCGATATTGATACCTATGTGAACACCATGCGGGCCCAATTTATCAGCAAGGGCGGAATTGATGATGGCTGGGATGCATATGTGAAGAAGCTGAACGACATGGGACTTGAGAAGCTGATCAAGATCCGTACTGAAGCTTACGAACGTTATATGAGCGTAAAATAACTCATTTGACTCCACGAATCCGCCCTGCGCAGCTCACTAGCGCGGGGCGCATTGTATTCATGGCTCAGCAGACAAGGGATATGAAGTCCACTATCCGCAAGGAGGCAGTTATGACAGTTACACTTAAGAAAGTGGCCCGTAGAGCCGGAAGGCAAACTGGGAAACCGTGCAGGCGAATGGGCCGACATCGTGGATTTGGACTATAACCATCCCGGGTTGTGGGATGTTCAGATTGAAACCCAGAAGATGTGGGCAACGTTCGTAGACGGCTTTCGCTGCGACGTTGCACCGCTGCTGCCGCTGGACTTCTGGCAGCACGCCCGCCAAGAGGTGGCGGCGGTGAACCCCGGCTGCCTGTGGCTCGGTGAATCCGTCGAACCGGGATTTCTGCTGGATCTGCGTTCCAAAGGTCTGGTGAGCCTGTCCGACGCTGAAATTCTGCAGGCTTTTGACGTCTGCTATGATTATGATATTTATCCCGATTTCGCCGGATATGTTGCTGGAGAGCAGACGCTTGACAGCTATGTGGAGAAGATCAATGCACAGGAGTATATCTATCCGGATAACTATGTTAAGCTGCGGTTTCTGGAGAATCATGACCGGGCCCGCGCCAAAGCGCTGTTTCCGGATGAACAGAACCTGATCAACTGGACCGCCTTTATGTATTTTCAGAAGGGGATGCCGCTGATCTACGGGGGACAGGAAATGGAGAATGAGATACGCCCCGACCTGTTCGACAAGAGCACGGTGAACTGGAACACAGGAAAGGACCTGTCCTGGCTCTTTAGAGCGCTGAATGTCATCAAGAAAAAAGAAATTATTGCCCGCAGCGTCTGTCTCCTGAGAGCTGAGGAGGCGGACATTGTGGTTGGGACCCATACCTGGGGAGCGCAGAAGCTGGCAGGCGTGTTCAGCCTGAAAGGGAAGCCGGCAGAGGTAAAGCTCGACTTTCCCGATGGAGTGTACCGCAATCTGATTGACGGCAGTGAGGTGACCGTTTCCAAGGGCAAACTGTTCTGCGCAGCCGCGCCTGTCATACTGGAGCTTGAACAATAAGTAACACTCAACGATCCCATGGAAAAACGTCCGGCACACCACCCTGTGCCGGACGTTTTTTTTGCTGGAATAGTGAAAGTCCGGAAAACAGCAGGGAAAGTCCGAATACCCTATGGCTTCCCGTTCATCCCGGAACTGTTCTGCATTCTGACGCAGAAACGAACTCTAAAAGTCCGGTTAACGCGCCTTATATGTCCGGTAGGCGCAGAAGCAGAGGCGATATACTGAAAGCAATTAAACAGATAAACAGAATCAGGAAGCGGATGCTTACAAAATTTTAGGGGGGATTTCATGAAATCCGGTCAAGCCAGTCCGGCACGGGCATTCGGACAAATGAAACGAAATTGGGGACTGTACCTGTTACTGCTTCCCGCTGTGGTGCTTACATTATTATTCGCCTACAAACCGATGTATGGGGTGCTCATTGCTTTTAAGGATTATAGTCCGGCGATGGGTATAAGTGACAGTCCATGGGCGGGATTCAAGTATTTCGAGAAGTTTTTTAATTCCTATCAGTTTTCATCGACGATTAAGAATACATTGATCATCAGCTTGTACAGCCTGCTTACGTTTCCAATCCCGATTCTGCTGGCACTGATGGTCAATCAGATGCGGCCAAACCGGTTTAGACGTTTTTTTCAGACCGTGTCCTATATGCCGCATTTTATTTCAACCGTGGTTATGGTTGGGCTGATGATGATTCTGCTGTCCCCAAGCACCGGGCTTGTCGGTAATCTGTACAGTTTGTTTGGCAAAGAAGCCCCCGATCTGATGGGCTCCTCCAGCCTGTTCAGCAGTGTCTATGTCTGGTCGGATGTGTGGCAGCATGTGGGCTGGGACAGTATTATCTTTATCGCTGCTCTGTCTGCGGTGGACCCCAGTCTGTACGAGGCCGCTACTGTAGACGGAGCAAGCCGCTGGCATAAAGTCCGCTATATTGATATTCCGATGCTGATGCCCACAGCGGTTACACTGCTGATTCTGCGTGTCGGCGGGCTGTTGGGGGTTGGCTTTGAAAAGGTCTATCTCATGCAGAACGATCTGAATGCCACTTCAAGCGAAATTCTTTCAACGTATGTCTACAAAATTGGTCTGCTCAGCAGCCAATACAGCTTTTCCTCGGCGGTCAACCTGTTCAACACGGTCATTAACTTTATCTTACTCATTATCGTCAATCAGATTTCCAAAAAACTCAGCGAAAACAGCTTGTGGTAGAAAGGAGGAACTTAGACATGGGAGTCTTGGAACCTGTAGTGAAAGAGAACATGGGGAAAATAAAAAACAACCGTTCCTCGGACACGGTTATGGAATATGGAATGTATGCCATTGCGGTGGTCTTTCTGATCATCCTGATGTACCCGTTGTATTTTATTATTATCGCTTCGTTCAGTGATCCTTCTGCGGTGGCGGGCGGACAGGTGTGGCTGTTCCCCAAAGGGTTCACCTTTGACGGCTACAAAGAGCTGCTGCGGCATGAAAACATTTGGATCGGGTACCGGAATACAGTGCTCTACACGGTGGTGGGAACAGCCATTGGGCTGGTGGTCAATATCTCGGCGGCTTATGCACTGTCCCGGAAGGATCTTGCCGGACGAAAGTTTCTGTCGCTCTTCTTCATCTTTACGATGTTTTTTAACGGCGGTCTGATTCCGACCTTCCTGACGATCCGCGATTTTCATATGTACGATACCTTCCTGGTCATGGTGCTGCCTTTTTCAGTAGGCGTTTATAACATCATCGTTGCGCGTACTTTTTTCCAGACCAGTATTCCCGGAGATTTATGGGAAGCGGCGCAGATCGACGGCTGCGGGAACCTGCGTTATTTTGCCCAGGTGGTTCTGCCGCTCTCCAAAGCTATCATTGCGGTGCTGGGATTATGGATTGCTGTCGGCTACTGGAATTCTTATTTTAATGCGCTGATTTATTTGAAAAATCCGAACCTGCATCCGCTGCAGCTGATTCTCCGCAACATTCTGATCACCAATCAGATGCAGTCGGGCATGGGGACAGGCGAAGCTGCCCAAATCGCGCTGCGTTTGGCTAATATGATGCGCTATTCCGTGATCATCGTTGCCACCGTTCCAATTATGTGTGTGTATCCGTTTGTGCAGAAGTATTTTAATCAAGGGGTTATGATCGGCGCCGTGAAGGAATAGCACTTTTGGCACGGAGCTGATAGCCTGTCCGGTCACACAGCCGGTAGACAAGCAGACAGGCGTTGCTGAATTCAAGGCTTGGCTGCCGGAAGGGATCTGGGTGGATTACTTCAGCGGGAAAGTATATGACGGCGGAAGGAGGCTGTTTCATCCTGCCAGCGGTAATACAGCAGTTGTGCCGGAGCGGCGGACCTGGAAGCTGTCCTTTGTCGGCTTCGAAAGCCCGTACTCCTTTTCCTCAATCCTCATCCCCAAAGGTTAATAGGCCACACTCAAACCCCTTCACCACAGCCCCGATTCTTGTCTTCACCCCCAGCTTCTGATTGATTGCGGCCAGATGGTATTCGACAGTCCGCTGGCTTAAGGCCAGCTCTGTGGCAATTTCCTTGTTGGATTTCTCCTTCGCCAGCCAGCGCAGCACTTGTCGTTCAGTTGTTGTTAGCGCGTCTGGAGAAGCGGAAGCCCGAAGATGCTCAGGGACCAGAATATTGCCCAGCACACTTTGTTTGATCGCGTTGATAATGATGCTGTATGAGCTTTGTTTGGAGAGGTAGGCATGAACGCCGATTCGGTACGCTTTGTAGTAGAACTCTTCGTAGGTATAGCCTGATAATAGAATAATCTTCAGCACATTGCCGTAGTTCTCTTTCAACAGCCGGGCTACCTGGAAGCCGTCCATCTGTGGCAGCGAGATATCCATCAGCACTACATCCGGGCGCAGCAGCGCCGTCTCTGCGAGGAATTCTACCGGATCTGTGAAGGTCCGCAGAACTTCAAGGCCGGGCTCCTCGTCCAGACGGCTCTTAAGCCCGTCCAGCACAAGGGGGTGATCATCAAGAATATACAGGGTTATATTGTCATTCATGAGAAGACTGCTCCTTATAAAGAGGTATTTTGAGTGTGACAGAAGTTCCCTGTTCCGGTACAGAGTCAATCAGAGCCGTTCCACCCAGATGCTCCATCTGTTCACGGATCGACAGCAGTCCGAAGCGGGGGCGGCCGTCGGCAGGGGCCGTAATGGCAATATTTCCGTTGAAGCCTATACCGTTGTCGGACACACTGCAATAGATGCTGTCACCGTCTATCCATACACGGACCTTCAGTTCGGAAGCCATCGCATGCTTGAAAACGTTGACGACCAGCTCTCGGGCTGCCCGGAAGAGGTTCGCCTTGATAAAGACAGGGAAGGAGTCCTGCATTGGAGCCTCAATCTGCAGGGTTACGTTAAGCTCCTCCAGGCGGTTCATGTCTTGCAGCAGCCAGTGCAGGGCTTCCTGCAGATTACCTTTGTCCAGAATATGTGGATATAATTGATCGCTGAGCGCCCGGATGCTGCGCTGAGAATCGGCCAGGCATTTGAGCCATTTCGCATTGCGCTCCTGCTGGTACCTTCCGGTATCATGCAGCTCCTCAAGGTCCCGGGACAAGAAGATCAGGTTCTGCAGCAGGTCATCATGCAGGAAATAAGAGATGCGGACCTTCTCCGCTTCTCTGGCCTCCAGCAAGCCCTGGCTATAGCTGCGGAAATCATGCACCTGGCGCTCGTAATGGTCAATCTGCTTTTGATTGTCCTCATATTCGTGCCTCAAGCGGAGCAGAAGGCGGGCGTTCATAAGCATCTGGACAGCTTCACTGCGGAATTTCTGGATGATCCGCTGTTCTTCGGCAGAGAACAAGGTCTGATTGTGCTTCGGTCCAAGGCACAGGTAGCCAAGCCGCTGCTCCTCCAGTTCATGCACCAGCTCGAATACGGCAGCGTATTCGCTGCCGGCGGACCATTCAGGTTCAGGGGTGTCCCGTAACGGAGCTGGACCCTTCGTCCCTTTCTCCTCGTAAATCCCTGTGTTATGTACTAGCGGCAGGGAACTGTCATCGTAATAAACCAGTGTAAGACCTTCTACTTCAATCATATCCTGCAGGAGCTCAGCGAACAGCTTGAGGATATCGCGGATATTCTTGTTACCGGCCAGTTGTAGGGAGAGAAGCAGCTTCTGTTGCTCCAGCCAGTCTTTTTTGCGCTTTTCCCCATGCTGCAGCCGCCGCAGCAGCAGACGATAGCCGCCGGTCAGCAGCGCCAGCAGAATGAACAATAGCACCGCGTATCCTATCGAACCCCAGACGGTTGTCAATAGAAATACCACTAGTGTCAGGCTGAAGTACAGGCTGTGCGCGGCCAATCTGGGAATATAGAATCTCATGTCCAGAACCTGACGCTGGACGAGCAGATAAGTGAACGTTGCAGAAATCGGCACCAGACCAACCAATGCATATTCTGCCGTGATCCAATACCGTTCCCATAACAGATAGGGCAGGGCATACAGCCATACATAAGGAAGCAGACTTACGGTTATTCCTGCAAACAGGATGTAGAGCTGATTTTTCTCAATCCGGTCGAATTTGCTCCAGTGCCAGACCGTTATGGCAGCCATCAGCAGCAGTGTGGCAAGCAAGGCCATATTCAGAACGCTGGTCACCCAGTCATATACATGACGCTGCAGCATAAAGCCTACAGCAAAGACCGAGAACATCAGCGAGTAGACCTGATAACCCCGCAGCAAGGCACGGAATTTTGAATAAATAGGACGGAAGGCAAACAGCAGATAGAAGGAAATTATCGCATAAGGCATCCAGATTGCACAGAAAGTGAACAGGTAGCCGGAGAGCACAAGCTCATCCGAGAACAGCGCCACTATGACGAATGCAAACAACAGATTCATCAGCAAAAATCTGCGGATCAGCAGCGATTCAGGATTCTTGCACAGGGCATAAGTGCCTACACCCACCAGAAAGATTTCCATGACGAAGGCAAAGCCATTCTCCAGTTTGTCTCTGCTGCCAGCTTTAAGCTGAATGGTATACGGCTGCCCTTCCTTGCTGTCAACCTTCAGACTATGGGTTCCCGTAAGCATTCGCCTTCTGTCAATGATAAATACTTCCGGTTCCGGCTCCCCATCGAAAGCGAGAATACGATCACCTGGTTTGAGGTTTGTTCTCGAACCAGGGCTGTCCCTATCGATTCTGGAGATCATCCATTCGCCGTTGGAATCCGGTTCCACGCTGATGCCTGAGTAGGGATTGGTGAATAATTGAATCTGTATATAGGTTGTGGCAAGCACAACAAGTCCCATGAAGATGTAGATGATCCTACGGCTGACACGGGGGCGTTGAAGAAAGCTGAACATGGTTCACAATCCTTTATCACTCTTTTCTTAAAAGTATATGATAAAACAGGCGATTCGTCTCGAATCGCCTGTTCGGCTGCCCTGTTGTTACAGCAGGTTCTGCAGCAGCCGGTAGATTAAAGCTGCGGCCTCCTGATTCAGCATTGGATCCTGTGCCCTGTAATTTACTTGCCCGTCTGACAACTCTACGTCAGGACCATAAAGGCCACGGCCAACCACATACTGGACACCCTCGGCAGCCCAGTCCGAGAAGGGCTTTTGCACATCAGCCTTCACCGGGGCGGCTCCCAGGCCAATACGAGCAATCCGCCAGACAAAGGTTGCAGCCTGTTCACGTGTCAGTGGCAGGTCGGGGCCGAAATAACTGCCCGGCAGTCCTTGAACGACACCGTAATCAAGCGCAGTCTGAATGGCAGTCTCATAAGGGCTGCCCTTGGTGTCTTTGAATGCGCTGGGCCGGGTCGAAGATTGAAATCCGGCAAGAGGTATCAACTGGGCAATGAATTGTCCGCGTGTAACTGGGTGATCCGGCTGGAAGGGTCCAGTGCTTTCAGGAATGGCGCCTAACTGAACAAGATTATAGATGTATTTGGCATAGGGATGATCAGAGCCCACATCGCTGAAGTGCTGGGGCTCAGGCAGCTTTTCAAGCCAGCTGTCGGGCTGGTTGTAATAGAAGTACAGCACCTTGCCGTCGGCATCCAGCTTGAAGCCTGCCGGCTTGTCTTCTTCATCATAAAACAGCAGCTCGTCAGCCTGCCGCAGCTTATGCTCTCCGAACACATCCTTAACCAGGAGTGCTCCGTCTACTGCGGTGATCTCCGAAGTTAAGGCTGGTGTTCGCAGGTGGCGGTACAAGCCTGCGAAACGCTGCAGCTGCTCTTGGGTAGCTGCAGGTTCGATGGAAGCGGGAGCGCTTGTCTCAGGGAAATAACGGCTCATGAATTGATGGAACAAGGGCTGGCGCAGATTGCCTTTATCACTGTTCAGTGCAAGGAAGATTCCCGTGTTCTGCTCAGGCAGCAGCCATAGATTAGTATGAAAGCCGGATAGATCGCCGCCTTTCTCCGCAACCTTATATCCGTTGTAGTCCTGCGAGTAGGTAGACTCGAAGGCATAACCGTTTCCTGGAACCTTAGGATGGATCGCTACACTGCTGTGCTCCATGGCCTGTATGGATTCTGGTTGGAGAATCCGGTTCTCCCCCTTCTTCCCGCCGTTCAGCATCGCAAGCATGAACTGGGCCATATCCTTCCCGGTAGAAGTCATGCCGCCTTCAGGAGCACTAAGCGGGTCGTTGGGAATCTGCTCGGTCGGCTGCAGTTGATTATCATAAGGGGTGGCCATCCGCTTGATCACCTTATCATCGAAAATGAAGCTGGTGTTGCCCATCCCGAGCGGTTTGAATAGCTTTTCGGCCATGTAATTCTCAAAGGGCATCCGGGAAACTTGTTGAATGATGTAACCTTGCAGGGAGAAGCCGAAGTTGTCATAGCGGTAGACCTCACCCGGCTTGCGGACGATTGTAGGCATCTTCTCCTTCACGAATTTCTCCAGTGTGGAAGGGGTCCCGGATTCAAGGACATCTCCGTTGTCGAAACCGGTAGTATGGGTCATTAGATGTTTGAGGGTAAGCGGGAATCCGCTTGTGTTGTTAATGTGCAGACCCGGCAGATAGCTCTGCACGTCTGTGTCAAGATCAACCTTGCCTGATTCGCTCAGCTGCATCACGCCTGCTGCAGTAAACAGCTTGGATACGGAAGCCAGACGAAACAAGGTCTTCTCCGCATCAACCGGCTGTTTGGCAGCAACATTGGCATACCCATAGCCCTGGTTCAGCAGAATCTTTCCATCCTTAACGATGACTAGAACAGCTCCAGCCAGCTGCTCCTGTATCTCTTGCTGCTTAAAAAAATCATCGCCAAACCGCTTCGCATCCTCCATGTTGAGCGTAACCGCAGAGGGGGAGCCTGGCGGACCGGCGGCAAAGGCAGAGAGGGGGAACATCAAGAAGGCCATAACAACAAGCATAATTTTTCTCATAAATGTGCTCCTTTGATCAGGTTGAGCCCTTATCCTATCATAATTGCATCAGCCTGAAATCCGTAGAAGCGGGCAGCGGGCGCGGACAAGCCGCATGAATTTTGCGGGATCACGCAAAGGGGAGGCTGGTAGGCTGCGCCTGATTTGGCATAGCCGAAGTTTTTACAAACACAAATAAGAAACCTGCTAATAATCTCAGCATGTTATAATCTGGAATACTTCGCAAATATGCTACATAACAGTGACAGCAGCTTGCAATTCGATTAAATAAAGGCTATTATAGACTAATAAAGTCTTTGATTGAGGTGGAAGATGAAATATTCAAAGGCAACAAATTATGCGCTGCATACGATGCTCTTTTTGGTGGCGGCTGCGTCTGACAAGCCGGTAGGCGTACAGCAGTTGGCAGAGCGGCAGGAGGTTTCCCCTACGTATCTGTCCAAGATATTGACCAAGCTAGTGAAAGCTGGACTGATCGAGTCGGCATCGGGTGCGAATGGCGGTTATCGGCTCAAGCGTAAGAAGGAAGACATTTCATTTCTCGACATCATTCATGCCATTGAAGGCACCGCCTCGTTGTTTGATTGCACGCTAAATCATCCCAGCGAGTGTCTGATTCAGCAGGAAATGGTGGAAGCCGAACGGCGGATGGAAGATTATTTGCGGAATAAAAAAATCTCCGAGCTTGCTGCACAGATAACGGTGGCTTTATAACCGCCGTTATTTTTGCAATTAAATTATAGATATAATAAGTCTGTTAAGTCTATTAAATGCAGGCTAAATGATATTCAAGAAAGGGATGAGCAAAGATGGCAAAAGATTTATTTGATATTCAATTGTGGGAGCAGGCGTGGAAGGAGGACCCCTCATCCACGGCCAACCAGATGAAGCGTGCTGGCATTGATCCCACGCATGGGTTCGATCATAAGGCCAAGGTGTTTGATGAAGAGGTATTCAGTGAAGGCGGAAGACGCAGAAGTGAGCGGATTATCGGCTGGATGGAAGGGCAGGGAGTGGATTTTGCCGGACTCAGCGTGCTGGATATCGGTGCGGCTTCAGGGGGCTTCAGCGTACCTTTTGCCGAGCGCGGGGCCAAGGTTACCGCCGTTGAGCCCAACGTACCGCTGGCTGATTTATTTGAGGCCAATACAGCCCGTGTCAGCCCCGGAAAAGAAAAGATAACCTTAGTGCGGGAAGCATTCGAGGACCTTGACATAGCTGCAATGGGCTGGGAGAAAGGATTTGATCTGGTATTCGTCTCCATGTGTCCGGTGATCATTGACTGGGATAGCGTGGAGAGAGTGCTGAGCTGTGCCCGTCAATATTGTTATATCAGTACTTCAGCTGGGAGCAGACAGCATAGTCTTATTAATGAGGTAATGCCGCTGCTGACCGGGAGGGAGATACACCCGGATTCCTCAGATATGGCGTATTTGAACCATCTGCTTTACTTGAAAGGGTATGCCTATGAGTCCATTGTGACACGAGAAATGAAAAGCACCGAACTTTCCGTAGAGGCGGCAATTGAAGAGGTCTTGCAACTGTTGAAGATGTATCATCTGCCTGCCCACGAAGTTTCCCGGAATATTGTTACGGATTATATACGCAGCACGTATCAGGAGAAGAAGGTAACGGTTCAGCAGGGCGGACGTTTCGGCAAGGTGCTGATCCGGCTGCAGGATCAGAATATGTACAGCAAATCATAAAACGTAGAATCAACCGCTTCTAAGGTGTATTTTCCTTGTGGAAATACGCCTTTTTTCTTTGCGGCCGCAGCAGAATGCGAAAATTGTCGGCCAACCATTTCTATCAGGAGCTGTAAAATGCTAAGATAGGAGTACATTATTTAACGGGGAGTGAATTTCTTATGAAAAAGATTGCTGCCGGATTTCTTGCCGGGGCAATACTGATGGTTAGTGCGCAGGCGCTTGGGGCTACCTCTAGTCTGGTAGGAAAGAAAATCCAAGCGGAATATACAGTCAACGTGTACGGCAAGAAGCTGGTAGATCCGGCCATAATCATTGATGGAAAAAGCTACGCCCCGGTGCGCGCCATCGGAGAACTGGCAGGCTTTAAGGTTTCGATATCCGGCAAGAATATTAACCTGGATGAGAAAGATAGCGGAGCGGGCGCATTGGCCAATGATAAAAATACCAATGCCGTCCTGGGACCGCGGCCGACCACAACACCGGACCCTTTGCCGGCGGTCACCAAAAATAAAATCAAACAAATTGACGAAAAAATTGATACTGTTGTCGATAACATTCTGGTCACCAGCAGCCTGCTGAAGACAGATGCCAATAATGCTGAATTGAAGCTTAAGCTGGAGCAGTATAAATCGGAATACACAGATCTGCTGAAACAGAAGGATCTGGAGCTGCAGAAGTAAGGAAGAGCAGTCGTGCTTTCCCGTTAAGTGATATAAAGACAGGGCGATCCCCATCCTCTCAGTGAGAGGATGGGGATCGCCCTGTTTCATAGACTTCACCGCTGCCTTATCGTCTGAATAGGCGGAATTCAGCCGTTTGCTCCCCAGGCCTTCAGCAGCGGACCCGCTTTCCCGTAGACGGGATCGCTATCCGGCAGCGGCACCTTCCCGTGGCATGAATCGTGACCTCCTGTTCAATGATTCTTTTATTATTGAATCTGTTGTCTGCGGTATTGATAAGGTGTGATTCCATACTGATCCTTGAACAGCTTGATGAAATACTGCGGCTTCTTGTAACCGACCATATGAGAAATATCGATCACATGCAAATTGGACTCTATCAATAGCTGGGAGGCTTTTTCCAATCGTTTGGCTGCAATGAAGTTCGATAGATTCTCACCGGTTTCCTGCTTATACACTTTGGACAGATAGACAGGATGAAGATGAACAATTTTACCTAGATCGTCCAGGCTCAAACCATCGCCGATATGACCGGCAATATGAGATTGTATGGTTTGGACAATATGATTGTTAGACAATTTTGCGCTTCGCTCGAATTGGGTGATGCAGAGCAGAATGGACTCAAGCGCAGCATCCGGCTCTGCCAGTTGACTGAAGATCCAACCTGCGACCTCAACCTGCTGCAGCCGGCTGGCAGTGAAATACACCCGCTGAATAAAGTCGAGCAGATAGAGGATTTTCTGTTTTCTGGACGCAAGCTGGGCGAAGGTCTTGAGAATGTTCTTTCTGGTCAGCTCCCATTCTCCCGGCTCCCACTTAGGATGAGCAGTAAAGTCCTGCAGCAGGGTACAGTCACCCGCGTGAACTTCCTCCTGGTAATAAAACTGGCAGAAGATATGCCGGACGGCATTCTTCCGGGTAAATTCAAATTTCTCCGAAAAGGAAATATTGCTGATGCTATGCGCGAGTTTCTGAGCGTCGGATTCCAGGATTAATCCTGCCAGCCCCGAGCCTGTCGTCCAAATCAATTGATCCAGCTCCCGGCTGTTGTCTCTTAAGGTGATTTCATCTGCTCCCTCTGCATCTGGAACCTGAAAGAAGCAAAAGGTCTCCTTCAGCAGTACGGTATCATAAGCACTGAAATCAGTGCCTGCGGGGGAGGGTCCGCCAATAACGGACAGCAGATAACCCAGTCCGTCAAATTTCTCCCACATAATCTGGGGCTTCAGCTGCTGCTCATCAATGCTTTTGAGTACTTGCTTCATCGCTTTCTCCATATCCTCTTTATCCACGGGCTTCAGCAAATAATCCAGAGCGCCCAGCCGGATCGCTTTCTGCGCATAATCAAATTGGGAGTAGCCCGAGAGAAAAACGACCTTGGTCTTAAGCATGTTCTCATTAATATGCTCCAGCAAATCAATGCCGGACACCTCGGGCATGCGGATATCCGTAATCAGAATATCAATCTGATTCTGATTCAATAATTGTTTGGCTTCAACCGAATTGGTTGAGGTCACAATCTGGTGTATGCCGAATTTCTTCCAATCCAGCAGATGTTTTAAGTATTCAACAATGTAATGTCCGTCATCCACAATCAGTAATCGCATGTTCTCCTCCTTCATCCAGCGAGAAATCAATGTAAGCCATCACGGACAAGCCGCCCCAGTCATTGGTGAAGAAACGCAGGCCGCTTAATTCGCCGTAAGCATTTTTAAGACGCTGATGTATATTCCACAGACCGATTCCTCTGGAGCCTGGCGGAGGGGATTCGCTTTCGACCCTGGCTGCCAGAAGAACCATTTGCTCCGGCGTAAGCCCCTTGCCGTCATCTGCAATTATGATCAGCGCACCGTCATCAAGAGCTTTTATCTCTATGGATACACGATGGGCGCCTTGCCGTTCCTCAATGCCATGCTGGATGGCGTTCTCTACGATCGGCTGGATAATGAGCGGCATAATACGATGTTCTCCCAGCTCCGGGGGCAGGTTGATTTCATAATGAATCTCTTTGCATAGGGACATGATGGATAAAAAATGATCCGCAAGCTGGAGCTCAGAGGCCAGAGTGGCGTCATGGCGATCCAGCTTCGTCAGATAGCGGTAATATTCAGCCAGATGTTTGCTCATCTGCATGACAGCCTCCGGAGATGTCTTCGCCATCGACATAATAAAGAACAGGCTGTTATACAGAAAATGCGGATTGATCTGCGCCTGCAGCTGCTTCACCTCGGCATCTCTCCGCAGCTCTGTTTCAATCTTCAGGGACGCAAACAGATTCTGGGTTTTGAGCACCATATGGTTAAAGCTTTTGAACAGATTAAAAAATTCATTAACGGGATTCTCGCTGATCCGTGTGCTGTAATTTCCTTGCTCCACCTGATAAAATTTCTTGCCCAGCAAATGAACATTCCGGTAGAAATTCCGGTAGAACATCAGAATGACGATCAGCCCAATAATCAGAATGACCAGGATACTGCCTACGAATACCTGCTGATTCCGGTCCAGCGGATTCAAAAAATCACTCATCCGTGTATATGTCACAAGATATGTGTCAATAGGCTCGATATATTTAGACAATACATAATAGTCGTCCTCGCCGGTATGATAGTCAAATTTCAGGATTCTCTGCGTATCCGGTGTAATCGTCTCCTTGGCTTTTTGCTCGATACGGCTGTCTACAGGTTTGCCGCTGATCACCAGGTTGTCGTTCACCAGGAAAAAAGCATTGGAGCTGTCGCCGTTAACCGCTTTGCCCAGCAGGCTGACCAGATATTCCTTCTTGAGCTTCACCCCCACGATGTATTGAATATTTGCCGGGTTTTTGGGCTGATGGATGTAGGGGTAGACTGAAAAATAATACAGGCTGTTATTATAGGTCTGCCAGCCGCGCTCAGTGACCTGTTCGAAGGGAAGCTTAGCCAGAGAATCATGGCCGGTCTGAATAAAGGTGCTATCCGGCTTCCAGTAAATCCCGATAGATTCCACCGCCAGACTCGAAAAGAGCTGATCCGATAACCGGTCCGAGATTTCATTCTTGTTCATCTGTGCATCATAATTGCTTAATTCCTGTTTCCGGCTCTGATAGAACCGAACATCATTGTCGGCGGTATACTGGATACCATACATGCTTGCCTCGGAGATGACGCCATCCATAATGCTCTCCGCATAAGCCAGCTGATTTTTGGAGGAGTTGATCAGACTTTCCTGAATCGTTCTTGAGCCCAACGTATTCATGATAAAAAACAGTCCCAACGTAAGCAGCAGAAAAAAGACGAAAAAGTAGATGAACCGTTTCATATTCACTTTTTTAATCATATTCACTTCCTCGTTCCCCAAAACTGGCGGTTGCCGGATTCGTATCATTCCGTATAAATCTATCATAATTCATTAAATTCAAAAGAAAAAGATAATCCAGCCGCAAAATGAAAGCGCTTATCAAACATGTTTAGGGATTGGTTATGATCTTTAGATTAAGACATTTTAGGATGAAAGCGCTTTTGCTAACATTAAACCTGAAAGAAAAACTTCTTGGCATGATAAAAGGGGGTAACACAAATAGCTCAGGTTATAAATACCCAAGTGGGGACGTTAAAGACAGATGACAGGAAAAAAAGCAGCAAAAATCCCTGGAACAAGGAGATCAGGAAAAACTGGCCGCTGTATGTGCTCTGTATCCCGGCACTCGTATTCGTTCTTATCTTTGCGTACGGACCGATGGTCGGCCTGGTGATGGCTTTTCAGGATTACAAGCCCTGGCTGGGACTTACCGGCTCAACGTGGATCGGCTGGGACAACTTCGCGAGAATCTTCCAGTATAAAGAAGCGACACAGGCCATTACCAACACGCTCATCATTGCTGTAATCAAAATTATTGTCGGCATTATCGTTCCAATCTTCATGGCAATCCTGTTAAGTGAAATCAGAAATGTGGGAATCAAGAAAAGTATCCAGACCTTGGTGTATTTGCCCCATTTCTTATCATGGGTAACCGTTGCCGGAATTATGATTGATATTCTGGGACTGGACGGCGGCATCAACCACTTTTTGTCCAATCTGTTTGGATCGAAACCGATCTTCTTCCTGGGTGATCCGGTCCTGTTCAGGCCGACGGTTATTATCAGTGACCTGTGGAAAAATTTCGGCTTCGGCATGATTGTCTACCTGGCGGTCATCACCGGGATAGACCCTTCCTATTATGAGGCTGCAGAGATCGACGGCGCTTCACGCTGGCAGCAAATCAGGCATGTTACTTTGCCGAGCATGATGCCGATGATCATCGTCATTGCTACGCTGAGCCTGGGAAACATCCTCGATGCGGGCTTTGATCAAATCTTCAACCTGTACAATCCGCTTGTCTATAGCACAGGAGATATTATCGATACGTACGTGTACCGGTCTTCCTTATTGAATGGACAATACGGGTTCGGTACTGCCGTCGGGTTGTTCAAATCTGGCATAAGTTTTATATTGATCGTCGTTTCATACCGGATTGCCTATAAGGTTGCCAACTACAAGATATTCTAGAAAGGAGCATGGAGAGTGTATCATAAGTCCAAGGGATATAAGATCTTTTCGTTCTTCAATTATATATTTCTGATTCTGATTGCATTATCATGCTTCTTGCCTATGCTCCATCTGCTCGCGCAATCTCTTAGCAGCAAAGCAGCTATAAACGGCAATCTGGTCTCTTTTTGGCCGGTGGATTTCAATGCGGACGCCTATGTCAAAACCTTTAAAAACTCCAACTTCACCGGTTCCATGCAGGTATCCGTGTTCAGAACCGTACTGGGAACGTTAATCAGCATGTTTATTATTACGACTGCGGGTTATGCCTTATCCAAAGATTTCCGCGGACGCAATGCCTTGATGTGGGTCTTCATCTTCACCATGCTGTTTTCCGGGGGGCTAATTCCGTCCTATATCCTGGTCACGAAGCTTGGATTAAAGGATACGATCTGGTCCTTGGTGCTTCCGGGTGCCTTTGGCGCGTACAATTTGATTCTGATCATGAATTTCTTCAAGACCATTCCGAAGGCGCTGGAAGAAGCAGCGTTTATCGACGGAGCTTCGTTCTTCGTGATTTTCCGCAAAATCTACTTGCCACTGTCGCTTCCCGGCTTGGCCACTGTGGGATTGTTCATCATGGTCGGGCACTGGAACGCCTGGTTTGACGGCATCCTGTATATGTCGAATACTGAGAACTACCCGCTGGCTTCGTTCCTGCAGACGGTCGTCGTCCAAGGCTCAGCCCAGAGTATGGCGCTCAGCCAATCGGAAGCGGCAGCGATGTCGGAGCAGAGCATCAAGGCGGCCCAGATTTTTATCAGCACCTTGCCGATCATTCTGGTCTATCCCTTCCTGCAAAAGTATTTTGTGAAAGGCATCGTGTTAGGTGCAGTCAAAGAATAATCCACTATAAAGGAGCCTACTCAATGAAAAAAACAGGTGTTTTACTCTCCGCCGCTTTACTGATGACTGGATTGCTCGCCGGCTGCGGCTCGGATAACAAGGGATCAAGCTCCGCTGCGGAAGCAACGCTTAAGGACGGGAAATATGATCCTCCGATTACGATCAGCATTGCGAAGCAGCAGGATGAAAATGCCGGCAAATACATCAACGGCGAAAGCCTGAATGACAATGTCCTGACCCGCTGGGGTAAAGAGCATCTCGGCATCCAGATCGAGACCACACTGCTGGGCGGCGATGCGACCCAGTATAACACCAAGCTGCGGCTCGCGCTCACCGGCTCCGAGAAACTCCCGGATGTTCTGCCTGTCTATGACACCTCGCTAGAGAATGACCTGATTCAGTCCGGGCTGGTCAAAGATATTACAGAGGACATCAGCAAATATATGCCTGAGCGGCTGAAAGAGATTTATAAGGAATACCCGACGGCCTTCAATCCGGTCATACAGGACGGCAAGGTGTACGGCATGCCGATTGCCCCTAATTTGACGGAAGGCCAAGTGATGCTCATCCGTCAGGACTGGCTGGATAAGCTGAACTTAAAGGCACCGACAACCATCGATGAGTTTGAAAAAGTGATTGCAGCCTTTACGAATGATGATCCCGATGGCAATGGCAAACAGGATACCTATGGATTTGATTTCTCCGGTAAGGATTCCTACAACACAGGCTGGGTCAGTGACTCCGTGATGATCTTCAGTGCCTATACCGGCAAGCATCTTCCTGGCCAATGGTATAGCGAGGACGGTAAGCTAACTTACGGGTCAGTTTCTGAAGGAACCAAGGATGCGCTTGCCAAACTCCGCGACTGGTATTCTAAAGGGTATCTGAACAAGGAATTGGCTACACAGGGCGCATGGGATGCACTGGCTGACTTTACCGAAGGTAAAGCAGGCATTATCATTGGCCGGCCTTGGCTGTACGGCAGTGTAAAGGATGTTGAAACCAACGTTCAAGGTGCCAAAATTAGTGCTTACCCCACTATCAGCGGTGTCAGCGGAGATAAGACCTACCAATCCGGTCAACAGAATGACGGAGTGTTCATGTTCAATAAGGATTTTAACAATATGGAAGCTTTCTTCTTGTACTACGACAAGTTGTACGATGCGGCATTCGGCACGGGTGACTTCAAGTACGGATATGCCGAGGGTTACGATTATGATACCGTAAACGGCGAAGTAGTTTTTGATTCCAAGAAATTCAACACGCCCATGGATGCTGCACAAGGTGTAGGTAAGATGTCCTTTACCAAGAATACGCCAAGCGTTGACGGCCCGGGCAAATCGTTTTATGATCTTGCGCAAGGCGCGAAGCCGGATAATGGGGTTCTGATGAGATCCGCAGCCAATGATCCTACCGCCAAAGACGGATATGTTATTTCTTATGAGAACAGAGATGTGCTGCTTCCTAACGCCTTCAACGGACCGCCGACCAAAACGATGCAAACTTCGTGGGAACAGCTGAACACCATGGAGAAGGAAACCTTCACGAAGATCATCTACAGCAAAGAACCGCTTGAAGCTTACGACACCTTTGTTAAGCAATGGCATGACAAAGGCGGCACGCAAATTACAGAAGAAGTGAACGAATGGTACACCAATGCCAGCAAAGTCGATGTAATGTCCAATATGGGCCTGAAATAAGCCAATGATGGAAAATAACTTAAACATGGCTGTCATCCAAAACGGTGTTCCGCTGATGGACACAAACGGAAATCCCGTTCATGCACATGGCGGACATATGCTCTTCGAGGACGGATTCTATTACTGGTTCGGAGAAAACCGCACAGGACGGCGTAAAGTGAGCTGCTACCGCTCCGCGAACCTGGCGGACTGGGAATGGCGGAAGGATGTACTGACGCTGGATTCTCCGGTACGGCCGATTTATCACCGCACTTCCCTGGAGCTGGAACCCGGGGAAGCACAGAACCGCGGGTACGGAAAAGGGGCTGTCATCGAGCGGCCGAAAGTGCTTTACAATGCGCTTACCGGCAGATACGTCATGTGGATGCATTGGGAGAACGGGTGCGACTATTCCGACGCGCGGTGTGCGATTGCCGATTGCGGGACAATCGACGGAGATTACGTCTTTCGCGGCAGCTTTAATCCGGTAGGCAACATGTCCCGGGACTGCACTCTGTTTCAGGATGACGACGGTATGGCCTATTTCCTGGCCGCGGCCAGGGAGAATGCAGACCTTATCATGTACCGGCTGTCACCGGATTATCTCAGTATAGAGGAGCAAGTGAAGACATTGTGGCCGGGGCAGGCGCGCGAAGCTCCTGCGTTGATGAAGCGTGGAGGTATCTACTTTCTGATCTCGTCAGCTTGTACCGGCTGGCTGCCCAACCAGGGCGCGTATGCCTGGGCCGGGCAGCTGACCGGCCGCTGGTCGCCCCTGATGCCGCTTGGCGACATTACGACCTACGACACTCAGCCTGCATTTATCGTTCCTGTAACGGATGCCACACAGAGGCAGACCTCTTATTTATATGTGGGCGATCGCTGGGACCCTGCGGATTACTACGCCTCGTCCTATGTGTTCCTACCGCTTGAGTTTCCGTCAGAAAGAGAGATGCGGCTTACGTGGGGAGAACGGCTGACTATAGATCTTGGTTCGGGAAAAATGAAGGCGGAATGCAGCTCCGGCAGCGGGCTGTTCCGGCTGAAGAGTGTAGGCACGGAACTTTATCTTGCCGCAGCAGGAGAGCTTGGAGAACAAGGCCAAGCGCTGAGTGTGGAAGTCCGCAAGCTTGCTTATAGCGATAAGCAGCAGCAATGGGCCGTGGAGTACAACGATGACGGGACTGTGAAGCTCATGAACGGGGAGTTCACATTATACTCCGGTACTGCCGGTGCCTTGACACTGGAGCCTGCACCGTACGACCTTGATAAATCACACTGGCTGCTTACAGAGACGGAAGAAGAGGCGCTGATTATCAGCTCCAGGGACAGCAAAGTGCTTAAGGTAGTGAGAGATTCAAGGGAAGGACCGGGCCGGGTGTTCCTTGAACCGGAATCTGCTCATGATCCACGCCTTGGCCCGGATAGGCAGTTGTTTCAGCTGATACCGGTAAGATAACGGGCTTACGGCCGGTCTTATAATTATGAAATCATTTATTTCTGAGAAAAGAGGGTTACTTATGAACCTTACGATCCCATTCTCCAATGAATGGTTTCAAGCTGATCATAATTCACAAGTATCCGCGGCTCCGTCCGGCGGCTTCCGGTTGAACACAACGCCCGAGGGCGGGGGAATGGAGCTTCTGCCGGGCAGTCTGGACAGTTCTGTATGGCAGGAATACGAGTTTATGAATGCAGAGGTGTATCACGATTCACATGATGTACTGGTGCTGCTATTCAGTTTCCGTGATCAGGACAGTCGTATGATCACCTATCATACTGGCATTTTGCCGGGCGTCAGAACGGTGATCTGTTTGCCGCTGAAGCACCTTAACGGGGAGAAGCTGTTCCTTGACCGTTATCCGGGTGTGATGCAGACCGTGCTGCGCGGAGATGCAAGGGTCGACCGGAAGCGGATTGCAGAGTTCTCCATTGCGACCATTCCTTCAACGACAAGCCGGAGTGTGGAGATTAGCGGATTGTCCCTCAGCGGAGCCGAGCCGGATTTCACCTACGAGTACCACCCTTACATTGATGGGCTGGGCCAGCTGAAAGGCAGGGATTGGCAGGGGAAGACAGCGAATCAGGCGGAGTTGAGCGAAAGGCTGCATTTAGAACGGCAGCTTGCAGCTGCGGCTGATTTCGGCGGGAACGGTCTCGGCCGGTACGGAGGCTGGAAGGGACTCGCATTTCAGGCGACCGGTTATTTCCGGACAGAATTTGACGGCAGCAACTGGTGGTTTGCTGATCCGGACGGCTATGCCCTGTTCAGTACCGGAATGGACTGTGCCGGTCCGGCTTCTCCCATGCGCGTAACCGGAATGGAGCATTTGATCCCGCAGCTGCCGGAGCGGGAAGGGAGTTATCATGAGGCCTGGTCACAGGCAGGGCAGGAATTCAGCTTCGGGATCGCCAATCTGATCACAACCTTCGGGTCACAGTGGCGCTCCGCCTGGACGGAGCTGACTGAATACCGGCTGAGACAGTGGGGATTCAATACGATCGGCAATTGGTCCGATGACGGATTTATCAAGAGTTCGGAGCTTCCCTATGTGTATCCGCTGTCTGATTTTCCGGCGACGGAGCAGACGATCTTCCGCGATTTCCCCGACGTGTTCAGCCGGGAGTATGAGCAGAATGCAGAGGAATTCGCTAAGCAGCTGGTTCCGCTGCGCGGAGACCTGCGGATGATCGGCTATTTCATGCGCAATGAGCCGCATTGGGCATTCGTGGACAGTCTGAATTTGACGCAGCTGATGCTGAAATCACCGGTCCGTTATGCCAGCAAAGAGCGGTTCGTCCAGTGGCTGGGCGAAAAGTACGGGACTGTGGAGCAGCTGAATGAGGCGTGGGCCAGCAGCTACGCCAGCTTTGAACAGCTGTACACACCGCATGGTACGGCAGCTTCGGATCATCCCGTAAGGGAAGCAGATTACGCACAGTTCAACCGGATGATGATCCGGCGGTATGTCGAAATTCCGGCACGTCTATGCAAGCAGGCGGACCCGAATCATCTCAATCTGGGCATGCGTTATGCCTGGGTGGGCAGCGACGATGTGCTGGAGGGCTGCGAGTGGTTTGATGTCTTCTCGCTGAACTGCTACCAGTTCGCTCCTGACCGGGAACAGATCATGCATATCAGCGAGCGGCTGAGCAAGCCGGTCATGATCGGAGAATATCATTTCGGCGCAGCGGACGCCGGCATGCTGGCTTACGGCATACGCGCGGTGGCAACCCGGGAGGAGCGCGGCAGTGCCTACCGCTATTATGTCGAGCAGGCTGCAGCCATTCCGCAGCTGATCGGGGTGCATTATTTTCAGTGGAATGATCAGCCGGTGCTGGGGCGTTTTGACGGGGAGAATTACGGGATCGGCGTGGTGGATGTCTGCAACCGGCCGTATGAACATTTTGTAGAAGCAGCGAAACAGGCCCATGAGCAGATGTATCAGGTGCGGACCGGCCTAGTTGAACCCTATAATGTACTTCCCGCAGAGATACCCAAAACAGGATTCTGACGGCACAATCCTTACTGTCTACACTAAAAGGGCAATCCCGGGTCTTAGTGACCATGGATTGCCCTTTATTTAGATTATTAGAATATGATTTAATCCATTATACTTAAGCTTTTTCTACCGTAAGCTTGGAAGGATTCAAGCCTTCTGCTTCTCCTTCGGCAGGAGCCTTGTTCGAGGTGCGGAGCGGCAGCTCCTTCAGGAAGAAGACCAGAAAAAAGGCGACAACCAGTACGATGGTCCCTGTCAGGAACACGGTGGACAATGTCTGGCCCAGAGCGTCACGGATGCTGTCAATCATCTGAACGAAGATCGGCTGGGCATCGGCAGGCAGGCTGGCTTGTGTCTGCTCAAGCAGCGGCTTGTTCATCAGCGCCTGCGGATTGGCAAAGGCTGTCATTTGCTGGGTCACTGCCGGATCCAGCTGAGAGAAGTCTGCTGCCGAGGAAGACTGCAGGGCTTCCTTGAGATGTTTCGTAAGATTGTTCGACATAACAGTCCCCATCACTGCGATACCGATGGTACCGCCGAGGTTACGGAACAGCTGAGACGAAGCGGTAACTGCACCAAGCTCCGTATGGGAAACTGCATTTTGCGTAGCCAGCGAGAATACAGGCATACCCAGACCAAGGCCGAGGCCGAATACGATCATACTCAGAACTGCCATTGGCACATTGTTCATGAATACCATAATCGCCATGCCGGCAATCATAACCGGTACGCCAATCAAGGCATAACGTTTGTATTTTCCTTTTTTGGCGATCATCTGACCGGTAAAGGTACTGGCAACCACCATAACGATCGACATCGGCATTGTGACATAACCGGCGTAAGTAGCGGAGATACCGAGTACACCCTGCACGAAGAACGAGAGATAAATCATCGCACCCATCATGCTGAAGTTCATAATGAACCCGATCAGGTTGGAAATCGTAACTACACTGTTTTTAAATAGATGAAGCGGCAGAATCGGATTCTTCGCTCTGGTTTCGGTGAAAATAAAGACAAGCAGCGAAATAACGGATCCGGCTAACAGGCCGAGAATTTGGGATGAACCCCAGTCATATTCTGTACCTGCCCAAGAGAAGGCCAGCAGCAGCGGAACAATGGTCGTCGTCAGGAACAGTGAGCCGAGATAGTCGATGCTTGTAGACTCTCCGCGTTTGGCTTTCGGGAACAGGGCCAGGATCAGCGCAAAAGCAACAAAGCCGAGCGGCAGGAAGATCCAGAAGAGCCAGTGCCAATCCATATGGTCAACAAGATAACCGCCGAGTGTCGGTCCGAGTACACTGGAGAAGCCGAAGACAGCCGTCATTAGGCCCATCCATTTGCCGCGTTCACGCGGAGGGAACAGGTCGCCTACAGCTGTGAATGCGGTGGACTGGATAATACCGGCGCCCACGCCTTGAATCCCGCGGTAAATGATGAATTGATACACATCATCCGAAGTACCGGTCAGAAAAGCTCCGACCATAAATATCAGAATCCCTGCCAGCAGAAAAGGCTTGCGGCCGAACATGTCGGACAGCTTGCCGACAAGCACCGTGGCGATTGTTGAAGTCAGCATGTAAATATTGATTGTCCAGGTATAGTAATCCATACCGTCCAGTATCGCGATAATGCGCGGCATAGCCGTGCTGGTAATCGTCTGATTGATCGCGGCAAACAGCATAGCTGCCATAATGGCGATCATAATGGTAAGCTTGCGCTTATCAGATAAATGTTCCATTGATTTTTCCCCACCGTTTTTTTATTTTTTGTCTAATTCCGAAATTAATACTCCAAAAATTCTTCTTAAATGTGCGATATCCTCATCAGGCAAGATGCTGAAGTAGGAGCCCATGATCTCCTTTTGTTTATTATGCGCCTCCTCGATTGCAGCTTTCCCTTCCTTCGTCAGTGTAATATTAACCACTCGTCGATCGTCAGCCGCCCGTTCCTTCTCGACGTAACCTTCAGCAAGCAGCGAGTCTGTAACACCTGTGATTGCCGCGGGGGTCATGTTAAGCGCAGCGGCCAGCTGGGATACCATCATCGGGCCTTCCTTGGACAGAAAATGCAAAGCCTTGAATTGGGTCAGGCTAAGGGCAAAGCCTTGTTTATTCCAGCCCTGAGCCATTCCTTTCAGGAACGTTTTGAACATAGTAGAGATTTCAAAAAAATCATTGTGATCGGACAAAACTTCACCTCCGAAAGCTGTATGGAAAACGCGTACAAGTTAATTTAGTGTTTAATGATTAAGTGATAAATAGTTAAATACTAAATTATTAAGCTGTGAATCAATATATCACCATTTTTTTATCCCGTCAAGACAACAAGCTAGTGAAATTTTCTTTGATTCTAATCGTTAAGCAGTAAATGTTTAAATACTAAAATAATAAACCGTGAATCAATATATCATCAAACTTTTATCCAGTCAAGATTGATATAAGTGGAATTTCATCGGATTTCTTGACGTAAAAAGTGCAGGATAGTTCAGTTATGTCCCATAATAGATCATTTATGTTTATTTCCCGCCGGGGTACTATTAATGCTGGAGAAGTTCGGCACCAAAGAGATTATGAACTTTGATTAGGAGGAACCTATTTTATGGAAGCCTATTTGTTTGTACATTTTAAGGAGAAAAAGACTCCCGACGGAGAACAGGTCTATTTCGCACTCAGCACCGATGGATTCAATTGGGAAGCGGTTAACGGGGAACAGCCTGTTTTATGGAGCAATTTGGGTGAGAAGGGCGTCAGAGATCATACCATCATCAGAACACATAACGGCAAATTTTATATTCTTGCGACTGACCTGAGTCTGGCCAATTGTTTCCACACCAAATACAAAGGAGATTGGTCCAACATTGGCAGGGATGCGAGCAAATGCCTCTCCTTGTGGGAATCGGATGATCTTGTGAACTGGTCTGATCAGAGAATGATTGAACTCGGCGATACGGATTTCGGCTGCCTGTGGGCTCCGGATGTGATTTATGATTACCAGAATGAAGACTATGTCATTCACTGGTCTTCTTCGCATGCCTCCAATAATTATGGGGATAAGGCCATCTATTATACGCGTACTAAGGATTTTGACAGCTTTAGCGAACCACGGATGCTGTGCCGGAAGGATGGCAGCGGAATTATCGATTCGGCAATTTATGAAGAGAACGGCATGTATTACCGCTTCTTAAAGAGCGAGGCCAACCCGGCGGGGATTATTCTGCAGAGGGGCAGAACTCTTACCGGAGAGTACACCCGAATTGAAGCCTTTGATGAAGAAATGGCCAAGCTGGGACACAGTGCTTATGAAGCACCTACAGCGTTTAAGCTGAGCAACGGCAAATGGTGCCTGATGCTGGACTTTTTCGGTGTGGAAGGGGAGGGTCAGGGCTACGTTCCTTTTATAGCGGATGAAATCGACACAGGACGGTTTATCCGCTCAGACGAGAGCTTCAGCTTTCCGTACGGTTTCAAGCACGGCACAGTGCTGGCTATTACAATGGAAGAATACAACCGGATCAAGGAAGCATTCGCCGGACAATAGAACAAAAGGAGCATCCGCCAGCGCAGCGGATGCTCCTTTTTTTGTTCATAAGCCTGTATCTCTACAATTCCTCGACTTCCCGCAGCCAGAGCGCGGCGGAAGCGTCGCTTGGCATCCGCCAGTCGCCGCGCGGTGAAAGACTGACGGTCCCGACCTTCGGGCCGTCCGGCAGGCAGGAGCGTTTGAACTGTTGGGTGAAGAAACGGGTGATGAATACTTTCAGCCACCCGACCAGCTGTTCCCGGGTATATCCATCGCCAAAGGCATGTTGGGCGAGGTACAGGATTTTGCCGGGGGAAGCGCCGGTGCGGAGCATATAATAGAGGAAGAAATCATGCACAACATAAGGACCGAGTATATTTTCGGTCAATTGGACAATTTCCCCTGTCTTCGAAGGCGGCAGCAGCTCTGGGCTGATCCCCGTTTCAATAACGCTGTAGAGCAGTTTGTTCACCGTCTCGTCCGCTTCGTGATCCGCATACCAGGCGACGACGTACTGGATCAGTGTCTTCGGAATGCCTGAGTTGACACTGTACATGGACATATGGTCCCCGTTATAGGTACACCATCCAAGCGCCAGCTCGGACAAGTCGCCGGTGCCGATGACAATGCCGCCATTTTTGTTGGCCAAATCCATCAGGATTTGTGTCCGTTCTCTGGCTTGTACATTTTCGTAGGTCAAGTCATGAACATCCTTGTCATGGCCGATGTCCTCGAAGTGCTGCAGACAGGCAGCCTTGATATCGACAACCTTAAGTGAAGCTCCCAGCGCTTTGATCAGGCCGACGGCATTGTCGTAGGTCCGGTTCGTTGTGCCGAAGCCCGGCATCGTAACGGCGAGCACGTCGCTTGCCGGGCGGCCGAGCAGCTCCATGGCCCGTACGGCCACCAGCAGCGCAAGCGTGCTGTCCAGGCCGCCGGAAATGCCGATGACGGCCTGCTTGGTGCCGATATGGCGGATTCTTTTCATCAGGCCGGAAGTCTGGATGGAGAGGATCTCACGGCAGCGTTCGTCGCGCTGAAGCGGATTGCCGGGAACAAAAGGATTAACGCCGACGGTACGAACCAGTTTCCGTTCACTGTTAAGGAGGGCAGGCTCCGCATACAGCACCTCACGATAATTGCGGCCGCCCTTTCCGGCACGGAAGGTACCCATGACCGCGCGGGAATACTGGATTTTCGGGATGTCGATATCGGCGATGATGATCCGGCTCTCATGGGTAAAACGCTCCGATTCCGCAAGTGTCAGACCATTCTCGGCGATCAGAGAATGGCCGCCGAATACGACATCGGTTGTGGATTCGCCGGCATTGCAGCCGGCGTAGACATAACCTGCCACGCAGGAGGCGGACTGGCTGGAGACAAGCTGGCGGCGGTAGTCTGCTTTGCCTACCAGCTCGTTGCTGGCTGAGGGGTTAAACAGCAGCACAGCGCCGGCTTGAGCCAGCAGACTACTCGGTGGAACGGGAACCCACAAGTCCTCACAGATTTCAACGCCAAAGGACAAATTGCTGTTCGCTTCACATGCGAAAATAAGATCATTGCCGATGGGAACGGTGATTTCCCCGAGACGCAGCTCTGTGATTTCAAGCTCTTCGGCACCTGCAAACCAGCGCGGTTCATAGAACTCACTGTAGCCGGGAATACAGGTTTTGGGCACAATGCCCAAAATGTTTCCCTGCTGGATGACGGCGGCACAGTTGAACAGCCGTCCCTTGATGGCAATGGGCAGCCCGGCAATGACTACCATGTGAAGTCCGGCACTTGCGGCGGCAATGCTATGAAGGCTCTTCAGAGCCGCATCCAGCAGCGCGGGCTGCAGGAATAAATCTGCACAGGTATAACCGGTGATGCAAAGCTCGGGCAGCACCAGGTACTCTACCTGTTCCTCGTCCGCCTGCTTGATAACCTCAATAATTTGTGCTGCATTAAACTCGCAGTCAGCCACCCGCAGTTCCGGGGAAGCGGCAGCCACCCGCGCGAATCCATAATTATGCATTGGTTTCACCTATCCTTTTTATAATAACGCGTTTCTAATAATTGTACCCATGATTCCCCATCAGTAACAAGCGGCAGTTTCATGAGTTATAGATTACGCGCAGCGGGGCGGGGACGGGGAGTCACAGCAGCATTGGTTAAAATCGAACCGTGCGTCGTTACATAAAAATGCCCGGGACTCCAGAGAGCCCGAGCATTCAACTGCAGCGCCGGATGATTTCAGAGTGCATGTTCTGGAATCATCCGGCATATTAGACACGGTAAATCGGTCCTGAAATGTGTTTGCATCATCCTAAGAGATACAGCGTTTCGCTAGACTTCGCTGTATAACCGCTGCAGGAAATCTACACTTTCCCGCAGATGCGGTTCAGTAGTGCTCTCCAGGAGGCCCTGAATGTGCGGGCGTGTATATTTCATGTACCGGAGGACAGGAGCGAAATTAAGCTGTCCCTGACCGACAGGAACAATGATGATTTGGCCGTCCTGGACCGTGAAATCCTTCAGATGGATCACCGCGATTCTGTCCCCAAGCAGCTCAAGTGCTTCGGTAATGACCGCTTCCTGCTGCCGGTAATTATCGGGCGACATCAGGTTCGCGCAGTCCAGAATGATCTGCAGATTATTGGAAGGAATCAGATCCAGCAGCCGCCTCGTCAGCTTCGCAGAGTGCAGGGGATGATTCTGGCCTGCCTCAATGCCTACCGTTACGCCGAAACGTTCCGCTTCCGCCACCATTGCCTTGACCGAAACGACTACCTCATGGAAGGCTTCCTCCGTAAAGTTATCCGTTGTATAGCCCTTGCCTACGCTGCCAGTTTCTGTGCCTACCAGGCTGGCTCCGAAATCACGTGCCAGGCGAAGGTGGGTGCTGAAATCATTTAGCGCCTGTGCTCTTTTGCCGGGATCGGGATCAATGATATTCACATAGCAGCCGAGTACAGCAATCCGGACCCCGGCTTGCCGGAACGCTTCGCCAAAGTATGCCGCCGTTCCCGGGCTTAATGCCGCCAGAGAGGGGACGCTTTCGGGAAAAGATTTGCGTACCGCAAACTGAATATGCTTAAAGCGGTATTGATCCAGCTTGGCGATCAGCTCCGGCAAAGGAAGCCGGGCAAAATCATGGGCGCGGATGCCAAGATGAAGCGGTGCGGACATAGGGTACATCCCCTTTTCTTAGTTAAATCCGGTTCTGTTGCAATGGTTGCATGTGTTGAATAAGAGTGGACAAGTCTGCAGAATGGCGGATTGCTTCTGCTACCAGCTCTGCCACTTGTTTGGCCCCTTCATTAGAGAAATGGGTATCATCCGTAATCCCTTCCGGATAATTGGGATGCCTGCTCTTGGGCAGATGCATAAATAAATGTCTGGACTCCTCGATACCGAGCTTCCGGTAGAGCTGCTGGGAAGAAGCGAAGATATCAAGCAGCGGTGTACCGGTAAGCTTCGCCACTTCACGCATCGCCTGCGGGTAAGCTCCCACCGCCAGCGGATCGGGATCGCCCTGCGGAGTGAAGCGGCGGCGGCTGACAGAGGTCAGCAGGACAGGGAAACCGCCGCGGCTGCGGGCCGAATCAATAAACGTGATCAGATTGAGGCGGTAGTCCTTGCCGGGATCGGTATAGCGGGCCGGATCCTCCTGCTTCTCGTCATTGTGGCCAAACTGGATCAGCAGAAAATCACCAGGCTGGAAATCCTGTTCAATATCAGCGAGCCGTCCTTGCTCGAGATATGATTTGGTGCTCCGTCCGTTAATTGCGCGGTTGTCCACGGTGATTTCCGGGCCGAAATAGCCCTGAAGATATTCTCCCCAGCCGGTCATTGGCTTCTGGTCCGCACCTTTCTGCGCTGCGGTGGAGTCACCGGCGATATATAGTGTCGGCATGAAGTATTCTCCTTCATTACATATTAATGTTTTTGCGCCAGCTCTTGCGGAGCTGATCGCGCCTGCTTTTCTTTATTCTCCGGCTGGAAAACCGAAGAATCCGGCGGCGTTGTTATACGCGATATTCTCCACCAGTTGACCCAGCAGCACTTCGTCATCCGGCGCTTCACCGCGCTCGGCCAGTTCACCGATCAGCCCGCACAGCACACGGCGGAAATATTCGTGGCGGGTGTAGGAGAGGAAGCTGCGGGAATCTGTCAGCATGCCGACAAAATTACCCAGCAGGCTGTTGTCCGCAAGCAGTGTCAGCTGCTCGCGCATTCCGCTGCGGGTGTCGTTGTACCACCAGCCGGAGCCAAGCTGGAGTTTGCCCGGCGTGTCCTTTTGATAGCAGCCCATCAAGGCCAGCAGGGCGGGATAATCGCCCGGATTCAGCGAATAAAGAATCGTCTTCGGCAGGCCGGTCCCGCATTCTGCGCGGTCGAGCAGCTTAGACAACGCTTCGGTCAGCGGCAGGTCATTCAGGCCGTCATAACCGGTATCCGGTCCCAGCTTCCGGAACATTGGTGTATTGTTGTTGCGGAAGGCGTGCAGATGCAGTTGCATCGTCCAGCCTTTATCGTGATAAAACCCGATTAGAGCCGACAACAGCTCCGTGCGGTAGAGTGTGATCTCCTCCGGCGAGAGGATTCCGCCCTCCAGCCGCTTGGCGAAGATGGCTTCAGCATCAGCAGGTTCACCTGCACGGTAGCGCAGCACATCCAGCGCATGGTCGGACAGGCGGCAGCCGTTCTCATGGAAGAATTCCACGCGGTTTCTCAGTGCGTCCAGCAGCGAAGCATACGACACCACGCTTAAGCCGGATGCTTCTTCCAGCCGCTTGATCCAGGCCGGGAATCCTTCGGCGTCAATGTTCAGCGCCTTGTCGGGACGGAAGGTAGGGAATACCTTGAAGGCCGTCTCTGAATCTTTTAACAGCCGGTGGTACTCCAGCGTATCAGCCGGATCATCGGTAGTGCAGATGGTCTTGACTCTGGAGCTGCGGATCAGTCCACGGCGCGAGAAGGCCGGTTCCGCCAGCTTGCGGTTGACTTCTTCCCAGATGGCCGGGGCAGACGTTTCGTTGAGCAGCTCATGGATACCGAAAAAACGGCGCAGCTCCAGGTGAGTCCAGCTGTACAATGGGTTGCCTACGGCTTGCGGTACGGTCCGGGCCCAGGCCAGAAACTTGTCATAATCCGAGGCATCTCCGGTAATATGCGATTCCGGAACCCCGTTGGCACGCATCAGCCGCCATTTGTAATGATCTCCGTAGAGCCAGGCCTCGGTCAGGTTGCTGAATGCACGGTCTTCATAAATCTCTTTTGGATCGAGATGGCAGTGGTAATCAATAATGGGCATAGCTTTGGCATGTTGATGGAACAGAAGCCGTGCGGTATCGGTTGTTAATAGAAAATCATCGTTTAAAAACATAATGACGCTCCCTTTGCATGGATTTGGAATGGAAATAGGGTATTATAGCGTGACTCCTGTTTTGAAAATAGCCAGCTCGCGCACTTCGTTTTGTTCATTCCGTGTTTTTTCGCCGCTGGCAACATCGATAATATAGTCGATAAACTCCTCAAGCACATCGGCCATCGGGACCTCCAGCAGCGGACCGGCGTTGAAATCCATCCAATGGCCTTTTTTGGCAAAAAGCTCATTGTTGGTCGCCACCTTAACCGTAGGCACAAAGCTACCAAATGGAGTTCCTCTGCCGGTTGTGAACAATACCAGCTGGCAGTCCGATGCGGCCAGCGCAGATGCGGCCACCAGATCGTTGCCCGGCGCCTGCAGGAGGCTGAGCCCTTTTTTGCGCAGCTTAACACCGTATTGCAGCACATCCACCACAGGAGAGGTTCCTGCCTTCTGGGTACAGCCCAGCGATTTGTCTTCCAACGTGCTGATGCCTCCGGCTTTGTTGCCGGGAGAAGGGTTCTCATAGACCGGTTCCCCGTAAGACAGGAAGTATTGCTTGAAGTTATTGATCAGGGATACGATATCTTCATAGACCTCACGGCTTTCCGCACGGGCCATCAGCATTTTCTCCGCTCCGAACATTTCAGGCACTTCGGTCAGTACCGAGGTTCCGCCCTGGGAGATAATGAAATCGGAAAAAGCGCCCAGCAGCGGGTTGGCGGTAATGCCCGAGAACCCGTCGGAGCCGCCGCATTTCAGCCCGATGTTCAGCTCGCTGAGCGGAACTGTCTCACGGGCATCATTCTTAGCTGCTTCATACAGTTCCTCCAGCAGCGTGAGACCTGCTTCCACTTCATTACCCACTTCCTGGGCGACGAGGAATTTGACCCGCTTCTCGTCATAATCACCCAGCATGCTGCGGAACTCGGAGACGATGTTGTTCTCGCAGCCGAGACCGAAGACGAGCACACCCCCGGCGTTGGGATGATTCACGGCATCCAGCAGAATGCTGCGGGTCATCCGGTGGTCATCACCAAGCTGGGAGCAGCCGTAAGGATGCTTAAGCACGGTAAAGTTGTCGAAGGTTCCCATATCCGGATGTTCAGCCTTGAATTCCTGCAGCATTTGCTCGGCGATACCGTTCACACAGCCTACTGTGGGAATAATAAACAGATCATTGCGGATGCCGACCTTGCCGTTTGCCCGGCGGTAGCCCTGAAAGGTCAAATCACGGGAAGGGTAAGTGACCGGATGAAGATCGGGCACGTATTCATATTCCTCTTCACCCGCCAGATTCGTCTTGATGTTATGCGTGTGAATCCATTCGCCCGCTTGAATCGGAGCAATCGCGTGGCCGATAGGATAACCATATTTCGTAATGACGTCATCCGCCGCAAAGCTGGTCAACGCCATTTTATGACCCTGCGGGATGTCCTGGACTGCCTTAAGAGTCATTCCCTCAAAAACAAGCTCTTCTCCGGCGGAAATGGGGCGCAGCGCCACAGCTACCGTATCCCGGGGATTCATTTTCATTAGACGCTTCATGCTGTCCCTCCTAAAAGTATGGTGATTTCATTAACTTCCTTGATCAGCTTCCTCTAAAGCTTGCTTTGGAACCTTTAGAAGAAGCTGTGATTGTTAGTCCGCCTATCGTTCATTTACCTGCCAAGGGTAGAAGTCTCAGCTTACAAACTGCTCCAGTGCAGCCCGGCTGTCCGAGCTTTCCAGCTTCTGCAGATGGGACGCAAGCACCTCTGCCAGGCCCGGCACCTGCGACAAATCTTCGCCCCACAGGCTCTCGTCCTTCAATATCGCCTGAACGAAGTTGACAGGATTGCTCCACGCTTCATCAAAAATGGCCAGTACTTCCGGACTTTCCTGACGCGCCACAAGGTCTCCACGGTAGCTGAGCAGCAGGCCGGCAAAGGAGAGGGTAATCAGCTCCGGCAGCTTGCCGCGCTCCTGCTGGTACTTTAGCAGCACAGGGAGCAGCCGGGTTTTGAATTTGGAGATGCTGTTCAGGGAAATGGATGTAAGTTCATGACGGATAAAAGGGTTCTTGAACCGCTCCTGCACAGCGTCAGCATAAGGCAGAAGCTCCTCTTTCGGCAGATCCAGCATCGGGATCAGTTCTTCCTCTATCAGTTCCCGTACAAACAGGGAGAACGTTTCGTCATTCATCACATCCTCAACCGTCTCAAGGCCGGCCATCATGCCCAGTGGCACCATCGCCGTATGAGGGCCATTCAGCAGATGAACCTTTCGCTCACGGTAAGGTGTCATATCATCTGTCACCACGACATTCAGTCCGGCTTCCGCCAGCGGCAGCTTCTCTGTAAGCCATGCCGGGCCTTCAATGACCCAGAATAGAAACGGTTCAGCGGTCACCATCAGGTTGTCGAGATAACCAAGTTCAGCCTCCAGCTCCGCGGCTTTATCGCGGGGATACCCCGGTACAATCCGGTCTACCAGACTGCAGCAGAACGTATTCTCCTTTTCCAGCCATTGCAGGAAGGCTTCACCCAGGTTCCATTCCGCAGCGTACTGCTGCACAATTTGCCGCAATTTCTCACCGTTGCGGTCGATGAGCTCACAAGGGATGATGACGAAGCCTTTTTTGCCCAGTTGAAAACGCCGGTGCAGAAGCGCTGTCAGCTTGGCCGGGAAACTCTTCGGCGGCGTACCGTCCGCGCGGTCGCCCGGATGATAGGCAATCCCGGCTTCAGTGGTGTTGGAAGTGATGAATTCCAGCCCATCGTCCTCAGCCAGAGCGAGATAAGCTTCATAATCGGTATAGGGATTAATCACCCGGCTGACGCTGGAGATGATCTCGCGTGAATTCACA
Source organism: Paenibacillus sp. IHBB 3054 (assembly GCF_051594305.1). NCBI lineage: Bacteria > Bacillati > Bacillota > Bacilli > Caryophanales > Paenibacillaceae > Paenibacillus > Paenibacillus sp. IHBB 3054. Next base: position 626,575 of record NZ_JBOFBG010000001.1, on the reverse strand, counting down.
GGCTGCTGCTGCATGATTCCGTTTAGCAGTACAGTGTACAGGTTATCCTGGGCGGCCATCAGCCCGCCAAGACCCTGCTCGATCGGCTGAACCAACACTGCACTTCCGTTAAAGAGTCCTTGATTGTTCATTTGCTGCAGCTGCCAGTCTACGAAGGCGCGCATAAAGTTGCCTTCACCGAACTGAATCATCCGTTCGGGATGCAGGGGCAGATGGGGATGAGTGCTTCGGGATAAACGGTTTGTCGACATTGGTTTGATCTCCTTTGAGTTCAAATAGTTATATGCACACGTTAACATTTTATTTTAAAAAAGAGAGGCTCTTTTTTAAACAATACCGGGACCCGGTATTTGCTCTGCCGGAGCGCATTTGACCGGCAGGGCAGGGGTCGGGCAGATCCTTCCACATCCCTAAATTTCTGCGACCGTGTCCCGTACGACCAGGGAAGTCTTGACGAACAACTGCTGGGGTTTGGTCTCCGGCTGCTGCAGGAGCTGAATCAGCATCTTGGTGCCGAGCTCACTGATATCGGCAATAGGCTTGCGGACCGTAGTCAATGCCGGATTCGTGTAGCGGGCGAACATAATATCGTCGAAGCCGATGAGTGAAATCTGTTGCGGAATGCTGACCTTACGGGCATAGCAGGCATTCATGGCGCCGATAGCCATATCGTCATTGGAGCAAAAGACGGCCGTAGGGTGATCTGGCAACTCAAGCAGGGTAGACATTGCGGCATATCCGCTTTCAATGCTGTAATCACCGGCTGCAAAATAACTTGAATTCAGCTGAAGCTGGTGGGCGATCAGGCTATCTATGAAGCCCTGTTTGCGCTCGGTTGAGGACTTGAAGCCGGGTTTGCCTTCAATAATTGCAAAACGCTGATGCCCTTGTGTTACGGCATAGTCGATCGCTTCCTTCACACCTTCGCGGTCATTGGCCACCACGTTCATAATGCCGGGATCCTCCAATTGGCGGTTCAGCACCACAAGCGGGATGCCCATTGTTTTGACATGGTAGATAAAAGCGTTATCCTCGTCGCTCTGGCTCATGACCAGAATACCGTCAAAGCGCTGCGGCTGAATGTTGGCGTAATTGTGAACGCCGTCAATTCCGTTCACAGTCAGGTTAAAGTTCTCATCCAGCACATGGCTGATCCCTTTAATGACGTCGACCAGAAAGCTGGACGATGTTCCCTGATCAATACTGGAGAAGAACAGCCCGATGGTAAAGGATCGTTTGGTGACCAGGCTTTTGGCGCTGTAGTTCGGCACATAATTCATTTCCGCGGCGATTTTCTCGATCTTGTCCCGGGTTACTTTCTTGATTAGCGGGCTGCCGTTTAGTGCTCTGGAAACGGTGGTATGGGAAACGCCGGCAACACGTGCAATATCTTTGATAGTAATCATAATATCTCTCCGGGAAATAGAATTGTTAACGATTCCAGTGTAGTTCCTGAACGGGATCAAGTCAAGCGATTTATGAAATGCACACGTTAAAATTTATACTGGCAGAATACGCTCCCGGGCGCTATAATTTATTTGCTTGCGGACGGAAGAGGAGGAAAATGAAATGCTGGTGGGCAAAGAGGGCTTTTGCGATTTTCATTCGATCCAGGAGGCGGTTGATGCGCTTGAACGGCTGCCTTCAGGTAAAGCGGAGACGTTGTATATTCTGGCTGGTATTTATGAGGAGGCTGTGCGGATCTATCGTTCGGACCTGACGATCAAGGGCATCGGACAAGTAGAGATTACCAACAACCGTTACGCAAGGCAGAAAGATGTGACTGGAGAGGAACAGGGCACCTTTGCCACTCCGACCTTGTTTCTGGGTGGGAGCAGGCTGGTGCTGGAAAACCTGACCCTATCCAATACGGCCGGGCAAGGCACTGAAATTGGGCAAGCGCTTGCAGTATATGCACATTGCGACGAAACGGTTTTCCGCAACTGTATCTTAAAGGGGCACCAGGATACCCTGTTTACTGGCCCGCTGCCTCCGGCGAACAAACAGGGGGGAGCTTTCGGAGGAATCCCCCTCAAAGAGCGGCATAACCATTACCGCCAGCTGTACACCCATTGTTACATAGAAGGTACGGTAGATTTTATTTTTGGCGGTGCGACGGCTTATTTCGAGCATTGCGAAATCCGCAGCCTGCGGCATTATAACGATGGTCCTGGCTATATCACGGCAGGCTCCACACCGCCGGGCCAGCCTTACGGCTACCTGTTCAAGGATTGTTACCTGACAGCTGCCCCGGATGTGGATGAAGTGTATTTGGGCCGTCCCTGGCGCGGCTATGCCAAGACGGAGATGGTGAATTGCCGCATGGGCGGGCATATTCATCCAAGCGGTTGGGATAACTGGGAGGATCCGGCCAATGAAGGGACCGTCCGTTACCGCGAATATGGTTTGGCGAAGGCTGACCCTTTGAGGAAACAGCGTGTAAGCTGGGCTATTTTGCCGGACATGGGGGAAGAGGCGCCGGGCAAAGAGCAGGTTTTTGCCGGTACGGATTTTTGGAAAGTGTAATTCCCTGCCCGATTTTGAACAATTGTTTATGAGATGAGCCGCCGGGGAGCCTTCTATGAGCTGAAGCAAATGCAGGGGTAACATAGCCCGCTGCAAGGGCATAAAAAGTGGACACCGTGTCAAATCAAGTGTCCGCTTTTTTGCGTTGGGGTCATCTTTAAATCCGGATAGTTATTGTTTTACTAGAAAAAGCAGGGGAATTGCCCTGAAAAGGGGAAATTAAAATAAAGCTTATGTGCGGTGCGTTAGGCCTTGTTATGCTGAAACTTCGTAATATCCCTGTCATAGTGCGAGATGGAGCCGTCGAATCTTTTTAAGCGTACATACTCTTCGGAGAATTTCTCAACAATCCCGAAGCCTACCTGGGAGTACATTCCATCGGGGTCAAGCTGCAGCGCGGACACAAAGGTCTGCGACAAGGCAGCAACAAAAAAATCGGCATTTTTAACAAGTGTTTGCGGCATAGTCCCGTTCCTCCGTTTATCAGCTCGAATTTTAATCGTTCCATAAAGTCATTTCAATCATTTTACGACAGGCTGTGAGTTTTGAAAATAGGATTTAATTTGTAATATTTGCGAAAATAATACTGTGGTTGGAATCCGCGAGTCCAGTCTTAAGCATATTGAGCCCTATAATCCTTATTAAATACAATCTACAGAACAAGGTGGAACCCTCATGAATGACCTGACACAGCAAGCAAAAGAATGTTTTGCCCGTTATTTGGGCAGCTTTGTGCAGATGCACCGTGAAGGTGTACTGGAGCAGTACAAGCAATATGAAATCCCAAGGGAAATGGAGCTGCAATGGTTTCAGGAGATGGTAACCGGTTATTTGCAGCAATTGTCGATCCGTGATTGGGAGGCGGTGTCCGCACTCGATGCACTTTCCAGACAGTTCCAGGATTCTGTTATCGTAGAAAATACAGCTTCCTTCGCTGCCCGCAACCTGCTCAGCGCCGACAGCATCGTCCGGCTGATGTATGCCGAAAATCTGGTGGGAATCATCCGCTCGAATAAAGGGGTCATTCCCCGCGATCTTTTGTTCAGCGCTTGCCGCACAACGGTTCAATTGCTTGAGTCTGTGATTGCAGAGCCGCTGGTCATAGATCCCGGACATGAACTGCAGTCGCTTGGACTTAAGGATAAGCGTGGGCTGAACAGCAGAGCGAAAAAAAGCATTGAAGAGGTAGAAGTGCTGATCAATTAAAGCAAGCAAAGGTATTTGATTTGAATTACCGGGCTTTTGGAAACCGCGAGGATGAATCGAGGCTGATTGAAAGAATAAGAGAGTCCGCAGACTTCATTCCTGAGCTTTCCATTGTGGCTGTGGAGGATGAGACGGTCATCGGCCATCCCTCCTATTATCCCAAATTCGGCTTTACACCAGCACGTGCATTTGGGCTGGAGCTGAAGCAATTTGAGGTGCCGGACGAGGTATTCCAGGTGTATGAGTTACAGGAAGGCCAGCTGGGGGACATCAAAGGTGAGCTGAGGTATCCCGAGGCGTTCTTTTGACCCTTAAATGAACATGACATAAGGCTGTCTGGTTCGTTATGCTACGCTTTCCTGACAGAGAGTCTGAATGAAACAGCAGGAGGAGACCAACGTATGGCTGAACCATTAAAAGCAATGTACAACGAGGAATTTCTGCGCGGCTTCGGCGGAAAGATTAAAGCCGTATACGGGCTGTTCGATCTGGAAGGCTTCGTCCAGTCGGCGATGAAGGCGCCTTGGGAGGAACTGGAGCTTAAGGGACGGATGCGGCGCATTACAGAGACGCTTGGGTCTTTTTTGCCCCCGGGGTATGAGGACGCCTTGGATATTCTGTATGCAATAGATGCTCAATGTGTAGGGTTTCCGTACCTGATCTTCCCCGACTTTGTCGAGGTGTACGGGCAGGCGGAGGAACACTGGGAACGGTCGATGGCGGCACTGGAGCGATTCACAAGAGGATCGTCGGCGGAATTTGCCGTTCGTCCCTTCCTGCTGCGCGATCCGCAGCGGATGATGGCGCAGATGCTGCGCTGGTCCGGCCATTCCAGTGAGCATGTGCGGCGGCTGGCCAGTGAGGGAAGCCGGCCTCGTCTGCCGTGGGGGCAGGCGCTGCCGATGTTCAAGCGTGATCCGGCTCCGGTGCTGCCGGTGCTGGAACGGCTGAAGGCTGACCCGTCACTGTATGTGCGCAAAAGTGTGGCCAACAATTTGAACGATATCGCGAAGGATCATCCTGATGTTGTCATCGGGATTGCCCAGCGCTGGAAAGGTGAGAATGAGTACACGGACTGGATTGTGCGGCATGCCTGCCGTTCGCTGATCCGCAAGGCGGTCCCGGAAATTATGGCGCTGTTTGGATATGCGGCTGAAGCGGTGGACACACCGCTTGTTGCCGATGCCTCGCTTTCCGTCGATCCGGCTATCGTGCAGATTGGGGGAAGCTGCGAACTGCGATACAGCCTTGATATTGCTCAAGGCGGCCCTGTGCGAATCCGGATTGAATATGGCATTGATTTTGTGAAAGCAGGAGGAAAGACATCACGCAAATTATTTCTCCTGTCCGATAAAACAGTGCCCGGCGGAAGTACATTAAAGGCCACACGGACACACCGCTGGGGTGATTTGACGACCCGCCGCCATTATCCGGGAGAACACCGGATAACGCTGCTGGTGAACGGACGCGAAGCTGCTTCGGCCATGCTGCAACTGGAGAAGCAGGACAAGGGGGATATCGGGCTGTGATTATCAACAATTTATTAATTAAGCTGAAGGACAGCAGTCCGGGCAGCATAGCCAAGACAAGAGAGGTATTGCTTGGCATGCGCGAGAGAATAGAGCATATCCGCGATCTGAAAGTGGAGGTTGATGTCCGAAGCGGCCCGTATGATCTTATGCTAATCGTTCAGTATGCATCAATGGCGGACATGGAGGCTTATCTGGTGCATCCTTATCATCTTGAGGTGTCCGGCTACATTGCGGGCGTGCTGGAATCGTCAGCCTCCCTCTGCTATGAATCGTGAGCTACTGGTAAGAGAGGAGTGCCTACTATATAGATTGAACTTAAGATTACATGTAGGGAAAAGTGGCGGAGGGGAATTTTGGAACTGGAGGAGCGGTAGCGTTCGCCTTTAGGTTTGGATTTCTACCGCGATTCGCGGTTAAAATCAGAAAATCCAAACCTAACAGCGGCCGGAAGTCCAAACATTCTCTGTAGTCACGGCCAGTCCCAAAATAGAAGAATTATAAGTTCAATTTATATTGGGGGGGGGATAAAGTGAATTTTGAATTTCCTGTATTGGAGACGGACAGGCTTAGATTAAGAGAAATTACAGCAGAGGATGCCGAGGGGATCTTCGCCTGCTTTTCCAGCAGCGAGGTCATGCGCTACTATGGGCAGGAGCCGCTTACGACACTTGCACAGGCGGGGGAATATGTTGATTTCTTCGCAGACAGCTTCCGGGACAAACGAGGTATCCGGTGGGGCATTGAGCTTAAGGGCAGCAAAGGGCTTATCGGGACGATCGGGTTTAACGCCTGGTCACCAAAGCACCAACGGGCCGAAATTGGCTATGAGCTCAATCCGGATTTTTGGCGCAAAGGTTATGCCGCGGAAGCGGTGTCCAGGGTTCTAGCTTATGGCTTCGAAAGAATGGAGCTGACCCGGATCGGCGCTGTAGTATTCACTGGAAATGAAGCCTCTAAAGCGCTGCTGGTTAAACTGGGGTTTCAGCAAGAGGGGCTGTTAAGAAACTATATGGTCCAGGACGGCAAGCCGCATGACACAAATGTATATTCCATCGTAAAATGAGCAAGAGTTCTCTAAGTACAGTAATTTCAAAGATACGATCCTACGCGGATGGTATCTTTTTCTAGTTTTCGGCAGCCTATCTGCAACATATTGGAGTGTTATCATCGTTTAGAAAGAAATGGAGCAAGCGCGGGAAACCGCCAAAGGAGGAAATGAAGATGTCTAAGCTGCTGGCCTGTTTGCCGCTGCTGCTGGTTCTGCTGCTTGCAGGGTGTGAAAGGACGGATGGAGGAAACGGAAGCACTACACAGTCTGCAGCTCCACTACAGAGGCCTGACCACCTTATGCCTGAAGTGATGCCGGAGGATTTTGCCTTCTCCGTCCGTTTTGGAATTACCGGGAAGAATGAAATTAATACCTTTGAAGGCACCGTAACCAAGGATTTGGTGACCCAAGGTGAGGCAACTGCGGATCTGACGTTTACTGAGAGCGAAATGGCGGACATCTATACCCGCCTGCGGGATATTGGTGTAATGGGTGAGCTGAAGCTGGAACCGGCGAGGCAAAACTGCAACCAGACACCCTATAATGAAGAGCATTGGCAGATAAGGCTGAATGGAGAAGAGCAAACACTGGAATGGTCTGAGGAAAAATGCGAGGTCACCGAAGATGCCAAAAAGCTGAAGGAAATAAGAAGCTATATCTTTGAACTCGTCAAGACAAAAGCGGGATATCAGGAGCTGCCTGAAGCGGTAGGCGGATATGACTGAGTGAGAGAAGAAGCGTCCACCCAAGTGCTCACGCAGATCCTGCTCAAAAAACGAGGGGTGTCCCAAGCAGCCATTTCATGGCTTTTGGGACACCCCTGCGATCGGACGGAAATTAGTCCGTTATATTGCCGGCCATTTTCAGGCGCTTGGCGATTTCCTTGAAGTCCTCCGCGGAGATGCCCGGTGCGAACTCTTCCTTGGACTCTGGAGCTTCAGGAATGGGAACACCCTTAGGAACGCCTTGAATGACTTCAAGCGGAAGGCCATCCTCCGGATGTGTGCCTTTCCAGATCTGGTCGATGGCACTAAAATCCTGGTCGCTCCATGTATAGAGCTTCGTATGCACACCTTTTTCCTCATACTTCCTGGCTTCGTTAAAAGATTTATTGCTTAAAGATGGTATCGGCACCAGCTTCGTGACATTGACGCCTGTGGCAATTTCCAGTGCCTTGGCATAGGCCACGACGTGCACGCCTCCACGGACAAGCAGGAAGCCGACGACAGCGCGTGCAGCCGGATGATCGGTCATTTCGTAGACTTTCATTTTATGTGTTCTTGCTCCGCATTCGAGGAAGAAGTTGTGGAGCAGATCCTCCACCAGGTTGCCGCTGTTAAACACGTTTGCCCCGGTCCATGGGTTGCCCATGGAGTCGAACGGCATAGCGCCTTGTGCTCCGGCCAGGAAGTGGTAGGAGAGACGCGCGTCTTTGACGGAATCAAGCGGAGTGGAATTCGGTTTTTTGTACTCCGTCGAACCTCTGAGACATTTGTTCACAGCATGGGATACCAGTTCAACGTGGCCCAGTTCCTCTGCGGTGATGCTCATAACCAAATCGTAGAAGGGCTTCAGCTTTTCTTTGGAGCGAAAGTTAAAGGATTGATAGAGATAGTTGTTGAGTGTTGACATCTCTCCAAACTTACCACCTAATAGTTCCTGTACGGCAGCGGCGGCATTGGGATCTGGTTTCTCGACTTCGGGAATCTCGATCATGATTTCATCCATGCGTTTGAACATTGAATTGTCACCCTCCTTAGAACTTCTGCATAAAAATTCCTGCTCTGCCCTAACTTAAACGCAATCCTCTGTCCTTAAACATTAACGCTCCGGTAGTGTCACCTGCAGACGGTGGTTATCCCTCAATTCCCGCCCGGCCATTCCCACGACATAACTCCGCAGTCCGCCGGAGGGAGCATCCTGCCAGAGCCTATAGCCCGCAGAAGCAATGACATCTGCAATGTCTGTATAAGCGGTTCCGGCAAAATAGATCTCATTTAATCGCCCGACAACATGGGCCATGGCCTGCAGCTCGGGTTCCGTGTAGCGGCCATAATCCTTGTTATTCACCAACTCCGCATAGACTCTGTCTGATGACAACCTGTGAAAGGATTCTTCGCTGTACGAATTGAAATGAAGAAGCCTGGAATCGGTTGTCCCGGATGCTGCTGCCCACAGCTCCACATTCAGCTTGGTGGTACTGTAGTCCAACGTCTGAGAGCGGGGAGTATATTTTAAAATGCCATATTGGTGAGGGTATACGGACAATGCGCTGTTTGCGATGTCATAAATATTTTTGCCGTCTTTACGCTGGTAAGTACGGATATCTTGAATATGAATATGTCCGCTGAACGCTGCGGTAATTCCATTTTGGATGAGGGCATGAATGATCTGATCGTTATCATTGACGGTGAAGCCCTCGCGGATGAATTCGCTGTGGTCCAGCAGGCTGTGATGCATCACCGCTACGATTTGTGCTCCGTTGTCAGCCGCAAGTTTCCCGCACTGGTCGATCCATTTCAGCGTGGTGGAGCTCAGTCTCCCATCCAGCTGGGGATGTCCCAGTTCTTTGTTTTTGCTGTATTGACTGGTATCCAGCATCAGCAGCCACAGGTCGTCCGAGGGAGCGGCCAAATAGCTTAGGGAATCCTTATCCTGTAATAAAGCCTCGCCATAGCCAAAGGCGCTGTAAATCTTGCGGAACTTCTCTGCTGTGACAGAGGCTACGGGCTCTTGCCGCTGACCTTTGAACTGCCGGGCCCAGGGATTGCGGATATCGTGATTGCCGGGGATTACATAGATTTGGGTTCCACTGGCCTCCTCGATCGTCTGCAAATGTTTTGCCAAATCCAGATGACTGGCCTGCTCGCCGTTATTGGTTAGGTCACCGCTAATAATCACAGCGCCGGGCCGCTGAGTTTCGATATCGTATCCAAAAGCATCGAGCATTTCCTCGCTGTAGCAGAGCTGTTTCCCGTCTCCGGCGGCGATAAAGCGGTTGAAGGCAGGACCGTTGTCGGTCAGGCTGCCGGACAAATAGTGGGTATCAGTGGTGGTGAAAATACTCAGCTCCTGGCCGGACTGGATCCGGTATTGCGGAGCTTGCAATTTCTCTTCTCCGCTGCAGGAATACAGCAGAAGGAGCAAGGGGAGAACTGCCATTCCGCGAACAGAAATCTGCATGGATACGCCTCATTTCTTTGAACCCAAAAGAGGTGCCTCCCCCTGCATTGCAGTTTGTCGAGGGAAACACCTCTAATTTAAGAGCGGGTTTATTTCTTCACTTCTGTGACGCCGGTTACAATGCCCTGATCTGATGAGTCGAAGGTGGATTGATATTGATCATTCGCGAAATAGACGTTGCCCTTGATGGTGGCATTCACAACGCTAAAGCCGTCCGCCTCCACATAAACGTCCCCGACAAAAGTACCACCCTGAATACGGGCATTTTCACTCTTAATGGTGATTTTGGGAGCAGTCAGTATGAACGAGTTAGTGATGTTGTGCTCCGCATCCTGGGTATAGAGGGCAATTTTGCGCGCAGGTTCTTCCTTGTTGATGAACTGGCCGTCCACAACGAGATCTTCGGTGAACGTAAGGTCATTCAAGGTTGCGGCAATCCAGGTGCCGTCTTTGCTGATTGCTTTTTTGAAATCCTCTCCATTGTTAACTACGGATGCTGAAGTAACAGCGTCAGTGGTTTCCGTAACATTGGTATTGCTGTTTGCGGACGTATTTGTATTTGCCGCATTGTTGTTGTTCGAGTTTCCGCATCCTACGAGTAGGGTCAAAGCGAATACTGCGGCCAGGCCTGCGATCTTTCTCATCTAAAGAACCTCCTTAAGGTGTGTGTGACTTTGGGGTATGTTTCCTTCAAAATTAATATAGAATGATTAGTGCGGAATTAATGTGATGGAAATCACTTTTTCTTCATTATATTTACCGATCGTTCTATAAATGGTAAAATCGACCCAGAGAGGAGCATGATGATGGCAAGAAGCAAAGAGTTCGATATCGACAATGTACTCGGCAAAGCGATGAATGTCTTTTGGCAGCAGGGCTATGAGAAAACCTCCATGCAGGACCTAGTAACCGGAATGGGAATTCATAAGCGCAGCATGTATGATACTTTTGGCGACAAGCATACTTTATATATGAAAGCTATAGACCGGTATGTGCAGAATACCTCAGCTAAGATGGAAGAACAGGTGAAGGAAGCGGCCTCTGCAAAAGGGGCAATTCGTCAACTTTTTGAACTGATTCTTCAGATGGCAGAAATGGACCCGAAGGGCTGCCTGCTTGTGAACACTGCGGTTGAGCTGTCCTATCATGATCCCGAGGCAGCAGCCAGAGTGAATGAAGCGTTCCTGAATACAGAGCAGCTTATTGAGAAATTGCTGCTGGATGGCCAGGCAAGCGGTGAAATCTCCAGCCGCCGTCCGGCGGCGGATCTGGCGGCATATCTGCACAACGCGCTGGTAGGACTGCGGGTAATGGTCAAAACAACCAGGGATGTAGACAAACTACAAGGGATTATAGATACTACGCTTGTGGTGCTCGATTAAACTTCTCGTATAGTATGAGCTTGCGCCGGGTCAAATATCCGCAGATTTTTGAGCGGCAACAGGCTCTGATTATAATTTGACTTCAATATAGCCGCAGTTTGGATTACAATATTCTTCTGATGAATTTTTACGCGAAGGAAGGTCTGTTCCATGGCTAAGCAGAAATTTTATGTAGTATGGGAAGGCAAACAGCCGGGAGTGTACGGTACTTGGGCAGAATGCCAAGCCCAGACGGATCATTACACCGGAGCGAAATACAAGTCCTATGAATCCAGAGCTGCCGCAGACGCAGCGTACAAGGCTGGCTGGAAGGGGAATTGGGGAACGGGGGCATCATCCGCTTCCGGTAGCTCAAAGGGGAAACCGGCTGCCTCACGGGGACGGAGCGCTAGTGTAGAAACCTTGGCAGAGATAGATTATGACAGCATATCCGTTGATGTCGGCACACGGGGCAATCCGGGACCGGTAGAATACAAGGGTGTGGATACTCAGACCGGCGACATTATATTCAGCTGCGGACCCATTAAGAAAGGTACGAATAATCTGGGTGAATTTCTGGCAATTGTTCATGCGCTGGCCTTGCTGAAGAAAGAGGGCAGCAGCAGGACGGTTTACAGTGACTCTATGAACGCGATGAAATGGGTCAAGCAGAAAAAGGTGGCCACGACTCTGCCTAGAGATACCTCTACAGAGGAGATTTGGATACTGATTGACCGCGCCGAGCGGTGGCTGCAGAGCAATACTTATGACAACAAGCTGCTGAAATGGCAGACCAAAGAGTGGGGCGAGATCAAAGCGGATTACGGGCGGAAATAGCCCTGGCAACCCAGCTTTAGATCTGCCCTGCCACTGGAGTGCGCAAGCCGCCTTATATTATGGGTAATAACAGGTAATGAATAATGATTACGTGAAAGATCGGAAGGAGAACGGGGATGTTCGGCAACGATTGGGATGAGGTATTGCAGGAGGAAACAACAAAGTCCTATTTTCAGGAACTGCGCTACACGCTTGCGGGTGAATATAAACAACATACAGTTTATCCGCCTAAAGAGCTGTTGTTCTCGGCGCTCAAGCTGACACCATACAGCAAGACCCGGGTGGTTATTCTGGGACAGGACCCTTATCATGGTGCGGGACAAGCTCACGGGTTAAGCTTCTCAGTGAAGCCCGGGGTGCGTATTCCGCCTTCGCTGCGCAATATTTATGCGGAGCTCCATACGGATACCGGGCTGCCGGTTCCGAACCACGGCTCACTGCTGCACTGGGCCGAGGAGGGTGTCCTCATGCTGAACGCAGTGCTGACTGTGCGCGAAGGCCAGCCCAATTCACATAAGGGACTAGGCTGGGAGACATTTACTGACGCCATCATGGAGAAGCTGAATGAACGGACGGAGCCGATGGTATTTATCCTGTGGGGAAGCCATGCTCAGCAAAAAGGGGCTTATATCGACCGGGACCGGCATATGGTGATTCAGTCACCGCATCCGAGTCCGTTCTCGGCACATCGCGGCTTTCTGGGCAGCCGCCCCTTCTCCAGAGCCAATCAGTATCTGGAGTCACATGGCCTTAAAGGAATAGATTGGTCCATACCGAATGTATAGGTAGCACGGACACAGCGAAGGGGGTGGAGCAATGAAGCATTGGGTTGGCAGACCGGTCATTATGTATTGCGGGGAAGAGCCTTACACCATCATGAAGGGCGTTCTGCGCAAATGGGATCCAGCCGCTTCGGTGGCCGTGATCGGCCATCAGGAAATTGCTGTACCTTTTCGTGACATTGTGTTCATTAAGGCTCTTGCTCCTAAAGAGAGAGCCTTGCCCCCGGTTCTTCACTCCGTTGGATATGTCATGAGAGAGCGCCAGCAGTTCGATAACGCAGTTTATTTCAAATCAGCAGTAACCGTGTGGAAAGGTGATCAGCTGATTGCTTTTAATACAACCATAGCATCGCATACCAAAGGTTCGGTTACCCTGGTGGATGGGCAGAATCTGATGAAAGGCACACACATCTTTGTCGTCCGCTCCCTGCGTGGCTGAGGAAGACAATAAAAAAACGGCTGCACCCTCCCGATTAAGGATGGCGCAGCCGTTTTTCGGTTTTGTTTCAGGGGCCTCTACAAGAAGTTAGCTTCACTAGCAGATGCTATAGCTGTTCTTCCTTAATGACTTCAACTTCTTCAACACGTTCCGCGATAATAATCTCATAGATTCGCAGAAATATGATTTTGATAATCATATACACGGGAAGAGCAATCAGCACACCGATGATACCGAAGAAATCTCCGCCGATCAGCACAAGGAGTACCGTCGTGAGCGGGTGAACATCCAGCGACTTGCCGTAGATAATCGGAGAAAGCACATTATCTTGAATTTGCTGGGCAACCACAATAATGACCAAAGACCAAATCGCCATGGATGGCGAATCAATGAATCCCACAATGACTACCGGGATTGCTGCCAGCAGAGAGCCGACATAAGGAATGAAATTAAGCGGTATGGAAATTACGGCGAGCAGGAGCGAATAGGGCAATCCAATAATCAGAAAGCCGATATAGAGCATAATTCCCAGCACAACATTGAGCAGAACCCGGGTCACGATAAAACCGCTGAGTGCGCTGTCGATATCCTTCAGCATTTCCTGGCCTTCCTTGCGGTACTTTCTCGGAATCAGGCTCTGCAGAATAGGGGACAGCTTGTGTCCGTCCTTCAGCATGTAATAAAGAATAATCGGCAAAGTAGCGATGACCACTACAATGCTTGAAATGACACCGATAAGATTGGTCATCGAGTTGGTGACCCAGGTAATCCCATCGTTCAAATATCCCGAGAGCCGGGCGGCCACGTCGGTATCCCCTTTGAAGAATCTTGACAATGAAGGATCATTCTGCAGCTTGTTGAACTGATCCTGCATTCCCTGAACCAGGTAAGGGGTGTTGTCAATAAAGTTCTGAATCTGTTCACGGAGTGTCGGCCAGACCAGCACCCAGAACAGGATGAATAGTCCCACAGCGACAAGATAGATCAGCAGGATGGATAATCCGCGTCCCAGTTTATGGCGCTCCAGGAACGAGACCAGCGGACGCAGCAGATAATACATAAATCCGGACAGCATCATCGGCACAAGCAGCAGATTCAGGATCGCCACCACAGGACTGAACAGGAAAATAACTTTGGAGCCCAGATACAGAATCGTCAGAAAGGCGATAATGGCTAGGCATGTTCGAAAATACTTGCTTTGTAGCATAGCAGCCTCCCCTTCATTCAAAATAATGCCTGTATGTATCAGCATCAGGATCATTGGTAGATCTACCAATATACTAATAGTACATTAAAATCGCGGTAAATCTAAACCCGATTCTATCTTTATAACCGATATACGAGAGTTTGATTCAAGTTTATCCGGAACCAGGGCAACCGGCCGGCCGGTTCAAGCCGCAAAGGTGGCGGTTAATATCGCTTAAACAGGAGGGATGTCATATGACTATGCTGGTTGTAGGAATATTCGGGCACCGGAGCGATGCAATACTGGCGATAGAGGCGGTGCAGGAGCTCGGAGTCAAAGCGAAGCAGATATCGGTTGTGACGAAGGAGAAAAATACGCTGGCGGTCATCAGCCACGATACAGGGATTGGCAAGCCCGAAGCCGGAGCAGGTAATGAAGGCTTGTTCGGAACAGCGAGAGGCCTGGGGGTAGGGCTGGATATGTTGTCCGATACGGCGGTGGCAGCAGGGCCTGCAGCGAAGAAGCTGGCTGGGGCTGATCTGGATATCGACGGTCTTGCCGTCAGCCTGATTAGCATCGGAATCCCCAAGGAGGATGCGCAAGCCTATGCCAAACATGCTGACCTCGAGCATATTATTGTGATTGTCACACTTAAGGATGAAGAACCTCGCGGGAAGATAAACGCCATATTTGAAAAGCATCAGGCCATACCGTTTGCGTCTGCCTAATGCGAAAGAACTTATTGCCATAGATTAAGCTTTAACGCGGTGGACGGGATTTCCGTCGGGCCGCTTTTTTTTTTCTGGATTGTATGAATAAAAGCGGGTCGATATCTACCTGGCCTCCGGTTTCCTTGGTCACTTGCTTCGCTTTGACGAGGGCCAAAAATGCGAACACTTCTCCCAAAGCGGCTAGACCGGCAGCGATAATTTCATAATCTTCAGCGCTTAACTCCGCGGATTCTACCGGATTGCTGGCGCCGGGATTATTATTCAGATTGCTGACGCCCATGCGGTTGCGATATCCAAAGTTGTTTTTGTTATTGGCCATTTCCTGTTCACCCGCTTTTTCCCATATGTATTATAAAATATGTAACACCCCGGGCAGATGAAATAGGCGTTCGGGAGGATATTTCAGACAGCCGGATCTGAGCAGATCTGCTCAAGAAAAAGGAGCTTTACAGATGATGAAAACGCTGTTATTATCATAAATAAGCAAAAGTAATCACAAACAGTCAATTTCAATCAAAATCGAGCAGTGGAATCTATTCGATCAAAATATGGAGTATAAGGATTATTGTTAATTCAGATCCTAAAGAAGCCGGAAGGTAACGCTGTTCCGTTAAGGAGTGAACCGTCATGCTGTTTGAAGAGGAAAGAAAACGTAGCATCGTGCAGTTTGTCGAGAAGCACACGAGGGGATCGGTGCAGGAGCTTAGCCAGCAGCTTGGCGTATCCGAATCGACGGTCCGCCGTGATCTTAAAGAGCTGGAGGAAGCACGGCTGCTGAAACGGACGCATGGCGGGGCGGTCTCCCTGCAGAGCGTCAACTTTGAAGCGGTATTTCAGGACAAGGAAGACCAGTTCCTGGAAGAGAAGCTGCGGATCGCCCGCAAAGCGGTGGAGATGATTCAGGACGGCGATGCAATCCTGCTTGACGGAGGAACAACAACCCTGCAGATTGCCAGGGAGCTGAAATCCTTCTCCAATCTTAAGGTTATTACTAACTCTATCATGGCGCTAAACGAGCTGAAGGAGTGCCGTAATATCGAAGTATCCATCACTGGCGGTATGCTTCGTCCGGATACACTTGCTTTTGTGGGACCGATGACGGAGCGGTCACTGGAGATGGTGCGGGTGGATAAGGCGTTTCTCGGTACGAACGGGCTGGATGTGCACGAAGGAATTACCACACCGAATATGCTGGAAGCCGCCACCAAACGCAAAATGATCTCCGTTGCCAAGCAGGTCATCCTGCTGGCCGATCATAGCAAGGTCGGGCAGGTATCCTTCTGCAAGGTTGCGGATCTGCAGGAAATTGATCATTGCATTATGGATTCGGAAACGCCGGAGAGCTTTATCCGCGAGCTTGAAATGATGGATATGGACTATACATTAGTTTGAACATTAGAAAACCATAATAATGAGGGATAATCATGATATATACAGTGACACTTAACCCTTCCATTGACTATATCGTGGAAGTTGACCAGGTAAAGCTTGGCAGCCTGAACCGGATGAAACGTGATTTGAAGCTGCCGGGGGGTAAAGGGATCAACGTCTCACGTGTTCTGAACCAGTTGGACGTCCAGAATAAGGCAATTGGTTTTCTTGGGGGCTTTACCGGCCGTTATATTGAAGATTGGCTGCATGAAGAAGGCATTGCCAGTGATTTCGTATCCGTCTCGGATGATACCCGGATTAACATCAAGCTCAAAGCTGGAGAGGAGACGGAGATTAACGGAGTGGGCCCGGTGATCCGGGATAACGAAGCCGAAGCGCTGCTTCAGAAGCTTGCTACTTTGCAGGCCGGTGACATCGTTATTTTGTCCGGAAGCATTCCTCCTTCGCTGGGTGAGGATTTCTATAACAGGCTGATAGGCGTATGCAAGCAGCACGGGGCCGAATTTGTTATTGATACGACCGGACATGCATTGCAACAGGCATTGCCTTTGGGACCTCTGCTTGTTAAGCCGAATCATCATGAGCTGGCTGAGCTGTTCGGGGTTCAAATCAGCAGCAAGGAAGATCTTATCACCTACGGGCGTAAGCTGCTGGAGCTCGGGGCAAAGCATGTGCTGGTCTCCATGGCCGGAGAGGGGGCTCTGTTCATATCAGAGAATAGCCTGTTCCGCGCCAACGCGCCGGCAGGCAAGGTGAAGAATTCGGTAGGTGCGGGGGACTCTATGATTGCTGGTTTTGTTGGCACATTGTCCTTGACAGGAGATGTATTGCAGGCATTCCGTGCAGGAGTAGCTTCCGGCAGCGCAACCGCATTCTCCGATGATCTGGCGGACAGAGAACTTATTGAGCAGCTCAAGCCCTTGATCGAAATTTCACAGTTGTAAACGAGCAGTTCAAGAAAAAAGGGGAGTTGAAATAAATGAAAATTACAGACTTGATGATAAAAGAAACGATGATTATGGACCTCAAGGCCACGACCAAGGAAGCGGCGATCGACGAATTGATCGCCAGTCTTGCGGGCAGCGGGCGCATTAATGATCCCGTGCAGTTCAAGGAAATGATCCTGCTTCGGGAAGCCCAGTCCAGCACTGGCATTGGCGGAGGCATTGCAATGCCACACGCCAAAACCCGGGCCGTCAACGAGGCAACGGTTGTATTTGCCAAAAGCGCAGCAGGCGTTGATTTTGCCTCACTCGATGAGGAACCGGCACAGCTGTTCTTTATGATTGCCGCGCCGGAGGGTGCTGGAAATATGCACCTGCGTACACTGGCTTCATTGTCCAGGTTGCTCATTGAAAGCGAGTTCATCGAGGCGCTGATGAAAGCTTCCACCCCGGAGGAAGTATCCGCTTTGTTCGATGCCAAGCAGGCAGAGCAAGAGGCCAAGGAAAAGGACAATGAATCCGGAAGCAGCACAAAGCAGGCTCCTGAACGCGTAATTACAGGCAACCCCGCTTCTTCAGGCTTCGTCGTTGCGGTCACGGCGTGTCCTACAGGAATCGCCCATACCTTTATGGCTGAGGATGCATTAAAGAAAAAGGCCCTGGAAATGGGCGTCAACATCCGTGTGGAGACAAACGGTTCTGAAGGGGCACAGAATGTGCTGACCGAGGACGAAATCCGCCGGGCCAGCGGTGTTATCATCGCCGCCGACAAAAATGTGGAGATGGCCCGGTTCTCCGGCAAGCCGGTGCTGCAAAGACCGGTAAGCGACGGTATCCGCAAACCCGAAGAGCTGATCACCAAAGCAATGAATGGAGATGCGCCGATATACCGCAGTGAAGGCCGCAGCAGCGGGGATGCCCCGGCAGGGAACTCCTCCAGCATCGGTAGCAAGATCTATAAAGACCTGATGAACGGCATTTCACATATGCTGCCATTCGTAGTCGGCGGGGGGATTCTGCTGGCGATCTCCTTCCTGTTCGAGCAGGTGGCAGGTGTAGATAATCCGCTTGTGAAGCTGCTGCAGACGATCGGCGGGGGAGATGGCGCCTTCCATTTCCTGATTCCGATTCTCGCCGGATTTATCGCGCTCAGCATCGGCGACCGCCCGGCACTCATGCCCGGGATGGTCGGCGGTTATATGGCCTTGAACTCCAATGCCGGATTCCTTGGCGGACTTGCCGCAGGTTTCCTGGCAGGGTATGTGGTCATCCTGCTGCGCAAGGTTTTCGCCGGTCTGCCCAAAACCCTGGACGGCTTGAAGCCGATACTGCTCTATCCGGTATTCAGTCTGCTCATTACCGGCGGCATTATGTTCTACCTGTTTGATCCGGTATTTAGCTGGATCAATGAAGGACTTATCGATGGTCTCAACAGTCTGGGCACCAGCAATATGATCATTTTGGGAATTATTCTCGGTGGAATGATGGCGATTGATATGGGTGGTCCCTTCAATAAAGCAGCTTACACTTTTGCCATTGGAGTATTTACGTCCAGCGGCAACACTAACGGACTAATGATGGCTGCCGTTATGGCGGGAGGGATGGTTCCTCCGCTGGCCATTGCGCTGGCAACCACATTCTTTAAGAACAAGTTCACAGAAACCGAACGCAAGTCAGGTGTAACGAATTATGTGCTTGGTTTGTCATTCATTACCGAAGGAGCTATTCCCTTTGCCGCAGCCGATCCGCTGCGTGTCCTGACCAGCTGTATTATTGGTTCGGCCGTAGCTGGCGGACTTACACAGTTGTGGAACATCAACGTCCCGGCTCCGCACGGCGGAATTTTTGTAGCCGCTCTGTCCAGCAACGCTCTGCTGTTCATTCTGGCTGTTCTTATCGGAGCTGTTATCTCCGGCCTGACGCTGGGACTTTGGAAGAAGCCGATTAAGGCTAATTAAGACAGTACAACATCCGTACTGCGGGATTCAGAATTCAACTCTGAGTCCCGCAGTTTTTTTTTGCCTGAACGAACTGCATTTTGCAGGCGTATTTCTGTATAATTACAAATATACTTAACGAGAAGATAAAGGAGCGAGCGAGATGATTCTGCACAAAGGGGAGGCTTTGTTCCGCCAGGGAGACAGCTGCCAAAATCTGTACAAGGTAAAGAGCGGGCTGTTTAAGGTGACAAGGCTGCATGAGAACGGGAACATGGTGCTGTTCAACCTGTTGTATCCCGGTGAGACGGTTCCCCATCATTCCCTCATTTCGCCAAAGGAGGCGCATGGAACGGCGGTGGCGATGATGAGGAGCGAGGTGGAGGTCATTCCGGCTGCGGAATGGTACCGCGAGCTGCGTGAGGAGCCGGATAAAGTGATGGAAATCGCTCTGCTGCTCCAGGAGAAGGTTCGTTTTATGCAGACACGCATTGACCACCTTACTGTCGGATCGCCGGGGGAGCGGATGGAGCTGCTGACCCGCTGGCTGAATGAGTACTCATATGGAGCACAGCTGACAGACCTGCTGACACAGGAAGAAATTGGTCAATTGATCGGCGTCCGGCGGGAGACGGTGAACCGTCTGCTGCGAAATCCGGGCTAATTCATGCTTTTTATTGGAAAACTGTTTAGAGTGACTCCTTTGCGTGGTATAATCTAAACAGAACATATCAAACTAAAGAAAGGATCAGGATACCATGTGTCCCCGAAGGACGATTCCCCAAAGGACGATTTGGAAACGTTATGATCTGTCTTATACTTAGCTTCCCTGTAGAATGTGCGCGAACCGTTGTTAATTGACGAAGCCGCCTCTGCGTGGGAAGGGAGTATTGTATGCGAAGGAAGAACTCTTCTGGTTTTACCCCTCGTAGAGGCTGGCGGGACGTCTAAGCCGCCATTTACGATAAGGGGAGACCTGTATGAAGAAACAAGACAGTGGCATGAGGTTGCCGCTACGACTCATTATTATTTTATCCGGAACATTGTTACTTGCATTTACTTATTATCACATCAATTATCAGAATCATTTGACCGAGGGCGGATTTGTAGGCCTGGCACTGCTCGGCAAATACGTATTAGGAATTTCACCTTCACTATCTACGCTAATCTTAGACATTCCAGTACTCATAATCGCAATGATATTCAAAGGAAAATCGTTCGTGGTGAACACCTTCATCTCCGTAGGAGCCTTCACGGTATTCTATGGATTGATGGAACGCTATTCCGGATGGGTCATCGACTTGCAGGATAACTTGCCGCTTGCGGCGTTGTTGTCCGGTGTACTGACAGGTCTAGGAGCGGGAATGGTCCTGCGCGGCGGCGGGGCGAGCGGTGGAGACGATATTTTGTCCCTGCTGATCAGTGAATGGAAAGGAATTAAAGTGGGTACGGTATTCATCCTGATGGATGTAATTGTTTTGGCGTTGTCACTCTTCTATATGCCTCTCAAGGAAACCTTGTATACGGTGATGGCCGTGGTTGTAGCCGGCTATGTGATCACCTTTACCACGTCCTTGGGCAGACCGAAGCTGAGCAAGGCGCCGAAGATCCAGCCTGCACGCGTGAAGCCGCAGGATGGTACGGTAATGTGATTAGGGCAAAGTTAGCCCCATGTCATGGGGATCATTATGAGAGGCCAGCGGGAACTTACCCGGCTGGCCTCTTGTTTGTGTGGCAAAGTTAATCACCTTCCGGTAAAAAACAATTAAAAAAGTTGATGTCGAGGAATTGTGTTATATAATGGAAACAAAATAAAAGAATGGTGGGATCGGCGCTTTGATGATGACTATATTCCTGACAAAAGAAATCGGTTAATCCATTAACTGAATAACGCATGAACTGACCAGGCACAGGTATTCCCGGAGTACTGAGGGATTATTCCGCATGGCCGCAGCTCATTTTTCTTTTGTTATGAACTATAGTCTAGTCTCAAGCTGCCGTATCCATTGCCGCGATAGAGGTCTCTCTATTGCCGGGCACCGTTTGCGTACAGCCGTGGATGAACAGAGTTCATTCACGGCTTTTTGCTGTGCCCTGGAGGAGGCAGACCGGGCTTTGTTTACCAATTCAAAGGGAGATGATGAGTAATGAACAGAGTTAAACCAAACGTCACTGCAGAGGAAATCGAAAGGATTGTCAGAAATGACCGGGGAATGCAGGCCGAGAATATCAGTGCGATGGAAGGCAGGAATCTCAGCAGTGTCTTCTCATTCAAGGCGGAAGACCATGAGTATGTTATCCGGTTCAATGAGGCGGAGGATGCCTTCCAAACCGAGTCCTATATTGCCAAGCTGCTCACTGCACAAGGAGTTCCTTTTCCAAGAGTTTTGGGGCTTGGGGTATATAAGGCATACCGCTATTGCATCTCAGAGCGCGTGACCGGACATGATCTCGCTAAACTGCAGAATGAGCAGAGGCTTGCTCTGCTTCCCGAACTGGTCCGTATCATTACCGGGATGAACGGGGTGAAGCTGGACAGCAGCTCTTCAGGGTATGGTTTCTTGAACAATGAAGGCAATGGTATCTATGCCAGCTGGGAGGAGTTCATCCGCTCTTTTTACGGGCAGGAGCAGCAGGAAGGCTTCTGGAAGAATTGGCATGAGCTGTTCACCAGCAGCTGTCTGGAAAAGGATGTGTTTGACGAGTGCTACGCCCGGTTGCTTGCATACAGCAAATATAACGCGCCGCACCGCCATTTTGTCCATAATGATTGCCATGAGTGGAACATTCTCACAGACGGCCGCCGGATTACCGGAATTATCGATAGCAACAGCATATACGGGGATTTCATGATTGATGTGGCCACAATGCATGCAATGATACCCGGTGTGGATATGGCACAGGTTTTCCGCAGGCATTATGAAGAGCTGGGAGCACCGGTTGCCCATTTTGAGGAGCGCTTAACAGGTGCCCACTATTTTAAAGGGCTGGACGCCATGAGGTTTTACGCAAAAATGGGCTGGGACCATGCTTATATGGAGACGCGCGACCGTCTGCTGTCCATACCCTGCAATATTTAACAGAATGCTGAAACCGCTGCTGGAGGGAGCGCGTATATATCTCATTCAAAAAACATAGGAATACAAAAACTTTAGGGGGATAACAAGGATGAGTGCTCACGAAATTGATTATGTCATTATGGGCGAGGAAATACAGTGTGTGGAGGTGCAGCTTGATCCTGGAGAGAGTGTAATCGCTGAGGCAGGGAGTTTCATGATGATGGACCCGGAGATTACGATGGAGACGATCTTTGGCGACGGATCAGGATCTGGACGAACAAATGGTCTGGTAGGCAAGCTGATGGGTGCAGGCAAACGCCTGTTGACCGGAGAAAGCCTGTTTATGACGATCTTCACACACAGCGGGGCCTATGGCCGGAAGAGCGTCACCTTTGCCGCCCCGTATCCGGGCAAAATCATTCCGCTTGATCTCCAGCAATACCACGGCAAAATCATCTGCCAGAAGGATTCATTCCTCTGCGCTGCCAAAGGCGTGTCGGTGGGCATTGAATTCCAGCGCAAGCTGGGCGCAGGCTTCTTCGGCGGTGAAGGATTCATTATGCAAAAGCTGGAGGGAGACGGACTCTCCTTCGTGCATTCCGGGGGATATGTGCTGGAACGGACGCTTCAGCCTGGAGAGACAATAAAGATCGACACTGGCTGTCTTGTGGCCATGACTTCGTCTGTGGATTATGATATCGAATTTGTCAAAGGTGTTAAGACCGCGCTGTTTGGCGGGGAAGGATTGTTCTTTGCTACCCTGCGCGGGCCGGGCAAAGTATGGGTACAGTCGCTGCCGTTCAGCCGGATGGCGGACCGCATTCTGTCGGCTGCCGGCAATACCGGCCGCAAGGAAGAAGGAAGCATCCTTGGGGGCCTTGGCAATCTGCTGGATGGCAGATAGGATCACCAGAGACAAGAATTAGAATTGCCGCTTATCCACTTCGCGGGTACAGCGTGATTAGAGAAACAGCCGTCTTCACCGGATTACCCGGGAAGGCGGCTGTTTGTTTAGCTGAGTTCTAAGGACATGAAAGGAATACTAGTGTTTGACGGCGGCCAACAGCAGGAACATCGGACGGCGAAATTCCTCTTGCCAAGCCGGATTCTGCTCCAGCATTTCCTTGGTCGGCTGAAGCTCGGAAAGCTTGGTTACCGTGAAGCCGGATTCAATCAGTGTATTGATATAGGTAGCGACATTGCGATGATATTTAATCACATCATGATCCAGGAACCTGGCTTCACGCGCTCCCTCGGTATGATAGTTGTCAACGGGCCAATGCAGTTTTTCTCCGCCGGGGCCGTAGAATCAATCCTGTGCCGCCAAGGCCGTAAAGACCGGAGTCCGGGAAGCAGGGAGCGGAAGGTACTCCATTCTCCGGCAGCTTCCAATCCTCCTGTGGAACGGGGCATTTGACTGTATTTATCAAAAAATCCTGATTCGTCATAGTTGTTCTGCTTCATCAGAGGACTCCTTGGGTGGGGTGTTTGTGTTATTTTACGGCCAGAATAATATTAGTATGTATTCCTTCAGTAAAGACTCCTTTGGGGTCCAGAAGCAATAACCTCTCTTCCAGCTCTCTCTCGAATAGAGGTGCCCGGTCGCCGAGAAACCGCTTCGAGCCAAAGGAGGTGGAATACAGATTCCCCAGTATGGCTTCTATAGTCCACTGATATTCATACATTGGCAGCCGGTGAGTTTCAAGGCGGAAGCTGGATCCGGCTACGATATCCGTGTGACTTTTGACCGGATGAGAATAGGTCGTATTGCCAGCCTTCCGCTCCTCGCCATACCATTTGCGCACGATCCGGTCCACTTCGTTCTGCCAAGGCAGGGGCGCTTGATCGGGCTTGTATTGATCCATAATAGCGACTCCGCCTCCCGGAGCAACCCGGTTGTACAGCAGTTCGAGCACCAGGTCCCTGTCCATCCAGTGAAAAGCCTTGGCTATAGTGACCAGACGGTACACGGGACTGGTGGACAGAGCCAAATATTCTTCTGCTTTTCCCGCAACCCATTCCGTATTAAGCGCTCTCAATTCCTTGCTGATCTGCACCGCCTCATTGATCATTTCCTCTTCGTAGTCGAGTCCGGTCACGCGCTGGACCCAATCGGCAAAACGCAAGGCAAGTTGCCCGGTTCCACAGCCCAAATCCAGCAGTTCGCCTTCCCCGTCCAGCCCAAAGCGGTTCACAAGGAATCTTACCAGCCCGGAAGGATAGAGCGGGCGATACTTCGCGTAATAACCTGCCGATCCTTTGAAAAGATCCTGACCATAATCTATCATGCCACTCATCAGCTCCTTTGACTGAAGATTATAACCTATATTTGACTAGCCTGCAGTGACTGTATATATTATTGGGCAAACCCCTTAGCTTCACTAGGGCGTAAACCGGAGGCCTGATATGTTCAAAATATTTATCATTGAGGATGACCGGGGGCTGGTGGCGCTGCTCCAGGAATATTTACATAGGTTCGGCTATGAAACACAGGCAGTGAACGATTTTGAAGCGGTACGGACCGAGTTTGAGCAGTATGTGCCGCATCTCGTACTGCTGGATGTTAATCTGCCTAAATTTGACGGTTATTACTGGTGCCGCCAGATCCGCGGGATCTCGACCTGTCCGATTCTCTTCATCTCCGCCCGCGACGGCAAAATGGATCAGGTGATGGCGCTGGAGAACGGGGCAGATGATTACATTACGAAGCCGTTTGATTATGAAATTGCCATGGCCAAAATCAAAAGCCATTTGCGCCGCGCTTACGGATCCTATGCTGTGGGAGCAAACGAGCGCAGTCTGGCGGTGTCAGGGCTGACGCTGGATGTGGAGCGTCTGATGCTGTCGCGCGGCAATGCCAAAGTCGACCTCAGCCATACGGAAGCGAAAATTCTCGACGAGCTGATGAAAAAAACAGGCACCATCGTCACCCGTGACCGGCTGCTGGAGAAAATCTGGGATGACCAGGCATTTGTTGATGACAATACGCTGAATGTCTATGTCACCCGTGTGCGCAAAAAGCTGGCAGCGATGGGTATTCAGGACGGGCTGCAGACTGTACGCGGGCAAGGGTACCGGTTAAGCGACAACTGGGGGGAAGTGACGTGAAGCTATTTTTGCGGGAACAGACGCCGTTAATCGTGATCTACCTTGCCCAACTGATGATCATTACCCTGGTGTACCGGCTGGACGGAGGAAGCGGTGTGAATGTCAGTCTGTACGCCGGGCTGCTCAGCACCTTCCTGCTCTTGGCCTACCTTGCGTACCGTTATTTCTCCAACCGGTCATTCTATGAGCGGCTGGAGAGCCTGCCTTCATCGCTGGATGAATCGGGAGGACCAGCACAGGGCTCTCCGCTCGCGGAAAGCCTGCGCAAGCTGCTGGCACAGCAGTTCCGGCTCTACCAAAATGATTTGCACAGCTACCGCCACAAGCTGGAGGAGCATATTCATTTCATCAACCAGTGGGTGCACGCTATGAAGACTCCGCTCTCGGTGATCCACTTGATTATTCAGGATAAAGACGGTCCCCCGTTTACGGCCATTGGCGATGAGCTGGACCGGCTGAAAAAAGGGCTGGATACGGTGCTCTATACCGCAAGACTGGATACGTTCGAGCATGATTTCTATGTAGAGCAGCTGGAGCTGGCGGACATCGTGCGCGGTGTGACCTCAGAACAAAAACGGCTGTTCATCCGCAAACGGGTGTTTCCGGCGATAGCGATGGACAGCGGCATAACCATCACCTCTGACGAGAAATGGCTGACGTTTGTACTGACACAGCTGATAACCAATGCTTTGCGCTATACGGTAGAGGAGGGGCGTGTAGTTCATTTTCGCGGATATCTTCAGGAGAAGGGCAGGGCGGTGCTGGAAGTCCGCGACGAAGGAGTCGGCATCCCCTCGGGGGATTTGCCGCGTGTCTTCGATGCTTATTTTACCGGTGTGAACGGCCGCAGCTTTCAGGAATCCACGGGGATGGGCCTCTATTTGGTGAAGCAGATCTGCAGCAAGCTGGGGCATGAGGTGGAAATTTCCTCTGAGGTGGGCAAGGGTACGGCAGTGCGGATTATTTTCTGAGCAGAGGCTGAAATGGAGAACGTATTGAAGAATCATCCGGGAGCGGGGCGATATTATTCCTTGTGCCGGGGCTGAAACCGCAGGATCAGAATAACGACAGCCGATACTACTGTTAAAGACATAGTGTTTGTGATGAAAAAAGCAAGTCCCACGCCCGTCAACACCAAGTTGACAGCATAGGCTTCCATTAAACCTATCCCCAGCAGCATCAATAAGTAAGACTTCAGGTTTAAGTCCGCAACCGATTTTGTCTTGAGAATTTGGATGATTTGCGGGAGCCAGCCGAGGGAAAGAATGACACCGCCGATCAGCTGCATAAGCGAAAAGAGCATGAGAGCACCTCACAGTTTCTTTTTGTACGTTGTATGCGCCGCGGGCGGAATGGGTTCTTTGCACCTGAAAAAAAACCGCCGCCTCTAGGATGAGGCAGCGGGTCGTTCAGGAAGCCAGGCTTACGCCATCATTGCTGTTTCAGACGCAGCAACTGCTCCAGCAGCTCCTGCACCCTGGTGTCAGGGAACGACTGGGCCAAAACCTCGTTAACGGTCACCCGGGCCCGGTCCAGCTTGTCTTGCCCTATGGCAGTAAGCGAGGTATAGATGCTTCTGCGGTCATCATCACAGGTCTTTCTTTGGAGCGCGTTGCAGCCTTTGGCTTCAAAACGGCTGACCAGTCTGGAGACGGCGCTCTGGCTTAACCCGACCATCGACTCCAATTGCTGCAGCTTCAGCTTCTTCTCCGGGGCTTCGGAGAGAAACAGCAGCAGATAGAATTCTTTTAAAGACAATTGGTAGTTCTCCTGAAGTTTGGTTTCCAACTCATTTGCTACATTCATTTGTATATGGGTCAATGACAACCAGCTGGTTATCAGTTCATTGGCAAGAGTATCCTTCATCGCATATCACAATTCCTCTCCCGGCTATATACCGACTCATGAAATTAAATATTCAACTATTATAGCATCATAGGCCCGTGGTTTGATAGATACAGAGGAATCGGCTGCAGCGTACCGGAATTCTGTCAACTCTATTCTGCTTACAATAATGTAAGGTGACTGTAAGTTTCAGAAATAGCAGCTGTAGTTTACAGTTTGTATAATGAAGTCAATCCAAAACGATCAGGTGAACGAAGGAGCGGAAGCACTTGCCCATATTAGACGTCCATAATTTATCCAAAATATATGAGGGCAAGGTATCGATTCATGCGCTGAACCATATTCGTTTTGCCGTGGAGAAGGGTGAGTTTGTAGGTATTATGGGACCTTCAGGCAGTGGGAAAACAACGCTGCTCAACGTGATCGCCACGATCGACGAGCCTACCTCAGGCGAGGTAATGATTAACGGAGGAAATCCGAATGCGCTCGGGCGCAAGGACAAAGCGCTCTTCCGGCGGAAGGAGCTGGGTTTCGTCTTTCAGCATTTCAATCTGCTTGATACGCTTACCGTAGAAGAAAATATCGTGCTGCCGCTGACGCTCACGGGGGTTCCGCTTCCGGAAATGGAACGCAGGCTGCAAGAGGTGGCTGAGCGACTGGCCATCGGTCCGCTTCTTCATAAACGGACATATGAAATCTCCGGCGGGCAGATGCAGCGGGTGGCGATTGCCCGGGCAATGATTCACCGGCCGGCGCTGATTCTGGCCGATGAGCCTACGGGCAGCCTGGACTCCAAAACAGCGGCCGAAGTGATGAGCCTGCTGGCTGAAGTGAATGAAGCGGAAGGGGCAACGGTCCTGATGGTCACCCATGACGCAGTGGCGGCGAGCTTTTGCCACCGGGTCATCTTTATCAAGGACGGACGTTTCTACAGCGAGATGTACCGGGGCAGCAGCAGGCCGGCTTTCTTCCAGAATATCATTGACATGCTGTCGCTGCTGGGAGGAGCAAGCCATGACCTTTCGGCAGTTCGCTTATAGAAATGTAACGCGGAATAAGCGTAAATACGCCGCTTATTTTGTCAGCAGCGCATTTTCCGTAATGATCTTTTTTCTCTGCGCACTGTTTATATTTCATCCGGCGATTTCGGGCGATATGATCTTGGATACGGCGGCTGACACCATGATGGTGGCTGAGGGAATCATCTTTGTATTTTGTTCCCTGTTCGTACTGGTGTCTGTAGGGTCTTTTCTGCAGTCCCGCAAGCTGGAATTCGGCATCCTGCTGATGCACGGCATGACGAAGCGGCAGCTGAACCTGATGGTCTTTTTGGAGAATATGATGATCGGCAGCTCCGCCATCCTCACCGGCACTTTGCTCGGTCTTCTGCTGGGTAAGCTGTTCCTGATGATTGGAGCGGGGTTCCTGGGCATTGGCCCGCTGGAATTTTATCTTTCCTGGCATGCACCGGTACTGACGATTTGCAGCTTTGCTCTGCTGTTCCTGCTGATCTCGTTAAGTACCTTTGCCTTTATCGGGAACGAGTCGGCGAGAGGTTTGTTTCAGGGCGGACGCAAAGGAGACAAGGAGCCGCGGGTGTCTGCCTTACTGGCGTTCGCTTCGGCCTTGCTGCTGCTTGGAGGCTATGTTCTGGCCGCTACCACGACCGCAGCGTCGGTGGAGAGAGTGATGTTTCCGGTGGTGGCCATTACAGTCGCTGGCACTTACTTGTTCTATACACAGCTTAGTCTATATGTAGTTAGGATAATGAGGAAAGTCCGGCGGTTTTATTGGCATAAGACAAACATTATTACGCTCTCGGGCTTAACCTACCGCTGGAAGGACAACGGGCGGATGTTTTTCATGGTGACGATTGTTTCGGCGGTATCCTTCACCTCTGTCGGGGTATTTGCTTCTATTCATACACTCTCCAAAGAACTGAAGCTGGATTATCCGGCAGCGGTTGGTTATGTGGCCAAGGGCAATGAGGCCGGGTCCGCTGCGGAAGAGGATTTAAACGGGATAAAAGCGGAACTGGAGCGGTTGAATCTTCCCTATCGCTCGCTGGAGATCCAAATCAAATATGCGGAAGTAGAGTCTCAGACCGGTCCCGACAGTACAGAACGTTTGCCGCTGATGGCTTACAGTGATTACAAACAGGCGCTCCAGCAAGCCGGATTTACCTCCCGCGAGCAGCCGCTCCAGGGGAACGAAGGTCTGGTCATGATCGGTTCCCAGCGTGACCGCAGCCTGACCTCTGAACGAGTTCATGCCCTTTATAAGCTGAAGCAGGGAGTAGATATTCAGGAGATCGGATATACGGAGCATGTGCCGATTGCTGAATATCTGCTGCCGGAGCTGGATGGGAGGGATGGCGGTGATTTCAGCGGAGTAGTCGTCAGTGACAGCTTGTTCGCCGCCATTAATCCCGTGCAAAGAGATTTGTATACCGGGTTCTATGTGGACCAATTCCAACAGACGGTTGGTATTGCTTCGGGACTTGCGGACAAAGGCAAAGTGTCCTACGAGAGCAAATCCCCTTATGCCGTTGTGGTCAGCGGCACGCTGTTCGAAATTCAGCGGACGCTATACAGTACGATGCTGTTTGCTTCGCTTTTAGTCGGCACCGTTTTTTTTATCGCCGCAGGCAGCTTTTTGTACTTCCGGTTGTACATGGATCTTGACCATGACCGGCTGCAGTATTCCACCTTGTCCAAAATGGGCCTGACCGACCAGGAACTGGACCGGACCGTGACCCTGCAATTGTCACTGATGTTCTTTATTCCGGTGGGGCTTGCCATCCTACACAGCTTGTTCGCCTTTATTGCGCTGCAGCGGCTGTTCTATCTGTCCATCGCTGCCGAAACGGGTGCGGTGCTTATCGGCTACCTGGCTGCGCAGGGGTTATACTTCTTCCTTATCCGCAGCCGTTATTTGCGCAATCTCAAAAAAAATCTCATCTGAACGCGGAGGAGCACGAAATGAAAACATGGATTACCGATTTTATGGAACAGTTCGGCTATCTGGGCATTTTTCTGATGCTGGCCCTGGAAAATATTTTTCCGCCTATCCCCTCGGAGGTAATCCTTCCGTTCGGCGGTTTCATGACAACCACTTCCGGGATGACCATCCCCGGCGTGCTAATCGCCTCAACGGCTGGCTCGCTGCTGGGAGCGCTTGTGCTGTACTGGATCGGCCGGATGCTGGACGTGAACAGACTGGAGCGGATTGTGGACCGCTGGGGCGGACTGCTCCGGATCAGCGGAAAAGATATCCGCAAAGCGGATGCCTGGTTCGACAAATACGGCTACTGGACGGTATTGTTCTGCCGGATGATTCCGCTGGTGCGGAGTCTGATCTCCATTCCTGCCGGAATGTCGGGGATGAAATTCGGATTATTCATGCTGTTTACGACGATCGGGACGCTCGGCTGGAATGTGCTGCTTATTCTGCTTGGTGCTGCGCTGGGAGAATCCTGGGAGGATATTGGCGTGTACATGGAAGCTTACTCGAGTGTCGTCTACGTATTGATTGCTGTGGGAGTTGTTGTGGGTGGTGTGCTCTATTTCCGCAAACGCCAGTCCGGTAGAAAAGCGGTAGATACCACGGATTAATTTAATACACAGGTTTCTCAGAACATTTAAAGCCTCGCATAGGGTGAGGTCAACAAAAAGGAGGGGATCAATATGGAGCTGCTGACTATCATGAAAGCCATCATTCTGGGCATTGTAGAAGGATTAACTGAATTTGCTCCGGTATCCTCGACCGGCCATATGGTAATCGTGGATGATATGTGGCTGAAATCCCAGGAATTTCTAGGAAAATATGCGGCGAACACGTTCAAAGTAGTCATCCAGCTGGGGTCGATCCTGGCGGTAGTCATCATTTTCCGCAACCGGTTCATCGACTTGCTGGGTCTCAAGCGGTTCAGCCGCAAGGAGCTGACGGCGGTGCCGGAAGGGCAGCCTCCGGTGGAGACGGAAGGCCGGCTGAAGCTGGCGCAGGTCATTGTGGGACTTATTCCTGCAGGAATTTTCGGGTTTCTGTTCGAGGATTACATCGACGAGCATTTATTCTCGACGTCGACGGTGCTGATCGGTCTGGTCATTGGTGCAATATTCATGATTTTTGCCGACCGGTTCGCCCCCAAAAAAATCAAGACAGAGAGTGTTGACCAAATTACATATAGACAGGCGCTATCGGTAGGTTTGATCCAATGCTTGTCGCTCTGGCCCGGCTTTTCACGCTCCGGATCGACCATCTCAGGTGGAGTGCTGCTGGGTATGAGCCACCGTGCGGCTGCAGATTTCACCTTTATTATGGCAGTGCCGATTATGGCGGGTGCGAGTCTGATTTCACTGGTCAAGAACTGGCAGTATTTTACGATAGATGCCCTGCCGTTTTTTATTGCCGGGTTCATTAGTGCCTTCCTGTTCGCGCTGCTCTCTATGAAGTTTTTCCTGAAGCTGATCAACCGGATCAAGCTCATGCCGTTTGCGATTTACCGTCTCGTTCTTGCCGGCGTAGTCTACCTCGTTTGGTTCTAAAAGACAGGCTGGAATAGTCCGTTGATTGCTATCATTTATCGAAAAAGAACCGGGTGTACCTCCTTGCCAAGGACGGTGCGGCCGGTTCTTTTTGCTGTATACCAAACGTTTTGCTGAAGCTGCTTCTTAAAGGGAGGCTGTGAGGGAATGTGCGGCAGAATCCCCGCAAAATGAGCCTGCACGGCGCCAGCTATAGGGAATGTGTATAACGGGAATACCCGTAAATCTGTTGCGGATAAGGTATCGGATTCAGTATGATGGCATCAGATTACGGGATGAATACAATTTGCAAATATCGGAGACAGGCGCCAGCCGGAGCATCAGAAAGGCCCGGAGGCTTAATAGGGAAATTCGGTGACAAGCCGATGCGGTCCCGCCACTGTAACGGAAGAGTTCATAGCAGCCTATGTCACTGGCCATCTCTACTTCGCCGGGAAGACTTGCTGATGGATGCCGACGCCGCTAGCCAGGAGACCTGCCTGTCTCAACAGCACTGCAGTACCTACGGAAGATAGGGAGGTGTTAAGACGTTACCCATTGGCAGCCCATGGGCGTCTTTCCCTGCGGCCTGGTTAGGGGAAGACGCTCTTTATTATTGATAACGACTGAGATCATTAACTAAAGCTTAAGGCATTTACTATAGACAAGGGAGTGACTGTAATGACAAACAACATCAAGACGAGCAGCCTCGGTTATCCGAGAATCGGAAAGAACCGGGAGTGGAAAAAGACGCTGGAGGCTTACTGGAGCGGCAAAATCAATGAAGAAACCTTCCGCGCGGAAATGGCCGGTATTCAGCTTCAGCACCTCAAGACACAGCAGCAGGCCGGGATCGCACTGATTCCTGTCAATGATTTCACCTTTTATGACCATGTGCTGGATACCGCTGCTATGTTTGGCATTGTTCCTCCACGTTATGCCTACGACGGCGGTGACATTCCGCTCGATCTGTACTTCGCCATGGCGCGCGGCAATTCGGCCGCCCCTGCCTGCGAGATGACCAAATGGTTCAATACGAATTACCATTATATCGTGCCGGAAATCGGCGAGCAGACTCCCCGCCTGATTGAGAACAAACCGCTCGCTGCCTACCGTTTCGCCAAAGAGCAGGCGGGTATTGAAGGCAAGCCGGTTATAGTCGGGCTCTATACCTTCCTGAAGCTCTCCAAGGGATTCGCTGCTGATCAAATTGCAGAGGTTGCTGCCCGTTTCCTGCCGGTGTATGTGCAGCTGCTGCAGGAGCTGCAGCAGGAAGGCGTGGCTTGGGTACAGATCGACGAACCGGCAATTGTCACCGGCTTAACCGCGGAAGAAGTGGAACTGCTGGGAACTATCTACAGAGAGATCGCTGCAGCAGTGCCCGGACTTCAAGTCTTGCTGCAGACTTACTTTGAAGCTGCAGAGCCGCTGGAAGTGCTGCTGGAGTTGCCTGTGCAGGGTATCGGACTGGACTTTGTCCATGACGGCGGGGCTAATCTGGCGTCGATCCGGCGCCTGGGCTGGCCGGAGGACAAATGGCTGGGAGCGGGCATTATCGACGGGCGCAATATTTGGCGCTCCGATCTGGATGCCAAGCTTGAGCTGGTCCGTGCGCTGAAGTCCCATGTGCCGGACGAACGGCTGATCCTCCAGCCATCCTCCAGTCTGCTGCATGTGCCGGTAACCGTTCAAGGCGAGGACAAGTTAAAGCCTGCGGTACGGCAGGCGTTGGCCTTCGCCGACGAGAAGCTGGCGGAGCTGAGTCTGATTGCAGCAGCGGCGGGAGAGGATGGACTGGTCTATGCCGCAGCGCTCGCCGAGAGCCGCGAGGCGCTGAATGTGTTCCGCGCCCTGCCGGAACGCGGGCGCCGGGATGTGGCTGAGCAGGTGCGCAGCCTGGATAAGCTGCCGGACAGCCGCAGCTTGCCCTTCGCGGAACGCGTAAAGGTACAGCAGCAGAAGTGGCAGCTGCCGTTGCTGCCGACAACGACGATCGGCAGCTTCCCGCAGACGCCTGAAGTGCGCCAGGCCCGGCTCAAATGGCGCAAGGGCGTCTGGAACCAGGAGCGTTATGACGGATTTATCCGCCAGCAAATTGCAGATGCGATTACTTTTCAAGAGGAGCTCGGGCTGGATGTGCTCGTGCACGGTGAATTTGAGCGGACGGATATGGTTGAATTCTTCGGCGAGAAGCTGGCAGGGTACCTCTTTACCAAAGGGGGCTGGGTCCAATCCTACGGTTCACGTTGTGTGAAGCCGCCGGTCATTTATGCCGATGTCGCGTTTACCGGCCCTATGACAGTGAAGGAAAGTCTGTACGCCCAGTCCCTCACCAGTCTTCCGGTAAAAGGGATGCTGACCGGTCCGGTGACTATTCTGAACTGGTCGTTTGTCCGTGATGATCTCAGCCGTGAAGAGGTGGCCAACCAAATCGCCCTTGCCTTGCGTTATGAGGTTCAGGCGCTTGAGGAAGCGGGAATCGAGATGATTCAGGTGGATGAACCGGCGATCCGTGAAGGCCTGCCGTTAAAGGCTGAAGATCATGAGCATTATTTGAACTGGGCGGTAAGATCTTTCCGTATCGCTACCAACCCTGTGAAGGCGACCACGCAGATCCATACGCATATGTGCTACAGTGAGTTCAATGACATGATCGGATCAATCTCGGCGATGGATGCCGATGTAATCTCCATCGAGACCTCGCGCAGCCATGGGGAGCTGATCGTCAGCTTTGAAGAGCAGGAGTATGGCAAGGGAATCGGTCTTGGTGTGTATGATATTCATAGTCCGCGTGTACCGAAGGTAGAGGAAATGACACAGGCTATTGAGCGGGCGCTGCGTGTGCTTGATGCCGGACAGTTCTGGATTAATCCGGATTGCGGCCTGAAGACACGGGGCTGGGAAGAAACCGGAGCGGCGCTGCGCAACATGGTGCAGGCTGCCGTGATTGTCAGAGAGAAGAGCGGAGCGGTCAGCCGCTGATACGTCCGTTATAACTGGCCTCCAATTTCCTGGTGATCCGGAGGGGGCTGAATATTCCGGAAGAAGTCCAGCTAAGGTCGGCATATATACTGTAAAAACCAATCCGGGGTATTCCACCCCGGATTGGTTTTTTGTGGCGATCTTTTTTAGTATAAACACTTGATAATAATTCTCATTCTTGATAGAATGGGTAACAGAAAAGAAGGAACCGTGGAGGGTCCCTTCTAAGTTTACGCTTATTTACTTTCGAAAGTTTTGCAGTCTGTTTCTTCAGACTGTGTAGGCTCTTTGGAGCTGTGATAAGCAACAAAAATGGACTCAGCGTTGCATTTGTTCTCTTCTGCCCAATAGGTGCAAGAGTTCACTGCGCACAATACGTCTTTTGCCATGAGGGTTCACCTCCCCTTATAGTGGATTGGCAACATGATTAGAACGTTTTGATTTGTCCTGTTCAGCAAGGTGGAGCTTGTCCGAACAGAACCCTGCCCTTATTCCTTGTGAATAGAGGGTTTTTGGTGTTTCCTGTCTTTTCAGACACGATTATTGTAGCAAATAAAGCCTGATTTCGCAAACAGGATCATTCAGCATTCGAATGATCCTGTTTGCGATGTAAACGGTGTTATTTTTGGGAATAAACATCAAAAAAGGTCCGAAATTCTCCAATCTCCTGCAACCTTCCAGCTTTTGGAACGTCAAAATAAATAACGCGGAAGAGACTCAGAGATCAAAGGGCCTTTCGCCGGAGTAGTTTATATAGAAGAAGCTGAAATTCCACTACACTTTTGGAGGAATGAGAATGCGAAAATGGGGTCTGCATTACTTTTTATTTTTATTTGTTCTAGCAGTTGTGCTGGCAGGCTGCGGTTCAGGCGACGACAACAACTCGGCTGCTGATCAACTCAGTGCGAACACCTTCTCTGAGGGAGGGGCGGCAGATTCAGCACCTGAGGCTGCTTTGGTTCAATCGAAGGATTCTTCGGCGGAGTCTGCTACAGTAACAGCAGGCGGGCAGGATCAGAAAACCGATGCGAACAAGACGGGGACAGCCAAGAATCTAGGTACAGAACAGGGTGCTGAACAACCTTCCGGATTTACCGGGAGCGATGTTGCAGCCGGACTGAACAAGAAGCTGATCTACCGGGCCAACCTCAATATGGAGGTAAAGGACTATGCCTCAGCGCAAAGTGATGTACGGAACATGATTACTTTGGCCGGCGGCTATATTATTGAATTTTCGGAGAATATGTCTGAATACGAGAAGGGCGGGACCTTTATTCTGAAGGTGCCGGCTTCCGGATTCGCCTCTTTTCTGGATAATCTGGAGAAGATCAAGAATGAGAATATTCAGCAAAGCATCACCGGGCAGGACGTCTCAGAAGAATATGTTGATTTGGAATCACGTCTTAAGGCTAAGCAGCTGATGGAGAACCAGTATATCGAGTTTATGAAAAAAGCAACCAAATCGTCCGATCTGGTCGCTTTCGCTAACCAGCTTGGAGCGATTCAGGAGGAAATCGAGCAGATTAAAGGCAGAATGCGTTATATTGATCAAAATGTCTCCTTCTCCACCGTGGAGCTCCGCCTCTATCAGACGGACGAAAGCCTTGCTGTTACGCAGAAGAAAGAGCAGGGTCCGCTGTTAGAGCGGGCATCGGATGCGCTCAAGAGCAGCCTGAACGCTATGTCTATTATGTTGCAGTGGCTGGTTGTTTTCCTTGCAGCGGCACTTCCGGTGCTCCTTGTAGGCGGAGTGGTTACAGTGATTGTCCTCTGGTTCCGGAGAAAATCCAAGGAGCGTGAGAAGACGCATAGGGATCACATCGGCCAGACCAACCGGGAGCAAGGCAGGGAGACTCTGAACCGCAGCAGCGCAGAGCCTGCACCGGAGAATAGAACTGCCCCCGAAGAAGATGCGGGTGAACCGGAGAATAAAGGATAAAGAATGAGCCCCCTGTATGGGATGATAAGTTTTTTCGGAGCTTGGTTGTAATTCTCTTATGAAATTTCCCTAATAGATGAGAAGCAAAGATGGCGCGCCAGCTTCTACTAACTAATATGTATAGGGAGATGGATAAGAATGAACAGACACGGAGCAGTTAGAACAATTACCAATGCAGCCAGCTACACAGGGGTAACAACAAAGCTTATTCTGCCGACAACCATTAATCCGGTAAACGGCTACGTCGACTGGTACTTGGGCATCGGAGATGCCTCCATTGAAGCGGGGATTTCCTACTCTTACCTTGGGTTCAAAGTGTTTCTTGGAGCCTCCTACGGAGGAACCAGCACGTATTA
This sequence comes from Paenibacillus sp. IHBB 3054, assembly GCF_051594305.1. Lineage (NCBI taxonomy): Bacteria > Bacillati > Bacillota > Bacilli > Caryophanales > Paenibacillaceae > Paenibacillus > Paenibacillus sp. IHBB 3054. The sequence continues at coordinate 589,656 of NZ_JBOFBG010000001.1, read as the reverse complement.
TAATTCCCAAGTTGTATCGAGTCTTGCCAAAGGCCAGACGGTTGACCTTAAGCTCACTTATGATCATTCCACGCGTCAAGCCACCCTGTATCTGAATGGTGCGGCGCTCCCTTGGACCGACCACAAGGATGTCGGCAATGCGTCGAAGGCGCTGGGGACGTATAACAAAGTGAAAATGATACACGGTGTGGAGGATCAAGGCGCCAGCTCGTACAGCCAAGCCAGCTTCTCCCAAACCCAGCTGCGTACGGACACAGCCGGGGCAAATTACACCCCTTGGACCAGCAGCCTCTCAACAACACAAAAGGTTGCTGTAGGCAGTGGTGATCCAACCAGTGCGAATAAATTCTCAGTGATTAATTTTGCACCACTTATTACGAAGCTTGACCCTGCATAAGCAAATACAAAAAAAGAAACTCTGTAATCAGAGTTTCTTTTTTTTGTATTTGTTAGATGTTTAGAATTCCTGTTCTTTATGAATCAGGCATGCTGGAAGAGCACGCGGTACTCTCCATAGCCTTCCTTCTCCAGATCTTCTTTCGGCACAAAACGCAGGGCAGCCGAATTGATGCAGTACCGCAGGCCATTTTCACCGGGACCGTCGTTGAACACATGACCAAGATGGGAATCGGCAGTTTTGCTGCGTACTTCCGTGCGGATCATCAAGTGGCTGAGATCGGTTTTCTCCTTGACTGAATAGTCGCGGATCGGCCGGGTAAAGCTGGGCCACCCGCAATCGGAATCGAATTTATCCTGTGAACTGAAGAGCGGCTCGCCGGATACGATATCTACGTATATACCGTCTCCATGATGATCCCAGAATTCGTTGCGGAAAGGCGATTCCGTTGCGTTGTTCTGCGTCACTTCGTATTGTAGTGGCGTCAAACGTTCCTTCAGGCTATTTTTATCCTCCTGATGTGTCCAGTGATTCTCGATAAAAGCATCCCGGCCGGAGCCCTTGCGGTAACGCTTGTAGTGTCCGGGATTCTTATGATGATAACCCTGGTGGTACTCTTCGGCAGGGTAAAACGGTTTGGCCGGCAGGATTGGGGTTACAATTGGCCCCGGGAAACGTCCGCTGGCCTGTAGCGCAGCCTTGGAAGCTTCTGCCTGCCGGCGCTGCTCCTCCGAATGGGTGAATATTGCCGTGCCGTAGGAAGTTCCGCGGTCATAGAATTGTCCTCCGGCATCGGTAGGGTCTATCTGTTGCCAGAACAGCTCCAGCAGCTTGCTGTATGGGAAAATATCCGGGTTAAAGGTAATCTGTACCGCTTCAACATGGCCGGTCGTTTCTGAGCACACTTCTTCATAGGTCGGATTGACTGTATGCCCGCCCGTATAACCGGAGAGGATCTCGACAATACCCGGCAGCTCCTCAAAAGGAGATACCATGCACCAGAAACAGCCTCCCGCAAAAGTCGCTTTTTCTGTTTTGGTGGCTATATGGTTAGACTGAACATCACTCATAAATATCCCTCCATTCATAGAATGCAATTAAATAGATCACAATTCAATTTAATTATAAAGCAAATTAGATCACTCTGCCAGCGGATGCAATTCGTGTGGAGGAAAGCTCGTAAGCAACATCCTCATAGCAGCCGGGACTCTCACTGCCACATGTGTGCTCAGTTGACTCTTTATTCCAAGGAACGGCGGGACCGGAGGGACCATACGGCCAGTGCGATTACGGCGACATAGACCAGAATAGCTATAACAGCGCTTTTCGGATGGAGGACCAGTTGTCCTCCAAGAAAGGCGTACAGCGATATGCCAGGGATTTTGCCTAGGCCGGTAGCGGCGAGATAACTCCAGAAGTGCAGTCCAGATACACCGGCGTAGATGTTCACCGCCATTTGCGGAATTACCGGAGTCAGACGGGCAAGCACAATGGAAGCAAAGGGGCGCCGCTGTACGGCAGACGAGAATTTCTCAAGCAGTGGTATAGAGGCTAAGTATGTACCCGCCCTGTCTTGAAATATATATTTTACGATGCCGTACACTACCGCGGCAGCTATAGTGGTTGCTAACCAGCAGATGGCTGCGCCGGCTACACTTCCGTAGGCATATCCGAATAAAGCGATGACAGCTTTATAGGGTATGACAGGAATAAAGGCCAGCAATGTGGCTGCGCCGATCGACAGGAGGAGATTATGGTCCTCCCGCAGCCAGCCCAGGATTTCATTTCTATAGATAAACGCGAGGATTACACCCGCAACATACAGCAAAGCCATCAGCCATTTTCTCATTCTACTATTCCCTTTCTTCCGTTCATTCATCTCATCATACTGAAAAAAAAGTAATTAATGAAGCAAAGATCATTTGTCGAATGAGCTTGTCACTGTATAATACATCTAAGAATGACAGAAGAGGGAGAGGCTATGATGAATAACACTGCACGTAAAAGAGTGGCGATGGTCGGCATCGGTGATATTGCCCGTAAAGTCTATTTGCCGCTGCTCTCCCGTCATGACCAGGCCGAGGTCGTTGGAGTGCTAAGCCATTCTCCGGCTACGGTTCAGGGAGCGGTCCGTATGTACCGCTTGCCCAAGGGTACGACCGATCTAAACGAGCTGCTGTCCTGGGATCTTGATGCGGTCTTCGTGCACAGTCCCACGCCTACTCATTATGAGATTGTGACCCAGTGCCTGGAGCACGGATTATCGGTGTATGTGGATAAGCCGCTGTCTTATGAGCTGGAACAATCCCGGCGGATGGCGGAGCTGGCCGAAGACAAAGGACTGCTTCTGGCTGTAGGCTTCAACCGCCGGTATGCCCCGATGTATATGGCAGCCAAGGCCTGGCTAACCAAAGCCGGCGGCATCAGCCATTGTCAGGCGGTCAAACACCGCACGAAGCTGCAATCCGGCAGCAGCCGTGAAACTGTGCATGATGATCTGATTCATATGCTGGACCTGCTGCTCTGGCTCTGCGGCGGGGATTATGAGCTGCTTCACAGCAGCCTTAAGTCCGATCAGGAAGGCAGGCTGCTTCAATCCTCCGGAATGCTGTCCTGGACCAGCGGGGAGAGCGGAATGTTCAGCATGGTCAGGGATGCCGGAGCTGACCTTGAGAAGCTGGAGCTGCACGGAAACGGCAGATCAGTAGAAGTGGTGGACATGGAGAAGGTTACATTATTCGAGAAGGGTTCCCTGCCACGCAACCAAAGCTTCGGAAGCTGGGATACGATTCTGGAGCGGAGAGGCTTCAGCGGCGTGGTCAGTCATTTTTTGAACAATATTCATACCCCGGAGCAATGCGGCATCGCAGCTTCCGCCGTTCTGCCCAGCCATGTGCTGGCAGCGAAGCTTGCCGAATGACAGAAGAGCAGAAAGGAGCACACTATGGACGAGTACAGCAAATCAATGGAAGAGCAGATTATCGAAAGCTACAAACGGGATGAGGAAATGATGATTCTCGTGTTTGCCCAATGGTGTGTGAACAACAAATTAGACCCGCATGCGCTGTATCTGCAGGCTTACCCGCAGCAGGAGGGCAATGCCGCGCTCAGCAGGGCACTGGCGCTGACTGTACCCGAGGAAGAAGCAGGCTTTATCTCCGATGATACGGTTCTTGGAGTATTGTCCCTCTATAGCAACGATGATCTGGCTTACGTGGTAACCGAGGCGATTGCACAGCGAAAGCCGCCGCAAGGCACCGTGGATTGACATCAGGGATATAATTAGGTAGGCTAGTGAACTTTTTTTTGGTAAACGATGTTCATTACGCTATAAATGTGGTAAAATTATATATACTAACTAATTGTAAGTTTCACAAGTGAGAGGTGAGAACAATGGAAGAACATCAACTGACGATGTGCCCAAGATTCGAAACGGCCTTCTCTTTCTTAGGCAAACGTTGGAATGGGCTGATTATCCAGACATTGATGAGTGGACCGAAGCGTTTTAAGGATATTTCCGGCCTGATTCCATCAATGAGCGATAAGATGCTGTCCGAACGAATGAAGGATCTGGAATGTGAGGGCATTCTGGTAAGGCATGTGTATCCGGAAACTCCGGTGCGCATCGAGTACGAATTAACCACTAAGGGCCGCGCACTTGAGCCGGTTATGCAGCAAATTCAGTCCTGGGCAGAGAGCTGGGTCGAGTAGCCCGCGCTTCAGCGTCCTATTGATCGCCTCTTTTCCGCTACGTGGAAAAGGGGCTTTTTCAAATTTATTCAAATTTTTTCAAATAAAACTTGCACAATCAACCACAGGATATAATATAATAGAAAAAACTGTTGCCGGGCGGTGTGCGAGCGTTACCAAATATATGAATATGCTTTCGAAGTAAGTTTTGTCGTAGTGGACTCGAAGAAGTAACGCTAACAAAACTAAGTGTATGCTTTCGAAGTGAGTTTTGTCGAAGTGGACTCGATGAAGTAACGCTAACAAAACTTTTAGGAGGCGAGGAAGATGAAAACCACCTTGTTTTCCCGGGAAATAACATATGGAAAAGATGATGTTGCTGAGCTGGAGACCGCCTCAATTAGAGTTCAGCTCATTTACGACAAGACGTTGTTTATGCTGCACGGGCATCTTCCCGGCTCGTTATGGGATGCGTGGATTGGAGTGCCCTACGAAATCATTTCCTCCTTATACAAGGGAGACAACGATAGCGGGAGCGTGTTTCAGAAATGGATCCAGAGCCCGACCGGCTGGAAATGCATCGGCTGTGAACGGCATTGCCTGGAACCGTCGGCAGTCCCGGACAATCTCAGCTCCGGCCAGCAGCGCAGGTTCACCTTCCATAATGGCATCCGGCAGAGCATGGTGCTGCAGGCTGTGATATGGTCGCTGTATGAGAATACGGTGCTGTTTCAGCCATACTTGGGCGAAGAAGCCTTTCTGGATGGCGATGATCTCGATACAATTTCCACGTATTTCGTACCGACCTATATGAATAATCTAAGGCTGGCCGAGATTGGCAAACCCAGCAAAGAATATAAAGAAAAGAACATAAGAGTGTATCAGGAATGGATCGCAGCTCCCGATCTTGTTCTGCAGTGGAATGGCGGCCTGACTGAGGGCCGATGGATGACAGGGGTGTATGTAGACCATTCCCGCTTTGCCGGGCTGGGACCTTACTTGAAGGACGCTGAGGGCAAACGGACTTATATGCAGGCGACGGTCCGATAGCGAAGGTTGATACAAGAAGGATTGTAAGAATATAAAATAAACCAGTGGGAATGTCTATGACAACAGCGCGTGCCGGTACAATCGGTGCGCGCTGTTTTGAGTTGGGCTTGAAATCGCTAACAATAATAAGCACGGACAATCTGAACTATGGCTGTGGAAATAAGCTATTGACTGTTCCCTTGGGTATTAGCTTATTTTATTACAAGGAGGTGTTATTAATGAAAATAAGTGCGATTATGGATATTACGGGCCTTACCAAAAAAGCAATAAACTATTACGAGGAAGAAGGGTTAGTAAGCCCTCATGTTAATCCTGAAAACAATTATCGGGAGTATTCGCAAAGTGATGCCGATGTATTGGTGCAAATATCTGTTTTGAGACAATTTGATGTACCCCTGAAAGATATCAAAACAATGATATCGAACCCTCAAATGTTAAAAGATTGTTTAGAGCAACACTTGGTAAGACTTGACAGTGAGATCAAAAGACTTGGAAAAAGTAAAAATGTGCTTCAATCCAGCCTGAGCAGTTTTGATTCTGATGAGATTGGACTTCTTCAATTAACAAAACAACTATCGGTTCTGAATAAAACTCTTGAGCTGGATGAGCGAAGCAGAGAGGGCTTTATGAAAAAGCAGATTGAGCGTATTTTTCCAGGGAACTTTGGGAAGATGTTGATCATGCAATACAGTTCTTTCTTAAATGAACCTATAGATACGCCGGAAAAAGAGGAAGCGTGGATTTCCATAATTAAATTCTTAGATGAAGTCGAAGTTATAAAATATCCTCAAGAAATAGTAGACATGTACGAAAAGCTGACAATTAAAGATATTGAAAAGTATGAAAAACATATTAATGACTATATCGAGAATTGGCTTACCATAACAGACGAGGGAGTTGTAAACGAACGAGAGAAAATTTCTGATTATATTCACCGATTAAAACACGATCCTGACATGCAGGCAGAATATATAAAATTGACAAATTTATCGGAAGGGATGCGGGGATTGATGAATGAAATTGGATATTATGATAAGTTTGTTGAAAATCTAAAAATTCTAAGCAAAACGTTTTGTGCTTATAATGAAAAAGTGGAAAAGCTTTCGGAATTTTCAAAGTTATCAAATATTACATTTGACGTTCAATAAAATTTTATATATTCAGTGCGTTCAATCACTAGCTTGGGCCTCTCTTGGCGTTAAGGTGGAAGGGTAACAGAAACCAATAACGTAAGGGAGGGGCCATTATGACGGCCAATCAATTCAATAATACAATTACAGGAACACAGGACAATGCGGGGAGCCATTCTGCGGCAGCGCCTATCCAGTTTACCGGAGCGGACATGGTCAGAGATATTGTACTGCAATTCCCTAAGGCGGCAGATTATTTCAAAGGACAGCGGATCGATTTCTGCTGCGGGGGCGCAAAGCCGCTGGCCGAAGTGGCAGCTGAGAAAGGGCTTGACCCGGAGACCCTGCTTGCAGATCTGCATAAACTGCTGAAAGAGCATCCGGTGCTTGATGTAGACACTGCCTGGAATGAGGCATCTTCCGCTGAGCTGGTTGAGTATATTGTAGGCAAGCATCACCGGTACTTGCGCGAAGAGCTGCCCTTGATCAGTCAGAATGTAACCAAGGTATTCCGCGTCCATGGCGAGGATTCTCCGCATCTGGGTGAAGTTTACCGGTTGTTTAACCTCCTGAGGGAAGATTTGCTGCAGCATACAGCGAAGGAGGAGGAATCCGAATTCCCTAAGATGCTTGCCTACTCCGAGAATCCGAGCGAAGAAGGATTGGCCGAGCTGCGCGGGCTGCTGCATACGCTGGAAGAAGAGCATGACGGAGCCGGTGAGATTTTGCGGGAGCTCCGCAGAGTTACGAACGACTTCACTCCGCCAGAGCATGCCTGCACAACCTATCGCCTGACCTATGCCCGCCTGGAGGAGTTAGAGGGAATGACCTTCGAGCATGTGCATCTGGAGAATAACATCTTGTTCCTGCGTTATCAGTAAAATAGAGCATGCTGTTCTCAAAGTCCCTGCGGGGACTTTTTTTCTTCTTCACCGCTTCGCTGCCTGATTAACTCCCGAAATTTATCGTTTGAGAACAAAGCTAGTTTGCGTTATTCTTAAAAGATAGTATACATAATGACTAAAGACCTGAGAGAATGATTGAGGTTATGATCGGGCGGAAGAGGGCGGTGCCGGGAATGTCCACGAAATTTCTGTGGCGTTTATGGGTAGGTTTAATTATCATTGCGACGCTAGGCGGATGCTCGGCATTTGGTTCAGATGCGAACGGAAACAATGCCGCAGCCGGGGCTGCAGGCCCTGCTTTTTCACTAATGGCCGGTGATAATGAGCTGGCAGGGAACTCAGGGAGACAGCTCAGCGAAGCATACAAGCCAGGAATAACGCTTATAGAGCTGCTGAAGAGTAGCGGTGTCGTTACTTTTGCCGAAGACGGATTTAGCATACTGGCAGTCAATAAAATTTTTCTTGCCCCGGACATGATCTGGCAGATTCAGCTTGGCGGCAAAATCATAACCGATTGGAATAGTCCAGTCTCGCGGGAGCAGGCGATTGTTATTACTGCGAAGCCGGCAGCCGGAGATGCCCCGCTTCTGCCCATTATTCTTACAGTGAACGGCGGGAGTGAGCAGCCTGAACTGACACATTCACATATTTTATCTTATAGCGAAGACCTGTCTGTCCGGGGTCTGCTGAAGAGCAGCGGAATTGTTCAGTTGGCGGAAGACAACAAGACGGTACTCACGGTCATGGGGTACACGCCGCTCACCAGTGAAGACTGGAAGCTGAAAGTGAACGACAAGACGCTGCTTAACAGCGGAATTGATATGAAGCTCAGACCTCAAGATGTACTCGAGATTTCACTGGTTCTCCGGTAAGATGATAAGTATCATAGCCAGATTTCCTTAATGCAAGAGGTAGCATAAGGGAAGCTGGCTATTTTTCTTTCACCAAAAAACCTTACATACGCTGGCACAAAAATATGTGAAAAGATTCACATTTATTGTGATTTGAATCACAAATGCTCTTCAAATTTAAAACGTATAATTTTGTTATCAGATATGTATATGAAGAAATCCAGAAGCATTGAGGAGGGTCTTAACAGTGACCGTGGAGAGAGAAAAGTTAGTTTTGATAGGGAATGGTATGGCTGGCGTAGGCACTATCGAACAGATCCTTAAGCTTGGCGGCGCTTATGATATTACGATCTTTGGAAGCGAGCCTCATCCCAACTACAACCGGATAATGCTGTCCTATGTCCTCGAAGGAAGCAAGAGCATTGAAGATATCATTCTGAACGACCGCCAGTGGTACGAGGATAACAATATTACTCTGCATACTGGAACCACTGTTGTCCGGATTGATGAAGCCTCCCGTCAGATCATTACAGATAATGGAATGTCGGTTCCTTATGATAAAGTTATTATTGCAACAGGTTCAAATTCATTCATTCTGCCGGTACCGGGCAGCACAAAGGATGGAGTTGTAGGCTTCCGTGACATTGCGGATTGCGACGCCATGCTGGCTGCGGCACAACAATACCGCACAGCGGCGGTGATTGGCGGCGGACTGCTTGGTCTTGAAGCAGCCAAAGGACTTGTGAACCTCGGTATGGATGTTACCGTTGTGCATCTGCTGGAGGATTTGATGGAGCGTCAGCTTGACCATACTGCTTCCTCCATGCTTCAAGCTGAGCTTGAGCGCCAGGGCGTGAAGTTTGCTATGGGCAAACAGACGGTTGAGCTGACCGGAGAGGAACGGGTAAACGGCCTGCGTTTCAGCGATGGAACCGAGCTGCAATCAGATTTTGTAGTGATGGCGGTCGGAATCAAACCGAATGTCCAGCTGGCTAAAGACAGCGGCATCACGGTTAATCGCGGAATTGTCGTGAACGATTATCTCCAGACCTCGATGGCGAATGTCTATTCTGTAGGAGAATGTACAGAGCACCGCGGCACTTGCTACGGGCTGGTAGCTCCGCTGTTCGAGCAGGGGATGGTGCTGGCGAAGCATTTGTGCGGCGCCTCCACCCAGCCGTATGAAGGTTCTGTCGTAGCCACCAAGCTGAAGATCTCCGGAGTGGATGTCTTCTCTGCCGGTGATTTCACTGAAACAGCGGAGCATACCGTCATTTCGGCTAAAGATGAATGGAAGAGAACCTATAAGAAAATTCTGCTCAGAAACAATATTATTGTCGGTGCAGTCCTGTTCGGCGATGTGACTGAGTCTGCCAGTCTGCAGAAGCTGGTCAAGCAGGGCACCGAAATGACCGACGAAATTTATGGCGAAGTAATGGGCACGGGCTGCTGCGGCGGAGGCGGTGCAAAAAAAGGCTTGTCAGTCGAAACGATGGCTGATGAGGAGATCGTCTGCGGCTGCAACGGCGTGACCAAGAAGGCAATCGTTGATGCCGTTACGGAGAACGGTTTTACCACGGTAGACGAAATTAAAGCCTGCACCGGAGCTACCCGCTCATGCGGTGGCTGCAAGCCGGTTGTCGAGCAGATTCTGCAGTTTGTTCTCGGTGACAGCTTCCAGGAAAGTGCGAAGCAGGGGATCTGCGGATGCACCACCTTGAGCCGCGATGAGATTGTAGCAGAGATTACCGCTAAAGGACTGAAAACGACCAAAGAGGTTATGAATGTGCTGGGTTGGAAACAAGCGGAAGGCTGTTCCAAATGTCGTCCGGCTGTGAACTATTATCTTGGCATGATCTACCCGGATACCCATGAGGATGAGAAGGAATCGCGGTTCGTCAACGAACGGATGAGTGCGAACATCCAGAAAGATGGTACCTTTACCGTTATTCCACGGATGTACGGCGGGGTAACTACACCGGAAGACCTGAGACGAATTGCCGATGTTTCCTTGAAATATAACGTGAAGGTTGTAAAAGTGACCGGTGGTCAGCGTCTGGATCTGGTCGGTATCCAAAAAGAGGATGTGCCTAAAGTATGGGAAGAGCTGGATATGCCTTCCGGTTATGGCTATGCGAAATCGCTTCGTACGGTAAAAACTTGTGTAGGTTCGCAGTTCTGCCGCTTCGGGACACAGGATTCCATGGGTATGGGAGCTTTTATTGAACGTAAATATGAACGCCTTGATTTGCCGGCCAAATTCAAAATAGCAGTCAACGGCTGTCCGCGCAACTGTGCGGAATCCTGCACGAAGGATATCGGCATCGTCGGCAACGACGGTGGCTGGGAAGTGTTCATTGGCGGCAACGGCGGGATCAAACCGCGGATAGCCGATGCCTTCTGCAAGGTGAAAACCGATGATGAGCTGATCGAAATCTGCTCCGCCGTGATTCAGTACTACCGTGAAACCGGGAACTACCTGGAAAGAACCTCGGAGTGGGTCGAACGCATGGGACTGGAAAATATCCAGAACGTGATTCTGAACAATGAGGACAACCGCAAGGAGCTGGCTGCAAGGATTGATTTTGCCCTGGCTCAGGTAACTGATCCTTGGAAAAAAATGCTGAATGACGACAGCACCCGCACCGCGCTGTTTGAGAAGGCAAGAGTCTAATCATAACCCAAAAGGAGAGAGAACAATGGATAGCGCAAAACAAGAATACGCCGTAGGACCGGTACAGAGTTTCCTGCCGCAAATTGGACGTGTTGTAACAGCCGGGAATCTGGAGCTGGCCATATTCCGCACCTCGGACGGAGCTTTCTATGCCGTAGAGAACAGCAGCCCTCATCCCAAGGGTGGGCCTCTCGCTGAGGGAATCGTATCGGGACATTATTTGTACGATCCGCTGTATGACTGGAAGATTGACCTTCGCAGCGGCGAGGTTCAGGCACCAGACCACGGTACAGTAGCAACCTTTCCCGTTTCTCTGGACGGAGATATTGTGAAAGTCAGCCTGCAACAGGCAGTTTTTCAAAGCTAAATTAAGATGAGGAATGGCGGGGTGGAGAGATGTTTACGCAAAGTGTCGAGAACATCGTAGAAACAGCAGTAGGCAAACGCGACAAAATGAACGAGAGTCTGCCGAGGTATTTTCTGGCTGCAATATTGGCCGGGGCTTACGTTGGGATCGGAATCATTCTTATTTTCTCACTCGGCGCACCGCTAGCGGCGGCCAAATCTCCTTTTCAGCCGCTTGTGATGGGCACCTCCTTCGGGATTGCACTGACACTGGTCGTATTTGCCGGATCTGAGCTGTTTACCGGGAACAATATGTTTTTTACCGTAAGTACGCTTGCCGGAAGAACCAGTGTCTGGGATACGGTAAAGAACTGGATTATTGTATTTGTCGGCAATGTTGCCGGTGCGGTCATTCTGGCGCTGCTGATTCAAGGAACGGGTCTGTTCAAGGCAGCTCCTGCTGAGCATCTGATCTTTACCGCTGCCGCCAAAAAAATGACACTGCCCTTCTCGGAGCTGTTCTTCCGTGGTATCCTCTGTAACTGGCTGGTCTGTCTGGCCTTGTGGATGTCCTCGCGTGCGAAAAGTGAAGCAGCGAAGCTGGTGCTGATCTGGTGGTGTCTGTTCGCCTTTATCGCCAGCGGATATGAGCACAGTGTGGCTAACATGACACTGCTAAGCGTAGCCGTACTGCTGCCGAACCATCCGGAGACCATCAGCATTGCCGGCTGGCTGCATAACATGATTCCCGTCACCCTGGGCAATATCATCGGCGGTGGTGTGTTTGTAGGTATGGCCTATTGGCTGATCTCACCGGTGCGTGCTGCCCGAGGCAAACGTTAAGGTACGGAGAAGTTTTGAATAGCAAGCAACTATAACTGTCTTGTGGGTCATAGCCCGCAGGACAGTTTTTTTGTTAAACTGTATCTGCACGGGGACTTTACATTAAGTCATATTGTTATATTTTACAGGGAGAGATCTGCGATGAAGAGCTTCAATCATTTTGGGGTTTATGGAATTTGTGAACGCGAGGGCAGGCTGCTGGTCATACATAAAGGAAGAGGGGCTTATACCGGAAGATATGATCTTCCCGGGGGAAGGCTGGAGGAGAATGAATCGCTGGCTGATGGGCTGGTCAGAGAATTTATGGAGGAAACCGGGTTGTCTGTCAAGGTGAGAGACAGTTTGGGCACCTTTTATTTTTTTGTGCGCTATCAGGAGAATGACTTTACACATATGCATCACATCGCAGCACTGTACACTGTGAATATCACGGACCCTCAACATGCTGCTACTATCGGAGTATTCGCGGAGCAGGATTCACTGGGGATGGAGTGGGTGGATCTGGCAGCCATTACGCTGGATTCGGCTTCACCGGTGGCGGTGCTTGCAGCGGGTTGGCTGAGCGGAGGCAGTTTGTCTCCAGAGGCTGGATATTATGGGAAATGGGAGATGAAAAAAGGCTCCAAGTAGTACAGCTTCACTAATGGAGCACTGCCTCAAGGTAATACAAACGGAAAAAAAGACGCCCGCAAGGCGTCTTAGACCACTCTATCTTTATTGTGAAGAAAATTTGGGCCCTATATGTTTCATTGAGGAGAATAGAGGGTATTATTACAAGGAAATTAAATACGGCAAATTTCGTTCGGACATAATTCACAGTGGCAGATTTCCTGCAGCATGCCAAGATCTTTAATTACGATCATGCCGTTTTCGTATTCCACAGCGTCTTTCTTGCGAAGGTCGCTCAGCATCCGGTTGACACTCTCACGGGTAGCACCGATCATGTTGGACAGATCCGTATGCGTGATTTTTTTGTTGATCAGAATGTTGTCGCCGTTCTTCTCGCCATAAGTGTTGCCGAGGCGGATCAGCGTCGAACAAAGTGCGCCAGGCTTGCCGTACATCATCAAATCACGGAATTTCGTCTGGGTGAGACGGTGGTGAATGCCCATCCATTTCATAAAGTCAATGGCGAAATCACAGTGCTGGCAGATCAGAATCTCCAGATCCTTCTGCTCAATCACACCAACCTCGCTCTCCTCAATCACTTCTGCGGTGAAGCTGTGCTTCGTGCTGAAGAAAGGGTCTGCTTGACCTACCATGTCACCAGCCTGATACATATAAAGAATAAGTTCCTTACCCTCGTCAGTAGATTTGGTCAGTTTAACACGTCCACGTTTGATATAAAACAATTTATCCGAGTAGTCGCCTTCCCAAAACAAGTGAGATCCTTCAGGGACCATGCGTTCTTTCATTGTGACAAGAAGTCTGTTGAAGTTCTGTTCGGAGAAACAGTTTGTATTCCCGTGGGCTTCGATAACATTATAATGTTCCTTGATCATAATCGACATCCCCTTTATTCCCTCAGTTTTTCAGTAAATTTTAAATTAATTATACCTTGAAATCCCTCATTATGGGTAAAAATTTTCGCCAAAAAGTGTCGAATTTTTAACATTGTGATAAATTTCACTTCAAACGTGTGAGATTTAATATGCATTTCAGGGCTGCTCAGCTTTATTGATCATATCCTAAACTGCAGGATTCCTTCAACTCCGTAAAAATGCACATAACTCCATTACAGGCAGACATTGGCCAAGATTCTCCGGAAAGATACTCTTGAAGTGAGCGTCCGGCGTTTCCTCTGAGCACAGGAGGACATGTGGATACAACTCGGGAGAAGGAGAAATCAAACATGGCAAAAGTGGCGGATAAATATTTAAAGGTCGATCCATGGGCGATCATTGAAGATGGGTTTGACCCGGAAAGGAACCGTACCTCGGAATCGATTTTTTCACTGGGCAATGAGTATATGGGTGTGCGTGGTTTTGCAGATGAAGGTTATAGCGGTGATTCACTGCCTGGCAGCTATTTTAATGGTCTGAACGAGCAGCAGGAGATTGGCAATCATTATAAGGGTATTATTCGCTCCTTGCGCTACATGGTAAATGCAGTGGACTGGCTGTACACCCGAATTACTGTGGACGGAGAGGTTCTGGATCTTGCAAAAAGCAAAGTTTCGGAGTTCAGCCGCAGACTGGATTTTCAGAGCGGGACGTATTGCCGTGAGTTCATCTGGCATCTGGAGTGCGGGAAGGATCTGAAAGTAACATTCACCCGGCTGGTCAGCATGACCCTGTCCCATCTGGGGCTGCAGCAGGTTGCCTTTCAGCCGCTGAATTTCTCGGGGACCGCAGAAGTGTGCACAGGGCTTGATTTTAACATGATTCATGAGGAACGCGGGAAGAGTATGTGGAAAAGCCTGCGCAGCGGGGTGGAAGACGGCGTCACTGCGATTATGGCGGAAACGCTGACTACCGGCAATAAGCTGTTTAGCAGCTTTGTCCTGCAGTCTTCGCAGGTGATTAATGCTGTGCGGGTAGAACGGGATCGATTTATTGGCCAGCAGTTTACACTGGAGCTGACCCAAGGGAAAGCCGTGCATTACACGAAGCTTGCCGTCAATTGCACGGATAGTGACTCCTCACGGAGCGAAGATAGTCTGTGGGCAGAAGGAATGGAGCTTGCGGTTACGGCAGGCAGACTAGACGAGCAAGCAGTATTCTCCGAACAAAAGACCTACTGGAGCGGCATCTGGCAGACCAGCGATATCCGCATCGAAGGTGATCCCGAGAACCAGCAGGGCATCCGCTTCTGTATCTTCCAGCTCTACCAGACATATCACGGTGACCATCCCGGCTTTAATATCGGCGCCAAAGGCTTAACGGGCGAGGCTTACCGTGGTCTTGCCTTCTGGGATACCGAGTCCTACTGTCTGCCGTTCTATATGTTCAATAATCCCAAGGCAGCCAAAAGCCTGCTCGAATTCCGCTATAAAACGCTGCCGGAAGCGATGCTGCGCGCCAAAGACGTAGACTGCGAGGGAGCCTGCTATCCGATTGCCACGATTGACGGGACGGAGAGCTGCGACCTGTGGCAGCATTCTAATCTGCAGCTTCATGTTGGCACTGCCGTTTCCTACGGTATCTGGCATTATGTGAAGAATACGGGCGACCGAACCTTCCTGTACAGCAAAGGTGCAGAAATGCTGATCCAGATCAGCCGCTTCTATGCTACGCGCGGGCAATGGGGACAGCGGAGCGGCGAATACGGTTATTTCGGTGTCATGGGTCCTGATGAGTTCCAATTGATGGTGAACAATAACTGCTATATCAACCTGATGGCCCAAAAATTGTTCGAATACACGCTGGAAACGGTCGCTGAAATGAAAGAGCAGGTACCTGATACGTTCGCCGAAGTGATGGCCAAGACGGGATTGCGTGACGAAGAATTAGCGGACTGGAGCCTTAAAGCGCAGCATATGCGGATTCCCCTGGACCCGAACAGCGGGATCTATGAGGAGCATGACGGATTTTTCGATATGCCGCATATTGATATTCACTCCATACCTGTCAGGGATTTTCCGCTTTACGCGAATTGGTCCTATGACCGTCTCTACCGTTACGACATGATCAAGCAGCCTGATGTGCTGATGTTCATGTTCCTGTACAGCGGGCAGTTCTCCAGAGAAGCCAAAGTGGCGAACTATGAATATTACGAACCCAGATGTATCCATGAGTCTTCACTCTCTCCTTCGATCCATTCCATTCTGGCCAGTGAAATCGGTAAACATGAGGAGGCTTATACCTTCTTTGAATTTGCCACCCGGCTTGATCTGGATAATTATAACCGCAACACCCGTGAAGGCCTGCACACCACTTCAATTGCTGCCGCATGGATGAATATCGTATACGGATTTGGCGGTATGCGCTCTGATGGCGATTGTCTGAGCTTCCAGCCTTCGCTTCCGCAGCGCTGGACCTCTTACAGCTTCCAGGTGATGTATGAGGGAGTGCTGCTGCGCATCGAGGTCACGAAGGACACGGTAAGCTTTAAAGCTGTGGATGGCGGAAGTACGGAGATTGTTGTCTATGGACAGAAGCTGAAGGTGGATGCTGCCGGCACAGCGATTCCGCTGGGTGAAGGGATGTTGGCCGGATGAGCTGGACAGTAGCAGAGCATGACTTCGACAAAAGCAAGGTGACAACGAACGGAAACAAATATATGACCGGCAACGGCTATATGGGTTACCGCGGTACGCTGGAGGAATTCACCAAGGAGCAGCTAACAGCTGTAACTCTGGCCGGATTGTACGACAAATCCGGCGAGCAATGGCGAGAGCCGGTGAACGCTCCAAACGGTCTGTTCGCCAAGCTAAGCTGCAATGGCCAGCCGCTTGGAGTTCTGGATGCTGATCCGCTGTCCCATTGTCAGGAGCTGGAGTTCCGCAACGCTGTCCATCGGCGGGAGACTGAATACGGTATCCGCGGCGGCAAGCTGACCTTCACGGCCGAACGGTTTGTCAGCATGGATCAGCTGCATTTGCTGGCAGGCAGGCTGATCCTGCACAGCACAGCAGATTGCCGTCTCGAGATTGAGACCGGCATCGACGGAGAGGTGTGGGATATTAATGGCCCACATCTCACGGAGAGAAAAGAACAGTGCAAGGCAGGGACAGCCCTCTCCACTGCCATAACTGGTGAGCTGAAACTGCCGGTAGCTGTCGCGGAAAGGGCAGACTTCACCTTTGATGTTCAGGAAACAGCCGGGGAAGGTGCCATGCGTGTGATTTCTTTTGATGCGAAGGCGGGAGAAACCTATGAATGGTTCAAATATGTCGCGGTTTATACCGGGCTTGATAACGCTGGCGATCCGGCAGCGACAGCGGAGCAGGAGGTCCTGACCGCGGAAAAGGCAGGCTACGAAGAGCTGCTCAAGGCTCACTGCGCAGTTTGGGAGGAGCGGTGGTCACGCTGCGATTGCCGGATTGAAGGTGATGAGGCGGCCCAGTTTGCGCTGAGGTACAGCATTTATCAGCTGCTGATTATTGCACCCACCGAATCGGAGAAGGTTTCGATTCCGGCGCGGGGTTTATCCGGGCAAGTCTACAAAGGTGCCGTGTTCTGGGACACGGAAATGTTCATGCTGCCCTTTTTTCTGCATAGCGATCCCCGGATTGCCCGCAATCTGATGATGTACCGCATCCATACGCTGGATGGAGCGCGCCGCAAGGCGGCGGAATACGGATTTCTTGGCGCTTTTTATGCCTGGGAAAGCCAGGACAGCGGAGACGATGCCTGTACACTATTTAATGTAAATGATGTATTTACCGGCCGCTCGATGCGGACGTACTTCCGTGACAAGCAGGTGCATATCAGCGCGGATGTGGTGCACGGGATCTGGCAATACGTAACGTTTACCGGAGATGACAGTCTGCTGGTGGACGGTGGGGCAGAAGTGATCTGGGAATGTGCCCGCTTCTTCTATTCTTATGCCTACTATAACCCGGTCAAAAAACGGTATGAGATCCTCGATGTTACCGGCCCGGACGAATATCATGAGCGGGTGAACAACAACGCTTTTACAAACGCGCTGGTGAAGGAGACACTGGAAATCGCCCTGCGGGTTGTGCAGTTGCTGCAGGATAAATATCGCGGGCATTACCCGGGACTTGCAGCATTGTTTGCGGATGGACCTTTCGTGGCGGAATTTAACGAGATGCTGGAGCATTTTTATGTTCCACAGCCTGATCCGGAGAATCTTGTGATTGAGCAGTTCGACCGTTATTTCAAATTGGAAGAGGTGACACTTTCCGAGCTGAAATCCCGGGTCATCAACAAAAATGAATATTGGGGCGGCGGCAGCGGGCTGGCCACAACCACGACTATTCTGAAACAGGCTGATGTTGTGTTGATGCTGAATCTGTTCAAAGCTACCTTCTCTAAGGAAGTGAAACAGGCAAACTGGGAATTCTATGAGCCGCGCACCGAGCATGGCTCCAGCCTCAGCCCCTGTATCTACGCACTGGTGGCCGCCGACATCGGCTCGCCTGATTGGGGATATCCGTATTTCATGCGTACAGCCACGGTTGATCTTACCGGGGAGTCGAAGCAATATGTCGGTGACCTCTACATCGGGGGAACCCATCCGGCCGCGAACGGCGGCGCCTGGATGGCTGCAGTACTCGGCTTTGCAGGGGTACAGTTTGACGGTGAAGTGCTGCGCCTAAATCCGGCGCTGCCGGGACCGTGGCAATCTGTGGAATTGCCTGTGATTCTGCGAGGCGGCCTCTTTATACTGCGGATCAGCCGAAATGAAGTGGCCGTCACTGCGGCTGCGGACAACCGCGAGCCATTGGCCATCAGCGCATTTGGCGGCGGGGACATGTCATGTCTGCCGGGTGCCAAGCTCCGTCTCTTGAATAGCGCAGCTGCCAGTGAGCAGGAGAGGAACGGGCAAGGAAAGTTCATTAGAGAGGAAAGAAAACAAATGCTGGAACATATGAAAGGCGCAATCTTTGATCTCGACGGTGTGATTGTGGATACGGCCAAATATCATTTTTTGGCCTGGCGTTCACTTGCCGAGGAGCTTGGCTTCGTGTTTACAGAAGAACACAATGAACGGCTTAAGGGGGTAAGCCGGACGAGATCGCTGGACATCCTGCTGGAAATCGGCGGCATGGAATTCAGTGAAGCGGAGAAGCTTGCCATGGCAGACAAGAAAAACCGCCTGTATGTAGAGTACATCTCTGGTCTGAATGAATCTGCACTGCTGCCCGGCGTTAAGGAATACTTGAACAGCCTGAGAGCGCGTGATGTGGCCATTGCCCTCGGTTCAGCTAGCAAAAATGCCGCGTTCATTCTCGATAAGCTGAACATTGCCGGATTGTTTGATGCGGTTGTTGACGGGAACAAGGTAACCCTTGCCAAGCCGGACCCGGAAGTATTTCAAACCGCCTGCAAGGAGCTTGGTTTGCAGCCCGGCGAGTGCGTGGTGTTCGAGGATGCAGAGGCTGGCGTTGCAGCAGGCAAAGCGGCAGGGATGCTGGTTGTCGGTATCGGTAAACCGGAGGTGCTGAAGGAAGCCGATCTGGTGGTTACCGGATTGCATGAACTGTAAGGCCTTGATAGACTAATGATAGAAGAGGATAAATTATCCTCCGTCTCATTATTCTATTATAGAAGGAAAGTATGAGGGATGCAGATGGAAACGTTGTTGTTATGGCCGGAGGGAGCTCCGGGAGCTCTGGGAAGTAGCGATGAGGACAGTCCGGCGATTACGCCGTATCTGGTAGAAGGAAAGCACAATGCTGCGGTATTGATATGCCCGGGTGGCGGCTACGGCATGCGGGCATATCATGAAGGGGAGCCGTTAGCCGAGTGGCTGAATACACTGGGAATCTCAGCCTTTGTACTACGCTATCGTGTGGCGCCATATCAATATCCAAGAGCGCTGCAAGACGCCCAAAGAGCGCTGCGCACAATCCGCTTCCGTGCTGGCGAATACGGAATTGATCCCGGCAAACTTGGAATCCTGGGCTTCTCTGCCGGCGGCCATCTCGCTTCGACCACTGGAGTCTCGTTTGACCGGGAAAATGCCGGGGCGGCCGAACCTCTGGACCGTCAGTCCAGCCGCCCGGACTTTATGATCCTGTGTTACCCGGTGATCACTATGTACGCCGCGGCAGCCCATCAAGGCTCCAGAACCAATCTGCTCGGGGAGACTGCGGAGGAGGAGCTGGTCAAGCTGCTCAGCAGTGAACTGCAAGTAACAGCGGACACTCCGCCAACCTTCCTCTGGCACACCTCAGATGACGGTTCAGTACCTGTAGCGAACAGCCTGCTGTTCGCCGCCGCATTGGAACGTTACCATATTCCGTTCGATCTGCATGTATACACGCACGGGAGACATGGGCTCGGCCTGGCGCCTGAAGAACCTCATACCCGCACTTGGACAGAGGCATGCGCTTCCTGGATGCAACTGAACGGCTATACCAAACAGCGCTAATATTTAGCTATAAGGAAATGCAAGGGAACTTTAGGGAACTGTCCTGTGACAGTTCCTTTTTTGCCTGCCCACCGGAGAAATTGCATACAAATACCCATAATAAACTTTAAAATAAACATATGTAAGCGCTTATTCATTTGATATATTATTGAAACTGGAGGTGTATCCAGATGTTGTCTGCACTTATGAAGCCGCTCGTCAGGCTGAACGTTAAGCAGCAGCTGATCCTGCTGTTTCTGATTATGGTCTCACCTATACTGATCCTGAACAGCTACGGAAATTACAAGGCGGAGGAGATTTTGAAGCGGCATGTCACCAATGCTTATGTAGAGCTGAATAAACAGAATTTTGCAATCATTAACAGGGACATTGATACAGTAAACAAAATCACTACGACGGTCATCCAGAACCCGATCCTGCAGCAGCTGAATATGCAAGGGGATGATACGGTATTGGAACGGGTCGAACGTTATGAAACGATTGAAAAGCTCCTGGGGAGCTATTCACAGGGAGCCGAACACGGCGACGGAATCTTTTACTCTCTCTATGTGTACGATCCGGATAACTATTACTTTTTCGCACCCAACTTCCCGCAGGTGAAGAAAGCAGGCGTTTATTTTTTCTCCACAGGGGAGGAGCCGTATTGGTTCGATCAGGTGGTGCATGAGAAGGGCCGGGGATATCTCATGTTTACGGAAAGACTCAGTCCGCAGGCCGAAAATATGAAGACACTCACCTACGTCAGAGCGGTCAATAACATTTACAGGGGATCAGGGACGATAGGCGTGCTGGTGGTGACCAAGATGGAATCCAAGATCGGCGAATCGCTGAAATCCATCTCTCTGCCTGACGGAGAAATTTACTTAACGGATATGAGCAACCGTGTGCTGGCGTCCACTACAAATTCCACCGGTGAAGTGATTAAGCTGCCGGAGGGGGCAGAGAGCGGGGATCCCGAAGGGACACGGGATGTGATTACAGATGATTTCATTTATGTTGTAAACAATAATCATATGCTGGGGCAGAAGCTGGTTTATAAGGTTCCGGTAAAAGCGCTGCTGCAGCAGCAGAATGAAATGAAGCAGGTCATTCAATACATAACGGTCGCCTATGCGCTATTCGGGATTATCATCATCACCTATTTTTGGCGTTCCTTAATGACACCGCTGCAGAAGCTGGCCTTTTTCGTCCGGAAATTTGAACCGGGGAACCGTGTGCCCGAAACGCCCAGAAGAGGGACCAACGACGAAGTCAGCGTCCTGATCTCCTCGACCTATGATATGGCTCGCAGGTTAAACGGCTTGATTATGTATAAATACCAAATGGAGCTGAAACAGAAAGAATCCCAGCTGCAGCTGCTTTATCAGCAGATCAACCCGCATTTGTTGTACAACACGCTGGAGAGCATCTACTGGAAAAGCTCGCTGGAAGGTAACGTGGAATCGGCGGAAATGATCAAGGAACTATCCAAGCTGATGAAAATCAGCCTGAGCCGGGGCAGGGAACTGATTACGCTGGAAGAAGAACTGGAGCATGCCAGTGCCTATATCAAACTGCAGCAGCACCGCTATGATTATGTTTTTGCTGTCATCTGGAGAATAGAGCCGGACACCAAAAGCAATCTGATTCCCAAGATCACTTTGCAGCCATTGATTGAGAACGCCATCATACACGGTGTCAAAAACATGGATGAGGACGGAGAGATTATCATCAGCGCAAGCGCGCAGGATGACTTTATCCAAATCACAATTGAAGACAACGGATATAAGCAGGTCGACTATGAGGCGATTAGGCAGGTGCTGAACGATGAGAGCCCGAACCCTGCCAGCGGCTATGGCATCCGCAATATTAATCAACGTGTGCATTTGCATTTTGGTCCAGATTATGGAATCAGTTATACGCCGCGCCGGGAGGGCGGGACGGTAGTGACCGTCAAGCTTCCGAAGTCGGAGAATCAGGAATAGAGAGGAGAATCTGCATATGTTCAATATTTTGGTTGTGGACGATGAACCGCTCATTTGCAAAGGACTTAGCAGCCTGCTTGCTTCCTCTGGGCTGGATATCGGCCATATCTATACCGCAAGCAGCGGTTTTGAGGCGCTGGATTGCGTTCGCATGGAAGAGATTGATCTGCTTGTTACCGATATCCAGATGGGAGCGATGAGCGGCATTGAACTGATGCAGCATGCAAAGCTGGCGAAACCCTGGGTGCAGACCATCGTCATTTCCGCCCATGAAACCTTTCAATATGCCCAAATGGCCGTAAGGCTGGGAGCTAAGGATTATTTGATTAAACCGCTGAACAGTGAGCAGTTTCTCGACTCGGTACGCAATGTGCTGCTCAAGATGGATAAGCCATCACCGGAGCTGGCGACTTTAATGAGCGGTATCGGCGAAAGCTTCCGGCTTGAGGAGCCGCTTCCGGCATACAGTCAGCTATTGAATGCGCTGCTGGCTGATCCGGGCATTGTGATAGGCGATGAGGAAGGGATGCGCAAGCTGGATGACCTGCAGCTGAAGGGGCCTTATTTCTCGGTAACCAAGCTCAAACTCCCGGGAGTAGTACTGGGCAAGAAGTACAATGCCCGCGATAGCGGCTTGCTGCGTTACGGTGTGCTTAACATCGCCAAAGAGCTGCTGGATCAGGAGTGGAACTCCATTGCTTTTTATTCTCCTGGGGAAGAAATTACCGTTATCATCCAGTGGGATGAGAAAAGCTACGAGGAATCGGCGGCAGGCCAGGTGGGTAGGCTGGATATGCTCGGCCGCAGTCTGCATTTTAATATCCATAAATATCTGCATCTGAACGTGGTGATCGGGATCAGTCAGATTCTCAAGGGATTGTCGTTCATGGAGGTGCTGAACCGTCAGGCTTCCAAGGCTATTCTGTGGAACAAGGAACATAACGATCATTATGTGTTCTACTACGGAGATTTCAATTGGAACAATTATACCGCCGACCCCTCTGCAGAG
This sequence comes from Paenibacillus sp. IHBB 3054, assembly GCF_051594305.1. NCBI lineage: Bacteria > Bacillati > Bacillota > Bacilli > Caryophanales > Paenibacillaceae > Paenibacillus > Paenibacillus sp. IHBB 3054. The sequence continues at coordinate 566,794 of NZ_JBOFBG010000001.1, read as the reverse complement.
GAGCTGCATACACGCAGCAATCTGATCGTGCAGAAAGCCAAGGAATATATCGACGAGAATTACGCCCAGAAGGGCTTGACCATTCACGAGGTGGCCAAAAAAAATCATGTCAGCCCCAATTATTTAAGCTATCTGTTCAAAAAAAATACAGGCCATAACCTGTGGGAATATGTTATTAAGCTGCGGATGGAGGACAGCCGGGAAATGATTCTGCATACGGACCTGCGCCGTTATGAGATTGCCGAGCGGGTCGGCTACGAATCACCGGAGCATTTCAGCAAGATTTTCAAAAAATATTATGGAATCAGCCCCAGTGAATTGAAGAAGTAAGAACGCTCACTACTTCGGTAGATATAGACATGTTCAGCCTCCCCCGCCTTTCCTACAATTAAGGTAGGAAGCACTTTGTCAAAGTGCTGAAGACGAAAGGAATGAGGGAGCAAGATGAACCAGACCGCTGCGTTACACGAGGAGCTGCCGGCGAAGCTCGAGAACAAACCGTACAAACAGAATCGCTGGAAAAAAAACTTTTGGGGCTATATGTTCCTCCTGCCAGCAATCATCATCTTTATCATGTTTATGTGGGTGCCTATTTTTAAAGGTTTTCTGTACAGCTTCTATACTGTAGATTTCGTTAAAGGCAATACCTTTGTCGGCATGGACAATTATGCGAGAGCCCTCACGGACCCCGATGTTCTGATTGCCGTCAAAAATACAGTCTACTATATGGGACTCTGTCTGGTTATAGGCTTTTGGGTGCCGATCGCTTTTGCTATCGCTATCTCGGAACTGAGAAAATTCGGTGGTTTTGTACGCGTTGCGGCTTATCTGCCTTATGTTATGCCGGCCGTAGTGCTATATGGGCTGTGGAGATGGCTGTATGATCCCGTGGGCCCGATCAATGCCTTGCTGGGCACGATGGGTGCAGACCACATCCCGTTTCTGACGGACAGCAGGTGGTCGATGATCTCACTGGTGTTCATGGAAACCTGGCAGCAGTTCGGCTCCGGGATGCTGATTTATCTGGCAGCAGTGCTCAGTATTCCACGCGACTGGTATGAAGCTGCGGAAATTGACGGTGCCGGTGTCTGGGCCCGTATCCGCCATATCACACTTCCTTCACTGCGCAATCTGATTATCCTGATGCTGATCCTGCAGGTCATCGCGACTTCCCAGGGATACCAATCACAGCTGGCATTGCTTGACGGCGGACCCAATAAGACGACGCTAACCTATGCTCTGCTAATTGTGAAGTATGCATTTACCAGACTGGATTATGGAACCGCGACTGCACTGGGCATGCTGATGTTTGTTGTCCTCGGCGGTTTGGGCATTTTACAGTTCAAGCTGAATAAGGAGGACAATTAAGATGAAGAGCGCAGAGAGAGGGATTCTTTCCGAACATGATTTGAAGAAAACAAGCAACAAAATCGTCTACGGAATTATGGTGTTTTTCATTCTGATTATGATCTTTACCATGCTGTATCCCATCCTGATGACGATGTTCAACGGCCTGAAATCCAATCAGGAGGTCAACTCGTTCCCGCCGCATTTTTTCCCCCAGGAATGGCATTTCGCCAACCTGAAAGATGCGCTGGATTACATTGACCTGCTGAAATTCCTCAGGAATACGATTTATATTTTTGTCGGGAATATGATTATGACCCTGGTCGTGCTCGGTCTTGCTTCTTTCAGTATTTCGCGGATGAATGTGCCGTTCAAGAGAGTTTTCTATTTCTTCTTCCTGATGACGCTGTTTATTCCGGCGACCAGCTATATGATCCCGAACTTTGTCAATCTTAAGGAACTCGGACTCTTGAACCAGTATGCAGCTTTCTGGCTTCCTGCCGGGGCGAATACGTTTTATTTCCTGCTCTTGAAGAACTTTTTTGACGGACTCCATCCTGAGATTTTTGAAGCTGCGCGGATTGACGGTGCCTCGGAACCGCGCAGTTTCTTCTCAATCGCCGTACCATTGTCCATTCCAATCTTCGCCACACTGGCAATCTTTATCTTCTCGACAGCCTGGAATGACTGGTTCTGGCCATCGCTCGTCATGCATAGTGAGGACAAATATACACTTGCGACATCGATCTATAAATATGTGATCAACGTCAAGGCGCTCAATACTAATATCAAGTTCGCTATTCTTTTTCTAGTCTCGCTGCCGCCAATCTTGGTCTTCCTGATTTTTCAGAGATTCATTATGCGCGGGGTGGCGCTGTCAGCGGTTAAGGGCTGAATCAGAATATGACTTTTTCTATGCAGAGATCGTAAACATGCACACATAAGGAATATAAATACACCTCGTTTGTAAGCGATTTCTCTTTTATGATGATTTTGTTAGCTAATTATGAATTGAAAAGGGGAGTTTCAATGCGTAAATATTCCAGCGTATTAGCCTGTCTCCTTGTGACCGGCTCGTTGTTATCCGCCTGCGGCGGTAACAATAACAACAACGGAAATGCACAGGGGAATAAGGGAGGGGACGCTTCACCGGCAGCTACCACTGAGACAGCGGATAAAACTGCTGCTCCAACGGATGCGCCCGTGGATGATAACACTCAGAGAAAAGTAACGATCAAAATTCACTATCCTACGCCTGACTTGACAGAAATGAGGGCACAGGAGGATGACCGGATCAAACGCTTCCAGGCAGAATATCCGAACGTGGAGATCGTTAAAGACGACTGGCAGTACAACGTAAGTGAAATCGGCGTGAAGATGGCTGCAAATGAAGCGCCGACCTTCTTCAACACTTATGCTACAGAAGCCAAATTCCTGATTGAAAAAGGCTGGGCTGCCGATATTACCGATCTTTGGAACAAATATGAATACAAGGATCAGATCAATCCGGTGCTGCAGAACCAGTTCATTATTGACGGTAAAGTCTACGGGGTAACACAGAAGGGTTATGTTACCACGACAATGATCAATAAAAAAATTCTGGATGATAAAGGTGTAGCGGTTCCTGCAATGGATTGGACCTGGGATGATATGCTGAATACAGCCAAAGGTGTAGCGGATGCCAAAAAAGGCATTTCCGGTGTCGCACCTATGGGTAAAGGCAATGAAGCAGGCTGGAACTGGACCAACTTCCTGTTCGAAGCGGGCGGAGAAATTCAAAAAGTTGAAGGAGGCAAGGTTGTTGCAACCTTCAATTCCGATGCAGGTGTGAAAGCGCTGGACTTCTACAAGAAGCTGAGATGGGAAGCGGAAGCAATTCCTCAGGATTGGGCGCTTGGCTGGGGTGATGCTGTAGGCGCATTCCAACAAGGACGTACGGCCATGGTAATGGCGGGTTCCGACGGAGTTATTGAGCAAGCGCTGAATCAAGGCGGATTGAAGCCTGCAGATGTGCTGACCTATCCGATGCCTGCTTTTGAAAAAGGCGGTAAGCATACCGGAGTACTCGGCGGAGACTATCTGGTCATCAACCCTAACGCTACAAAAGACGAGCAGGAGATGGCGTTCCGTTACATTACCTTTGATTATTTCTCCGATAAAGGTCTCGATGCGCTCGACGCTATTCTGCAGCAACGTAAAGCGGACGGCAAATACTTCATCCCGCCGCTTCTGGACTACTATGCTGCAGATTCCGAGTTTGGCAAGAAGACCAAAGCGGTATATGACAAGTATTCCGATATCGTGTACCAATATAACCCGGATATTATGGCCCTCTTGGACGGCAAACCGGAAGCACAGTACAATACTCAAGATTACTATGCAACCCTGTCCAATGTGATTCAGGAGCTGTTCTCCAAAAAAGGCACCGATTCCAAAGCGCAGCTAGATGCTGCTGCCAAAACTGTGCAGGAGAAATTCTTTGATACTATTAAAGTAGAGTAGGAAGTTTATAAAATGGTAATTTTTATAAATGAATTATAAAAAGCGGAAGAGACAGGGGACGCAGTTCCCCTGTTTTTTTGCTGTAAATAGTTCTCCAAAGGTTAGGTGAGGGAAGAGAAAAACAAGGATAAGGCGGGAGGAATGAGATAAAGAAATATAGATACAATTACCAATAAATAGAAAAATAATGCTTTATGGAGCCCTGTAACAGGTTAATACGGTTAGTGTCCTTATTTTGGTGTTCGCAGATTGGACAAATATAAGCGAATTTTACCATATAAAATGGAAATAATACCTGAATATGATTAAATGAAAGCGCTTTGAAAACAAATCAAAAAAAACTTTAAACTTTGTGAAAGATTTCACTTTAAATGTTGGAGAGGATGTGATAAGATAAATGTGTAGAGAAAAACAACCTAAAAATTGACAGGAGGACGAGGGAGATGGCAGTTAAAAACGAAGTCGCCGCCCAAGTGAAACAAACCACCGCTGAAGAGTATATTCAGATTTTGGTGGATAAAGCAAAGAAAGCTCAAGAAGCTTATATGGCGCTGGATCAAGAGCAAGTTGACACAATCGTTCATGCAATGGCATTGGCTGGGCTCGACAAGCATATGTACCTGGCAAAATTGGCTGTAGAAGAAACAGGACGCGGTGTATACGAAGACAAAATTACGAAGAACATCTTCTCAACTGAATATATCTGGCACGGAATTAAATACGACAAAACAGTAGGCGTCGTTGAAGATAATAAATATGACAGCTTCCAAAAAATTGCCGAGCCGGTCGGAATCGTAATGGGTATCACACCGGTAACCAACCCAACATCCACCACGATGTTTAAAGCACTGATTGCCGCTAAGACACGTAATCCTATTATATTCGGTTTCCATCCATCAGCGCAAGAGTGTAGTGCCGCAGCAGCAAGAATTCTTCATGATGCAGCTGTGAAAGCAGGCGCTCCTGAGAACTGTATCCAATGGATTGAGCTTCCGACAATGGACAAAACAAACGCATTGATGAACAATCCGGACGTCGCTCTTATCCTGGCAACAGGCGGATCTGCAATGGTTAAAGCGGCATACAGCTGCGGTAAACCGGCTCTCGGCGTAGGCCCTGGTAACGTACCTGCCTTCATTGAGAAGAGTGCGGATATCGACCAAGCGGTTACCGACATTATTCTTTCCAAGACTTTCGATAACGGTATGATTTGCGCTTCCGAGCAGGCTGTTATTATTGAAGAAGCAATTTTTGACCAAGTGAAAAAGAAAATGATCGCAAATGGTTGCTACTTTGTAAATAAAGAAGAAGCTGCTAAGCTGACCAACGGCGCAATGAATGTGGAAAAATGTGCGGTTAACCCGGCAATCGTAGGTCAATCCGCTGTGAAGATCGCTGAAATGTGCGGTATCCAGGTTCCTGCCGGAACGAAGATTCTGGTAGCTGAACTCGAAGGCGTTGGCACCAAGTTCCCGCTGTCCGCTGAGAAACTTAGCCCGGTTCTGGCTTGCTACAAGGTTAAGAACGCTGATCAGGGGATCGAACGTGCAGCTCAAATCGTCGAATTCGGCGGTATGGGACACAGCTCGGCTATCCATTCCAACAATGAAGAAGTTATCATGAAGTTCTCGAACCGTCTGCAAACTGGACGTATTCTTGTTAATTCGCCTTCAACACATGGCGCCATCGGCGACATTTACAATACTAATATCGCTTCGTTGACTCTGGGCTGCGGATCTTATGGACGCAACTCGGTATCGCAAAACGTAACTGCCATCAATCTGATCAATGTGAAAAGGGTGAACCGTCGTACCGTGAATATGCAATGGTTTAAAGTGCCTGATAAGATTTATTTCGAAAAGGGATCCACTCAATACCTGGCCAAAATGCCTGATATTACCCGCGTAGCAATTATCACTGACCCTATGATGGTTAAACTGGGTTATGTAGAAAGAGTAGAACACTACCTGCGTCAACGCCAGACCCCTGTAGCGATCGAAGTGTTCTCGGAAGTTGAACCGGATCCATCGACAACTACCGTAGAAAAAGGTACAGCTATGATGAACAGATTCCAACCGGACTGCATCATCGCACTCGGCGGCGGTTCGCCAATGGATGCTGCAAAAGGAATGTGGTTGTTCTATGAACACCCGGATGCTGACTTTAACGGTCTGAAACAAAAGTTCATGGATATCCGCAAACGGGTATACAAATTCCCTAAGCTTGGCAACAAAGCGAAATTTGTAGCTATTCCAACAACATCGGGTACAGGTTCGGAAGTAACCTCTTTCGCGGTTATTACTGACAAAACTACTGCAAATAACACTAAATATCCGCTTGCAGACTATGAGCTGACTCCGGACGTAGCGATCATCGACCCTGAGTTTGTATATAGCTTGCCTAAGACTGCTGTTGCCGATACAGGTATGGATGTATTGACACATGCGATTGAAGCCTATGTTTCCGTTATGGCGAGTGACTACTCCGATGGTCTGGCTATCAAAGCCATCCAGCTGGTATTCCAATACCTGGAGAAATCCGCACTTGAAGGCGACAAACTTGCCCGCGAAAAAATGCACAACGCATCGACGCTGGCTGGTATGGCATTTGCTAATGCATTTCTGGGCATCAACCACAGCTTGGCGCACAAATGGGGCGGTCAATACCACACGGCTCATGGACGTACCAATGCCATCCTGATGCCGCACGTTATCCGTTACAATGCCAAGAAACCAACGAAGTTTGCTGCGTTCCCTAAATACTCGCACTTTGTAGCTGACGAACGTTATGCAGAAATCGCCCGTATTCTGGGATTGCCTGCACGCACTACCGAAGAAGGCGTAACCAGCCTGATCAATGCAATCCGCGACATGAACAAAAAATTGGGCATTGAAGAGTCGTTTCAACAACTCGGCTTTGATCCTAAGGATTTCGAATCCCGCGTAGACTATCTGGCTGACCGTGCATTTGAAGACCAATGTACTACTGCCAACCCTAAATTGCCGCTGGTTACTGAACTTGCTGATGTATACCGCAACGCATTCTACGGAAGATTCGACAACTAATTGGTGATTGCTTAGCAAAGGATAAGGTTATAGGTTAATATGGAAGGGGATGGTAGTGACAAATATCACCGGAAAGGTGATATTTGTCACAGTCCTTTTTCAGAAAATAAACTAAAATGTTTATATAAAGAACGGTCCCAGTTATGAAGACGCGATTGTGAATTTAATTACAACCATATCTTTGGGATCACGAGACACGGGATTAACCTTCAAGCCCGCGATCTCTACAAATATAATAAATATAAATGGAGGGATTTAGCATGTCGGTGATTGAAAAAGATGTACAAGAAGTGAAGTCTAGTTGGAGAAGTTTTACAAAAGGTAAATGGGCCAGAAAAGTCGACGTTAACGAATTTATTTCCAAGAACATCAAGCCTTATGAAGGAAACGAAGATTTCCTCGTAGGTCCTACCAGCAACACTACTGAACTGTGGAAGATTATCTCCCAACTGAGCAAGGAAGAAAGAGAAAGAGGCGGCGTATGGGACGTTTCCCTGGATACTGTCTCTACCATCACTTCCCACAAGCCAGGCTACATCGACAAGGACAAGGAACAAATTGTAGGCGTACAGACTGATGCTCCTTTCAGACGTTCTGTTCAACCGTTCGGCGGTATTAAGATGATGATCGATGCCACCAAAGCTTATGGCTTCGAGCTTCCGAACAACATTGTCGAAATGTTTACGAATATCCGCAAAACGCATAACCAAGGCGTGTTTGATGCATATACACCTGACATGAGAGCAGTGCGTAAATCCGGCGTTATTACAGGTCTTCCTGATGCTTACGGCCGCGGACGCATTATCGGTGACTACCGCCGTATTGCCCTGTACGGTATCGACTTCCTGATCAAAGACAAGAAACAACAACAAACCGAGCTTGAAGTTGATTCCATGACTGAAGAAGTAATCCGGTTGCGCGAAGAGCTGTCGGAGCAAATCCGCGCTCTGGGCGAGCTGAAAGAAATGGCTGCCGCTCACGGTCTTGATATTTCCAAACCGGCGAACAACTTCAAAGAAGCTACTCAATGGGTATACTTCGGTTATCTGGCGGCAGTAAAAGAACAAAACGGTGCTGCAATGTCCTTGGGACGCGTATCCTCCTTCCTCGACATCTATGCACAGCGCGATTTTGAAGAAGGTACTCTTACTGAAGAACAAGCACAAGAAATCGTTGACCATTTCGTAATGAAACTGCGTATTGTGAAATTCCTGCGTACGCCTGACTATAATGAACTGTTCTCCGGCGACCCTACTTGGGTAACGGAATCCATCGGTGGTATGGCTGAAGACGGAACAACACGCGTAACTAAGAACAGCTTCCGCTTCTTGCATACCCTATACAACCTGGGACCTGCTCCAGAGCCTAACTTGACGGTTCTGTGGTCCGAAAGACTGCCTGAAGGCTTCAAAAAATATTGTGCTAAGGTTTCCATCGAAACCAGCGCTATCCAATATGAGAATGACGATGTAATGCGTCCATATTGGGGTGAAGATTACGCAATTGCTTGCTGCGTATCCCCAATGCGCATCGGTAAACAAATGCAGTTCTTCGGCGCCCGCGCCAACCTGGCAAAAGCTTTGCTGTATGCGATCAATGGTGGTGTAGACGAGAAATCAGGCGTACAAGTCGGACCTGAATTCCCTGCGATCACTTCCGAATATCTGGATTACAACGAAGTAATGAAACGCTTCAAACCGATGATGGAGTGGCTGGCTAAGACTTATGTCAACACCCTGAACATCATCCACTACATGCATGACAAATATTCCTACGAACGCATCGAAATGGCACTGCATGACCGTGACATTCTGCGTACGATGGCTTGTGGTATCGCCGGCCTGTCCGTTGCTGCTGACTCCCTGAGTGCAATTAAATTCGCTAAGGTTAAACCGATCCGCAACGAACAAGGCATCGCCATCGACTTCGAAACCGAAGGTGAATTCCCTTGCTACGGCAACAACGACGACGCTGTTGACAGCATCGCGGTTGAACTGGTTGAAACCTTCATGTCGATGATCCGCAAAAACAAAACTTACCGTGATGCTATGCCGACTCAATCGGTATTGACCATCACTTCGAACGTAGTTTACGGTAAGAAGACTGGTACTACTCCTGATGGACGTAAGAAAGGTGAACCGTTCGCTCCAGGTGCTAACCCGATGCATGGACGCGACAAGAAAGGCGCACTGGCTTCCTTGAACTCTGTTGCCAAACTGCCGTATTCCGAGGCACAAGACGGTATTTCCAACACGTTCTCCATCGTTCCTAAGGCGCTGGGTAAAGACGAAGAGTCCCGTAAGTCCAACCTGGTATTCATGATGGACGGATACTTCCACAACAACGCTCAGCACTTGAACGTTAACGTATTTAACCGTGAACAACTGATCGATGCTATGGATCATCCGGAGAACTATCCTCAATTGACCATTCGTGTATCCGGCTATGCTGTTAACTTCATCAAGCTGACCCGTGAACAACAGTTGGATGTTATCAACCGTACATTCCACGGTACAATGTAATTAAATTAACTGTGTAATACAGTTCTTGTATAAGATGTAATAGCAGTGAGGTGATACCGCCCTTGATTCAGGGGGCGGTAAAATCTTGCTAAAAATTAATTAAAATTTTAAGTTCTTTTCGAAAGGAAGTCATCATATGGCTAATGGACATATACATTCCTTAGAAACGTTCGGGACCGTAGACGGGCCTGGTATCCGTTTTGTTCTATTTATGCAGGGCTGCTTATTGAAATGCCAGTATTGTCATAACCCGGATACCTGGGGGCTTAATGAAGGCAGAGAAATGAGCATCGAGGAAGTGCTGGCGGAAATTGAACCTTACCTGAATTATTATAAGTCTTCAGGTGGCGGGCTTACCGTATCTGGCGGCGAACCAACGCTGCAGGCGCATTTTGTCAAACAACTGTTCACTGAAGTGAAACGGCGCTGGAATCTGCACACCACACTGGATACAAATGGCTATAATGATGGTTCGAAGATCAGCGATTTGCTGGATGTTACTGATCTTGTGCTGCTCGATCTCAAGCATATCGATGATGAAGCGCATATTAAGCTGACCGGTAAATCGAATGATCGTACATTGAAGCTGGCCCGCTGGTTGTCAGATCATAACCGTAAAATGTGGATCCGCCATGTGTATGTTCCTGGCATTCATAATAAGGAAGAGGATTTGCTGAATCTCGGCCGATTCGTTGGAACGCTTAATGGGGTAGAGAAGTTTGAAATCCTGCCTTATCACCAAATGGGGATTTATAAATGGCAAGAACTTGGCCGTCCCTATGAGCTAGAAGGGGTACCCTCACCGACCGAAGAAGAAGTGCAGCGCGCTTACCGGCTGATTGAAGAAGGACGCAACGAGACAGCACTTGTTAAGTGATGATACTTATTATAGGAAGCCGAAGCCGTATCTTGCAGTAGCTTATGTACTGCGGAAACGGCTTTTTTGCTTTTTAATGATCCAGAAGGCATGTTATGTTCCAGCAGATTAAGGGACTATTTTGCAGGAGGAATGATTTTGTGTAGAGGTTTAATGACGCAAAGTCTATTTTCTATGGAATTATTTTTCAGTATATGTAACTATAAATGACGTAGGGTGTGATTTTTTAGAGTTGTATTCGCTTACATTAGAGTATTTTATCCCTATAGTAGATGAATCTTAACCTTACGATTACACACACTGTTTTTTATAATAAGAGTTGTAAGGGAAATTAATAAATAGGGAGGGTCACCCGTAATGAGAAAAAGTATGACTATGCTGTTGTCCCTGGTTTTTGTCTCTTCTGCTTTGCTGGCTGGTTGTGGAGGCAACAATAATAAGGCAAGCAACAATGGAGAAACTGCAGCACCAAGCAATTCAACTGCTGCAACCAATGCTGCTGCCACTGATGAGCCTGCAAGCGCTGAGCCTTTCGAAATGACGATCCGTCATACGCAGGTTGGTGCTGATAAGCAGAAACGTCTAGCTATTCTGGAGGATGTGGTAGGCAAGGTTCAGAGTGAAGTGCCGGGCCTGACATTCAAACTGGATGGTGTAGATTCGGATGTGAACCGCAAAGAGAAGCTGCGCGGTGAAATGGCCGCCGGCAATCCTCCGGCAGTGTTCGATCTCTTTGGGAGCCCTGACTCCAAAATATACGCCAAAGAAGGGAAATTGCTTGACCTAACCCCGATTCTCGAAGAATTGGGCATTAAAGACAAATTCTCGAATCTTGATCCATTTACTTATGAAGGCAAAATTTACGGATTGCCAATCGGCGGTTCCGGTGAAGGTTTCTTCTATAATAAAGAATACTATGGCAGCAAGGGCTGGGAAGCTCCGAAGACCTTTGCAGAGCTTGAGCAGCAACTGGCCGATATTAAGGCTGATGGCAAAGTACCGCTGGCTGGCGCTTCCAAAGCTGGTTGGGTGCCGCTAATGCTGGCCAACCACCTCTGGTCACGTTATGCCGGACCGGATGTAACGGCTAAATTCGCGACCGGCGAAGCCAAATGGAACGATGCTAATGTCGTGAAAGGTTTTGCGAAATACAAGGAATGGGTAGATAAAGGCTACTTCAAAAAAGGCGAGCTTGGTTTCGAATATGCTGAGTATACCACCCAGTTCACTAGTGGCGAAGCCATTCTGCTCTATGATGGAACTTGGAAATCCTCTGTATTCAAAGCAGGACAATCCGGTGAAGGTCTGATCGGCAAGGTTGGATTCTTCAATATCCCGGCAGTTGACGGAGGGGTAGGCGACCAAACAGCACTGATGCGCGATGTGAACAACGGTTACGGGTTCTCGGCTTCAGCGGCAGATGATGAGCGTCAGCTGGCTGCAGTGAAATCTTTTATCAAGAATATGTACAATGAAGAAATGCAGCTTCGCGGTCTGGTAGAGGACGGAGTGCTGCCGGCCATGAAGATTGATCAGAATATCCTGAACGAGAATATTACCGATGATCTGATGAGTGAAATCGTAGCGGTACTGAATAATTCCCAGTCTTCATTCCCTGCCTTTGACTCTCTGGTTCAAGCGGATGTCACCACCGAGATCAGCAACATTCAAATTCAGAAGCTGATCGGCGGACAGACAACACCTGAAAAAATGGGCGAGGCGCTGCAAAAAGTTCAAGAAGAAGCTAACGCAGCAGTGGAATAAGGAACGGTGAATTCTATGTACCCTGGCGCTTGCTCCAGGGTACATTTTTAAAATCTGCCCTAATCGCTCCCAGATAGTCTAAGCAATCGGAGGTAGTCATGAATAAATCACTCAGAAATCCATTGGTCTTTATCCTGTTTGTTATTCCTGCACTTGTATTGTTCTTCATGTTCTTTATATATCCGATCTTCAGTTCGCTTTACTATAGCTTCACCAGTTGGAACGGAGTATCAGATACGGTTAAATTTACCGGCCTCACTAACTTCAAAAAAGCGCTTGGAGATGAACGCTTCTGGGTTTCGGTGAAGAATAACGGCTGGTTTATCCTGTTCTCCGTGTGCGTGCAGGTTCCCCTGATCGTATTCTTTTCGCTATTGATTGCCAACGTTAAGAAACTGAAAGGACTCTACAAGACAGCCGTATTTATGCCTTCTATTATGTCTACTGCGGTAATCGGCATACTTTGGGGATTTATTTATGAGCCCAATATTGGCCTCTTTAATAAGCTGATTGGTCTCGTTGGCATTGAGCCGGTGTACTGGCTGTCGGATGAGCGGTTTGCCATGCTGTCCATTCTGATCACGAATGCCTGGCAGTGGACCGGATTCTACATTGTTATGGTGCTGGCGGCTATTCTATCCATTCCTAGTGAACTGGATGAAGCTGCGGCCATTGACGGCGCTACCGGCTTTCAGCGTGCCACACGCATCACACTGCCGCTGATTGTGCCGATCATTTCCGTAGTTATTATGCTCTCCATCGCCGGTGCAATGAAGGCTGCGGATATCGTCATCGTGATGACGAAAGGCGGTCCGGCTGGATCGACCGAGGTCATGGCAACTTATATGATAAAATACGCGATCACCAACTTTAAATATGGCTACGGCAATGCCATAGCAGTCCTGATCTTTGCATTCACGCTTGTGGTTACGGCGCTGTATCATCTGCTGTTTGCCCGGCGCAATGAAAGGATTGAATACTGATGCCACGCCTGAAAAAGAGTCTGCCGCATGTTGTGCTGTTGTCGTATCTGCTTGTTATTCTTTTTCCTTTCCTGTTCGTCCTGTTCTCTTCAGTAAAGAAAGACAACAACGCGATCGCCTTGAATCCATTCGGCATTCCGAAGGAATTTGCCTTCTCCAACTATGTGGAGGCCTGGGTCAATGCCAAGATCAGCACCTACTTCTTTAACAGCTTGTACATTTCAGTGCTGGCTTCCGTTGTTTCTATTTTGCTGGCGTCGATGTTTGCCTTTGCAGTCACACGGATGCGGCAGGGCAAATGGAACGGTATCTTGTTCTCGCTTGTACTGGTCGGAATGCTTATTCCTAACAATGCGCTGATGCTGCCGATTTATACAATTGTGCGCAAACTGCATATTCTGAATACACATTGGGCATTGATTATCCCTTATATTGCCAATGCAATACCGTTTACGATTATTATTTTGGCCGCATTTATGCGTTCTTTGCCCAGTGAAATTGAAGAAGCGGCAGTTATGGACGGCTTGAAGGCTCCGGGTATCTTTGCTAGAATTATTGTACCTCTGACGGTTCCCGCCATGGTTACAGTATTCATTGTTAATTTCCTGGGAAATTGGAATGAATTTTTGCTGGCTAACTATTTTCTTTCGAATGACGAGCTGCGCACACTTCCGGTGGGAATGGTCCAATTCCGCGATCAGTATCAGATGAATTATGCGCAAATGTCTGCAGGCATTGTCTACAGTGTGCTGCCGGTCATTATTATTTACGCCATTTTGCAGGAGAAAATTATTGAAGGCGTAACGGCAGGCAGCGTAAAAGGATAACCTTATTCACAGTCAGGAGCACTGCCGATGAATTTGCGCTATAAATTATTTACGGCATTTTTGGGCCTGATTATCATCCCCTTGTTTATTCTTGGCATGATTATGTTCTTCGTTACTTATAATTCAATTGAGAAGAAATACAGCCAGCAGACCGAGTATTCACTTAAAGCGATCAGCTACAGCATCTCCAGCGTCTTTAAGGACATGAACAACGTGACAGACAACGGAATTGCTACCTCGGTGTTTCATATGGCGCTCAGCGCGGATGATCCTTCAAAACAGGACCTGACTGATGCTGAGCAGCTGAGCCTGAATGCCAGCCAGCGCAATTTCCGTAGTCTGCTGTATAATCACCCTTCGATCAGCTATGCCTTTCTGTACAATTTTAACGGTAAAGGCAGCTCGGAGATCGTATCGGTATTCAACAAGGAAAATTTCCGCACACTCCCTTACGATAAATTCAAAGGAAGTGCTCTCTATCAGGAGGTCATGAAGCTCAATGGTGTGCCGAAATGGCTGGCACCGCATGAATATCCGGAACTGACAGGAACAGAAGCAGTGTTCACACAGATCCGGCTAGTGAAGGAGCTTAGCTTCTTTGAGGACATCGGCATTCTGGTCGTGCAGATCAAGAACTGGGAGTTCGAATCCATATTCCGGAATTTGAAGATTGGGGACAGTAACCAAAAGGTCTCTTTCATGCTGGTGAACGATGACGGAATGATTCTGCTGGATCCAGACCGCAAGCTGGACGGACAGGATTTCCAGTCGTTTACAGCGAAAAATATTACCTTCAAAGAAGGTTTTCAAAGCTTCAAAACCCAGTTCGACGGGGAGAAGAGTATTCTGTCCGTCTATCATCTGAAGGAATATCCCTGGAGCCTCGTTTCCATAACTTCGTGGGGTTCGTTGTCACGGGAGGTTACAGTGTTTGCCCGCTGGTTCGTCGGGGTTATCTTTCTCTGCTTCCTGGCTGCCGTCATCTTTAATTTGTTCTTTATGAACCGGATAACAGGCGGGATTGCTGTTATTGTCCGCTTTATGCGACGCGTGGAGGATGGCGATCTTACTACAAGGGTTGAGGAGAAGGGCAATGACGAGATGACATTGCTTGCCAAAGGCTTTAATGATTTGATGGATAAAATCAACGGCTTGTTTAATCGGATTCATCTGGAGCAAAGACGGAAGAATCAGGCTGAGATGCGGGTTCTGCAGGCACAGATCAAGCCGCATTTCCTGTTCAACACGCTGGAGTCGATCAATGTGCTTGCTGTGCAGAATGAAGGCCGCAAGGTTAGCGAGATGGTCTACCGGCTAGCCAGCATTCTGCGGATCAGCATTCAGGACAGGGATGAAATCACACTGGAAGAAGAAGTCACTCACCTGCGTAATTATCTCGATATCCAGAAATTCCGTTTCGAGGATGTATTCGATTATGAAATAGACATCCAGGAAGGGCTTATGGGCTGCGGTATCCTCAAGCTGACACTGCAGCCGCTGGTGGAGAACAGTATCCAGCACGGGTTTGAGGGGATCGGCTACAAGGGCAAGGTGACTGTAAAGGGCTGGGAAGACCGCGGCAACTTGATCCTGCAGATTGAGGATAACGGAATCGGGATGACTCCGGCCCAGCTCTCAATGTTCCAGTATATGGTCCATGAATCTGCGGAGCAGGCGGGACAGAACCAGGAGCATGGCATTCATCCGGAGCGGCGTGGTCTTGGGGTGCGCAGTGTGGCTGACCGTATCCGGATTGAATACGGCGACCGATACGGGATATTCATCTGTGCCAGCCCGGGTGAAGGAACAATCATCCAATGCGTCATACCTAAATACGGGCAGGGGGAAGATCATTATGCTAAAAGTATTATTGGTTGACGACGAAGCTCCCATTCTGAACAATCTCAACAGGGTGCTGCCATGGCAGGAAATGGGGATGGAGGTTGCCGGTATGGCCCGCAGCGGCATGGAAGCATTACGAATTGCCGAGGAGAACGCGCCGGACCTTGTGCTATGCGATATCCGCATGCCGGTGATGGACGGCTTGACGTTCATTGGCAAGCTGCGGGAGATGGGTCTGGAGAGCGAGGTACTGCTGCTCAGCGGCTACCAGGAATTTGATTACGCCCGGGAAGCCATACGACTTGGTGTAAAGGAATATATCTGCAAGCCGATTCATTATGAGGAGCTTGGCAACAAGGTACGGGAGATCGGTACGCAAATCCGCAGCAGGCAGTACAAGGATAAGCTGTACAATAGCATTCCGCTGTTTCAGGAAGTGCCTGCAGCCGACGATTCCGTCAAAAAAACACCGGATCAGCTGATGAATCTGGCAGCACAGTATATTTCGGAGCGGCTGCATTATGATCTGGGCATAGAAGAAGTCGCGAACAAGATAGGTATCAGCGGCAGCTACTTCTGCCTGTTGTTCAAGAACCGCTTTGCGATGACCTTTGTGGAATATGTGACCCAGCAGCGGATTGAAGCCGCCAAGTTCATGCTGGCGAGCAGCGACAAGAGCATCACGGCGATTAGCTCTGGTGTAGGCTATCAGGAGCGGCGTTATTTTACCAAAGTGTTTCAGAAGCAGACAGGAATGTCCCCCAAGGAATACCGTGATCAGTTCCGGGAAGTATAACTGTTTTGCTGTCATGGCAATATAAGGTCTGAACGTACGTAACGGAAGAGAACAACCGGCACTGCAAATAATACTATAAAAGGCGATTAACCTTGAACGTCAAGGCTAATCGTCTTTTTTTTGATGATTTTGCCTGTCTCAATAAATTGCTCCCAAGTTCCAATTCTCTCAGCCACTCTTCCACTGTGTTCGGAAGTCAGGCAATCGAAAAAATATTCTGACGATATAACACGTAGGGGCCAATATCCGTTTGTAGACCGTAGATGAAAGGTAAATAAAGGAGAATATAACAAAACGCAGCAACCTCGGTTTTTTTATAAAAAAATCATATTTTTACAGGTTGAAAATGGATTTTGATCTTTCTTTACATTTAATGAAACTTTTAAGGGCTTACTGCGTCTAATACTATGTTTTGTAAAAAGCATGTGGCAAAATTTTGCCTGCCGTCCTTTCGGGGCGTCATGCGTTTTTGCGGGGAATATAAGGATTACAGAGAGAGAACTGCAGGCCTTATATACTACAACTGGGAGTAGAAGGAGTCATATCATGAATCTTAAGAAATTATCATTAGCTGCTGTATTGGCCATCACACAGATTGCCGCAGCAGTGCCGGCTTTCGCCGCACCCGTCAGCACCACTTCGACGAGTAACGTGAGTACCGCGGAGGCAACACCAACACCGTCAGCATCATCTGTACCTCTATCTACTGACCCGTTGTCAGGCGGATTGTTGGACGGTACAGCTTCACCGACTCCGTCTGCAGAGCCTACGGCAACACCGCTACCGCCAGCAACGGTTACCGATCAAACGTACATGCAGACGAACAGTATGGATGCGCAGATGCTCTCCGCCACAGGCGATGATCAGCTGGTGCTGATGTTGAACAGCAACAAAATGTACGTAAACGGTGTGTTATATTTGGCCAATCAGCCGATGGCAGTCAAGAACGGCGTATCCTACGTCTCTATCCGGGCGATGGTGGAACGTGTAGGACTGCAGGTTACTTATGATTCCAAGGCCAAGGAAACCGTAGTTACAAAAGGCAGCGATGTAATGCGCTTTAAGCTGAACAGCAAAACCTATACAGTCAATGGCAAGAAGTCCACAATGAAGGGTGCAACCTACCAGTACAAAGGAACGTTTATGATTCCTTTGACCTCCATTACATCGGCACTGAAATTAAATTATGTATTAGATACTGTTCAGAAACGTGTAATTCTTACACTTTCCACAAAGCCTAAGGCTTCTTTTACCGTTCAGCCTACTGAAATTTATGCCGGTCAAACCATGGTCAACTTTGTGACCTCCAGCAGTTCACCGAATGGAACACCTATCGTTAGTGATCTATGGGGTGGAGACAAGCGGGACTACTATGATGAACCCGGTATTTATACCGTTACCTATTCCGTTGTGGATGCCAATGGACGCACGAGTGATCCGTACACTGCGACCATCAATGTTCTGAAGCCGAATGAAGCCCCGGTGGCAAATTTCGTCACAGACAAGGAACAGTACAAAATGGGTGAACCAATCACTTATACGGATAACAGCAGTGATCCAGACGGCGACACGATTACAGTAACATGGACCAATAAAGCCCAGGCGTTCTTTACACCCGGTGCAACAGTCATCAGCCTGACTGCTACGGATTCCCATGGGGCCGTCAATACGTTTGAGAAAACAATTATTATTACGGAAGAACAACTTTACAATGAAGAGGATTTTAACCGCCTGTTCGCAGTACCCGGTACAGCATTCAAATTTGACGGCTCTCCGGTCCCTACTTGGCCGAATCTAAAATACAACACGTCTTCCGAGCCGTTTACCCTGATCCGCAGCAACAGCCCGGAAACGGTGTTCAGCGAGGGTGTTCTGTACCGTGAAACGGCTACAGGTGCAACACGTTTTCTGATTCACCATAAGAATAATTTGTCGATCAACACCAAGGTATATGTGATTGCCACAAATGACAATATGTATCCTGTGACAATTACAACCCAATATTCCGGATTTGGTGGTCCTAGCTCATTTGCAGAGCTAACCGGACAGAAATCTGTAACACGGTACTGGGAATCGATGCTGAACGGCAGCTCGTACAAGCAAACGGTAATCCAGCCAGGACAAAGCGTATCGATTCTTACAGAACTGAATACTATAGCCATGAAGCCAAATGATAACGTCTCGATGCAGGCTGATTTGTACAGTGATTTAGCGGTTACCTATTCCGTGATGATGATTGATGCGAATAAAGAGCCGATTTCTTCACTGCCTTTAACGCCTATCTTGCCGCGTGACGGAGTGCATAATCGGGGTACCTATCCGGATTCTACTCGTCTCATTAACGTTACGGATTTGGTGGGAACTACTCCAGCCAGACTCGTGATCGGCGACAATAACAATGATCCGAACTTGCTCGGCCTCGATGCTCTGACAGGCCTCCAGGAAACGAACCTGGGGAACTTCGGTGTTCTGTACAAAATCAGGCTGGAGCGAGTAGCGGCCAATACGCTGATTACCTTTAACCCGCGTGGAGGAAACTATATGGGCACCGTTCTTGTTAACGGCAATCAAGTCGTGCAGGTGCCAAACGAGAAAAGTCTGGGAAGTTCCGATTTGAACAGCGTTGTGTACCGGACCGGTGATTATGAAGGTCCAGTAGAGATCCAGTTTACTCCGGCTTCCGGCAGTAATTTGTCGATCAACTTCCTGTTCACACCACTTCCTCCGAAGAAATAAACAGGGAAGTACTTAAGTAATACTGGAATGTCCGGCAACGGACATTCCAATCTAAAAAAAAAGGCTGCCGCTTCCGTCAAGGAAGGGTAGCTTTTTTGTGTCAAATATAGGGGGATTAGGCCTGAAGTCTTCCAGCAAGCGAGTCTTGGGTGGACCGCTTCATTGACGGGGCATTTGTTTTGGGGCATTATAAAGAGAGTGCAATACAAATGACCTATGTTATGGGAGATGAGCGAATGCTGTCGACAGAACAAATACTGGAAGCCATGTCGGGGCAGGGACTGCGAATCACCGATCAGCGCAAAACGCTTGCCAAGTTATTCGGCGAGAATACGGGATATTTGTCGGCGAAGGATGTTTATGAGCATATGGGCCGCAAGTACAGCGGGCTCAGCTTTGATACAGTTTACCGCAACCTGCGTGTCATGGAGGAACTGGGTGTGCTGGAGCAGGTGGTCTTTGAGGATGGCGTCAAGTTCAAAGGCAGCTGCAATCAGGATCATCACCATCACCATATGATTTGCCTTCAATGCATGAAGACTTACCCGATTCATTTCTGCCCGATGAATTTAACGGATACTCCGGATCAGTTCCGGGTGGTCAAGCATAAATTTGAGGTGTTCGGTTACTGCAAGGATTGTGAACAGAACCGTGAAGAAGAGACGGCACTTGCGGCGCACGGCAAAGAAGGGCACTGATTATGCCTATTATACGCAGAACGATCCAGGCCCCAATCCGCGTGTACCGCAAATTTATTTCGCCGCTTAAACCGGCGACCTGCCGCTTTTATCCGACTTGCTCAGCCTACGCGCTGGAAGCAATCGAAATCCATGGTCCGGTCAAGGGTTCGTGGCTTGCCGCGAAGCGCATTGGCAAATGCCATCCCTTCCATCCCGGGGGACTGGACCCGGTACCGCCGCGCAAAGAACACTCTACCGGGGACGAAGCGGCTCCCACGACTTGACATGATGCCTGCATTTTGGGTATATTTTGGATAATAACATCAAATTCCGAGGAACGGATGAGTAGATCGGGACGACCATTACAGAGAGCCGGGAACAGCTGGGAGCCGGTATGGTACGCAGGATTGAATATGGTCCGGGAGGAACTGTGTTCGAGCTGGAGCCGGATTGTCGCGGCTTAAGTAAGATAACAGCGTGTTCCAGCGTTAATGGACAGTTCCGCAAGGGAACTGGCGAAGCCTGTGTTCTGTGAAGAACCAGGGAACTTTGGGTGGTATCGCGTGAGTATACTCTCGCCCCATAAAGGGGCGGGAGTTTTTTGTGTTTATTGTGTTTGCCAAGACGAAAGGATGACATGAAATGAGCGATAAGAAAACTTTTTACCTGACTACACCGATTTATTATCCGAGTGACAAGCTGCATATCGGGCATGCTTACTCTACGGTAGCTGGAGATGCTATGGCCCGCTACAAGCGCCTGCGCGGTTTTGAGGTCCGTTATCTTACCGGTACGGATGAACATGGGCAGAAGATCGAACGAAAGGCCGCTGAAGCCGGCAAGACCCCTCAGCAGTTCGTTGACGATATTGTCGTCGGCATTAAGGATCTGTGGCGCAAGCTGGATATTTCCAACGATGATTTCATCCGCACGACGGAAGAACGGCACAAGAAAGTGGTGCAGGATATCTTTGACCGCCTGCTGAAGCAAGGCGACATCTACAAAGGTGAATATGAAGGCTGGTACAGCATTCCAGATGAAACCTTCTACACCGAAACTCAGCTGGTAGATATCGAGCGGGACGCGAACGGTGCGATCACCGGCGGTAAAAGCCCGGACAGCGGCCACCCTGTCGAATTGGTCAAGGAAGCAAGCTATTTCTTCCGCATGAGCAAGTATGCTGACCGTCTGCTGAAGTATTATGAAGAGAATCCGGAGTTTATCCTGCCGGAATCACGTAAGAACGAAATGATCAACAATTTCATTAAGCCCGGGCTGGAGGACCTCGCGGTCTCCCGTACGACCTTCGATTGGGGCGTTAAGGTCAAGGGCGACGAGAAGCATGTCGTGTATGTATGGATTGATGCATTGACGAACTATATCACAGCCCTTGGCTATGGCTCCGAGGACCGCAGCTTGTATGACAAGTTCTGGCCTGCGGATGTGCACATTGTCGGCAAGGAAATTGTGCGTTTCCATACGATCTACTGGCCTATCATCCTGATGGCGCTAGGCGAGCCGCTTCCAAAGAAAGTATTCGCACACGGCTGGCTGCTGATGAAAGACGGCAAAATGTCCAAATCCAAGGGCAATGTAGTGGATCCGGTTACACTGATCGACCGCTACGGATTGGACGCGCTGCGTTACTATCTGCTGCGTGAAGTGGCATTTGGCTCGGATGGCACCTTTACGCCTGAAAGCTTTGTAGACCGGATCAACTATGATCTGGCCAATGACCTCGGCAATCTGCTGAACCGGACCGGGGCGATGGTGGAGAAATATTTTGGCGGCGAACTCCCGGCTTACGAAGGCAAGGTAACGGCGTTCGACGGCGAGCTTGAAGCGGCTGCGGGCAGCACCTATGCAAAAGTTGAAGAAGCGATGGAAAAAATGGAGTTCTCCGTGGCGCTTACAGCGATCGGGGCATTCATCAGCCGAACGAATAAATACATTGATGAGACCCAGCCTTGGGTGCTCGCGAAGGATGAGAGCAGAACCGGCGAGCTGGCTTCCGTAATGAGACATCTCGTGGAGGGCCTGCGCACCGCTTCGATTCTTTTGCAGCCGTTCCTGACCAGCGCCCCGGCGAAGATATGGGAGCAGCTGGGCATTCAGCCGGGTGAGCTGACAGCCTGGGACAGCGGCAAAACCTTCGGCCTCATTCCAGCTGGAACGAAGCTGGCCAAAGGCGATCCAATCTTCCCGCGCCTCGATGTTGCTGTAGAGGTTGCCTATATCGCCGAGGCGATGGGTGCCGGCAAACCGGCGGCAGCAGAAGCAGAACCTGTGCCTGCAAGCGCTGAAAGCGGCGCAGCAGCTGAGCCGGAGGAAGAGCATAAGGAAGAAATCGGCATCGACGATTTTGCCAAAGCCGAGCTGCGCGTGGCCCAGGTCATCGCCGCTGAGCCGGTGAAGAAGGCAGACAAGCTGCTGAAGCTGCAGCTTGATCTCGGTTATGAGCAGCGCCAGGTTGTGTCCGGGATTGCCAAGTTCTACACTCCAGAGGAGCTGGTGGGACAAAAGGTAATCTGCATCGTCAACCTGAAGCCGGTGAAGCTGCGCGGCGAGTTGTCGCAAGGCATGATCCTGGCCGCCTCCAAAGGCGACAAGCTGACGATCGCAACCGTACCGGACAGCATGCCGAACGGCGCAATTGTGAAGTAAGCAGGCTGTACCAGAACAAATAACGGGTCCAAATGGGCAAATTCAATTGATTCGCCAAACGATTGCAAGGGAACGCACGCAAGCCAGCAATGGCTGCGGTGTTCCTTTTTGTGATGGATACAAGGGATACACGAAGCTTTGAAGCTGTATTTGACTCTGGCAGCAGAACGTTCGAGAGAACATGAGAGTTGACTTATCGTAACCATTACTATTATAATTCTCATAGTAAAATTTACGATTTAAGGAGTCGATAGCAATTATGTCTTTAACAAAACCACACAGAGGGCTGCTGCTGGTGCTTGCTCTGCTGGTAATCCTAACGCTTGCGGCCTGCGGTCCCAAGAGCAGCGGGAGTATCGTTGAGGGTAAAGTGAATGTAGTCACTACTTTTTATCCTATATATGAATTTGCCAAAGAAATTGGCGGGGAAGATGCCAATGTCATCAATCTGCTTCCGGTGGGTGTGGAGCCTCATGATTGGACCCCGCGCAGCCAGGATATCATCAATACTTCCAAAGCTCAGCTGTTTCTGTACAATGGTGCTGGACTTGAGGGATGGGTGCCGAACTTCCTCAAAAGCCTCAACAGCGACAGTAAAGCCAAGGCTGTTGAAGTCAGCAAAGGCGTCGATTATATTATGACAGATAAAGAAGACGGGCATGATCATGGAGGCGAGGAACATGCGCACGAAGGTGAGGAGCATGCGGATGAAGAGCATTCCGAAGAAACAGGCACCGACAGCCTGCATACAGATCCCCATACCTGGGTAAGTCCAAAATCCGCGCTTGTGATGGCTAAGAACATTAAAGAGAGCCTTCAGTCCGTCGATCCTGAGCACAAATCCGGTTATGAGGAACGTTATAACAAGCTGGCAGAGCGCTTGCAGGCGCTGGACAGCAAGTTTACGACAGAGCTTGCCAAGCTGCCGAATAAAGAAATCGTCGTGTCCCACCAGGCGTTTGCCTATCTCGCGCGTGATTATGGCTTGAAACAACATGCCATCATGGGCTTGTCCCCGGATGCGGAACCACGCGGGCAGGATTTGCTAGATCTGGCGGCTTTGGTGAAAGAGGAAGGCATCCGTTATATCTTCTTCGAGGAACTGGTTTCCGACAAGCTGGCCAAAACCCTGGCTGGTGAAGCCGGTGTGGAGACGATGGTACTAAATCCGGTTGAGGGACTTACCACCGAACAAGACAAGAATGGAGACAACTATTTCACATTAATGGAGAAAAATTTGCAAAATCTAATTCTGGCTTTACAATAGTAAGGAAAGTATAAGTGAAAGGCGGTACTTCACAATGCAATCGGTATCCTTGGACTGCCATCAGCATATGATCGAGATACAGGATCTTTCCTTCTCTTACGGAGAGCAGAAGGTGATTTCCAATCTGAATTACACCGTTAAGGAACGGGACTTCCTAGGAATTATCGGTTCCAACGGCGCCGGCAAAACAACCTTGCTGAAGATGATCGTCGGGCTGCTGCCCGCAACCAGCGGGGATATTAAATTATTCGGCCAGTCTGTCCGCAAGTTTAAGGATTGGGAGCGCATCGGCTATGTTCCGCAAAAAAATGCGTTCAACCCCTTGTTCCCGGCAACGGTCCGTGAAGTCGTGCTGTCCGGCTTGTACAACAATAAGAATCTGATCCGCAGAGTGTCCAAAGCGCAGCAGCGCCAGTGTGAGGACGCCCTTGAGGTAATGCGGATTCAGGATATCGCTGAGAAAAGAGTTGGCCAGCTGTCCGGCGGTCAACAGCAGCGTGTATTCCTGGCCCGTGCGCTGATCAACCATCCGGATTTGCTCATTTTGGACGAACCTACCGTGGGGATTGATGCCGAAACGCAAGCCGGGTTTTTCGACCTCATTATGCATATGCACGCCCATCATCATATGACTTTCCTGATGGTGTCGCATGACATCGACATGATCAAAAACTATCTGGGGCAGGAGCCGGTTCAGAAAAACGGCAAAATCAATTTCTACTGCCGCCACTCTCATGACGTCCAGGATTGCGCCGTGGAGAACCTGCAGCATACACTTACCTGATCCGGGGCTGCACAACACACTAAACACTCTTAATACTCTTAATACTTCAAACCAGTCGCTGACATGCTAAACAGCTGCAGTAATTACATTTATACCGGATACCGTACCGTTCACCATCAGTCTGCCGCATCAGCAACTCAACCAGAAACTAACTTTAATAAGAAGACGCCTAATTTGGCATCTATGGACGGACTAATAACTTGATCTGCTGCATTATGTGCAGCAGAATAGCTACATATTTACTAGTTTTTATATTCTGATGTATTTCCTACACTAGAATTCAGTGAACGCACCATTATTCAGCCATATTGCTGCATTCTGCTGCACATAATGCAACAGAATTCCATATCAGCGCCAAAAGTGAGCAATCTATTGTATCATCTGCAGTAGATTGCTCTTCTCCGCTGAAACAAGCCGGTTTTACCGTTGGTCATCCATTGTACAACATAGGATGACCAGGCTTTTAATCTTTGCCTTTGATCTTAGCCTTTGATCTTAGCCTTTGATCTTAGTCTTTGATCTTAGCCTTTGATCTTAGCCTTTGATCTTAGCCTTTGATCTTAGCCTTTGATCTTAGCCTTTGATCTTAGTCTTTGATCTTAGTCTTTGATCTTAGTCTTTGATCTTAGTCTTTGATCTTAGTCTTTGATCTTTGTCCTTATTCCGTACCCAGATCCCGCACTGGTAAAGCATATCCCGTAAGGGAGGAAAAGCGTTCTTTCCTCCGCAGTCACCAGATACCGCAATACACCTCTCCCACGCCAGTTGCACTTAAGCGGGTGTCCAGAGGGCAGAGCCCTTGGGGCCCTCCCTTGGAATGGAGGGTTTGGGAGGGCTCGAAATTGTTTTAGACGAAAATGTTAATATGCAATCGAAATTCAGAGGAGAATATATCTTGGAAATTCTATTCAGTGACTTTTTTCAGCGGGCGCTTGCGGGCGGGCTGATGATCGGCATTACCGCGCCGCTTATAGGCGTTTTTCTTGTGCTCAGACGATTGTCGATGATCGGAGACACGTTGGCCCATGTAACCATCGCAGGTGTGGCGCTTGGCTTCCTGACCGGGTTTTATCCGCTGGGGGCAGGTCTGATTTTTGCGGTGGTGGCCTCCTTTGCCATCGAAAAGCTGCGCAAGGCGTACAAGAGCTACGCTGAGCTGTCCATCGCGATTATTATGTCAGGTGGGGTAGCGCTGGCTTCACTGTTTTTCACCTTAGGCAAAGGGTATAATGCGGATGTGATGAGCTATCTGTTCGGGAGTATCTATACGCTCAATAATACAGATCTGATTGTAGTGGGTATCGTGACGATTGCCGTAGTTGTAGTTGTGACGCTGTTTTTCAAGGAGTTTTTTCTGCTCAGCTTTGAGGAGGATGCGGCGAGTGTCAGCGGCCTGCCCGTGAAGCTGCTCAACATGCTCATTACGGTGCTTACGGCGCTTGTGATCAGTACGGCGATTAAGATTGTCGGTTCGCTGCTCGTGTCTGCGCTGCTGACGATTCCGGTGGCAATCAGTCTGCTGCTGTCACGCAGCTTCAAGTCTTCGGTTGTACTGTCGGTTATCATTGCCGAGATTGCTGTTGTGGGGGGTCTGGTAGTTGCGGGGGTGTGGAATCTGGCGCCTGGGGCAACAATCGTTCTGCTGCTTATTGCCCTGCTGACCCTGACACTAATCGGCAAAAAAGGATTGCCCACGTAAGTATGTAACTAGCAAAGTGACCCTGAACCCGGAAGGAGAGCTGCCGCTTTGTCGAACCTGAATGCAGGAATTGCTTTTGCCGCTGGTGTGGCGTCGTTTATATCACCTTGCTGTCTGCCGCTTTATCCTTCGTATTTATCTTATATTACCGGGTTATCCGTGCAGCAGCTGAAGAGCGGCAGTAACAGCAAAGAGGTACGTTTCCGCACCCTGTCGCATACGCTGGCTTTTATCCTGGGGTTTTCAGTGGTCTTTTATACGCTCGGCTTTGGGGCCGGGCTGTTCGGGCAATTTTTCAACGGGCAGCGTGATCTGATCCGCCAATTGTCGGCTATCCTAATCATTGTGATGGGACTGTTCCTGCTGGGGATTTTTCAGCCACAGTTTCTGCTGCGGGAACGCAAGCTTGATCTGAAATGGAAACCGGCGGGTTACGCCGGCTCCTTTATTTTTGGCATCGGCTTTTCCGCAGGCTGGTCACCTTGTATCGGGCCGATTCTGACGGCAATCATCGCGCTTTCCGCCAGTGATCCGGGAACTTGGTTTACGATGATTACCGCATACAGTATCGGCTTCGCCTTGCCGTTTTTTGCACTGGCCTTCTTCCTGGGCGGGGCGAGAAAAATCCTGAAATATTCCAATGTGCTGATGAAGATCGGCGGCGCACTAATGGTCTTAATGGGGGTTTTGCTGTTTACGGATCAAATGTTCCGGATAACGATTTGGCTGCAGGGAGTCACGCCGGATTGGCTGATCTTCTAGCTTAGGTAAAATAATCAATTCCCGCTTCCGGGAAATGTTCAAAAATCCGCTCTGTGATGAACTCCCGCAGGGCGGTTTGCTGTTCATCGGGGTACACATATTTATTTTGGCCCCAGCGGCCCCATTTCTTTTTGCGTTTTTCAATATCCATCTCCAGCTTTGATTTGGGGTAACGTTTCTCGATCACGGTTTTGGCTGTTTTGGTGAAACGGTGCTGAATCATTTCAAAAGTCAATCCTTTGCCCACATCCGGCGGAAGGGTTTTGGCCAGTTTCTCCAGCAGTTCCGCATAGCCTTCTTCCCAGCCGTCATGCCAGATAATCGGTGCGATGATAAAGCCCAGCGGATAACCGGCCCGGGCTACTTTTCCCGCAGCCTCAATCCGCTCCTCAAACCGCGAAGTAGCGGGCTCGAAGTTCTTGATGACATAGTCGGCATTCACACTGAAACGGATTCGTGTATGGCCGTTATGCTTCAGTTGAAGCAGCGGCTCAACATGCTGGTATTTGGTTACAAAACGCAGCCGCCCGAGCGGCTCTGCGGCTATGAAGCTGATCAGCTCCGTCAGGGAGCCGGTAATATGCTCCAACCCGAGCGGATCGGAAGTACAGGCGGCTTCAAATGTAGTGATTTCCGGAGCGCGCTCTTGGATATATTTTTTAGCGGCCTCAATGACGTCCCCGGTGTTCACATAGACACGGATATAGGGCTTGGCCCCCAGCGTAGTTTGCAAATAACAATAATGGCAATGTCCCATGCAGCCGGTGGCAATCGGAATCGCATAATCCGCGGACGGCTTGGACTGGTCAAAGGTCAACGTTTTGCGCAGGCCGACCACCAGTGTTCTTTTGGCGATTTTGTATTGCTCAACCTCGGTTTCGCCGGGCAGGTTCGTAATGCGGTTATGCGAGGTCGTCATGCGGTAGGGGATGTTCTGGGCTTTGACCCATTCCATAATCCGTACTCCTTTGGGATAATTAAGCGAATCCGGCTCGAAAAAAACCAGCTCTGGAATGAAAAGACCGGTCGGCTTTTTCTGTCTTTTTACCGCGGGACGTTCGGGTGTTACTACAGTCATGGGTTCACGCTCCTTAGGGATGAGGATATCGTTATTGTGCCGGTTAAGGGCGGAATAAAATCATGGTAAACATCGCTATGCTGGGCAACAAGGGGCCGGAGGACTTGCCAAAGAGCGGCAGAAACATGTATCATTGTTAGAGCAAGGTTGGCCCCCGCGCCACGCTCATTATAGAAAAGAGGTAAACTTGAATGCCAACACCCAGCATGGAGGATTATTTGGAGCGCATATACAAGCTCATCGACGAGAAAGGATATGCGCGGGTTTCGGATATTGCCGAGGGACTGGAAGTACACCCCTCCTCTGTAACCAAGATGATCCAAAAACTGGATAAGGACGACTATCTCATCTATGAGAAATATCGTGGGCTTGTCCTAACGAGCAAAGGTAAAAAAGTAGGAAAACGTCTCGTTGACCGTCATCAGCTGCTGGAGGAGTTTCTTGGCCTGATCGGAGTACAGCAGGAGCATATTTATAAGGATGTGGAGGGCATCGAACATCATTTGAGCTGGGATTCTATCACGCGGATTGAAACGCTGGTGGAATATTTCCGGCGCGATGAAGCACGTCTCCAGACCTTATACGATATTCACCATGAGCTGGTCAGCGATTCTTAGACGAAGCAGATTTTTCTTGCTTTGCGCAACTTTTCCAGTTTTTTTACGTCAAAACGGGTAACGTTCTTTTTTTCTATGACCCCGTTTCCAAAGCAAACGGCCGTCTCCCTTATTTAAGGACGAGAAGGCCGTTTCTTTTTGTTTATACACATTTCAGAATGTAAACCTGGGAGGAATTATGAATTACCGTAAATGGATTGTAGGATTGCTGGTTTTTGTCTTGTGCCTGTCTGTAGGGTTACCCGGTGTCCGTGCGGCAGCGGTGCCGATTACGATTGAGCTGGATGGGGAACTACTAAGCAGTGATGTGCCGCCGTACATTACCGCTTCCAACGTAACACTGGTGCCTGTCGCTGTAGTCAGCAGGGGACTTGGCGCGACAGTGGATTGGAACCAGAGCAGCAAGACGGCCACGATCAGCAAAGGGAGCACTGTGCTGAAGCTGACCAGCGGCAGCACAACGGCCCTCGTGGACGGAGCTTCTATCAGCCTTGAAACATCGGTTCAGAGCCGGCAGGGCCGGGTGATGGTGCCGCTTCGTTTTGTAGGCGAACAGCTCGGATTGCAGGTGGTCTGGAATCAGGCTGCAAAGCATATCGCCCTATACTCGAATACAGAAATTATCAGTCCTGTTACCCCGTCGGTTCCAACTACACCGGCAACGCCTGCGGTGCCAACACCTACCGTGCCAACGCCAACGGTGCCGAAGCCAACGGTTCCTGAAATCCCGTCCATTCCGGGAGCAAAAACAGGCAAGGCGATGAAAGGTGCCTGGATCTCCACCGTATTCAATCTGGATTGGCCGTCGACCTCTTCGGCAAACAATGCCGACAAACAGAAGAAAGAGTTCAGCACCATGCTGGACAAGCTGCAGGCCACCGGTTATAACGCCGTATTTGTACAGGTCAGACCGTCAGGGGACAGTCTGTATCCTTCGGTGCTTGTTCCCTGGTCCAAGGTGTTAACCGGAACGCAGGGGATAAATCCCGGTTATGATCCGCTGGAGTACATGGTTAGCAGCACACACGAACGCGGCATGGAGTTTCATGCCTGGTTCAACCCGTTCCGTGCAACCACGGATGCCAGCACTTCAAGCCTTGCCAGCAATCATGTGGCCAAGGCCCATCCGGAATGGATTGTAAAAGCAGAGAACAAGCTGTACATCAATCCGGGAATTCCGGAGGCGCGCCAGCATATTATCGACACGGTGATGGAGGTTGTCAAAGGCTACGACATTGATGGTGTGCATTTGGATGACTACTTTTATCCCTCCGGCTCTTTCGCCGATGACACGGCGTTCAATACATATAACGCCAAGGCTATCTCCAGTAAAGGGGATTGGCGGCGGGACAACATTAATGAATTTATCCGCCAGCTAGGCCAGGAGATTCATAGCGCGAAGTCTGATGTTTCTTACGGTGTCAGCCCGTTTGGCGTGTGGCGCAACAAGAAGGCCGACAGTACCGGCTCCGACACAACGGCAGGCGTATCGGCCTATGATAACATGTATGCGGATACCCGGACATGGATCAAAAATGGCTGGATCGATTATATTGCACCGCAGATTTACTGGAGTTTATCCTTCTCAGCAGCCCGCTATGACAAGCTTGTAGACTGGTGGGTAAATGAAGTTAAGGGTACCGGAGTGAAGCTGTACATTGGCCAGGCAGCTTATAAGGTCGGAGCAAGTGATCAGAAGGCCGAATGGCAGAGCGGAGAGCAAATCATCAATCAGCTCAAATATAACGAACAGTACGATGAGGTTGCCGGAAGCATTATGTTCCGTGCGAATGATATCGTCGTGCGTGATCCGTTCGGACTCTCCAGCTTATTGACCTTCTATTTCAAATCCTGATGAATTACCGGCAATTGCAATCATAAGAAGTCATGAAACTTCCCCCGTGCTCATAGATAAGCAATAGGATCTATGGAACGGGGGTAAACTCTGTATGGAGATTAATGCTGTGTTTGAAGGCGGTGGGGTAAAGGGAATATCGCTCGCGGGAGCGGTCGAGGCGACGGAACAGGCGGGCCGCACCTTTCGTAAAGTAGCCGGAACTTCCTCCGGTTCCATTATCGCCTCGATGCTGGCTGCAGGTTATAACGGTGAAGCCATGAGCCGGATTATAAAAGGAACTTCTTTTTCTTCTTTTTTAAAACGGGGAGCGTTGTACAACACAGCTTTCGTAGGCCCTGCGCTGCGGGTGATGATTAAAAAAGGCCTGTACTCGGGAGAGGCGCTGGAATCCTGGATCCGCGGCATTTTGCGGGAGAAAGGCATTGTCACCTTCAGCGATTTACCGCGCGGGAAGCTGTCCATCATTACTTCGGATATCTCGAACGGACGAATTGTTGTCCTTCCGGACGGACTGGAGGAATACGGCATAACCCCAGGCGGGTTTGAAGTCGCCAAGGCAGTCCGCATGAGCTGCAGCATTCCTTATTTTTTCGACCCGGTTATGCTGCGTTTAAGCGGGCAGGCTGCCCGGGGGAAGTCATTCACTGAACAATTCGTTTATTTCGTGGACGGAGGACTGCTCAGCAATTTTCCGTTATGGCTGTTCGATGAGAAACAAGCAGGTTTTAAAAGTCCAGGGCACAAAATCCCTACAGTCGGCTATCAGCTGATCGGGAGAACGGATCCCCAGCCTCACCGGATCACCGGTCCCTTCAGTATGCTGCAGGCGCTGGTTGGGACCATGCTGTCGGCTCATGATGAACGTTATATCGAAACAGAGAAACTTGTGCGGACGGTCAAAATTCCGACACTGGGGATTTCCACAACCAGTTTTCATATTTCCCCGGTGCAGGGTGATGATCTGTACGCGGCTGGATATAAGGCGGGGGAGGAATTCTTCAAAAACTGGAGGCCGCCCGTTCACAAGCTCACCCAGTGAGTCTCCATCTTCCCACCGCAGCAATTGTATTAAAAAAGGCATCCCACACGTCAGTTATGCAACGTGGAGATGCCTTTTTGATGCTTACAGTTTTCTGCTTGAGCAGCAAGAGCCTGTTAATGATATTTTGGAAGCTGATCGTCGCTTTTACCCTTGCTGCCCTCGATAACCTGGAACGGATAGCTTTTGCGTTTGCCGGGAGCGGTTTGGGCTTTGCGTACCCCTGCCACTTTGGACATGGTTTTCTGTGAAGGCTTTACTTTTGTGCGCGGTCTGCCGGGAACCCGTGTTTTTCCCGCCGGTGTCATCTTGTAACCATAATAGAGAAGACCGAATAACACCAAAGGAAAAATGAATACCGACAACGTTCCGAATACATCGCTTAACATTCCTGTAACGAGACCCAGTACCGCGAGCGATACCGAAATCCAAAAAATCAAAGCATGCCTCATAGGCCACTCATCCTTTCGCAGGATCCAATATGCCGCCTGACACTCTCACTTCTGAATATTCCCCTGCTTCAATTGCGGCATCAAGCTCCCGCATCCGGTTGAACGAGGCGATGGAGACTTCCACCATATCATCCTTTGGTTCCTTAGTGGTGAGCAGCTGCAGCCACAGCCCCGGATAACCTAAATACTTGAGACCCGGAATGTCGCGTACAGCGTTGGTGCCCTTCAGCACTTCAAACGATACCCCAATGACGACAGGAAGGAGAATAATCCGCTGCAGTACACGCTGTGTAAGGTTATCCCAAGGGACAACGGAGTAAATGATCACACCCAGTACAATGGTCAGCATCATAAAGCTGCTTCCACAACGGTAATGCAGGCGGCTGTACTTCTGTACATTCTGAACAGTCAATTCCTCACCGGCTTACGAGGTTGTGCAGAACATAGTTATCAAATGCATTGCCGAATAAAAAATCTTCAACGAATACCGGCACCAGTGTAAATATTACCTTACCGAAGAGAAAGGAGAGGATACCCATAACCGCCACGCCAAAAATCATGCCGAGGCTCCAGCCCTCATCCTTCTTCTTTTCTTTTTCTTTCTGCTGCTTGGCAAGCTCTTCCGGCTCTGTTTCATCCTCGGCATACGATTCCGCTGAGTAATTCAGATGTTTGGAGCCTTTGGCGCTGGAATCTATAATACTGACAATGCCGCGAAGCAGCGGAATCTTGCGCAGTTTAACGACCCAGCTCTTATCGCTTCTCGGCACCTCCAAAAATGTGATTTCCTGATTCTTCCTTCTTACGGCTGTTACGTTAATATGCTTGCCGCCGAACATGACGCCTTCAATAACGGCTTGGCCGCCGTAACTTGGAGTTTCTTGGGACAACCAATTCACCTTCCCATGTATTAATATGATTTATATAATACATTGTAACTAATTTATGCCCACATTGCTAGTTGGATTGCCTTTTCCTGTGCATACTAGCATTTAGAGAGCGGAGGGGCCGAAGGGCAACCCATATATTGAAAGTGAGGCAGTAAGATGAATAATGCAGGCAAGCAAAAATCGCAGCATACGAACCCTTTTTATTTTGCCATTGAACTGGGCTTTTTTGCCGGAATAATCTGGGGAGGGATCCGCTGGCTGATGTATGCCTTTCATTTCACCAAGGTTCTTCCGGGTTTTTTGGCCGAGCCTTTCTTTAAACATGAATTTCTGATGACAGCGGCCGGGCATTTGGCCGGATACCTGTCTTTTATCGTGTTCTCGGTAGCAGCATCACTTTTTTATGTGCTGATCTTCCGCAAGCTGAAGGGTCCCTGGCCGGGGATGATTTACGGGGTTCTGTGCTGGTCCGCGCTCTTTCTTGCCGGGTCGTGGCAATTTCTTATGCAGCCTCCGTTCAGGTTGCCTTGGAACTCTGTAATCAGTGAATTTTGCATCTTTTTACTCTGGGGTTTGTTCATCGGCTATACCGCGGCGATCGAGTATACGGATGAGCGGAAACGCGAGCAGCAGACAAGCCTGGCTTAATGGCCCGAAAAAACTTCTCAAGGGCATGACCCTATGTTAAAATACAATGTGGCTATTTCGAGAGGAGAATGAAAATGGGCAACGAGCGCGTCTCCAAGCTGCGTACGGTTTTGCAAGAACAAGGATTGGATGCGATGTTAATAACCAGCGGCATCAACCGCCGCTATTTGAGCGGATTTACCGGCTCTTCCGGTTATGTACTGGTGACCGGTGATGACAGTTATCTGCTGACCGACTTTAGGTACATGACACAGGCTGCAGAGCAGGTGAACGGACTTAAAGTGGTTCAGCATGGTGCGAAATTCATTGACACTGTACGCGAACTGCTGCCGCAGGGCGGCAATATCCGTGTCGGCTTTGAACAGGATGATGTAACCTTCAGCGCTTACACCGCATATGCTGCGGCTCTGCAGCCGGCGGCACTGGTTCCAGTCTCCAAAGCTGTTGAGAACCTGCGCATGTTTAAGGACAAGGAAGAGCTGGCCGTCATGCAGCGGGCAGCGGATCTGGCGGATGCAACATTCAGCCATATTCTGAATGTGATCAAGCCCGGCATGACCGAGCGTGATGTAGATCTGGAAATGGAATTCTACATGCGTACCCATGGCGCCACTTCTTCATCGTTTGACACCATTGTGGCTTCCGGTGAACGTTCGGCAATGCCTCATGGTGTGGCAAGCAGCAAGGTCATCCAGAACAACGAATTCGTAACCTTCGATTTCGGTGCACTGCTGGACGGCTACTGTTCGGATGTAACCCGCACCATTGCGCTGGGAACTCCGGATCCGAAGCTGAAAGAAATCTATGATATTGTGCTTGAAGCGCAGCTGCACACGCTGGCTAACATCAAGCCGGGCATGACCGGACGGGAGTGCGACGCTTTGGCGCGTGACATTATTACCCGTTATGGTTATGGGGAATATTTTGGCCACAGCACAGGCCATGGCCTTGGCATGGAAGTCCATGAATGGCCGCGGTTGTCCAAGCTTGCTGATGAAATTATGCAGCCGGGTATGGTAGTAACCGTAGAGCCGGGCATTTATTTGGAAGGCCTCGGCGGTGTGCGCATTGAGGACGACATCGTGATTACAGACAGCGGTATTGCGCTGCTCACGCATTCGTCCAAAGATTATACGGTATTGTAAGGATCGCTTGAACAGGTAAATTATTGATTCCAGGAGGGATTTTTTGTGATTTCAGTTAACGATTTCAAAACAGGCTTGACCGTAGAGGTAGAAGGCGACATCTTTACCGTACTTGATTTCCAGCACGTTAAACCAGGTAAAGGTGCGGCATTTGTCCGCTCCAAACTGAAGAATCTGCGCAACGGCAACACTGTAGAACGTACATTCCGTGCAGGTGAAACTATTGGCCGGGCGATCATCGAGAACCGTGGTGTGCAATATCTGTATGCCAGCGGTGCGGACCATGTATTTATGGACAACGAAACTTATGATCAATTCGAATTGTCTGCCAAGCAATTGGAATGGGAGCTTAATTTCCTTAAAGAAAACATGACTGTGAACATCGTCAGCTACCAGGGCGAAATTCTCGGAATCAACCTGCCTACCAGCGTTGAGCTGAAGGTTGTAGAAACAGAGCCGGGCATCAAGGGCAACACGGCTCAGGGCGCTACTAAATTTGCTAAGGTAGAAACCGGATTGAACGTTCAGGTTCCTCTTTTCATTAATGAAAACGACGTACTTCTGATTGATACCCGCGAAGGCAAATACATTTCCCGCGCGTAAGATTTGTCCTGCCTTAACTTACATTTATACCAACCGGCCTCCCTCGCATCCTGCGGGGGAGGCTTTTGGCTATCCGGGTAAGGCAGCCTGGTAAATCACGGAAAGAAACGGAAATTGGGCGCTTTTTTTGTGAAACCATTAACGCATGATATGGTTTTCGTATTATACTGGTTTAAAGCGGGAAACCAAATATAAGCTACTACATAGAGCGAAATAGGGAGTGAATGGGACTTTGTCACTTTATGTCATGAAATTCGGAGGCAGCTCCGTCGGCGATATTGAACGCATGCAGCGTGTCGCCAAACGCATCGCAGACAAGCAGGATGAAGGGCACCGTTGCGTAGTGGTCGTATCCGCCATGGGGGACACCACGGATGATCTAATCGATCAGGCGAAGCAGCTGAACGCTCAGCCGCCCGCGCGTGAAATGGATATGCTGATGACGACAGGGGAACAAATCTCTGTTGCGCTTCTTTCCATCGCATTGCACGGAATCGGCCGCAATGCCGTATCGTATACAGGCTGGCAGGCCGGCTTCGTCACCGATGAGACTCACGGCCGGGCACGGATCAATGAAATTGATCCCCACCGCGTGCTGGAGTCGCTGGAGCGCGAGCAGATCGTTATAGTAGCCGGATTCCAGGGGATGACCCAGAGCGGCGAAATTACCACGCTGGGCCGCGGAGGTTCGGATACGACAGCCGTAGCGCTGGCAGCCGCCATCAAAGCGGATGTATGCGAAATTTACACGGATGTGGACGGCATCTACTCCACAGATCCGCGCATCGTGAAGAGAGCGCGCAAGCTGAAGGAAATCTCTTATGATGAGATGCTGGAGCTGGCCAACTTGGGAGCGGCAGTACTGCATCCGCGCGCCGTGGAATATGCCAAACGATATCAAGTGAAGCTGGTCGTCAGATCGAGCTTTAACCATAATGAAGGTACTGTTGTGAAGGAGGAAGCGAGCATGGAGCAGGGAGTAGTAGTTAGCGGAATTGCCTATGACAAGAATGTGGCGCGGATCAGTATTCTGGGAGTGCCTGATATTCCCGGCGTATTGGCCCAAGTGTTCGGCAAGCTGGCTGAAGAAGGCGTCGACGTAGATATTATCGTACAGAGCGGCGTGCAGAATGAGAAAGCGGATTTCTCCTTTACGGTGGCGCTTAGCGAGCTCGCACGGGCCAAGGAAGTGATCGAGGGGCTGTACAGCGCCCTGCCGTACCGTGAAGTCACTTCAGAGGATAATCTCGTCAAAGTATCGATCGTAGGCGCAGGCATGGTCAGCCATCCGGGTGTGGCCGCGCAAATGTTCGAGGTCATTTCCCAAGAGGGCGTAAGCATCAAGATGGTCAGCACCTCCGAGATCAAGGTATCGTGCGTGATTGAATCCGGCAATCTGCAGCAGATCATTCAGGCGCTTCATACCGCCTACAATCTGGATACAGAGGAGCAAGCCTTCGTCGGGGGTCCGCAGGACCGCCGCTAAGGAATGCTCTCGACAAGACGATCATAGTAAAAAGTCCTATTCCCGCTATAAAAGTGGAGAATAGGACTTTTTGTTATGGGCAGCTTTCCGCTGCTGTTATCCGAGACGCCGGAACCGGCCGACAATCTCTACGGTCTCCAGGACGTTGACGAAGGACTTTGGATCGGTTTCCAGAATTGTTTTTCTCAGTTCGGCAAGCTCATATCGGGTCGTTACAGTCATCAGCATAGTATTGCCTTCATGGCTGTAGCCGCCTTCCGCATTGACGACGGTAACGCCGTGAGGCAGGAGCTTGAGGCGGGTCAGCATCTTTTCCCGTTCCTTCGTGACGATGAAGCAGGTCAGCTTGATGTGGCGGCTGTGGATCATATCGACTACACGGCTCTTGACGAAAATACAAAGCATAGCGTAAAGGGCAGAATCCCAGCTTTTGAAGAAGCCGAGGCTAAGGATTACCAGACCATCCATTACAAAGAGTACGGTGCCCATTGGAATATCGTGTTTGCGCGTAATAATAGAGCCAAGTATATCAAAACCCCCGGAAGAACCCCCTGCACGAAGCGAGAAGCCTACCCCGCCCGCAATTATTACCCCGCCGAAGATACTGGCAAGGATCGGGTCCTTGGTCAGTTTTACCAGGGGGATGACGGTCAGAAACCAGGTGGTGGCCAGTACCGAGAGCATGCTTAAGCAGATATATTTCTTCCCTACGACAATGAAGCCCCAGATCAGGATTGGAAGATTGATACCAAAATAGAACAGTGAGATGTACTTCGGATTCGTTAAATAACCAAGGATGGATGCCGTCCCTGCTACCCCGCCACTGAGCAGCTGATGAGGAATAAGGAACAGCCGGAGTCCGCTCGCCACCAGAAAGGCCGAGAAAATAATGATGGCCACATCCCTCACCTGTTTGGCTACTGTGTTTGAAACAAGCGGCACTACGAAATTACGAACTTGCATGACATAAATCCCCTCTTTTTCCGATGTCTTTATCCAACTATAACAATGTAACAAGAAGCTTGAAGCGATAAGTCCGGTTGTAGTTTATCCCACAGGCCGCCCTTATATTTTCCAGCTCCTTTTTTTCAGGCACTGCAAAATTTATTTTATCATACTGATGATATTTTTTTATAGAGGGATTCACTATGATTTCTTTCACATCTTCCAATTGAAAACCGCCCATTTCTTATTGTCTAAAGTAGGCAAGTCCAGCATATCCATGGATAACAGCAAGTTTTCCCGCGGGTGAAGTCTGGCAGGTTGCAATTCAATTTCCAATTGTAAAAAAAGGAGTTGAACAGATTGGACAAGTATGTGAGCTGGATGGCGGCGCTTCGGCTGCTCTCAGGCAGTGTGGAAATAACGGCTGCGCTGATCATGCTGCGGCTGAATCAGGTGGACAAGGCACTGGCGGTCAATTCCGGGCTGGCTCTGGTCGGACCTACGATACTGATCTTAACGACCGCGGTTGGCCTCACAGGGATGGCGCAGGAGCTGTCCTGGGGCAAGCTGGGCTGGATTGGCTGCGGGGTAGCCTTTCTCTTAATCGGGATTCTGAAAAAATGATAGATGATAGTCATAAAGCACAGGTACAAGCATAAATATGGAATAAAGCTATTAAAGTAGAGGACAACTTGGGGGTACTCTGTATGGCTAACGACTGGCTTTTATTGTTTCCCGAAAAAGTAAGGGCGCTGCTGAGAGGGCTTCCTGTTCATTTGCTGGACAAGGTGGAGGAAATCCGGGTCCGCGAAGGGCGTCCGCTGGAGATCAACTATTCCGGCAAATATCATTTCCTCACCGGCGACGGCAGTCTGACCCAAAGACCCGAAGAAGCGTACAAGCCAAGCCGAGAGGACACTCACCGGCTGCTTGACCTGATCAGCAATCATTCGCTTTATACGATGGAAGAAGAACTGCGCAAAGGCTTTATCACCATCCCCGGCGGACACCGCATTGGTCTTTCCGGCCGGACAGTCTTAAGCGGCGGCGGTGTGGAGCACTTGCGGGATATCACCGGCTTCAATGTCCGGATCGCCCGTGAGCTGCCAGGCATTGCCGACGGAATTCTGCCCTATCTGCTGGAAAGGGGGAGGCAGCGGGTCATGCACACGCTGATCCTCTCGCCGCCGCAGCATGGCAAGACTACACTGCTGCGCGATCTCGCCAGGCAGATCTCGACAGGGAGCCCAAGAGGGCGGGAGGGCAACCGGCCGGGACTGAAAGTCGGCATCGTCGACGAACGTTCGGAAATCGCCGGCAGCCGCCGCGGCATCCCGGCCTTTGACGTGGGTCCGCGTACGGACATCCTCGACGGCTGTCCCAAGGCGGAAGGCATGATGATGATGATCCGCTCCCTGTCGCCCGATGTGCTGATCGCCGATGAAATCGGCCGCCCTGAGGATGCCGAAGCCGTCACCGAAGCGCTGCACGCCGGCATCTCGGTAGTGGCCTCGGCCCACGGCAAGGAAGTGGCCGAGCTGGCCCGGCGGCCCGGCCTTGGCGGATTACTGGAACATCATATGTTCGAGCGTTATGTCATCCTGCACCGGACGGACGCCGGTCTGTCGTTCCGCATCCTGGACGGGCAGAAACGCGGGCTGCTGCTGGTCTCGCCTGAAGAGCGGCTGGGCGGTGACCGCCATGCTTAAGCTGTTCGGAGCCGTGCTGATCGTGCTGGCGGGTACGCTAGCCGGGTTCAAGCGGGCTGCGCAGTATGCTGACAGGCCCCGGCACATCAGAGGCCTTATCGCAGCGCTGCAGCGGCTGGAGACCGAGATTCTGTACGGCTTCACCCCGCTCCCGGAAGCACTGCGCCGGATTGGGCTGCAGTCCAAGGATCCGCTGAGGGCGTTTTTTATGAGAGCGGCTGAAGAGATGAGCCCGCCACATGACCGCAGCGCCGAGGAAGCCATCCAGCGGGCTATGGATGCCCACTTCAAAACCGCCTCCCTGAAGGGAACGGAGCAGGAGATCCTCCGGCAGCTGAGCTGCACGCTCGGCACCAGCGACAGGTCGAATCAAAGCACGCATATCGCGCTGGCTTTGCAGCAATTGAAGCAGGAGGAGACAGTGGCCAGAGAAGATCAGGGCAAATATGAAAAAATGAGCAAAAGCCTGGGTCTGCTGCTTGGAGCATTGATCGTCATTTTGATCTTTTAGCGAGGTGCCAGGAATGAATATTGAAGTCAACGCGATCTTTCAGATTGCCGGCATCGGCATCATCATCGCCATGATTCACACGGTGCTCAAACAGATGGGTAAAGAGGACATCGCCCATTGGGTGACGATAGTCGGGTTCATCATCGTGCTGTTTATGGTGATCCGCATGCTGGACGGACTGCTCCAGGAAATCAAAACGATTTTTCTTTTTCAATAGGCAGGCCTTATGGAAATCATTCAAGTGGTAGGAATAGGGCTCCTGTCAACGGTTCTGATCCTTGTTCTGAAGGAACAAAAGCCCATGTTCGCCTTTCTGCTGACCACTGCGGCAGGCATTCTAATCTTCCTGTTCCTGATCGGCAAGATCGGCACGATTCTGGGCACGCTGGAGCGGGTGGCGGAGTCCTCCGGGATGGAAATGATCTATCTCAAAACCGTGTTTAAAATCATCGGGATTTCCTATATCGCGGAGTTCGGAGCGCAGATTGTGCGTGATGCCGGACAGGAATCCATCGCCTCCAAAATCGAGCTGACCGGCAAGGTGCTGATCATGGTGCTTGCCGTACCGATCATCAGCATTATTATCGAAACGGTGATGAAGCTCCTGCCCGCCTGATCCGTGACCCTTAGTAAAAAGAAGCCAGAGAAAGGCGGGAGGAAAGGATATGCGTCAACGCAGTATTTTTCGTCCGCCAAAACTAAAAATGCTGCTGCTGCTCCTGCCCTGCCTGCTGTTTCTCTGGTGTGCGGATACCGCCCGGGCTACAGCCGCTGCGCCAACCACTCCGCCAACTACCTCACCAACGTCTTCAACCACCCAGGGAGGGTCTTCCTCTCCAGTGGATCAGTGGGTGAAAGGGCAAATGCAAAGTCTGCCGACAGACAAGGTGGAGTCGTACTGGGACCAGCTGATGAAGGATTACGGGGGATTTTTTCCGGACGGGAAGACTCCTTCGCTGATGGATATGCTGCTGCCGGGGGAGAAGGGACTCAGCTTCAAAAGCGTGCTGACCGGACTGACCTCCTACATGTGGCACGAGGTGCTGTACAACGGCAAGCTGCTGGTGACGATCGTTATGGTCAGTGTGCTCAGCATGATTCTGGAGACGCTGCAGACCGCTTTTGAACGGAAATCAGTCAGTAAAATCGCCTATATGCTCTGTTACATGGTTGTGCTGGTCATCGCCGTCAACAGCTTCAACATTGCAATCGGCTAT
Organism: Paenibacillus sp. IHBB 3054; assembly: GCF_051594305.1. Classification (NCBI taxonomy): domain Bacteria; kingdom Bacillati; phylum Bacillota; class Bacilli; order Caryophanales; family Paenibacillaceae; genus Paenibacillus; species Paenibacillus sp. IHBB 3054. The sequence continues at coordinate 525,479 of NZ_JBOFBG010000001.1, read as the reverse complement.
GCCAAGGATGCCATCGACCGGATGATCGATTTCATGATGGCGATGATCCCGCTGCTCTTCGCGCTTCTGGCTTCGATGGGCAACATCGTTACGGTGTCGGTTACCCATCCGCTGATTGTTTTCATGATCCATGCGGTGGGCACGCTCATCCATACCGTCGTGTTCCCGCTGCTGTTCTTCTCGGCGGTGCTGCATCTGGTGAGCGCAATGTCCGAGAAATACAAACTGACCCAGCTGGCCAATCTGCTGCGCAACATCGGAGCGGGACTGCTCGGCGTACTGCTGACCGTGTTCCTAGGTGTCATTTCCGTCAGGGGGATCACCAGCTCGGTTACGGACGGTGTGACCATCCGCGCAGCCAAATATATTACAGGAAATTTCGTGCCGGTTATCGGCAAAATGTTCGCGGACGCCACTGATACGGTAATCTCGGCCTCACTGCTGGTGAAGAATGCCATCGGGTTGTCGGGCGTCATTATCATCCTCTTCCTTTGTGCTTTTCCGGCGATCAAAATACTGGTTCTCGCGCTGATCTACAATGTGGCCGCAGCGGTCATGCAGCCGCTGGGCGAGACACCGATTGTAACCTGCCTGCAGACGATCGGCAAAAGCATGATTTATGTATTCGCGGCGCTGGCCGCCGTATCGCTGATGTTCTTCCTGGCCGTCACGATCATGCTGACGGCCGGCAATGTCACCGTCATGATGAGGTGAATAGGGAACAGCTTCAAAGCGGTTTTTTCTCCGAAGTGAGTATTGTCGAAGCGAGTTCTGCGATGCAATCCTAACAAAACTTGTAGGAGGTAGACAATGACCTGGTTGGGCGGATGGCTGCGGGAGCTCATTCTGGTGGTGCTGATGGCCGCCTTCGTGGAAATGCTGCTTCCGAGCAAGTCGATGGAACGTTATGCCAGGCTGGTGCTCAGTCTGCTGGTCCTGCTTACTATGCTGAGCCCGATCGTCTCTTTTCTGAAAGGAGATGCTGCAGCAGAGCTGAGTGTGGCGATGGTGCAGCAGGAGAAACACGGCGGTCTTTTGTCCGGTGCAGGTGACGGGGCAGACTCGCTGGAGAAAATCCTGGCGGACGGGCGGATGCTGGCTGCGGGAGCAAAGGAACAAAGTCTGAAGCTGGCCGCCGAAGAGGTGGCTGGGCAGATGAGAGACCAGATTGCCGGCAGCACAGGGGTAGGCGGGGCGAAAGTCACCGTAACACTGGGGATGGGCAAGGCTCCCGGAGAGGGCGGCGGTGAAGATGTTCCGTTAATCTCTTCGGTGACCGTCTCTCTGCCGGCAGCAACTGGAGCAGTGGAGGCTGGGGGTACAGGTGCGGAACCAGACAATGGCGCAGGCACAGCAGAGCCGATCATCATCCAGCCGGTGGAACCAGTGCAGGTTAGCCTGGGCGGGGGAGAGGGAGAGGCAGCTGAGGTTGGAACAGAAGCCGGGGCATCGGTTGAAGACAGCTCCAGTGCAAATACCGATGAGGAAATGATCATCAAGCTGCTGGAGCAGAACTGGAATTTAGACCGCGATGCGATTCATATTCAAGGCGGTAAAAACGGCGCCGAGAAATTATAAATATAGCTCTACCAATACGGCATACGCCGGTAACCGGAGGAGGGATAAGAAATGGGCAATTGGCTGAAGAAACTGGAGCAATGGGCAGGAGGCGGGTCCGGCAGTCCGAAAAGGAGTCATACCTTCCGCTGGCTGATTATTTTGGGACTGCTGGGTGCGGCAATCATGCTGTTCAACTCCTTCGTAAACGTGAAAAAGCTGGACAGCGAGAACACTGGAAGAGAACCGCCGGTAAGCGAGAGTTCGCAGGCGACCCTGCAGCAGGGGGAGTTGAGCACTCCCAATTCATTTGATGGCATTGAGCTGGCAATGGAGAACCGCACGAAAGAAATTCTGGAGAAAATCGTTGGTGTAGGCACGGTCGATATTATGGTCACTGTGGATTCTACTGAAGAAATTGTCGTGGTCCGGGATATGAACGATTCCCAACAGCAGAGCGAAGAGACCGATGCCAACGGAGGCAAACGGCACACCACACAATACACAAGGGATGGCGAGATCGTCACCTACAGCCAATCGGGCGACGAAACCCCGATTATAACCAAACGGATAAAACCCCAGGTGCGCGGCGTTCTCGTCGTTGCCAAGGGAGCGGAGAACAAAGTCGTCCGGGGATTGATTGAAGAGGCTGTCGAGAAGGGGCTGAACGTGCCGAGCTACCGCATATCCGTAGTGCCGCGCAAGCAGGAGCAGTGATTGATTACATGCTACAAACTTTGAGGAGGAATAAAAAATGAAGGGCAAAAGACAAACGATTTGGTTGGTATCCATGCTCAGCTTAATGGTTGTGCTTTCCGCATACTATTTATTCACAGAGGACTCCGGGGCCTCGGTCCCCCAGGAAACAGCGGGAAGTATTCAAGTGGATAACCTCAAGGAAACTGGCGCGAATTCATCAGTACTGGATAACGGGTTGGTCATCAATGAAGTGGACACAAAGGACGCAGTTACTGCTGATGCCGGAACAACGGGTACAGCGGACGACAGCACAGCCGTCGCTGCTGATGACAGCACCAATGACAGCACTGTCGCCGCGAAAGGTGACAACGATGATGCCGCAGTAAAAGATGACAGCACTCTGCCGGCGAATGCCAAAGGTGAAGACGCTGATAAGACAGCGGCCGCAAAGGACGACAAATCAAGCGATTCGAAAACCGCAGCTGCAGATACCTCCGCAGCAGCCGATAAAGATACTGCAGCAGCTTCCACAGAGAAAACTCCAGCCAAGGGCGACGATGAAATCCTGGATGAGGTAGCCTCCCAGAGTGTTTCTGCAAGCAGCCTGTTCAACAACTACCTCTATGAACGCGAGCAGCAGAATCTGAAGAATTACAACGATTTGCTGGCCCTGATCAATGACATGGACAAAACCCCTGCCGAAAATGCAGTTGCCCATGAACAGCTGAACAAGCTTGAAGAAAAAGAAACCAAAATCACCGGAATTGAAGAGCAATTGCAGAAAAAATACGGTGAAGCCATTGTCAAAGAAGAATCCGGAGATGCTTACACCGTGGTGGTGCTGAGCGAGAAGCTGGATGTGAAGCAAGCTGTTGGAATCGTGGATCTCGTGATGAAGGAACTAAGCGTTTCCCAGGACAAGATCAGAGTCCAATATGTCAGCGAGCAATAATCAGCCTGTCGAAAACCAAAGAAAATGCCGAAAGAGCCCGGGCGCGTCCCGGGCTCTTTCCATTTCTATCGTTTGTGATATAATACATAAAGTTATCTTGACCGTATCAGAAGAGTGGCTTCGAGAGAAAGCTGAAGGAGTGAACTATTAAATGTTCAAGTTAAGCGAAATTAAGGAATTGATTAAATTGTTGGACCAGACCTCCTCCGTACACGAGTTGGAGATTGAAAGCGAAGGAATGAAGCTGGCTATTCGAAAACCGGATCGCCCTGAAGCTGATGGAACAGCAATACAGGCGACTCCTTATGGCTATCCCTTTACGCAAGCACCGCAGCCGCAAAGTCCGCAGCAAGTTGCACCTACGGCCGTTTATGAGATCCCTGCTGCACAGCAGCCGCCATCTTCACCCGCTGAAGGCGCATTACATAAAATTGTCTCACCGATGGTAGGGACTTTCTATAGTGCCGCTTCACCGGAAACCCCGTCTTTTGTTAATGTCGGCGACCGGGTCAGCGAGAAATCAACGGTCTGCATTATTGAAGCGATGAAGCTGATGAATGAGCTGGAGGCTGAAGTGCGCGGAGAGATCGTCTCCGTCCTTGCCGAGAACGGCCAGCTTGTGGAATACGGCCAGCCGCTGTTTCTGGTGAAACCGGAATAAAGCACGCTGAACTTGAGGAGCTTGCAAGCTTCGTTAAACTTTGGGAGGAAACGCATGAACATTCAAAAAGTGTTGATTGCCAACCGCGGCGAAATCGCGGTCCGCATTATCAGGGCCTGCCGTGAACTGGGCATTTCCACCGTGGCGGTCTATTCGGAGCCTGACCGGGATTCACTGCATGTCCGGCTGGCTGACGAAGCTTACTGCATCGGCCCGATGCTGTCGAAGGATAGTTATCTGAATTTTACAAATATTATGAGTGTAGCCACGCTTACTGAATGCGATGCCATTCATCCCGGCTACGGTTTTTTGGCTGAGAATGCCGATTTCGCAGAAATCTGCGAATCCTGCAATATTACCTTCATCGGACCGTCCCCCGACGCGATTACGCGTATGGGCGACAAGGCTGTAGCCAAGGAAACGATGAAGCTGGCTGGCGTGCCGATCATTCCCGGCTCTGACGGGCTGGTGGGCGATGTGGAGGAGGCTATTATGCTGGGCCGCGATATCGGCTATCCGATTATCGTAAAGGCTACCGCAGGCGGCGGAGGCAAGGGCATCCGCATTGCCGAGGATGAGGAATCACTCGTGAAGCAGATTACCGCCGCACAGCAGGAAGCACAGAAGGCTTTCGGCAATGCAGGCGTGTATCTGGAGAAATTCCTGACCGGCATGAAGCATGTGGAGATTCAGATCATTGCCGATAACCACGGCAATGTTGTCCATCTAGGCGAACGGGATTGCTCCGTGCAGCGCCGCCGCCAGAAACTGGTGGAGGAAGCTCCATGCTCCGTACTTACGCCGGAGATCCGCGAAGCTATGGGCGAAGCAGCGGTGCGGGCCGCACTGGCGGTCAATTACTCGGGAGCGGGTACGCTGGAGTTTCTGCTGGGTCCGGATGGACAGTTTTATTTCATGGAGATGAATACACGGATTCAGGTTGAACACCCGGTAACGGAGATGGTTACGGGCGTTGACCTGATCAAGGAAATGATTTCTGTGGCTGAAGGTAATCCGCTGTCCTTTACACAGGAAGATATCGTGATTAACGGCTGGTCGATTGAATGCCGTATTAATGCAGAGGATCCGGAGCGTAACTTCATGCCTTCACCGGGCAAGATTGGCTTTTATCTGCCTCCGGGCGGACTGGGTGTACGTGTAGACAGCGCAGCTTATCCGGGATATACAATCTCACCTTTCTACGACTCGATGATTGCCAAATTGATTGTCTGGGCGCCTACGCGCCAGGAAGCGATTGCGAAAATGAAGCGTGCGCTTGCTGAATTTGCCGTGGAAGGCATACATACTACAATTCCTTTCCATCAGAAACTGCTGGAGCACCCGGTGTTTCTGGACGGCAATTTCGATATCAAATTCCTCGAAGAGTATGAAATTTAGGACGGCTTCTCATTGTTTGTCATAAAGTTCGGCAAATGATATAGTATGTTTAATAAGAGACGTGCTTGGCGCTTGAAATTGTGAACAACTTTTTGATTGAAAGGTGTGAAGTCCAAAATGAGTACATTGCCGACAGAATTCGAACGTACGGAGATCGGTGAGATCCAGATCGCTCCTGAAGTGATCGAGGTTATCGCAGGTTTGGCAACCGTAGAAGTTAAAGGTGTGGCTGGCATGAGCGGCGGCTTTGCCGGAGGGATCGTGGAGCTTCTCGGACGCAAGAACCTGTCCAAGGGCGTGAAGGTAGAGGTTGGCCAACGTGAGGCTGCTGTAGATGTGTCTGTCATTATTGAGTACGGCAACCGTCTCCCTGAAGTGGCTGCAGAAATTCAGCGCAACGTGAAACGTTCCATCGAGACAATGACAGGTCTGACCGTTGTGGAAGTAAATGTGCATATCCATGATGTGCAGTTCAGAAACAACAACACTGTAGACAAGAGTGAAGATACAGATGCGGTTCTCCGCGTGAAATAAGGGCCTGCGTTCTTCCATAAACCCCCGACAGCACCGTCGAGGGTTTACTCTAATTTAAGGAGGTTATGTGACTCGTGGCAAAAATTTTGGACAGACTTCTGCTGTTTCTGTACAGCTTAAGTATCGGAATATTATCAGTAATTGCCATCCTCCTCTTAAGCGGCGCTATTCCGGATACGCTGGAGATTCCGGATGACCCTGCAGCGTATATAACCGCAATAGCCGTGGCTGTTATCCTGTTCTTGCTCAGCATCCGTTTCTTCTACATTTCTTTGCGCCGGGACCGCGCCTCGATGCCTTCGGTGGATCAGCGCACGGAGTATGGGGATATTCAGATTTCTATAGAGACCATTGAGAATCTGAGCCTCAAGGCTGCCGGTAAAGTAAAAGGGATCAGGGATTTGAAATCGCGCATTCGCGTTTCACAAGCCGGTCTTGAAATTATGATCCGAGCAGTGGTGGACGGCGAGCATTCCCTTCCGCTGCTTACAACAGAAGTGCAGCGCCAGGTGCATGAATTCGTGCAGGAAACGACCGGGATTCCGGTTGCTGACGTTTCTGTATATATTGCCAACCTTACTCAGTCTCCAAGCTTCAAAAGTCGAGTGGAATAGAGGTGAGTTTCCCTATGTTCTGGAGAGAAGTATGGGAAAGTCACGGGGGTAGAATTGCCGGAGTCACCTTCGGCATCGTTCTCGGATTGATTTATTTGATTAGCGGTTTTTGGGATATGCTGTTCTTTGCACTGGTAGTGTTCATCGGATATACGTTCGGCAAAAGAAAGGATACCGCACAGGGTCCCCTGTTTCAGTGGCAGGATCTAGTAGCATGGTTGTCCGGACGCTGGCGTCCCTTCAAGTGAACCGCTATAGTCTTTCTCCCGGAGCTGGAACCCGTTCGTTAGAGTTGCCTGTTTTGCCGGAAGAAGGGCTGTGCGGTTTTTTTTCTGGAGCAGGGCGGTAATCGGCTGGAACGTTGTGGCATTTGCCCGCAGTAGTAAGCTCAATTAGCTCTGGCTAGTAGTTGAGATTAGGCCACAGCTTACTAAACTAATGTAAAATGAAGTTTTGCGCTTGTTTAATTGCATTTTGTTCATTTAAAATTGCAATATTGGTCTGCAAAGCTTGTTTAACTGTATTTCGTACAATTAAATACAGAAATAAACACGGAAATGAACTTTTTTGATTTTTAATTGTACGAAATACAATTAGGGATAGAATTTGCTTGATTTATCTAGATTGAACTTGAGAATTATATTTAGGGAAAAGTGGCGGAAGGGAATTTTGGAACTGTAGGAGCGATAGCGTCCGCCTTTAGGTTTTGGATTTCTACTGCGATTCGCGGTTAAATTCATGAAATCCAAACCTAACAGCGGCCGGAAGTCCAAACATTCTCTGGAGTCACGGTCAATCCCAAAATAGAAGAATTATAAGTTCAATTTATATAGCTTGAAATAATTGTATGAAATGCAACGCGACAGACTGGTGTGGAAATACAGCAGTGTAATATAAAATGTGAGATTAGATTGTAGGAGGAAACACATGAAAAGACGTTTAGCGAGAGAGATTATTGTCCAAAGCTTGTACCAGATGGAAATGAATGACGTAGACAGTGCGGAAGCCGTGGAGATGCTGATTGAGGAAGCTTCGGAAGAGAATGAGACTGAACGTGTCATTACAGACGAAATTGAATTGAAGGCGTATGTCGTTGAGCACGTAAATGGCGTATGGGAGCATAAGGTTGCGATCGACGATATGCTTGAGCATTATCTTAAAGGCTGGCAAATGAGCCGGCTGTCGCGGGTGGACCGTCAGATTCTGCGCCTGGCCACGTTCGAAATGGTGTTTGGCAATGATGTGCCGGCTAAGGTTGCCGTCAATGAGGCGATTGATCTGGCCAAGCACTTCGGTACGGACGATTCCGGCAAGTTCGTCAATGGCGTACTCGGCAAGATGATTCAGGAGATTGATACGCTCAAAGCAGATATTTAAAGTATTCTATCTACATCTTAATCAGACAAAAGGGGAGAGACTTACATGACAGCAGCAATCATCAGCGGTAAACAGGTATCCGACGAAATTCGTATCGACATTGCCCGGGAAGTTACCGGACTGGCCGAACGCGGCGTGAAGCCCGGTCTTGCTGTCGTTCTTGTCGGTGAAGATGCGGCTTCTCAGGTGTATGTCCGCAATAAAGAGAAATCCAGCACCCAGCTTGGCTTCCATTCGGAAGTCCACAGGCTGGATGCCTCCACTTCCCAGGAAGAGCTTCTGAAGCTGGTGGCAGAGCTGAACAGCCGTGATGATATTGACGGAATTCTGGTTCAGCTGCCGCTTCCGAAGCATATTGAGGAGAAGGCGGTCATTGACGCCATTTCCGTGGAGAAAGATGTTGACGGCTTCCATCCTATCAATGTCGGCAATCTGGTCATCGGCGATGACAGCCTGCTTCCTTGTACGCCTGCCGGAGTCATCGAGCTGATTAAACGTACCGGCACTGAATTGTCAGGCAAACATGCTGTAGTCATCGGGCGCAGCAATATCGTCGGCAAACCGGTCTCACTGCTGCTGCAGCGTGAGAACGCAACGGTAACAATGTGCCATTCGCGCACCGCGAACATCGCTGAGCTTAGCCGCCAGGCAGACATTTTGGTGGTAGCCATCGGCCGGGCCAACTTTATTGACGGATCTTATGTCAAGCCCGGTGCGGTTGTGATTGACGTCGGGATGAACCGTCTGGATAACGGCAAGCTTGCCGGTGATGTCGATTATGAGAGCGCCAAGGAAGTTGCCGGATACATTACACCAGTACCGGGTGGAGTGGGGCCAATGACGATCACCATGCTGATGAGCAACACGCTGATAGCGGCCAAACGCCGCCGCGGCCTGGAATAGGTCAGGGCTCATGGCGGCAGAACGGCAAGTCTACTCGATAAAGGATCTTAACCGTTACATCCGCATGAAGCTCGATTCCGACAACCTGCTGTCCGATGTGTGGATTCGCGGAGAAATCTCGAATTTCACCCATCACGGCAGCGGACATATGTATTTCACGCTGAAGGATGAGAGCAGCCGGATCAAGGCGATAATGTTCGCTTCGCATAACCAGCGCCTGCCCTTTGTCCCGAAGGAAGGCACCAAGGTTATTGCCAGAGGCAATGTAACCGTATATGAACGGGACGGGCAGTATCAGTTCTATGCTACGCATATGCAGCCTGACGGGATCGGCAGTCTGTACATGGCTTATGAGCAGCTCAAGCGCAAGCTGGAGCAGGAGGGACTGTTCGCGGCCGCACGCAAACGGCCGCTGCCGCGGTTCCCTCGCTGTATCGGGGTCGTGACTTCTCCTACAGGCGCGGCGGTTAGAGATATTGTGATTACGCTGCAGCGGCGTTTTCCGCAGGTGGCGATTGTGCTCTATCCCGTGCTCGTCCAGGGCAAAGGTGCAGGCCCTTCCATTGTGAAGGCCATCGAAACCTTAAATGACATGGGCGAGGCCGACGTGCTGATCGTCGGCCGGGGCGGCGGCTCACTGGAGGAGCTATGGGCCTTCAACGAAGAAGCTGTCGCCCGGGCCATTGCGGCGTCAAGCATTCCGGTCATCTCGGCCGTCGGCCACGAGACCGACTTTACGATCGCCGATTTCGCCGCCGACCTGCGGGCGGCGACGCCTACGGCCGCCGCAGAGCTGGCCGTGCCGAGTGCAGCCGAACTGGCCGCGCAGCTGCGCACGGCAGAGCAGCGGCTGCGCCAGGGCCTGCTGCGCCGCTCCCAGCGCGGCGGCGAGCGCCTGGCTTCGCTGCAGCGCTCGCTGGCGCTGGTCGGCCCGCGCCGCCAGCTGGCCCAGCACGCGCAGCGGCTGGATATGCTCCGCACGGCGCTCACGCGCGCAGCGGAGACCCGGAACCGCCGTGCGCGTGAGCGCCAGGCGGTGCTGCACCACAGCCTGCAGCGGTTCCATCCGCTGGGCAGTGTCAGCGCTGCCCGCCAGCAGGCGGAGAGTATGACCCGCCAGCTTGCGGGGGCCATGCAGGCGCGCCTGCAGGACAAGCGGTCACGGTATGTGTCCGAGCTGCGCCATCTGGATGCGCTCAGCCCGCTCAAGGTCATGTCGCGGGGCTACAGCCTCGTCTACGACGAACAGGAACAGCATTTAATCAAATCGCTTAAGGAAGTCGAGCTTGGCGATGTGGTGAACATAAAGCTCAGTGACGGACAGCTAAGCTGCCAGGTATGGGGAATGAAGGAGGATGGCAAAGACGATGACGAAGGAAGCGGAACTGGATTTTGAAGGAGCTATGGAGCGGCTGGAGGAAATCGTACGTGAGCTTGAGCACGGCGACGTTCCCCTGGAGAAAGCTATAGATTTGTTTCAGCAGGGCATGAAGCTCTCGCAGCTGTGCGGCAGCAAGCTGGAACAAGTGGAACGCAAGATTGAGATGATTACCCTGGAAGATGGGGAGCTGCGCAAAAAACCGTTCGGTGCCCGCCTGGAAGGGGATGCCGATGAGCCGCTTTGAGCATGACTTGGAGACAGGCACTACCGGTAAGGCCCAGCAGCCGCCGCTGAAGGATTACATTGCCGAAGTCTGCGAACTGGTTGGAGCTGAGATGGAGCGGACGCTTCCGGCAGCCTGGACAGTACCCATCCATTTGAAGGAAGCGATGGACTATTCGCTGCAGGCCGGAGGCAAGCGCCTCCGCCCGCTGCTCGTCATCGCTGCCTGTGAAGCGCTGGGCGGCAGCCGCGAGGCGGCTCTGCCGGTAGCAGCGGCCATTGAGATGGTGCATACGTATTCGCTGATTCACGACGATTTACCGGCCATGGATAATGATGATTACCGGCGCGGCAAATTGACGAATCACAAAGTATTCGGTGAAGCGACGGCAATTTTGGCCGGCGATGCGCTTTTGACGCATGCGTTCTACAGCGTGGTACAGGCTTCCCGCCGCCATGGCATTCCTGCGGAGCAGGTGCTGTCCATCGTGGAGGACCTGGCCGAAATGGCCGGTCCGCGCGGTATGGTCGGCGGCCAGGTTGCCGATATGGAGGGTGAGCAGGGGCTGACCGATCTGGAACAGCTGCAGTACATCCATCTTCATAAGACTGGCGATCTTATCGTTTTCTCGCTGTTGGCGGGCGGACGGATCGCCGGAGCCGATAAGAAGCAGCTGGAGGCGCTCCGTGAGTTCGGCACCCATATCGGGCTGGCTTTTCAGGTGCAGGATGATATTCTGGATCTGGTCGGTGACGAAGGTAAACTCGGCAAAAAAACAGGCAGCGACATCAAGCAGCAAAAGGTGACCTACCCGTATTTCATCGGGCTGGAATCCTCGCGCGAAGAGGTCAAACGCCTAACGGAAGCTGCCCGGAGCGCGGTGCTTGAGGGCGGATTTGCCGACAATACACGGCTGCTTGAAATCGCGGGGTATTTAATGGCTCGCGATCATTAGAAAAATTTAGGGAGCGGCTGTGTTACGACAGCCGTTTCGTTTGTGTTATAATGGGTTTTATATATTTTACAACATCTAGGAAAGCGGGGAATACTCGTGCTGCTTCCACAAATAAATGATCCGGAGCAACTTAAATCCTTGTCAACCGAGGAGCTGGCTACCCTTGCGGAGGAAATCCGCCGGTTTCTGATCGAGAAGCTTACTGTAACCGGCGGGCACCTCGGATCCAACCTGGGGGTAGTGGAGCTTACACTGGCTTTGCACTATTGCTATGACAGTCCCCGGGACAAAATGATATATGACGTAGGACATCAGGCTTATGTGCATAAGATACTGACCGGCCGCCAGGACCGGTTTGACACGCTGCGCAAGCGTGATGGGCTATGCGGCTTTGTAAAGCGCTCGGAAAGCGAACATGACGTATGGGAAGCCGGGCACAGCAGCACCTCTTTGTCAGCTGCGATGGGCATGGCTATGGCCCGCGATTTGAAGGGCGAAGACAACAAGGTAATTGCTGTGATTGGCGATGGCGCGCTCACCGGCGGGATGGCTTTTGAAGCCTTGAACCATATCGGTCATGAGAAACGCAAGTTGATGGTCATACTGAATGACAACGAAATGTCCATTGCTCCCAACGTCGGGGCGATGCACAATTATTTGAGTAAAATCCGTTCCGACCGCCATTACCTGCGGGCTAAAGATGAAGTTGAAAGATCCCTGAAGAAGATTCCGGCGATCGGCGGCAAGCTGGCCAAGACCGTTGAGAAGATCAAGGATAGTCTTAAATATATGATGGTTCCCGGAGTGCTGTTTGAAGAACTGGGCTTTACCTATCTTGGACCTGTAGACGGGCATGATCTGGAGAAGCTGATTGATACCTTCCATCAGGCGGATAATGTGTCCGGACCTGTTCTGGTGCATGTGCTGACCACTAAGGGCAAAGGTTATAAACCGGCTGAAACCGATTACTATAAATCGCATGCCATTTCTCCTTACAAGATTGAGTCCGGACAGTCCCTAAAGGCTGTGGGCAATCCGATGTACACTGAAGTATTCGGGCAGACGCTGATTGAACTCGGTCATGAGGATAAACGCCTCATTGCCGTTACCCCGGCGATGCCTGGGGGTTCGGGTTTATTCCCGTTTGCCAAGGAGTTTCCGGATCGGATGATTGATGTCGGGATCGCCGAGCAGCATGCGGCGACACTCTGTGCGGCACTTGCAATGGAAGGGATGAAGCCGGTATTTGCCGTGTATTCGACCTTTATGCAGCGGGCGTACGATCAGATCGTTCACGATATCTGCCGGCATAACGCCAACGTAATGTTCGCGATTGACCGCGCCGGCTTCGTCGGCGCTGACGGCGAGACGCATCAAGGGGTGTATGATATTGCCTTTATGCGCCATATTCCGAATCTGGTCATGATGATGCCAAAGGATGAGAATGAGCTGCGCCATATGATGAAGACGGCGCTGGAGTACAACGACGGTCCGATTGCCTACCGTTATCCGCGGATTGACGGAACCGGAGTTCAAATGGACGCCGAGCTGCGCAGCCTGCCTATCGGCTCTTGGGAGCGTCTGCGCCCGGGCGATGATTATGCGGTGCTGGCCTGCGGACCAATGGTCCAGGTAGCAGAGGAAGCGGCGGAGATTCTGAAGCGTGAAGGGATCCAGGTAGGCGTTGTGAATGCGCGGTTCCTGAAACCGCTCGATAATTCTATGCTGCTTGAGCTTGCCCATGCCGCAACCAGCATGGTAGTGCTGGAGGAAGCTAGCCAAGCCGGTTCTCTGGGCAGTGCTGTGCTTGAATTTTATGCCGAACATGAAATTTATGATGCCCGCGTTCACTTAATGGGTGTGCCGGATCTGTTTATTGAACACGGTTCGATTAAAGAGCAGCGCCAGGAGACGGGACTTACCGTGGAAGCGCTGTGCGGACGCATTAAGGCAATGAAGGCATTAAGCAAATATACTTACAAGACGACTTCTACTTCCTGAATGAAGGAAGCTGAAATTGGGAGCCCAATGATCGGGAGATGAACATGGAACACCCTAAAGAACGTATAGATGTACTGTTAGTAGAACAAGGTTTTTATGAAAGCCGCGAGAAGGCCAAGGCTGCCATTATGGCCGGCCTGGTGCTTGCGGATGAAGAACGGATCGAGAAGGCGGGCATGAAGGTATCGCGAGGTGCAACCCTGAAGGTCAAGGGTGCTGTGCACCCTTATGTCAGCCGCGGGGGATTGAAGCTGGAGAAGGCGCTCCGCCAGTTTGGTATCGAACTGACCGGGAGAATCATGCTGGATATTGGCGCTTCTACCGGAGGGTTCACCGATTGCGCGCTGCAGAATGGTGCAAGCCATGTCTATGCGGTCGATGTCGGTTATAACCAGCTGGATTGGGGTCTGCGCAATGATGAGCGGGTCAGCGTGATGGAACGGACCAACTTCCGGTACATGACTCCGCCTGATCTAATCGGGCCGGTGCCTGATTTTGCGAGCATAGATGTCTCTTTTATCTCGCTCAAAATCATTCTCCCGCCGCTCAAAGCGCTGGTTAACCGCCCTGCGGACATCGCCGCACTCATCAAGCCGCAGTTCGAGGCTGGCCGTGAAAAGGTAGGCAAATCAGGAGTGGTGCGTGATCCGGCCGTTCATAAAGAGGTGTTGGTGAATGTGCTGACCATGGCTTCAGAGCTGGGCTACCGGCTGGAAGGTCTGACATTCTCACCGATTACTGGCGGAGAAGGAAATATCGAATTTCTGGCCCATTGGAAGCTGCTGCCGGAAGCTGTGGAAACAGTATCGGCAACGGACCCGGGGACTTCGTTTGCAGAGCTTGCTGATGCCGTAATTAAGGAAGCGGCGGCGACATTTACTGCCAATACCACTGGAAACTCATCGAAGAAACGATGAGTTTCTTTTGCTAGTTCAGCAACAAATAACCACGGTCTAAGTACGACAAGCAGGATTTCAGCGATCCTCAAGCGAATAAATCACCGAGGTGATTGCTTTGGCGAGCTCTGATAAAGTGGTTATGATACTCATTGGAGTGGCGGTATCGATCTTCCTGATTTACCGGATATTTATATGGCTGCAGAGCTCTCCGCGTTCGTTCATCAAGGACCGGCTGCCCCTCAATAAAGACATTCTGCCCCATCCTGCCATAGATCTGCTGGAGGCGGCTGGATATGAGGTGATTGGTGGCAAACTGAAGATTCCGATATCCTTTCAGGTGGACGGGTCTCCGATGTACAGCAGGCTGTTCATTGACTACGTTGCCAGTAAAGAAGAGGACAATTTTTACCTGGTGATTTTATCCCGCCCGCGCAAAGGGCTGGAGTTTACCGGCAGCGGCCTTCGGGATACCCTGCTGCCTTATCTGCTGATTTATCCCGAGTGCAGCGGTGTTCTGTATGTTAACACGTCTGCTTCGGCCATACATCTCATCAATCTTGGCAAAGATGATGGGGAATCGAATTAAAGTTCATTTTTTAAATACGGGAGGCAATAATGAAGGGACACAGGCATATTAAGATACGTGAAATTATTACACAGAGGGATATTGAAACGCAGGATGATCTGGTGGAAGCACTGCGCGACGCCGGTTTCCAGGTCACTCAGGCTACGGTATCGCGTGACATCAAGGAACTGCTACTGATCAAGGTTCCGATGGATGACGGCAGATACAAATATTCTCTTCCTACCGACCAGCGCTACAACCCGATTCAGAAGCTGAAGCGCGTGCTGGTGGATAACTTTGTTCATATTGATTTCTCCGCCAACCTCGTGGTGATGAAATGTCTTCCGGGTACTGCCAATTCAGTAGCAGCTCTGATCGACAATATTGACTGGCCGCAAATTATGGGCACCATTTCCGGTGACGACACTATTCTGATTATTTGCCGTCAGCCAGAGGACAGCAAAGATGTTATTTCGCAAATTATGGGTTATATCTCTTAATCAAAAAAACTCAGTGATCATCTTTTCGGAGGTGTTGTATTCGTGTTAGAAACCTTGTCGATCCGCAATCTTGCCGTTGTTGAAGCGGTGGATGTGCATTTTTATCCCGGTTTTCATGTGCTTACAGGGGAAACCGGGGCAGGTAAATCGATTATTATAGATGCGCTTGGACTTATTGCAGGCGGACGAGGATCAGCGGATTCGATCCGCTACGGCTGTGAGAAGGCAGAAATGGAAGCGTTATTCAGCTTACCCGCCAGCCATCCGGTATGGGAAACCCTTGATCGTCTTGGCATCGGAGCCGACCGGGAGGAGCATCTGGTTATCCGCCGTGAAATCACCTCCCTTGGCAAAAGCACCTCGCGGGTCAACGGGCAAATGGTGAATCTCAGCATGCTGCGTGAGATCGGCGAACAGCTGGTCAATATTCACGGGCAGCATGAGCACCAGAACCTGCTGAAGGCAGATCGTCACCTGGGATTGCTGGATACATACGGAGATGCCGTGATTGGCCCTCTTAAGGCTGATTATCAAGAGAAATATTCCTCTTTTGCCAAAGTAGAGAAAGAACTGCGGGAGCTGCAGGAATCAAGCCAGAAGGCTTACCAAATGCTCGATTTGTACCGCTTTCAATTAGAGGAAATTTCTTCTGCAGGATTAAAACCCGGAGAAGATGAATTACTTGCTGAAGAAAGGGTCAAACTATCCCACAGCGAGAAAATGATGGATTCCGTATCCGGCGCATACGAGCTGCTGTATGACAGGCAGGGATTGGAATCAATTGGTAACGTGATCTCGAAGCTGGAGGACGCGGTACGTTATGATGAAAAGGGTCTCCGGGCAGTGCTTGATCAGCTGCAGTCCTCTTATTATCAGCTTGAGGATGCTGCGTTCCAGCTGCGTGACTATCGTGAGGAAATCGAGTTCAATCCGGTCCGGCTGGAGGAAATTGAAAACCGCCTGGATCAGATTACCGGCCTGCGGCGCAAATACGGGGAAAGTGTAGAGCAGATTCTGGCTTATTATGAGCAGATTGAGCGGGAGACCGATCTTCTGGAGAATAAAGACGAATATATAGAGAAGCTGACCGAGAAGCGCGATGGATTGCTGAACGTTCTAATGGAGGCAGCCGGGAAGCTCAGCGTTGCTCGCAGTCAGTGTGCAACGGATCTGTCTACCCAGGTTGAAGGTGAACTGAAGGATCTGCAGATGGAACGGACCTCGCTGCAGGTCAAGCTGGAACCTCTGGAGGACCCCCGGGGTATCGAACATCAGGGGCGGCGTTACCGTCTGACCCGACAGGGGATCGACAGCGCCGAATTTATGATCTCTCCGAACCCGGGAGAACCGCTGAGACCGCTGGGCAAGATTGCCTCAGGCGGGGAGCTGTCGCGGATTATGCTGGCGATGAAGAGCATATTCGCGCGGACTGATGCGATTCCGGTTCTTATCTTTGATGAAGTGGATACCGGTGTCAGCGGCCGGGCTGCCCAGTCCATAGCGGATAAGCTGTTCAGGTTGTCATCTTCTTGCCAGGTCTTTTCAATTACGCATTTACCGCAGGTGGCCTGCATGGCCGATCATCAGTATTTAATTCGCAAAAAAGTCGAGGACGGACGCACGATGACCGAAGTGGAGTCCCTCTCAGCGGAAGGCCGGGTGATGGAGCTGGCCCGAATGCTGGGCGGTGTGGAAATTACCGAAAAAACATTGCATCACGCACAGGAGATGCTTGGTCTGGCCGAGGCCAGCAAAGCAGCTGTAGGGTAAGCGGGACAATGATTGACAGTAATAAAAGCCTGGGGGCAAGGTTATCTTATAGGTACGCAATTGGCGACCACCTTTTTCGTCAAGCGAAAGAAGCAAAAGGGAGCGTGACAGCCATTGAAGCCGAACCTCAGGAAGTTAATGCCCGGCCTTTTATTTGCCTTCTTTCTCAGCATGTCAGGAATGACGGGATCTCTCCAGGCCTATGCATCACCGCTGGATATACCGCCTGACAAGCCGGTACAAGGAATTGACGGGGAGCTGAAAGTCATCCCTGGAGGCCAGACGATTGGCGTCAAAGTGAAGTCTGCAGGTGTTCTGGTTGTGGGCCATCATCTTATTGAAGTATCCGAGCAGTCCAAGCTTTCACCAGGAGAGAACAGTGGTCTGGTGCCGGGTGATCTGATGATCTCGATTGACGGGAACAAGCTGGACGAGGTATCTAAGGTAGCCAAGCTTGTGGAGCGTGCAGGAATGGCAAATGAGCCGCTGACCATTGTGTACAAACGTGACGGGAAAGAGCAAACAGCGAAGCTTAAGCCTGCTTATGACCGTAATGACAAGGTATGGAGATTGGGACTGTACATCCGCGATTCAGCAGCCGGTGTCGGAACCTTAACGTTCTATGCTCCTGAGCAGGGCGTATATGGCGCTCTGGGCCATGTCATTACGGACATGAATACCGGAACACCGATTGTCGTCGGCAGCGGTCACATCGTCCAGTCCAGTGTGACATCAATCTCCAAGAGCCAGGACGGTGATCCCGGCGAGAAACGTGCTGTATTTCTAAAAGAAAGCCAAGTGCTTGGCAATGTTCAAAGCAATACGGACTTCGGGATCTTTGGCAAAATGACACGCAATCCGGAGCACAGCCTATATAAGCAGCCGATACCGATTGCTATGAGCAGTGAAGTCAAGGAAGGGCCCGCGCAAATTCTTACAGTTGTTGACGGACAGCAGGTCGAGCGATTCAATGTGGAGATCATCCATGTTGCCCATCAGCAGACCCCGGCAACCAAAGGTCTGGTGCTGCGCATTACCGATCCCCGTCTGATCGACAAAACCGGAGGAATCGTTCAAGGCATGAGCGGCAGTCCGATTGTGCAGAATGGCCGTTTAATCGGCGCAGTGACCCATGTATTTGTTAATGACCCGAAGTCAGGTTATGGCTGCTTCATCGAATGGATGCTGAAAGACTCTGGTGTGGCTCAGCAGAGCAATATTGCTCCCTACAATCTTAAGGCGGTTTAGCCTTAAGATTTTTTTGTCGAAGCTAAGCGAGAAAGATCGAAACATGAAACAAAATATTTAATTATAATCCAACGCCGAAAAAAAATAAAGAAAAATAATTTTCGACAGAAGGATATTCAAACTGCATGTCGAAAATGTAAGGGAGACAAGATAAATGTTATTTTCGAATAGCAGTTATTAATAAGGAGGAAGCAGCCAGTGCAGAATATTGAAGTGTTGTTGGCCGATGATAACAGGGAATTTACGAACTTGCTTGCCGAATACATTACGGAACAGGAAGACATGACCGTTACGGGCATAGCCTATAATGGTGAAGAAGTGCTTCAAATGCTTAGCGGGGCACGTAAAGTTCCGGATGTGCTAATTCTTGATATCATTATGCCGCATTTAGATGGACTTGGCGTCCTGGAACGCCTGCGTGATATGGATTTGAATCCGCAACCGAAGATCATTATGCTGACTGCTTTTGGGCAGGAGAACATCACTCAAAGAGCTGTGCAGCTTGGCGCGTCCTATTATATTCTTAAGCCGTTTGATATGGAGGTTCTGGCCAATCGTGTGCGTCAGCTTGTCGGTACCCAAGGCAGTATGAGCTCCTCCTCCAGCATGTCCAATTATTCCGGCTCCAGAAATAACAACAATGTTGTGCCGCTCTCCAAAGGCAAAAATCTGGATGCCAACATTACCTCAATCATTCATGAAATCGGCGTTCCGGCCCATATTAAGGGTTACCAGTATTTACGTGAAGCCATTACGATGGTGTACAACAATATCGAAATCCTCGGTGCTATCACCAAGACACTTTATCCGGCTATCGCCGAGAAATTCAAGACCACGCCTTCACGCGTAGAACGCGCGATCCGTCATGCCATTGAAGTGGCTTGGACCCGTGGCAACATCGACAGCATCTCCCACCTGTTCGGCTATACCATTAATATCTCCAAATCCAAGCCGACTAACTCAGAATTTATTGCCATGGTAGCCGACAAGCTGCGGATTGAGCATAAGGTTTCTTGAAAGGGTTAGGATCAGTGAGCGTGAGTGGTAAGGGGATTTTATGATTTTCTAGCAGCAAGAGCTATTCAGAAATGAATGCAGTAAAAAGACACTGAGATCCTATTCATCAGTGTCTTTATTGTTGTAATCATTTCAATCCAGAAGGTTGTAGTTTAAAGCAACTTAATCAGCTCTTCTAGCTCATCAACCAATACTTTTGCAAGTTCAAAATCAGTATCTTTTAAAGCCAATTCTATTTTCATTTCAACTGATTTTTTCTTTTGTTCAGTTTCTAAATAGTCTCTATCAAAATGACTAGCATAAATCATCTTTCTGAATTTTCGCATACTCATTTTTCTAACCGTCTTATCGACAATGATTAAAACATAATCCATACCATTTACCACAGAATAGAAATCATGAGAAATCATGAGAATCGCACCTTTATAGTCTTCAATGGCTTTCTCCAGTGCTATTTGTGTATAGGTGTCTAAATGGCTTGTCGGTTCATCAAGAAGCAATACGTTTGCTTTACTGGCAGAAACTTTAGCCAATTGAAGCATATTTTTTTCTCCACCAGATAAAGATTCTATCTTTTGATTAACGATTTCTCCTTCAAAGCCATAGTTTGAAATATACGATCTTATCTCTTCATAAGTTTTAAACCCAGCATCGATGAATTCTTCCAGTATTGTATTAGAATCCTTTAGCATTTCGCCTTGAAGCTGAGATAAATAAGCCATTTTAACATCAGTGTTTATTTCAATTGAATCATGATTATTATTAAAGATTTCTCGGAGTAAAGTCGTTTTCCCAGTACCGTTTGAACCGATAAGAGCTACTTTATCAGTAGATTTTATCTCAAAGTTAACATTTTCTAAAAGCAATTCATCAAAGGAAACACTATAATTATTGACATTTACAACAACGGTGTCTTCAATTTCATTATCAATACCTAAAGTGATATTCGGTTGCTTAATATCTACGAATGGCGCTTTAATTCTACGCGCTTCCAATCTTTCTTGAAATTTAACTCTAGCTTTTAGCGCTTTCCCTCTAGATGCTTCTGAATTGTAAGTTGCGATATTTCTAAGATTAATGATTATGCTCTCGTTTCTCTCAATTTCTTCATCCTCAGCGATTGTGAGTTCTTGTAACTCAATTTTAGTTTGAAGTAATGAGAAGTTATAATCAATATATCGCCCATTAAACTCTTGGATCTCCATGTTTTCAAGGTGCATAATTTTGTTAAAACAATGATTCAATAGATATCGGTTGTGCGTAACAACTAGCAGCATTCCTTTGTGGGAATTAATAAGATTTTTAAGCGCATTTAGGTTTTCAAAGTCTAAAAATACATCTGGTTCGTCCATAATCATTAAGTCTGGACTACTAAGCATTTCCTTCATCACTTGAATAAGTTTGAATTCCCCGCCACTCAGGTCGGATACCCTAAGATCTTTTAGCTTCATGAGGTTTGCTAGATTTAGTTTCTTATTAACATTGCTTTCAAAATCATCCCCGCCAATTGAATCAAATGCGTCTAAAGCTAATTGATACTTTTCTAGTGACGAATCAATATCCGATGATGTTTCCATTTCAGTGCAAATAGATTTTATTTCATTTTGGATCTTAATAGATTCTTCTCCTATATATTCAAAAACTGTTGTTTCTTTAGATTTGTCCAGTTGCGAGAACTGACTTACATACCCAATTGTGCAAGTTGGGTCCATCTCTAACATGCCATCGAAAATATATCTTTCTGGATCCATCAGTATATCTATCAGTGTACTTTTCCCACTGCCACTTGTTCCTATAAAAGCGCAATGTTGTGCCTCTTCTAACGTAAATGAAATATTTTTATATAGTTCTTTTTGCGGAAATGAGAAGGATAAATTATCAACTTTTATCATAGTATTACCTTTCTTTATAACTAAATTAGTGACTATTAATAGATGTATTGAAGATCATAAATTTTGAGTTTACCGTTGATAGAGTAACACTGTTTACAACCAACTTCAATCATTTCGCATTAAAGTTGTTCGTGAAATTGAAAAATACAACTTAGAACAATATGATCTCGCCTGTTGAGATGGCGTTTGGTAGCGGATAAGCTGCGGATCAGGATAAACTATTTGAATAATACTTTCATTGAGAGAGGAAGTTGTATTTTGAATTTGAAGAAATTTAATTCTTTAACAAAGTACCCAAGCATTCTTACCTATCATCAATTAGGTGAACGTGGTCGCTTGAATGATGTATTAACTGAATCCAAAGGCTTCTCAGAATCAGACGATGTTTTTGTTTACGAAAAAGTAGATGGTGAAAATTCAAGAATCATTCTATTTAAAAATGATTATAACGAAGTTGATTATCTGATTGGTTCCAGAGAAGAATTGTTATATGCAAAAGGAGACAGAATCGGTAATCCTTACGGGAACATTGCGGAATTCCTTAAACCGTTAGCAGAGAAAGTAACAGCAGATATCTTTTCACAGGGTGACTGGGCATTAACCGTAATTTATCAGGAATCTTATGGAGGAAAAACTAAAGCTTCCAAGAACTATTCTGACAGAAGAACTCAAGGGTATCGTGTATTTGATGTGTTCTCCTTGGATAAGGATGAATTAGATAGACTACTAGAGTTATCGCAGGAGAAAATTGCGGAGTGGCGAGATCATGGTAATCAGCCTTTTTATAATGAGATTGAGAAGAAGAGATTTGTGGAGCGCATGGATTTGCAGTCCGCCCCCCTTCTGGAAACCATCAAGGGTTCCCAATTTCCAACTTCTCTTGAGAATACATATTCTTACTTAACAAAGTTCGAAAATACGCAAGTGGGGATCGAGGCAACAGGCAAATCAGAAGGAATCATTGTTAGAACAACTGACCGTAAACAAATTAGAAAGATCCGTTTCGAAGATTATGAACGAACGTTTAGAAAATAACTGTTCAAAGTAAGGGAGCTATTATGAAGAGTCATTATACAAGAGCCGTAAATCGAATTAACAATATTGATGCTAAGTATTATATAGATATCTCTAATAAAAGGTATGAAGATGTAAGGTCCAAAGGTGAATATACTGCAGACGCTACACTTATCGCTGAATACTATCGTAGAGTTGGTGTTTTATTACAATTTATGTCTATTGAAGGCGTTAGTATTTTTGCAGGCATGGCGAAAATCATTAATAATGAAATGGAGATTCTCGATTTTGATAATCTGTTTAAAATTTGTCCTAATCTTGAGCCGATAAATTTAACGGTTTTAAAAATGATTTGCTCCAATTATATTCAATGGTGCATTCTGCTTGATGCCGGCGACCCGATTGCTATTAAATTTCATGATACATATGAGCCAATCATCAAGTTGTTTGAAAGAGGTGGAGGACGGATTAGTACTCATCATCACGAATTGGTTGGAGGGTTTGGTGCGTTTGGCCGATCTATACATGCTAGTAGAGGAGACATGAAAGAATTCGACATCAGTGACCAAGCACTTAGACAAGAAATCAAAGAGGTAGAACATGCCGAAGAATATGTTAAAGAGTATAAGTTAGATAGCAGCGTAACAAAGAATTGCCTACGATGCGGAAATAGACTGGTTGTACAAGAAAACGAGGGCTATGGTGGTAAATGGTACAAAATTAAATGTGAAACTAATATATGTTTTGATCAGAATTTTAGTTGAAATCTTCAATGAAATAAATCTTAGTCTAGCTGAACCGCTATTCACTTGATTAACCAATCAAAGTGAATAGCGGTTCTTGTTAATCTCCTCGAAAGCCGTCACACCCGTACGTCAATTGATTTTACCGCCCCGGAAGCTCCGGCATCATCCCCAGCAGATTTTCCGTCTCCTGAGAGGGATTTGTCTTTCGAAGTGCTGTCTTTGGTATCTTTCATATCACTGTCCGTATCTTCCTCAAGTCCGGAAATTTCCGGTACGGCTTTATTTGCTTGTGACAAGCGGGAGTTATCCTCTTTGAGCTCGGAAACCAAATCGCCAATTTTTTGATCGATGTTATGTATGGTAGAGCGGATATCCAGTATCCGTTCCCGTTTGGTCTGCAGGACGGTATATTCTGCATTCTCCAGCATTTCGTATCTGCCGATATCTTTGGTAGGGTTGTTAGCCAGTCTGTCGTGCTCCATCTTGGATTCGCTCTTTAACGGATCTATAGAGCCTTCCAGCTTCTTGCTCAGGCCCACCAGCTTGCCCAGGCGGTCATAAGTCGTGCTGTTCTTTAAAACAACGTCCAGCACTGCTGCAGAGCTGTCTGTTGACGTTGGTTTGCTGTCCTGCTGCTCGGGCCGGTTGCGTTCAGCTTTTTCTTGCATTTCTTGGGCTTTGAGCTCGGCAATTTGGGTATCAATGTTTTGGATTGAGGTCCTCAGGGACTGAACCCGTTCGGCCTTCATCTTCGTGTCCAAATCTTTATCGGCCTTAACCGCGCTGATTTCTTCATTTAATTTGCTTTTTTGGCTTAATAAGCTTTGGATCTCCTTGCCACGGGGGGAAGCAATGGTTTGGTTTGCGGTATTAGTGTTAACGTTACTTGAGATTGAGGGGATGGACTTCATGGGTATTTCCTCCAAATCAAAGAATTATTTACCATATAAATGTTTTATCGGTAAAGCATGACGCTAAAATAAGAATAATGCTTAAATAAGCAGCAAGTATTTTAGGGATTAATTGTTATATTGAAACACAAAGTGTTATCTTGTGTTATGATATAGGTAGAGGTGACTCCCATGAACGATTTCGATAACTATCCTGATGAGCTGGGGGATTTTATCCGGCACTTCAGAAAAGCACGCGGGTTGACCTTAAGAGGACTGGAAGAGAAGAGCGGCATCAGTTACTCTCAGCTCAGCAAGATTGAACGCGGGGAAAGTATTCCTCTCAAAGATAACCTGGATAAGATCATTGAAGCGCTTGGAGCGGATCTTAAGAACCGCATGTATCATCTGGCCGACTATATGCCGGATATTGAATACATCAAGACACTTAAGCAGGGCTACAAGCTGCCTGTCCTTAATCAGTCCCAGGATTATATATATGAGACGGCATTTAACAAGCTGAAGGAGTTTCGGTCCAAGGAAGGGAAAGAAACTTCGTACGTTTCGTTTGATTCCGATGAGGTCATCGTTTATGAAACGGAATATGGGGCAGGAATGGTAATAGAAAAAATTGAGAAATATAACCTTACTGATGTGCTCAACGACAAATTTGAAGGCAATTTGGATTCACTCCGCAAGCAGCCCCGAAAAGGCCGACAGGCCTATATCTTCGGCGAGTGGCTGCGGGAATGCATCTATGAGCTGAAGGATGAGGAGCAGGACGAGGTTATCCAGGCACTTAAGGAGTTTACCCAATTTAAGGTGCAGCAGGTTAAGGGTGCGTTTAAATGAGCGTGCGTCCGTTCTATTGTTTTCAAAAATGAATAATGTTGCCCTTTCTTGCAGCCATCTATTCATCTTGATCCATAAACCAACAACAAAAATGGTTACACAGAAAAGGGGATATCTCAAATGAGAGTTAACATGAAATTTACCAGCAAGGGAAAAGCGGCAATCGAAAATTTCAACAACGAAGAGCTGCTGGAGATCTTTGCGAGATACATCAAAACATTGACTAAGAAATATGATATCGAAGTGGACGTGCCTCTCGAAGTGAACCAGAATATCGTGGGGGACGGAACCATAATCGCCATGGCACAGAATGTGAAGTGCGATATCGAAACCTTCTTCAAAGAACTGGGCCGGGATATCAAGGTGCCTCTCAAAAAAAGACTGGGCGGAAAGCTCGACAACGTCTTCAAGACAGAATTCATCGAGTAGTCCTGAAGTACTCTCCTTTATCTAATCATTAATCATCCCAATAAAAGAAGCCATCCTGCACATTAAAGTGAGGATGGCTTCTTTGCTGTTTATCGGGCAAGGTCTATTCCAAAAAGCAGAAACTATGTAAGAATATGCTGAGATTATAGCAGCATCAAGCATCCAGGTGCTCTGAGCCCGTTAATTTTCTCCCGTTCAGTACATTTTTAATAATTTCAATAAAATCAGGCGAAGCCTTCGCCTCCACCGCCAATTCATAGATGTTCAATAACTGTTCGTCAGATAACATTTCAAGGGATGAGGGGCGCGGAGAAGGATGAAAGTAATAATCCATTAGATTCCTCCATCGGTTATTTAGAATGACTTAAATTATAGTAATCTATCTAAATGGTACCATTTGGAAAGAAATCCGTCTCCTGGTATTCACAGGGTGAATTCCCCTTTACAAAAAATGAATGATATGGGAAAATGAAGGATTGGGTCGAAGGATGTTGAATAAAAGCAACGATCCCAGTGCTAATGTGCACCGGGATCACTGCTTTTTGATGCTGCCTTTGTTCTCTTATTGCGAGGAATCTTTTTTGCGTCCTGCCAAATGTTTTTTGAGGCGGGCTTCATTGGACTCAGATACAGTGGCAAATTGTTCTCCTTGATTAAAAAGAACGATCTTCCGCTCCGCATCATAACTGTCCACATTGCTGAGACTCACGACATTGCTGCGGTCAAGACGCTCAAATCCTTTACCCTTATAAGCAACCAATAGATCGGAAAGAGTAGTGGGGAGAACAAATTCGCCTTCTTTCGTATGGACGAATATTGCATTTTTGTAGCTGGAAAAATACAATATCTCTTCTTCCTGGATGTCCAGGGAGGAGCCGTCGTTTTGTAAGACACGCATGTTTTCCCCATCCTTGTTTAATTACTTCCGCAATTCTTTTGGTGCTTCAGGGCTGTGTAAACCAATTTTCATAACAGAGACAAAGAATCGTGCGGAAGCCTCAAGAGCTGAGGATGCTTGTTTCGCAATGTATGACTTCATAACTTCAACCTCCCTTTCCATGGAATTACTGTTAAGGACTGAACCAGAAAAGCCAGTCCGATGACAGACGAACCAATAATAAAATTAAAACCAACAAGTGCTATGGAAGCCATCTTCAGACCGGGAAACCATCTGAGCGGAATTTGGGCATTTTTATCCGGGTTTGGGGCAAATAAAAACATAATGATTAAACTAAAAGCATTTATTATCCAAAGTGAAGATCCAGTGAAATTCAAAAGAAATGGGGTGAGAACACAAATTAATGTAGTAACAATATTGCAGGCAGTCGCCGTTCGTAAATGAAAACCGCCTGAACATATGCGTAGTATGCTAAAACATATATAAAAAATCAAGGTTTCAGTGAAATTATTTAACAACCCGCCAATGACAAGGGAAGCTGTGATGGTTAGAAGAGTGTTTAAAATAATATTCAAGGCATACTGCATAATTTCTTCAGAACAGGTTTCCTCTGGATTGGCCCGCTTTATTGCGGCTGAAATTTTAATAGCCAAACTGTTCAAAATTCATCACCACGGTTCTTCTTGATCGAGAAATTTAAATATCCGAACAAAAGCACAGCGTAAGCGAGAGGGATGAGAATAAATAACTGAGAGGAATTCTCAGAAACATAAATCATTAAATAAACAATAAGAATAGAAGGTAGACTTAATGTAAAGAGGACTTTTTCCTGATGTCCTAAAACGATTCTCTCTTCGGGCTTGTCCGGAACAAAATCAAAACCTATCCTTTTTCTCCCAATATAGTGTCCGATAGAGAATGCTGTCAAGGCAGATAGCGTCTGCATTAAATATACTCCTATCGATATTGAGTGAAGTTTAAAATCTGTAATTCCTGAAGTGCTCATTAACAAATATAGTATAGATTGGATAAGCATGTAGAGCTGGTAGGACATACCTGTCATAATAGCTGCGTAAAAAACATGAATTCGAAATAGCAGCCATAAAAAGAGAAAAACAAGCAGGTATTGGGTAAATACATCAATCCCTGCAAAACCGTTATTCACTCGAATGACATAAGAGAAGAAAGCCATAATTAAACCAGCAAAAACCATTTCCTTCGGATAAAGATCAATCTTGAATATCTTAAATGCCAGATAAAATAATGCGGTACTTTCGAGTACCGAAAACACAATAAAAAGTACAGAATCCAGCATACCGACACTCCCGAAGGTCAGATTAACTCAACCTTTAATCTTGCAAATATTATACCTAATGAACTAAAATACAACAATAAGATTTTGTTCTTTTCACCAAATTTTTCTTAATATTGTTGGAAAAGAGGTATTATTTGATGAATCAGCGACCGGAAAAAAATGAGTATCTTGAGGTTCAGGAGCGATATATCGCTCTAGTGCCAGCTGACGGAGATTTGGCAGCCATTCTGAGGGAGCAATCCGGAAGCTTTTTTGATTTGCTGGGAGCCTTAAGCGAAGAGCAGGGGAACTACCGTTATGCACCGGAGAAGTGGAGCATTAAGCAGATGATTGGCCACCTGACCGACAATGACCTGATTATGTCTTACCGCTTGCTTTGTTTTGCCAGAGGAGAACAAGCACCGCTGCCCGGGTACGAGGAAAATGATTATGTGGCCGCAGGTGATTTTGACCGCTTCACTCTTCAGGAACTCGTCAGCCAGTACAAACTGGTCCGCCAGTCTACGCTGGCTCTGCTGGACAGTCTGCCGGAAGACGCCTGGACCCGGAGAGGAATGTTTCATTCGACAGCAATGTCGGTTAGAGCACAGGCCTGCCTCATTATCGGACATGAACTTCATCATTTGAATGTGCTGAACGAGCGTTACTTGAATTAGTTGCGGCTGCAGTTGATGTGAGTGAGAGGTTGGAACAGGAGGAGTACGCAAATGGGCTTTTTAAGGGGCATATTGCATTTCTTTGTTCCGCGGGAGAGAACTCTGCTCTTCACTACATTTGATCAGGCCCAGTATTTCAGAGTGAAGAGCCGTCTTACCGCAGCGGGTATCCGTCACCGTTCCAAGATTAATGGAGGCATGCGGGCTGCAACCAACCGTGCAAATTATGGGGGGAACCTGGCAGCGCAGCATGAGCTGTTTGTGAGCAGGGAAGACGAACATAGGGCGCTGAAGGAGATCCAATCGTCTTCGGTCTAAACCAAAAAAAGCATTCCGGCTCTTTATGAAGAGGCTGGAATGCTTTTATATTTACAAGGGCGGATTCTTGTGGCATTTGCGGCAGACCGGATAATAAGCTTCGTTGCCGCCGATCTGGATTTGCTTGCCGCTGTATACGGGTTGGCCGTTCTCTACACGCAGCGCCATTGTGGCTTTCCGTTCACAGAACCAGCAGATCGTCTTCATCTCTTCAATTTTATCCGCGTAGATCAGCATATATTTACTGCCTTCGAATAAGTTGTTCTGAAAATCATTTTTTAGTCCGAAGGCCATTACCGGTATGTTCAGCTCATCCACAATACGCACAAGCTGGAGAATGCAGTCCTTGGTCAGAAACTGGCATTCGTCGATCAGCACGCAGTGGGGCTTCGGCAGATTGCTGCTGACTATGCTGTATATATCTGTGTTCTCATCGATAGCTATGGCCTGCTTGCGCAGTCCGATACGGGAGGAAATATACCCGACCTCGTCCCGATCGTCCAGGGATGGAGTGAAGATGAGCACCGACTTGCCCTGCTCCTCGTAATTATGGGCTACCTTGAGAATCTCAATGGATTTGCCGCTGTTCATTGCTCCATACTTGAAAAACAACTGTGCCACGTCCATCTATCCTTTCGTTCTTCAACCTGTGTAATAGTGTACCGAAAAATGCGACTTTATTAGAGTATCATACTCGTGGCTGAACTTGCCAGTGAAATCATTGCCATCGTGTTTTTAAATTTCAGCAACCGCTTTAAAGTGTGCTTCCCTGGTGATATGTTATAATATACGCAATTATGGACTTCCACAGGAGAAGCCTTGACAGAAAGGAAGTTTGGCAGTTGACGGAGAAAATGGAGCATTATAAGGAGAGAATGGCGGCACTTCAGGAGAGCGGGGAACTGTCCCCGGAAACGCAAAGTTTATTGACGGAAATGCTTGATGAATTAGCAGAAATGAACCGGAGCAACAAGGCGCTGCGGCGGGTGATACTCAAGACGGGACAGGGTTCGGCTATGTCCACCCGCCTGCGGGATGCGCTCTACGAATAAACAAATGGGGTAACGTCGATGAACTTAATTTTTTCTTATCTCAAAAGATACCGGGTGGCGGCAATCGCCGCCCTGGTAATGATGCTTATCGAGCTTTCGGTGGAACTGTCGCAGCCTTTGCTGATCTCCAAAATTATCGATAATGGGATCAGGGAGAAGGATAATTCAGTAGTCTGGCTGTGGGGCGGTGTACTTGCAGTAAGCGCGATTATAGCGTTTGCGGCGGGTGTGCTCAGCTCTTTTTTTGCGTCTCATGCCAGTCAGGGATTTGCTTTTGATCTCAGGGACAAGCTGTATGAGAAGGTGCAGTCCTTCACCTATGAAGTGTTCAGCCGTTTTCCGACCTCGTCGCTGATTACACGTCTTACCGGAGATGTGACCCAACTGCAGGATACAATATTTATGGGGCTGCGGTTTATGACCCGGGTGCCGCTTGTTGTCTTGGGCAGTGTGATCATGGCTTTGGTCGTGCATGTGAAGCTGGGGCTGCTGCTGACGGTGACATTGCCGGTGCTGATTCTGTTCCTGGCGTGGGTGATACGCAGGTCATCAGGTTTGTTTCGCAGCGTCCAAGTCCGGCTTGATGGGGTAAACGGCGTTATTCAGGAGAATCTGACCGGCATCCGCTTAATTCGTGTGTTTGTACGTATGGGCCATGAGATTGGCCGTTTCGCTTCATTCAGCGGGGAATTGATGAAGTCGACTGTAGCTGCACTCCGATTGACGGAGACAACAGCTCCGCTGATTATGCTGATCGTCAACTCGGGGATTATGGCGGTTTTATGGTTTGGAAGGATTGAGATTTCTGCAGGGGAAGCAACCCTGGGACAGACCGTGGCGGTCATTAACTACTCGTTACGCACGATAGGTGCTATGTCAGCCTTGTCCTCGATCATGGCTACGTTCTCGCGTGCAATTGCTTCTTCGCAGCGGGTGGCGGAAGTGATGTCGGCAGATGCAGTTCCGGATGTAATGGCGGAGCAAGCCGTACAGACCAATGAGCATAAGCGTGGCGTTTCTGGACGCAGTGACTATACCGGACCGGATGCTATACAGGGTGAGGTTGAATTTGAGAATGTCAGCTTCAGTTATCCGGGGAGCGAGATCGCAGTCCTGGAAGAGATCTCCTTTAAGGTGAAATCTGGAGAAAGGGTGGCGATTATGGGGGCTACCGGCTCCGGGAAATCCTCGTTGGTCGGACTGATTCCCCGGTTATATGAGCAGAACCATGGGGTGATCTCAATTGACGGTGTGGACAGCTCGGAGCTGGACATTGCCAAGCTGAGGGGAGCGATTGGTTATGTGCCACAGGAAGTACTGCTCTTCACCGGCTCGGTACGTGACAATATTGCCTGGGGGAATGAGCACGCAACCCGGGAAGAGATCGAGCGGGCAGCTGCTGCGGCGCAAATCCACGAAACGGTGAGAGGTCTTCCTCAAGGATATGACACCATGCTGGGGCAGCGGGGGGTCAATCTGTCCGGCGGGCAAAAGCAGCGGCTGACTATTGCCCGGGCGCTTGTGCGAAAGCCGGCGATACTCATTCTGGATGACAGCACCAGTGCGCTAGATGCAGTAACGGAAGGTCTTTTGCTGGAGGAACTGAAGCATATGTCCTGCACAACCTTTCTTATTACCCAGAAGATCAGCTCCACGGTATCGGCAGACCTGATCCTGCTGCTGGATGAAGGCCATTTAATCGCCAAAGGTACCCATGGAGAGCTTATGACCGACTCTTCGCTCTACCGGAAAATTTATGAATCCCAGGGCAAGGAGGCGGTGCATCATGTTCAAAGCATTAATTGAACCTTTCAAGCATCCAAAGCTGGATCTGGGACTTGGAGAGGGGAGAAGCTTCGGGGCGGCCTCGAGCCGCAAGCCCCAAGCGAAAGCGAAAAATTGGTCGGCTACGCTGAAACGGATCTGGAGTTATCTTGCTGAGCGCAAAGCCAAGCTGTTCCTCGTGCTTCTGATGGTGCTGTTCAGCTCCGGTCTGGCGCTGCTTGGACCTTATCTGATCAGCCGGGCGGTCGATCATTATTTGGAAGGATCGGGGGGCAGAACCTGGGGGACCTTCCTCATTACCCTTGCACTTGTATATATGCTCAATTCATTAACTTCCTGGCTGCAAAATATTTGGATGATCGAAATTGCCCAGGAGACAATCTACCGCATACGCACCGATTTGTTCGCGCACCTGCACCGTCTACCGATTTCCTTCTTCAACCGTAGGCAGCAGGGCGAAATTATGAGCCGCCTGACCAATGACATCGAGAATATCAGCTCCACACTGAACAGCTCGGCGATCCAGATTTTCTCCAGTGTCCTCACGTTGCTGGGCACCGTGGGTGTCATGCTATGGCTCAGCCCGCTGCTTACGCTGCTGACATTCATTGTAGTGCCGCTGATGACGCTGGGGATGCGCTGGATAACGCGGCGTACCGGTCCGCTGTTCAAGGAGCGGCAGCGCAGCATGGGCGAGCTCAACGGCTATATAGAAGAAACATTGTCGGGACAGCGGATTATCAAGGCGTTCTCGCAGGAGGAACGGGTCATTTCCGGTTTCCGAGAACGCAATACGCGGATTATGCTGTCGGGGTATTGGGCGCAGTCCATTTCCGGCTTCATTCCCAAACTGATGAATGGGCTGAACAATCTGAGCTTTGCCATCGTTGCCAGTGTCGGGGGCCTGCTGGCGATCCGCGGCCTGGTCACTGTCGGTGTAATCATCGCCTTTGTGGAGTATACACGTCAATTTACGCGGCCGCTTAATGATCTGGCGAACCAGTGGAACACACTGCTGTCGGCGATTGCCGGGGCGGAGCGGGTGTTTGAGGTTATGGACGAAGAGACTGAAGCCAAGGATGAAGGCGCAGCGGTATCGCTGGATCAGGTAGAGGGGGCGGTGACGTTCAAGGACGTCTCTTTCTCCTATGACGGAGGCGCCGATACATTGCAGAATATCAGCTTTGAAGCGAAGCCGGGCGAGATGATCGCCCTCGTCGGACCTACAGGGGCCGGCAAGACAACACTGATAGGCCTCTTATCGCGGTTCTACGATCCGAGCAAAGGAAGCATTACGCTGGACGGCATGGAGCTTTCGTCCATCCGCAGGGAAAGTCTGCGCAGCAAGATGGCTTTTGTGCTGCAGGATTCCTTCTTGTTCAAAGGCACAATCCGCGACAATATCCGCTACGGTAGGCTGGACGCCACGGACGAGGAAGTGGAGCAGGCGGCGAAGCTGGCGAATGCCCATTCCTTCATCATGCGGATGCGCGGCGGCTACGAGCGGATGCTCTCCGTGGACGGCAGCGGGATCAGCCAGGGGCAGAAGCAGCTGCTGGCGATCGCAAGAGCGATTCTCGCCAATCCTTCCATGCTGGTGCTGGATGAGGCGACCAGCAGCATTGACACGGTGACTGAAATCAAGATTCAGGAAGGGCTGCAGGCGCTGATGAAAGGCCGGACCAGCTTCGTGATCGCCCACAGACTGGGCACCATCCATGCGGCGGACCGTATCCTGGTATTGCAGGGCGGACGTTTGCTGCAGCAGGGCACACATGACGAACTGCTGCAGCAAGGCGGACTGTACAGCGAACTGGTTCGGGGTGCCAAGGATGAGGCAGCGATGTAAGGGGACAGTCCAGAATCAGAACGACCTAACTAGAAGCAGCAAGATACGCCATCCCGGCAGGCAGTGGAACTGGGGCGGCGGGCTTGCTGCTTTTTTTGCCTTTTCTGAAAAATGGAGCTACTGTTTATAGGATAATATAATGCTCTCATTGCTTAGCTTCCCTTTTAGAGAGGAGCGTACAGCGGTGCAGAGTGCAGCCAGGAGAAGCAGCATACAGCCGGTAATCCAAAGGATGGCGTTACCATCCTGTGTAATCCCGAGCTTGCGGATAAATGTGCCGGGCAGTGAGGCGGCAAACACAAACAGAACGGCACTGACCGAAAGGAAAGTCCTTACCCGCTCGGGGGACTTGGAGAGCATGGAGATCAGCGTCAATGTTCCGGTGGCGGCATAGGTAAACAGGAGATAAGCCGCGGCAAATATCACAAAAGCAACATTCCGGAACAGATGGAGCAGCACCGCTTCCCGGGCAAACAGGGCATAGCCAAACACGAGGGCATTAAAAAGCAGGATAGGAGCAATGCTTAGCACAAAGGCGGAGCGGCTGTATAAAGCGGTTAGCTGGCGGATATCGACCTTGTTGGCAAGATAATATTCGCAGCGCCCCGAGGTTTTTTCGGAGATAACAATTAGACTGAGGGAAAGCATATTTAGAAAGAGATAAATCGAGACGTTGAGGACAAGGTAAATATAGACCGGAATAAAGGCCATCGGGCCGGTGTTGGTTCTCAGAATTTGCAGCAGGGAGTTAAACGGCAAGATCATCATGATCAGGAGCATGGCAATATAGGAGGGGGTTCTCAGGAGATCCTTGATATTCAATTTGTTTACCGGATGCAGCCTCATTATCTAGCCTCCTTAAGTACAGTGAAGAACCGTTGCTCCAAATCACCGCAGAATTCTTGATTATGGATAATATCAACAATGGAACCGCCGATCAGGATGGTGATCCAATCGCTGATTTTTTGAACCTCCGCCAGATCGTGAGAGGTAAGGATAAGTGTTTTGCCTTCATCCTTCAAACCGCGCAGGACACTGCGCATGACCAGTCTTGATTCGGGATCGACACCGGAGGTAGGCTCGTCCAGCAGCAGAATGGGGGAATCCTTCAGCAGCGTAATCAGCAGCGACAGCTTTCGTTTCATGCCTTTGGAATAGGTAGCCACTTTATTATCAAGTGCGGTTTCGAGCTGCAGAAGAGCAGCGTATCGTTCGATCATCGTAGAAGCCAACGCCGGACTTACGTCCAAATAGATGCAGAAATCACGGATGTTTTCACGCCCGGTTTTGGTCTCGATAATCATTCTCCAGCAATACCGAGATTTGCTGCGCATCACTGGAATAAGTAATTGTTCCTTCATCCAGAGTCAAGAGACCCATGATGAGACGCAGCAGGGTTGTTTTGCCCGCTCCGTTCGGGCCGATGATGGCGAAAATGCTGTTATGAGGCACAGCGAAAGAAACGCTGCGGATGATCTTTGTCTGATTTAATGTTTTGCCTGCGCCGGATACGATAATCGCATTGCTGTCCAGTGCCGGGGCCTGTTGTTGATGCAGCAAGACATACCACTCCCTGATTGAAATAAGTTACAGGGAAAATATACCTTATTTCCTAAGAGATTCATAGAATCAAAAAAAGCATCTCCGAATGTCTTCGGAAATGCCTGGTTAAGTGATCTAAGTCATTTAAAGTTAAGGATTACTTTTCGTAGCAGGCGGCTGCTGGATTTTTTGCTTTTCTCTGAACCGCGGGCCGACATAGTTCTTTTTACGGTCACGCGTCAGAATCCAGCCTCCGAGAAAGCTCATCCCGGCCAAGAAGAGCAGCAGCCCCCCGCCAAAGTGCAGCCAGGCAAAATCCGGTGTCACAGCATCGTCGCCATGCATGGAGATATAGTTGAAAATATCATCTTTCATCATCAGGAAGCCCGTCATGGCCAGCAGGCCGGGAATAACCAGAATAAGGATGGCAATGAAGCGTGAAATCAGCAGTTTCATGAGGGTTCCATCTCCTTCGCAGCCCTTTGGATTCCCCCATATGATAACGCTTCACCAGGAAAAAGTCCATGAATACATGACGATTATAAGTTTGTAATGGGCATAAAAGAGAGTACAATGTAATAGGTTATGCAGAACTTATGAGTAATGACTGGAGGATACATATCATGACAATATCCTGTGACGTGGCGATACTGGGCGGTGGAACCGGAGGTTATGTGGCGGCGATCCGCGCGGCCCAGCTGGGAAAGTCGGTTGTCGTCATCGAAATGGACAAACTGGGCGGCACCTGCCTGCACCGTGGCTGTATTCCAAGTAAGTCGCTGCTGCGCAGCGCAGAAGTGTATGCTGAGATAAATGAGAGCGAAAGCTATGGCATCGAAACAACAGGCGTACAGCTGGTATTCCCGAAGGTGCAGCGCCGCAAGGAAGCTGTGGTGGAACAGCTGCATGAGGGCGTGCAATATTTGATGCGCAAGAATAAAATCCAGGTCCTCAAAGGGAAAGGCCGGATCATCGGGCCTTCGATTTTCTCCCCGCGCAGCGGTGCTGTGGCGGTGGAACTGGAGAATGGCGAGATGGAGACTGTAGTCTCATCCAATCTTATTGTCGCTACAGGCTCACGCCCCCGCGTGCTGCCGGGACTTAAACCGGATGGCAAGGTTATTCTGAGCAGTGAAGAAGCGCTGACGCTTGAAGAACTGCCGTCTTCGATCATTATTGTGGGCGGTGGAGTAATCGGTGTGGAGTGGGCTTCAATGCTGGTTGATTTCGGTGTACAGGTGACTGTGGTCGAGGCCGCTGGCCAGCTGTTGCCGCTGGAAGACGAGGAAATTGCCCGGGAGCTGCTGCGTCTGCTCAAAAAACGCGGGGTCAAAGTTCTAACGGGGACAACTGTGGATGCTGAGACTTGTGTGGTAACGGAGGACGGCGTAACCATTGAAGCCCGCAAGGGGGAACAGAGCCAGAGCTTGTCCGCAGAGAAGCTGCTGGTGTCTGTCGGCAGAGTAGCCAATATCGAAAATATTGGATTGGAAAATACCGATATCCACTTCGATAAAGGTGTGATCGAGGTTAACGCTAACATGCAGACGAATGAGCCGCATATCTACGGTATCGGCGACTGCATCGGCGGCCTGCAGCTGGCCCATGCCGCCAGCCATGAAGGTATTCGCGCAGTGAACCACCTGGCAGGTGAGAAGCTCCATCCCTATCATATCCATCAGGTTCCCCGCTGTGTCTACACACGGCCGGAAGTGGCCAGTGTCGGATATACAGAGAAAGAGGCCAAGAATCTCGGCCATGATGTCGTGACCGGGAAATTTCCATTCTCGGCTATCGGCAAAGCTATCGTCTACGGGATGAAGGACGGTTTTGTCAAAGTCGTTGCCGACCGCAGCAGCGGGGATATTCTCGGTGTTCAAATGATCGGACCGCATGTGACCGATCTCATCGGCGAAGCGGCGCTGGCGCAGCTGCTGGACGCTACCCCTTGGGAGATCGGCGAAGCTATCCATGCCCATCCGACCCTTTCCGAGATTATTGGAGAAGCCATGCTGGCGGTAGATGGCAAATCAATCGGTTTTTAGTATACGAGAAAAGTCCCCAAGAGAATGCCGGATAGAGCTGGAGAAGCGTTATGCGCCGAAATAGCTCTATTCCGGCTTTTCCTCTCTTTTCTTTTTGTACAGAAAGGGATTATAATGAACTCAAGCCAAGTCTTAGTACCAGGTTATAAGATCAGGCACAGGTTGTTATAATTTTAAGCATCTGCTGCAAGTTTGTACAAAACCAATTTAGTGGGATTAGGCTCACAAAACTTTTAGGAGGTACCTCTCATATGGAATCTCAAGGTACTGTAGGAACAGTCAACAGACATCAGGAGCTTGGACTCAGTGACGGCCAGGTCATCGATATGTACAAATATATGCAGATGGGACGGAAGTACGATGAGCGCAGTCTGCTGCTGCAGCGCGCCGGGAAGATTAACTTCCATGTTTCCGGTATCGGCCAGGAGGCAGCTCAGGTTGCGGCGGCTTTTGCACTGGACCGGCAGAACGATTATTTCCTTCCGTATTACCGCGATTATGCCTTTGTGCTTACCGTGGGCATGACCATGCGCGAGCTGATGCTCTCCGTGTTCGCCAAGGCTGAGGATCCCAACAGCGGTGGACGGCAGATGCCGGGCCACTTTGGAAGCAAACGTCTGCGCATCGTAACCGGCTCAAGTCCGGTGACTACACAAGTACCGCATGCGGTAGGTTTCGCGCTTGCGGCCAAGATGCAAAAGAAAAAGTTTGTTTCTTTTGTTACGTTCGGAGAGGGCTCCAGCAACCAGGGAGATTTTCATGAAGCGTGCAATTTCGCCGGTGTGAACAAGCTGCCGGTCATTATTTTTTGCCAGAACAACCAGTACGCCATCTCCATCCCAGCCCATAAGCAGCTCGCCGGCAAAGTCAGTGACCGTGCGCTGGGCTACGGCTTCCCGGGCATCCAGGTAGACGGCAATGATCCGCTTGAAGTGTACCGTGTCGTTAAGGAAGCGCGGGAGAGAGCACTTAGAGGAGAAGGACCAACGCTGATCGAAGCGATGATGTACCGCCTGTCACCGCATTCCACCTCGGACAACGATCTGGCTTACCGGACCAAGGAAGAGGTTGACGAGAACTGGAAAAAGGACGGCGTCGCCGCCTTCCGCAACTATCTGATAGAGCTGGGCCTGTGGAGTGACGAACAGGAACGCGATCTGGCTGCACAGTACAATCTTGAACTGAAAGAGGCTATTGAATATGCTGACAAGGCACCGTTCCCGAAACCGGAAGATACGCTGCTGCATGTATACAGTGAATCAGACCTCAAAGGAGGAGCATAATTCATGGCAATGATGGAATATATCGATGCGATCCGGCTGGCGATGAAGGAAGAAATGGAACGCGATGAATCTGTGTTCGTGCTGGGTGAGGATGTTGGCGTTAAGGGCGGTGTGTTCACCACTACCAAAGGGCTGCAGGAGCAGTTCGGGGAAGAACGCGTGATGGATACCCCGCTGGCGGAGTCGGCGATTGCCGGAGTAGCCATCGGAGCGGCCATGTACGGCATGAAGCCTATTGCCGAAATGCAATATTCGGATTTCATGCTTCCGGCAACCAATCAGATTATTAGCGAAGCGGCCAAAATCCGTTACCGCTCCAATAACGACTGGAACTGCCCGGTTGTTATCCGCGCGCCTATCGGTGGCGGTATATTTGGCGGGCTGTATCATTCCCAGTGCCCCGAATCAATTTTCTTCGGCACACCGGGACTGAAGATTGTGGCGCCTTATTCGGCTTATGATGCCAAAGGTCTGCTGAAGGCAGCGGTCCGTGACCCGGATCCGGTCTTATTCTTCGAGAACAAGAAATGCTACAAGCTGATTAAAGAAGATGTGCCGGAAGATGATTATACTGTGCCGATTGGAGAAGCGAACCTGCTGCGCGCAGGCAGCGATATTACGGTGATCGGGTACAGCCTGCCGCTGCATTTTGCGATGCAGGCCGCGGAGGAGCTGGAGCGCGAGGAAGGCATAACCGCACACATACTGGATCTTCGCACGCTGCAGCCGCTGGACCGTGAAGCCATTATTGCTGCTGCCCGTCAGACCGGCAAGGTGCTGATTGTCCATGAGGACAACAAGACAGGCGGAATCGGCGGCGAAGTGGCAGCCATTATTGCTGAGCACTGCCTGTTCGAGCTCGACGCGCCGATCTTCCGGCTCTGCGGCCCTGATGTGCCCGCGATGCCGATCAGCCCGCCGATGGAGAAATTCTTCATGCTGAGCAAAGATAAAGTGAAAGCGGAGATGCTCCGGCTGGCGCAATACTAAACATTCTGATTCTGCTGGTACATACTTCCGAAGCGAGTTTTGTACGAAGATGCTACAGGAAGTAGTGCTTACAAAACTTAAGCGTATGCTTCCGAAGCGAGTTTTGAACGAAGACATTTCAGGAAGTATTGCTTACAAAATTTTAAGGAGTGACAATATGTCTGACAATACAAAGCTGATCGACGTGATTCTGCCGCAGCTGGCTGAGTCGCTGGTATCGGCGACGATCGGCAAATGGCTGAAGCAGCCGGGCGATCAAGTGGATCAATATGAGCCCATCTGCGATTTGATTACAGATAAAGTCAATGCAGAGCTGCCTTCCACCGTGGAAGGAACGCTGGTGGAGCTGCTCGCGGAAGAGGGCCAGACCATCAACGTTGGCGAAGTTATCGCCCGTATCGCTGTAGCTGTGGCTGCTCCCGCAGCTCCAACGGTTCCGGCAGCTCCATCCGCCGGAGCTGGCCAGGTTAATTCCGCTCCGCAGGTGACTGCAGCAGCCAGACCGCCGTTACCAGCTGCCGGGGGTTCAGCTGACGCTCCAATGCGCTCCCGCTACTCACCGGCAGTACAGACACTCGCCGCCGAGCACGGCATTAATCTTGCCGCTGTGCCGGGAACCGGTATGGGCGGCCGTATCACCCGGAAGGATGTGCTGACGTTCATGGAAAGCGGCGGGGCCGCAGCCGTCCATGCCTCCAATGGCGCAGCTTCGGCAGCCGGACATCAGGCGCAAGTAGCCGCGCAGCAACCTGTGCTGCAGGCTGTTCACACCGAAGTGCAGGAAGCGCGGGAGCCCGTTCGCCATTCCGGACTGCACCTGAGCGAATCTCCGCGTATTCCGACGATTGAGGTGGAAGGCGGCCGGGGCAGCAGTTCAGAATTTCTGATCGACGTCACCCCGATCCGCAACACGATCGCCACGAGAATGCGCCAGAGTGTCTCGGAGATTCCCCATGCGTGGACAATGATTGAAGTGGATGTGACGAATCTCGTCGTGCTGCGGAATAAGCTTAAAGATGAGTTCAAGCGCAAGGAAGGCATCAATCTGACTTACCTAGCTTTTATGATGAAGGCTGTGGTCAGTGCGATCAAGGATTATCCGATTATGAACTCCGTCTGGGCGGTTGATAAAATCATTGTCAAACGCGACATCAATATTACACTTGCTGTAGGCACCGAAGATTCCGTTATGACACCGGTAATCAAGAAGGCTGATCAGAAGAACATCGCCGGACTTGCCCGGGAGATCGACGAATTAGCGCAAAAGACCCGCGACGGCAAGCTGCGCCTGGAAGATATGCAGGGGGGGACCTTTACCGTCAACAACACCGGTTCTTTCGGCTCTATTCTGTCCTACCCGATTATCAACTACCCGCAGGCGGCAATATTGACCTTTGAATCCATCGTGAAGAAGCCTGTGGTCATCAACGATATGATCGCCGTACGCTCCATGGCCAATATTTGTCTGTCTCTGGATCACCGGATTCTGGATGGAGTCATTTGCGGCCGCTTCCTGCAGCGCGTGAAGGATAACCTGGAAAGCTATACACCGGATACCAAGCTGTATTAATATTTTGCAATATTCATTGACTGGCGACTCTAAATCGAAGGGGACCTGACGTTATGAATAACCCGCAACCTGGCAAGCTGGAAATTTCATATCACCCCCTGATGGAATATGGTGCGGCCTGGGAGCTGCAGAAGGAACATGTGCAGGCCATTGATGCCGGAACAGGCCTGGAACAGCTGATCCTTTTGC
This sequence comes from Paenibacillus sp. IHBB 3054, assembly GCF_051594305.1. NCBI lineage: Bacteria > Bacillati > Bacillota > Bacilli > Caryophanales > Paenibacillaceae > Paenibacillus > Paenibacillus sp. IHBB 3054. The sequence continues at coordinate 484,910 of NZ_JBOFBG010000001.1, read as the reverse complement.
AGCATCCGCCCACCTATACCATCGGTTCTCAGAATCACCCGGAGCATCTTCTCCTCAGCGGTGAACAGCTCAAGGAGCAAGGGATTGCGCTGTTTGAAATCGACCGCGGGGGGGACATTACATACCACGGGCCGGGCCAGCTTGTCGGCTACCCGCTGCTGAAGCTTGGGGAGGACGGAAGGGTCGATCTGCACGGGTATCTCCGCCGGCTGGAGGCTGTAATTATTGATTATTTGGCTTCCTGCGGAATAGAGGGTGACCGCAAGCCCGGGTATACCGGCGTTTGGGTTGGCGACCAGAAGATTTGTGCGATTGGCGTCAAGTTTAACAGAAGCAAATCACGCAGAGGCTTTATTACCAGCCACGGCTTTGCCTTCAACATCTCTGCGGGGATTGGCGGGCGCGGGTTTCAGGGGATTATTCCCTGCGGCATTGTGGAATATGGGGTAACTTCGCTGGAGGAATGCACCGGCCGGCCTATGGATCCTGAGCAGGTATCAGAGGAGCTGATTCCTTATTTTCTGCAGCACTTTCCGTATAAGGTAATCAACCCGGTGAATCCACATGCTTAGGCCGATTTGACGGTAACCCGGGATGTCAAATAGCGCCCGGGGAGCCCGGACGTTATTATTAACGATCTACTTTCTGCTGTTAACTGGCCAGGAAAGGCTCGATGACCATCAGCAAGGTAGAGCCGACCATGGCGATCAGCATGACATAAATGAAGATACGGAACCATTTTTGACGTTGCATGAGTGACTCCTTTAGAATTAGTTTAAGTTAAGAGCGTACAGATATTTAAGGCAGTACCACTATTGTAACGCAATCGTGAAAGAGAGGGAAGTCCAATGATATCACAAGACCGATTGATTCAGGAATTTATGGAGCTTGTCCGTATTGACAGTGAATCAAGAAACGAACGGCAAATTGCCGATGTGCTAAAAGAAAAATTCAGCGCCTTGGGTCTTACTGCCATCGAGGACGATTCCCAGGAGCGCACCGGACATGGAGCGGGCAATCTGTTCGTTACCTGGCCTGCCGATAACGGAGCTGCGGCTCCCAAGCTGCTGTTCACCTGCCATATGGATACAGTGGTTCCCGGACAGAACATCAAACCTACCCTTGGAGAAGACGGCTGGATTACGAGCGACGGCAGCACAATTCTCGGGGCGGATGACAAAGCGGGGTTAGCTGCTTTGTTCGAAGCGATCCGTGTCATTCAGGAACAGGGCGTTGCTCACGGTCAGATCCAGTTTGTCATTACAGCGGGTGAAGAATCCGGGCTGCTTGGCGCCCGGGCCATGGACCCCAAACATCTGGATGCTGACATGGGCTTTGCGCTGGATTCCAACGGTGAGGTTGGAGGAATTGCGGTTGCTGCACCTTCCCAAGCCAAAGTAACGATGCAGATCTTCGGCAAATCCGCCCATGCCGGCGTGAATCCGGAAGATGGCATCAGCGCCATTCAGGTGGCAAGCAAAGCCATCTCGGCGATGAAGCTGGGACGCATCGACAATGAGACTACGGCCAATATTGGCAAGTTCGCAGGCGGCGGACCAACGAATGTGGTCTGTGACCATGTACAGCTTGATGCTGAAGCGCGCAGTATTGTGCAGGAGAAGGTAGACCGGCAAGTGGCTTCCATGCGCGAAGCATTGGAGACCACAGTGCGTGAACATGGTGCAGAATGTGAATTCCGCAGTGAGATTATTTACCCGGCATTCAGCTTTAATGAGCATGATCCGGTTGTGGTACTTGCGGACCGTGCCATAACCTCACTCGGCCTAAAGACACGCCTGTTCCCGTCCGGCGGCGGCAGCGACGCCAATGTGTTCAACGGGCTAAAGGTACCTACGGTGAATCTTGCCATCGGTTACGAGCATATCCATACCACCAAGGAACGGATCAAAGCCGAGGACATCGTCAAAGCGGCTGAGCTGGTTGTAGCCATCGTTAAGGAAAGTGTAAAAGGTTAAAATATCATGTGCAGCAGCTGAGGCTGGGTATATGCAGTGAAGGAGCTGTTTCCGGGCGATGCCCGGGAACAGCTCCTTATGTTTTTCCTGAACAGCAGAATTAACAGTATTAATGGAACAGCTTCGCCGAATGGAACCTTACGGAAAATGCTGCTGTCTAGCTAAATGTACGTATTAGTTGGGAACGTTCCTTCAAGCGAATGGGGAGGACTCTCCGTGACTTAGAAGGTGGCCTAGAAGCTGGGGAGAACTCTCGGTGACTTGAGGATGAGGACTAGAAGCTGCCGGACTCCATGGACGTTATTTCTAATAATCGCCGGTTTTTGACAAGGAAACGGACTCCAGTGACACTATTGTTCTGTTTTGAAGCCAATTCCCCTCCTTGTAGAGGAAATAACGCCTTTCCGGTCCGGATGATCGGGAAAAAGGATTTCCAGGAGTAATAACGTCTTTCCGGTCCGGATACATTCAGAAACGGAAAGGGGAAAATGCTGCAAGCGGGTTACCCCGCTTTAGGTGGACTCAGCCGTGATTCAGCTTTCAGCCGCAGGATGTAGGACAGTGGCATATCACGTCCGTACTGCAGGGTCCACCCGGCGATTACTGCTTTAATCTGCTCCGGTGTACCTACCATTGTGACTGCAGTTGAGCTTGTACGGATAAGGATGTCATTCATGTCTACATTCCTTCTTTCCCCTTAAGTTTGCTATAATACACCCTATGCAGAACTGAGCTAAAGGAGACCATAAACTATGAAAAAAGTTGAAACTCACCGCAATCCCGCACTGGATGAAGAGACGTTGTCTACACAGCCGATTTTTGAAGGCAAAATTATTACCCTGCAGGTGGATACGGTTAAGCTGCCGGATGGCAATACTGCAACCCGCGAGGTCGTGAAGCATCCCGGAGCTGTAGCTGTGCTTGCTCTGAATCAGGGCAAGATGCTTGTAGTGGAGCAATACCGCCAGCCGATGCACCGCACCGAGGTGGAGATCCCCGCAGGCAAGCTGGATAAGGGCGAAGATCCCTTGGCCGCTGCCGGCCGGGAGCTTCAGGAGGAGACGGGCTTTCACAGCGGCGACCTTAAGCTGCTGAAATCCTTTTATACCTCGCCCGGATTCGCGGATGAAATTATTCATTTGTATGTGACAGACAACGCCCAGGCAGGAGATATGGCACTCGATGAGGACGAATTCCTGGAGGTCTCCGAGCTTACGCTGGAGGAAGCTTATCAGTACATTGCGGACGGCCGTATTGCCGACGCCAAAACGATGATGGCGGTGTATGCATGGCATCTCTATACGCTGACGGGCCAATGGCACTAGAAGAGGAGAACAAGCTGCACAGCTTCTACTGTGACCTGCATGTTCATATCGGCCGCACTACGGAAGGACAAGCTGTCAAAATCAGCGGCAGCAAGAATCTCACCTTTGCCGGAATCGCCAAGGAGGCCGCAGAGCGCAAGGGGATCGGGCTAATCGGGATTATTGACAGCCACTCCCCCGGCGTGCAACGCGATATCCGCCACTCGCTGGAATCCGGAGAGATGACAGTGGCAGACGGTGGAGGTATTGCTTACAGGGGCACAACCATCTTGCTGGGGTCAGAGATTGAAATCCGCGAGCCTGGCCGGAAGGAATGCCATGTGTTAGCCTTTATGCCGGACCTGGAGACGATGGCTGATTTCAGCAGCTGGATGAGCAAACATATGCGCAACGTAAATCTCAGTTCCCAGCGGCTATATGCCCCATCCAGGGAACTGCAGGATGAGATTTACGGACGCGGGGGCATTCTAATTCCGGCGCATATTTTCACGCCGCATAAAGGTCTTTATGGTTGTGCTGCAGAGCGTATGGCCGAGCTGTTTGACCTGGAGCGCATCGCAGCAGTTGAGCTTGGCCTTAGCGCGGATTCGGAGATGGCAGGATACATTTCTGAGCTGGACAGCTATACCTTCCTGACCAACTCTGACGCCCACTCCCTCGGCAAAATCGGCCGTGAATACAATGTCATCGAGCTGGCTAAGCCGTCCTTCAGCGAACTGAAGCTGGCACTGAAGCGTAAGGCAGGCCGCAAGGTCAGTGCTAATTTTGGACTGAACCCGCGCCTGGGCAAGTATCACCGCACCTATTGCGCCGGATGCGGCAGTATCATTGATGAAGCGTATGCCACTTCGGAACGCTGTCCTTATTGCGGCAGTCCCAAGCTGGTGCAAGGGGTGTTTGACCGGATTCTGTCCATCGCCGACCGCGGGCAGCCCCTCGTACCGGACCATCGTCCGCCGTATCATTATCAGGTGCCGCTTGAGTTTATTCCGGGACTTGGCCCGGCTAAGATGAACGCGCTGCTGGCGGCTTTTGGCACAGAGATGAACATTCTGCATGGTGCCGGCGAGGCGGAGATTGCTGCAGTAGCGGGAACAGAGCTGGCTGCGCAGATTGTTCTTGCCCGCACGGGGGAACTTGCACTGTCGGCAGGAGGCGGAGGGACGTACGGCAAAGTAATGGTGAACAAAAAGTAGAATTGCTGTGCAGAACAGCGACCTGTCCAAAGGACAAGTCATAGAGCGGGATGTCTCCTCATATGGTGTAATATGTGACCGGAAAGGAGAACGTCCCGATGCGCAGTTTAAGGCTGATGATGAAGGAACAGACGCCTCTTTATATTTTTGTTGCTGTATTATTTCTCGTTGGTGTCGTTTTCGGGGCTCTGATTGTCAGTGCGTTAACGTTGGATCAGCAGCAGGAGCTGGGAGATTACATGGGGAATTTCTTCGTCACCGTTGATCAGCAGGGCCTGCCGGCTGCGCCCGACTCTTTCTGGAGTATCGCCGCGCTCAATCTGAAGTGGGTGGGACTCATTTGGATTCTTGGGTTGTCGGTCATTGGGCTTCCGGGTATTCTGATCTTAGATTTTCTCAAAGGAGTGCTGATTGGCTTTACCGTCGGCTGCCTCGTCAGCCAGTATTCCTGGCACGGCATGCTGTTTGCCCTCGTCTCGGTTGCTCCGCACAATCTTGTGCTGATCCCGGTTCTGCTCGTATGCAGCGCAGCGGCTATTGCCTTCTCGCTGCTGATGATCCGCAGCCGGGTGCTGGGGAAGCGGCGTACGCCGGTGACAAGGCCTTTTGCGATGTACACGGTATTATCGCTCGGAATGGCCGTACTTGTCTTGGGCATTTCCGGTTTTGAGGCTTGGGTGACGCCGGTGATGATGAGATGGGTGACACCCATGCTCGTATCTATAGGTTGATTTAAAGAATGCTGCCGGGTGGATTTTTCACTGGGGCAGCATTTTTTTATTCCTTTGATTGCAAAAAGTTATGAATAGTATATATTTGCAAATATAGGAATTAAAATGGTGTTGGGTGAGCAGCCGAGTAAGGAGGATACAGCAGGTGAAAAAAATAGGAATTCTGATGATTTTTTTATTTATGCTGTCTACGAATGTTTTCGCAGAACCCGTCCAACAGAGGGCTTTAGAAGGCTTTCTTAACAATGATTTGCAATTGTTTGCACTTTCAGCCCAAGAGAAAGTTATTTTTAATAGGATGGATAACTCGATATCTGTCTTTAACTTGGCTTCAGGCGAAGAAGCTTGGACGAAAAGTTATTCCAAGCTCTACGATGTTGATGTACTCAGCTCTCCGGAGAAAATCATTGTAATCGCCAAAGATAAAGACAACAAGCTGCAAAAGATCGTCCTGAGTAAAGAAGGAACGACACTCTCCAATACGGTCTTTAACAGCGCTCCAATCACTAAATCAATAACAAGCAATGGGGAGTTGATCCACTGGTACGTTTCAGAAGGGAGCAGTAAAGAAAGACTCTCGGTGTATAGTAACAACGTTCTCTCTGTATACCAATCCCCTTGGAACAATTCTGTTTTTAAAATGAATTTAGGCGGAATGTCAAGCAGCAGGTACGAAGATTTCATGCTTAAGGATATTAAATTGAGTGGGCCTTATGCGGTTGTCAAATATACAGGATACAGTCTTATGCAAAGTCAGGATTTTTTTCGTGTGATTAATACCTCAAATAAGAAAACATACACTATAGCTTCTGATTGGAACACACGCAGTGATTCTTCATTTGCCGGCAATGAGCTTGTTATTAACAGTTCCTTCAACGTGGGCAATCCGCTGGGCGTGAATGTTGGGCAGCCTTATTCACTATCCGACATGTATAATCTCTCGACAGGAAAAAAGACAGCAGGCATCTCTGAAACGTTTACGGATCGGGAAATGGGATGGAAGTCTGAACGTATAGGAAACCATGTTCTAATCTATCTCCCGGAGAAAGGACGAATTGATATATATAATCTCTCTGGCCGGAAGGTGTCGGAGGCTTCGATTATTCTTCCCAATAGCTTCCGCGTGCTGGATTATTCCAAGGGTGAGCTTTCTTTGCTTATCCGGGAAGAAACCGGAGCAACAATTCAAGTAATCCACACCACTGCTGTTAACGATATAAGTTGAATTAATGAACTACCTAGAGGCAAAAGCAACGGAGGGGAATTTTGGAACTGTAGGAGCGATAGCGACCGCCTTTGTCTACGGATTTCTACCGCTATGAGCATATAAATCAAGAAATCAGTAGACAACAGCGGCCGGAAGTCCAAACATTCACTGCAGTTGCGTTCTATGCCGGCTCGCTAAATCTAAAGTTCAACTTATATAGTCCATAGAACCGTTGGCGGAGTTGTATTGCCATCCCGGAATACCACTATTGAACACACTCTAAAAGCGTTTGACTTCTCAAAGCGACTCCCCCTATAATGGAAGAAGTGGTTTTATGCCCGGTGCGGTAATTTTCCAAGGGGGAGGGATACTATGGAAGCCCGGATAGACAAGATAAAGCAACAGCTACAATCCCAAGGATATAAGCTTACACCCCAACGGGAAGCAACCTTAAGAGTGCTGCTGGAGAACGAAGACGATCATTTAAGTGCAGAAGATGTGTTTATGCTTGTGAAAGAAAAGGCTCCCGAGATCGGTCTCGCCACTGTATACCGGACCCTGGAACTGCTCAGCGAGCTTCATGTCGTGGAGAAGATTAATTTCGGAGACGGAGTTGCCCGTTATGACCTACGGACAGATACGGCGAAACACCATCATCATCATTTAATCTGTGTGCAATGCGGCACAATGGATGAAATCCGTGAGGATTGGCTCGGACCGCTGGAAGAGCGGCTGGAGAACGATTATAATTTCACGGTGCTCGATCATAGACTTGATTTTCACGGGATTTGCCACCGCTGCAAGGACAAGAATACTACGGATGGCAATACGCCCGAATAGGCTTATAGATGATAAATTACCGCACAAGCTCTCCCCGGTGTACTGCCGGAGGGGGCTTTTTAAATGATTTCATCAGGCCGACATACATATCACTGCCCGCCGGCGCATAAAGTGAAGGACGAGTTATGCTTCCGAAGTGAGTTTTGTACGAAGCAATTCCCGGAAGTATAAGCTCACAAAACATAAGTTTATGCTTCCGAAGTGAGTTTTGTACGAAGCAACCCTGGGAAGTATAAGCTCACAAAACTTTTAGGAGGAATCCTAATGATTATTTCTGTGCCTGGAACGGTGCGCCGGCTGTATTTTTTGACCCTGCTTGTTGCATTGAGCTGTTTCCTGTATTACGCCCTTAGCTGGCTAAGCGGATGGATCAGTCCGATAGATCATTATGAAATCCCGGAAGGCACGGCAGTCCGGGCCTTTAAGGATGCCCCTGTCAGTGTGGACAGTCTGAATGCAGGGGAACGTCTGCGGCTATATTACTGGTATGGCGAGTGATTGCCCGGCCCGAAGCAGGAAGAAGCCGGAACACTGTCGAATGAACCTTAGGTGAGTTTATGACTCTGGCTTGCCGCTGTGCAGCCAGATGCTGAACTCCATGCCTAAATGCTGCATAGCCGCGAAGAGCAGCCTGAGCAGACAGGAGCGTGAATGAATTGAAGTCACACTTGCAGCCTTTTATGCAATATTTAACCGTAGACAAAGGTTTATCTTCCAGCACGCTCGAGTCCTATGGACGCGATGTGTCGCAGTTTCTAGAGTTTGCCGAAGGCCGTGGTGCCGTTACACCGGAGGAGATTAGAAGATCGCATATTATGCAGTATCTCGCTGAGCTCCGCACCGCAGGGCGGGCAACCGCAACAGTGAACCGGAATACGGTGTCGCTGCGCGCGTTTTTTCACTATCTGCTGAAAGAACGGCTGATCGTGCAGGACCCAACGCTGGATATGGAAATGATCAAACCGAGCAAAAAACCGCCGATGATCTTAAGTATCGAAGAAATCGAACGGCTGCTGGCGGCTCCTGATGAAGCTTCCCCCCAGGGGATGCGCGACAAGGCGATGCTAGAGCTGCTGTATGCTACCGGCATCCGGGTTACAGAGCTGATTACCCTGAATGTCGAGGACGTGCATACGGACCTGAAGTTTGCCCGCTGCAGCGGGGCTTCCGGGAAGGAGCGGGTAGTGCCGATCGGCGCTATTGCAGCGGAGTGCGTGGCGGTGTATACATCCGGTATGCGGGACAAGCTGCTGCGGGGAAATCAGGAGGAGCCTGCCCTGTTTCTGAACAGTCTGGGCGGACGGCTGACCCGTCAGGGCTTCTGGAAAATCATTAAAAAGTATGCGCGTGAAGCTCAGATTGAGCAGGATATCACTCCGCATACCCTTAGACATTCGTTCGCTGCTCATTTGCTGGAAGGCGGTGCGGATCTGCGTTCCGTGCAGCAGATGCTTGGTCATGCGGATATTTCCACAACGCAGATTTACAGCGGGATTGCCCGCAAAAATATGAAGGAAGTCTACGAAAGCCACCATCCCCGGGCGAGGTAACTGCTGCTGCGGAATGGGTATAAGACCTGAATCGCGGGTAATCCCCGAGGAAAGGGTAAAAAGATGCTTTTTGTGAGTAAGATCGTTATGATGGAAATATACTGAAAGGATAGACCGGAGCGTGTGAACCCCGGGAGTTACTTTCGGCAGAAACGGGTACCTAAAAAGCGGGGCAATGGGCCGCTGGCTTCGGAAGGGCTGTCCCTTCGGAAGAAGGTAGAGCCGTTTCTTCTTGTTTTGATGAAACCTAAAGAATATGCATACTACGAAGGAGTGAAGACGGACATGTCCTCATTTAAACGAATTGGATTTATCGTTCTTGATAGTGTTGGTATCGGCGAAGCGCCGGATGCGGAAAGTTTCGGTGATAAAGGGTCCCATACGCTGGGACATATTTTGGAGCGGGTGCCGGGTCTTAAGCTGCCTAATCTGCAAAAGCTTGGTCTCGCCAATATTGCACCGCTGCCGCCGCTGGAACCTGTAGCAGCACCGGCCGGTTATTACGGTAAAATGCAGGAGGTATCGGTAGGCAAGGATACAATGACCGGCCATTGGGAGCTGATGGGACTAAAGATTGAAGTTCCGTTCAACACCTATTTTGACGGATTCCCGGCAGAGCTGATTGAGAAGTTCGAAGCGGCAACCGGACGCAAGGTTATTGGCAATAAACCGGCTTCCGGTACGGAGATTCTGGTCGAATATGGCGAAGAGCAAATGAAGACCGGGGCCTGGATTGTGTACACTTCCGCCGACAGCGTATTCCAGCTTGCTGCTCATGAAGATATTATCCCGCTGGAAGAGCTGTACAGCGCCTGCAAAATCGCCCGCGAGCTGACGATGGCTCCCGAATTCTCGGTAGGCCGCGTAATCGCCCGCCCATATGTCGGCAAACAGGGGAACTTTGTGCGTACTCCCAACCGCCACGACTATGCGGTCAAACCGCCGGAGCCGACGGTAATGAACGCGCTGGAGGATATCGGTAAAGACGTTATCGCTGTGGGCAAGATCAACGATATTTTCACAGGTGAAGGCGTAACAGCCACTTATCCGACAAAAAGCAATGAGCATGGCATCGAGATTACGATCCGAGAGCTGCGTAAGCCGTTTGACGGCTTCCTGTTCACGAATCTGGTAGATTTCGATTCCCTGTATGGCCACCGCCGCGATCCGGAAGGTTACGGACATGCTCTTGAGGTATTCGATCAGGCGCTTCCGGAACTGCTATCTACACTCGGCGAAGATGATCTGCTCATTATCTCGGCAGACCACGGCAATGATCCGATCCATAGCGGAACTGATCACACACGCGAGTATGTGCCACTCTTGATTTATAGTCCAAGATTCAAGACTCCGGGCAACCTGGGCATCCGCCAGACGTTCTCGGATGTGGCAGCGACAATTGCCGACAACTTCGGGGCCAAAGCACCGCAATACGGGACAAGCTTTTTGGCGGAACTCAAATAATACGAATTTCTATGAAGCATCAATACTACGGACAACCCTCAAGGAGGCAATAAACTATGGAAGCAGTAAGCCAAAAGCACATTCAGGAAGCAGCGGTTTATATCAAGGATAAATGTACAGTCGCCCCGGAAATCGGGCTGATTCTCGGTTCAGGACTGGGCGTTCTGGCAGACCTCATTACGGATGAGGTTGTAATTCCCTACAACGAGATCCCCCATTTTCCTGTATCCACAGTAGAAGGACATGAAGGCGAACTGCTGATCGGGATGATCGAAGGACGACGAGTTGTAATGATGAAGGGCCGGTTCCACATGTATGAAGGCTACGGCCCGGAGACGACGGCTTTTCCGGTGCGCGTCATGAAAGAGCTTGGCGTAACCAGCCTGCTCGTTACCAATGCCGCAGGTGGCGTGAACACGGACTTTACACCCGGCGATCTGATGCTGATTACCGATCATCTGAACCTGACCGGGCGCAATCCGCTGACCGGCCCGAACGACAATGCTCTGGGCGTGCGGTTCCCGGATATGTCGACCGCCTACAGCCCCCGCCTGATTGCAGCGGCGAAGGAAGCTGCGGCAGAGCAGGATTTTGAATTCAAGGAAGGCGTTTATGCCGGGTTGCTCGGCCCTTGCTATGAAACTCCGGCTGAAATTGTCATGCTGCGCCGTCAAGGCGCGGATGCTGTAGGCATGTCCACCGTCTCCGAGACGATTGTGGCCCGCCATGCCGGTATCGAGGTGCTTGGCATTTCCTGCATCACCAACATGGCTGCCGGCATTCTTGACCAGCCGCTGAACCATGCGGAGGTTATGGAGACGGCTGAACGTGTGCGTGAGCGCTTTTTGAAGCTGGTACTGGCCTTTATTCCGAAGATGTAGGATTTATAGAACTGATTCAATGGCATCGGAATTATGCCAATATTTTTCGTCCACAACAATTCATACCCGGGAGGTTCAATTTATGACACAAACCAATATTTCTTACGGCAATCAGGTGAAAGAAGCAGCGGAATACGTAAAATCCAAATTAGGAGCGTATTCACCGTCCATCGGGCTGATTCTGGGCTCAGGTCTTGGCGATCTGGGCGACCAAATCGAAGATGCAGTGTATCTGCCTTATGAAGAAATTCCTCATTTTCCGCGTTCTACGGTAGAAGGCCATGCTGGCCGGTTCGTCATCGGGAAGCTGGAAGGCAAGGATGTTATCATCATGCAGGGCCGCTTCCACTTCTACGAAGGCTACGAGATGCGCAAAGTTGTGCTTCCGGTCTATGTGATGGCAAAGCTTGGCGTGGGTACGCTGGTGATCACTAACGCGGGCGGCGGAATGAACCGGGCGTTCAAAGCAGGCGACCTGATGCTGATTACCGACCACCTCAATATGACTGGCGACAACCCGCTGATCGGACCTAATGATCCGGAGCTGGGTGTACGTTTCCCGGATATGTCCCGTGCTTATGACCCTGAGTACATGGCTTTGGCCAAAAAGCTGGCGGCTGATGTTAAAGGTGTAGACGGTGAATCGCTTGTGCTGCAGGAAGGTGTATATGCCGGCATCAGCGGTCCGACTTATGAGACACCGGCGGAGCTGAAAATGCTGGCATACCTCGGCGGCGATGCTGTCGGGATGTCTACTGTGCCTGAAGTGATCGTGGCCAGCCACAGCAAGCTGCGTGTGCTCGGCATTACCTGTATCACTGATATGGCGATCGGGGATGAGCTGGAGCCGTTGACGCATGAGCAGGTGGTGAAAGTTGCCAATCTGACTAAACCGAAGTTTATCGGCCTTGTGCGGGCCTTTGTGCGTGAGGTACAGGTGTAATGCGAGCGGTTGATCTTATTCAGAAAAAAAGAGACGGCGGGGAGCTTAGCCGTGAAGAAATAGCTTTTCTGATCCAAGGCTACAGCAAGGGTGAAATTCCCGACTACCAAATCTCGGCTTGGGCAATGGCGGTGTATTTCCGCGGGATGAACGCACGGGAAACCGGCGATCTGACGCTGGAAATGGCCATGTCCGGTGATCAGGTCGATCTCAGTCCGATTGCCGGCATCAAGGTGGACAAGCATTCCACTGGCGGCGTGGGCGATAAGACGACTGTGGTTCTGGCACCGCTTGTTGCCGCAGCCGGAGTACCGGTGGCCAAAATGTCCGGCCGCGGGCTTGGACATACCGGAGGCACCCTCGACAAGCTGGAGTCGATCAGCGGCTTTTCTATCGAGATGGGCCGGGAACAATTTTTCGCCCAGGTCGGGGAGATCGGCGCTGCCGTAATCGGCCAGTCGGGCAACATTACACCTGCAGACAAGAAGCTCTACGCACTGCGTGATGTGACAGCGACAGTGGAATCCATTCCGCTGATCGCCAGCTCCGTCATGAGCAAAAAAATCGCCGCAGGTGCCGATGCCATCGTGCTTGATGTGAAGACCGGCAGCGGCGCGTTCATGAAGACGCTTGACGATTCCATTGCCTTGGCGCAAGCCATGGTGGATATCGGGACCCATCTGGGCCGCAACACGGTTGCGGTCATCAGCGACATGGACCAGCCGCTTGGCTACGGCATCGGCAATGCCCTGGAAATCAAGGAAGGCATCGAAACCTTGAAGGGCCACGGGCCGAAGGATCTGCAGGAGGTCTGCCTTATTCTGGGCAGCCAAATGCTGTTGCTTGGCGGCAAGGCGAAGGACGAAGCCGAAGCCCGCTCCATCCTGATGTCTCATATCGAGGATGGTAGTGCTCTGGAGAAGTTCAAGCAAATCGTATCTGCGCAGGGCGGAGAGGTGTCGCAGGTCGAAGCGCCGGAGACGCTGCCGGCAGCACGGAGATTTATCGAAGTGAAAGCAGCAACCGCTGGTTATGTGGAGAGCATCCAAGCCGAAGAGATTGGTATAGCTGCCATGCTGCTTGGCGCAGGCCGCGAGACCAAGGAATCGGTCATTGATCTCGCCGTTGGCATTCAGCTGTCGCTGAAAGTCGGCGATGCCGTAGCCGCAGGAGATACGCTTGCCGTATTGCATGTGAACAATGCCAGCGAGAACAAAGTGCAGGAAGCGGAAGCTAAAGTGCTGGAAGCTTACCGCATTTCCGCTCAGCCCGTTCCGCCTCAGCCGCTGGTGTTTGCGCTTGTGACCAAAGATGGCGTAACCCGGTACTAGGATTCAGCGCAGGAATGTAAAGGTTCTCGATATTTCTGTGATAAATCAGCATCATGTAAACGAAAAGCCGTACAGAACAGTCAAATGTTCTGTACGGCTTTTTGCAATTTGAAGTAATCTAACCCTCCAGTAGTTTGACGTTAAATATCATCAAACTTGCGCCTTGGAAAGAAGAATTACTGCAGCAGCCATTCCTCTACCACCTTCAGGATAGGGTAGGCTCCCCGGCTTTTGTTGCACAGGACAACAACGGTTGCTCCGCTTGCAGGGTAGAAGGCGGAGTGGAAGGACACCCCGGGATCGTACCCCATCAGATGATATTTCAGTGCCTCGCCATTTTGCTTCGTGATCCATACTCCGTAACCGTAGTACTCCTCATTGTCATCATGAATGTGCGGAGTGAGCAGGAGGGCCGTCAGCTCCGGATTTAGCAGCGTATGATCGAGCAGTCCCTGCCATAGCCGCTGCATATCCGGCGCGGTGACGAAAGCGCCGCCGTCAGCGCCTCCTTTTACAGGAATGGAATAGATGTTGGTGACCCAGTTTCCATCCGCTTCTTCGATATATCCCATGGCGGTATTGGCTGGAAGCGCATCCAGTGCAAAATACCCGGAATGCTTCATTCCGCAAGGCGCAAAAATATGCTGCTCCACGTAATCCGTAAAGGGCATCCCGCTAATCTTCTCAACCAGCAGGCCAAGCATGATGTATCCGGCATTGTTGTAGTGAAATCTTTCTCCCGGTGTGAATTTCATCGGATGCTGCGAGAACATCGGTACGAAATCCTGGAGCTTGCGCAGCAGGTACATGGGCTGGTTCAGCCACAACGCCGCGTAATCATCCATGATTTCTTCATCAAAGTAATCCGCAATACCCGAGCTATGCGTCAGCAGGTGATGAATGGTCATGTCATGGCTGAATCGGGCAAATTCTTTTCCATTCAGCACATCCAGCACCTTGCTGCTGAAAGCAAGCTTCCCCTGTTCCACCAACTGGCAGACAGCAATTGCCGTAAACAGCTTGCAGCCGGAGGCGATGCCAAAGCGTGTGTCCGGATGATTTAGCCGCTCCTCTGAAATGTTGGCACTGCCGTAAGAAGCGGCCAGGGTCTCGCTCTGTTTTTTGACCAAAACTGCTCCAGAGAATCTTTCGGTCTCAGCTTCCTCGCTGATCTTATGCTGCAGATATTCAAGCTTCATGGTGGCTCCTCCGATTCAGTTCATTTATAGTAGCTTAGCTAAGAAATTCGCCTGAAAGATACAAGTTTCCTTTATTTGATCCTTATTTATGAGGCGAGAATTGGAATAACGACTGAAGACTGTACGTGCTGCGTAAGGTTTATCTGCAAAGGACAAGAAAAGCACATCAGTTTTGGCAGGGCGGTACATTGTGGACGTTTTGGAATTTAAGATACTATAAACTCTAACCTTACAATAATAGTTTTGTACAGACTGGCGGCGATTGGCTGCTTTTTCATGAAATGTCGTTAGCATTTCTACAGATTAACAAATCCGCGAGTCAGCACATCCGAGGAGGAATTATAATGGCACTTCATCAAACGATAACGGTATTGAACACACTGGACAGCGCTTATGTTAACGGTGAACAGGTCAGGCAGCTGTTTGCAGCTTATCCGGCAGTTAAGGTAGACGTCCATAAGGTTGAGGGTGAAAAGGGCAGCACGGAATTCGTCAAAATCTCAATCCCAGGCAGCAACGGAAAGCTGGCGGGCGGCACGGCGCCGACCTTCGGAATTGTGGGCAGACTTGGCGGAATCGGAGCCCGTCCCAGCCGGATCGGGATTGTCTCCGATGCGGACGGCGCAGTCGCTGCCATTGCTTCAGCACTGAAATTGGCCCATATGCAGACCAAAGGCGATGTGCTCAAAGGGGATGTGCTGGTAACGACCCATATTTGCCCGGATGCTCCGACGCTGCCGCATGAACCGGTGGATTTCATGGATTCCCCGGTCGATATTCTGCAGATGAATGAACATGAAGTGCTGCCGGAAATGGAAGCGGTTCTGTCCATTGATACCACTAAAGGCAACCGGGTGGTCAACCACAAAGGCATTGCAATCTCGCCAACGGTCAAGGAAGGCTACATCCTGCGGGTGAGTGAGGACCTGCTGCGCATTCTGGAAATGACGACAGGCCAGTTTCCGGTTACTTTTCCGGTGACGACCCAGGATATTACACCTTACGGGAACGGCCTCTATCATATTAACTCGATTCTTCAGCCTGCCGTTGCAACGAATGCTCCGGTTGTAGGCCTGGCGATAACTGCACAGTCCATGGTCCCCGGCTGTGGCACCGGTGCAAGCCACGAGGTTGATATTGCTTCCGCAGTACGTTTTGCAATTGAAACCGCCAAAGAAGTGACCGGGGGATCATGCTCATTCTATAACGAAGCGGAATTTGACCGCATTACAGAATTGTACGGCACGATGAGTGTATTGCAGACACTGGGCAAACCGGCGGTAACCTCCCGCTAAATCCGGGTTTATAGAAATTGTACTGCGAAGGGTAACTCCATGAACATCTAGGAGGAAGCAGATTGAAAAAAATTGGGTTGATCACGATTGGACAGTCCCCCAGATCCGATGTGGCGCCGATTATTGAAAAATATTTGGAGGGCCGTGCGGAGCTGCTGCAGTCGGGGGTATTGGATGGATTCACCCCGGCGCAGGTTCGCGAATACTACAGTCCGCAAGAAGGAGAATATGTTCTGACGACCCGGATGGCGGATGGTACTGCGGCGATTATCTCCCGCGAAAGGATAAAGACAGTGCTGCAGGGAAAAATTGATGCCATGGAGGCTGCTGGAATCCGACTGATTCTGCTGCTCTGCACCGGTGTGTTTCCTGAGCTGCACACGAACCGTGCCCATTTGCTTGAGCCGGACCGGATTATACCACCGGTAGTGCAGGCCATGATCGGCAAGCGCCGGTTGGGGCTGATCGGTCCGTTGCCTGAGCAGGAAGAGAATATGGTCGAGAAATTTGCCGGGCCGGGGACCACCCTTCCTTTTGCCGCTGTCTCTCCATATACCGGCACTGAAGCGGAATTCCGCGCCGCAGCGAGCCGGCTGAAAGACCAGGCGGATGTGATTGTGCTTGACTGCATGGGTTATGTGGAGCAGCATAGAATATGGGCGGCCTCAGCAGGAGTGCCAGCCGTACTGTCAAATGCCCTCATAGGGAAGCTGATGGCGGAAATGGTGTAATCAGGAGGAACGAATATGAGTGAAGAGCGGATAATAATCAGTATGAATGTCCTGAAGGACTGCCTGGGACTCAGCAGCGGTGAACTGCTGGCTGTAGTGGCGGATGATGACAAGCGGGAGCTTGCCGAATCCGTCTATGAGGCCGGCAAAAGACTCGGAGCCGAGTCGGTGCTGCTGATCATGCAGGAACGGAGCAAGTCCGGTGAAGAACCGCCTGCTCCAATTGCGGAGGCGATGGCCAAGGCGGATGTGGCGGTGTGTATTACAAAACACTCCATGACACATACAGCGGCCCGCAAGCAGGCTGCTGCAGCGGGAACCCGGGTAGCGACCATGCCGGGTATGACGGATGACATGTTCAGCCATGGAGCCATTACGGCAGACTATGGACAAGTGAAGTCGTTGACGGAACAAGTTGCCCTGCTTCTGTCCGCAGGCCGTGAGGTACGTGTGGAGAAGGACGGGCTAAGCCTCTCCTTTTCCATAGAAGGGCGGGACGGAGTGCTGAGTACTGGGCTATACCTGAATCCTGGGGAATCCGGGAATTTGCCTTCGGGCGAAGCGTATATAGCACCGCTTGAAGGCACTGCCGCAGGACGGATTAAAGTAGACGGGTCCATAGCCGGTATTGGCGCCTTGGCCAGTCCAATGGTGCTGACGGTGGAGCAGGGCCGGCTTACAGCAGCTGAAGGTGAAGGCGGAGACAAGCTGCTGGGGATGCTGGGGGCAGGCGATGGCCGGCTCCTGGGTGAGTTCGGCATTGGCACGAATAACAAGGCGAGAATTACCGGGGTGGTGCTTGAGGATGAGAAGGTCTACGGGACCATTCATGTAGCCTTTGGCAGCAATAACACCTTTGGCGGTGTTGTAGCGGCAGGTGTACATATAGATGCCGTAGTGATGAAGCCGGATGTGTATATTGATGACAAAATCATTATGCACGCCGGGGAGTTGCTCTAGTCTTGCCAAGTACCTAAGCGGTCGTTACAAGCAACCTGAAAGGGAGGGATACGGATGCTGGGAATCATACGTGTAATAACACTTCAAGAAGAGAGCTCCATCCATCTGCACGGCGAGCTGATAGAACGCCGCTATGGTCTGCCGGTCATGAGCCGCTGCATTCAGGATCAGCCTCAAGGCGTCTACGATGACCTAACGGAAGCAGAATCCGTACCGAAAATCATTGAACTCGCACGGGAGCTTGAAGCAAGCGGATGTACTGCGATCGGCATCAGCTGCGCGGCGGATCCGGCGCTGCTGGAAGCGAGGGCTGCGGTAAGGATTCCTGTACTCGGTGCCGGGTCCTGCGCAGCCCATATGGCGCTGGCCTTCAGCAGCCGAGTCGGCGTTCTGACGATCCTGACCGAGGTGCCTCCCTTCATTCGAAGCATCCTCGGGGACGCCTATCTCGGGATGGATCGTCCCGACGGTGTAACAACGACGCTTGATCTGAACACGCCTGCGGGACGTGCCGGAGCTCTGGCCGGAGCGGCAAGGCTCGTTGAGCGCGGAGCAGAGGCCATTGTGTTGGCCTGCACCGGATTTGCAACGATCGGTTTGGCTGCTGAACTGGAAGAGAAGCTAGGAATCCGCGCGCTCGACCCGATTCTCTCATTGGGTGCCGCAGCGGCTTCGGCTGCTTCTCTGCCCGGGCTTGTCCGCCGCTAAACCTTTGTCAACGGCTGATTTGCTGGGTGACAGTTATCCACACTCAAGTGAAACGTTCTCCCGGACCCTCGGTCCGGCGAGGACGTTTTTTTGTGGATCACTCGAAAGCTTGAGAAGCGCAGGAGCGGAGTCACGATCGCGTTAAGTGGTGGAACAGATGGCAGTATGAGATGTTAAAGTGCATCTGATATTGCCGCAAACGCGATGGATGGTGGGATGAGATGTTAAAGTCCGCAGATTGCCGAAATTGTGGATTTAATCGAACTAACAGCTCTGGTGTCCGGATAAGTCACCGCTACAATGTAGTTTGCGGGATGCCTCCACTTCAGCGATTTTCTCCAGAAGGTTTTACTGTAGGATGCAGTTGTTATCTGCAATTTGAAATATTTGCCCTGTGGTTCGCAGGCGAATTCTGATAAACTATCGGGAACGCCAGACTATGGCATATCTCAGGAGAAAACTTGAAATACTGTAGACAGCGGAGGGAGGAAGGAATATTGAACACACGAGGAATTACGTTGAGAGAGCTGCTGCAGCTGCCGATACTCGGCACAGCCACCGTAGTCAGCGGTGGACAGGGACTGGACCGGATTGTCCGCTTTGTAGATATTATGGAGGTTCCCGACCTGAAGGGTTGGATCAGTGAAGGCGTCATGCTGCTCACTACGGCCTATTCGATCCGCCATGACCCTTCACTGCTGACTGAGCTGGTATACACACTGGACAAGCTGGGGGCAGCTGCGCTGGCGATAAAACCAGCCCGGTTCCTGAAGGAAATTCCCCAAGCGGCGATCGAAGCGAGCAATGCCTGCGGGCTGCCGATCGTCGAGATTCCGCCTGAAATCCCTTATACGAACATTACCCAGCCGGTGATGGAGCTGCTGCTGGGCCGTCAGGCTATGCTGCTGCGCCGGGCAGAAGAGGTCTACCGCACACTCACAACGATGGTGCTGGAGAACAGCGGAATTCAGGCGGTCAGCGATAATGTGGCCGATTTTCTAAAAGCGCCTGTCGCACTGGTGGATACGCAGCGCAGTATTATCGTTTCCTCTCCCTCCAATTTTGACTGGTCACAGAAGACTTCACCGCTGAACTGGAACATTAATGTGGACAAGAAGACGGTGGCCAGGCTTCTGGTAGACAAGGAGAAGCTGGATGATATGGAGGAAGTGGGGATCGAACAGGCCAGACTGGTGTTTGCCCTTGAGCTGATGCGGAAAAAGGTAGCCGAGGATACCGAGTTTCGTCTACGCGGCAATTTCATCGACGAGCTGCTGACACCTCCGCTGCCTTCACGGCATGAAGTGGAGCGGCGGGCACGTCAGCTTGGTATGAATCCTGAACATAAATGGGAGGTCGCCGTCATTGAAGGTGATACCGCTCCTAGTGAGGAGACCGTGAACCGGCTGCTGGACCGGGAAGCGCGCAAGCGCGGAGTGACTCCCCATGTGGAATACCGCTCAAGCCGAGCCGTGTTGTTCTTGCCGACACCGGAAGGCCGTAAATTTACGGGAGCTGCAGGCGGGGAGGAACCATGGGCGGCAACACTGGAAAGCTGGCTGCATGACAAAAGCGAAGGTCTTAGCGCCTACCGGACCGGTATCGGTACCCCGGAGGATTTGTGGAATATCCACACCAGCTATAATGAAGCGCGCAAAGCACTGTCGGTTTCCAAACGTCTGGGCCAGGGGGCTAGTGCAGTCACCCAATACGAGGAGATGGAGGTCTACCATCTGCTGGAGGGGTTAAGCAGGCAGGGCTTCGAGGTGCTGTTCGAGCGCAAGCTGGGCAAGCTGCTGCGATATGACCAGGAGCATGACAGCAACATGCTGTTGACGTTCTATCATTATCTGGAGCACCGGGGGAGTCTGATTGATACGGCCAGCAGTCTCTACATACACCGCAATTCAGTGAAGTACCGGCTGGAGCGGATCCGTGATATTACAGGGTTCGATCTGAATGATCCGCGTGAGCAATTTGTCTGCCATTTGTGCCTGATTTACTACTACCTGCAGGAAAAATAGGGCGTGCTGGAATTTTTACGGAAGTTAATGTTAGATAACATGACATTTAGAGGCGGTAATAGTGCACAACCGACAAACGGTTGTGCTTTTTTTTAGCTAAACGGGACGTAGAGTGGACATGAAATTGTATGTAGAATTAGCTCAACTACTAAAGAGAATAAAGAAACAGCACAGTACCTGACATGGAACCGCAGGTTCCGCCAAAGAAAGGACTCACAGCCTGGATTGCAACAGAAGCCGTAAGGGGGTTGATTCATTGTTTGCTTACACATTAAAAAGACTAACGCAGATGATTCCGGCCTTGCTTGGTATCATCGTCATCACATTCATTCTATCCAGGGTACTGCCGGGCGATCCCGCAATTATGCTGGCCGGTGAACAGGCCCCGGAGGAAATCGTGAACAAGATCCGCCAGGACATGGGGCTGGACAAGCCGCTTTACGTTCAGTTCTTCAGCTATTTCGGGCAGCTGTTTCAAGGAAACATCGGTTATGCCTATCATACGGGGCATTCGGTAGCCAGTGATTTGTCCTCACGGTTTCCGGCCACCCTTGAGCTGACCTTGACCAGCATACTGATCGCGATTCTGGTGGCGATTCCCGTCGGAATTGTTGCTGCGACCCGCAAGGAATCCATCCTCGACCATATTTCGCGTGTATTCTCGCTGATAGGCGCCTGCGTGCCGATCTTCTGGCTCGGTCTGATGTTCATTTATATTTTTTACTCGATCCTTGGCTGGGCTCCGGCACCGATGGGGCGAATCAGCGGTGATCTGAATCCGCCGGTCCACATTACGGGTTTGTACGTGCTGGACAGTCTTCTGTCGGGTGATACCGCCGCTTTGAAAAGCAGCCTGGCCCACCTGCTGCTTCCCGCAATCTGCCTGAGCACAGGCACCATGGCCATTGTGGCCCGCATGACCCGTTCGAGCATGCTGGAGGTAGTCGATCAGGATTTCGTGCGCACCGCCCGAGCCAAAGGGCTGCGGGAGTCCGCCGTGATTTACAAGCATGCACTTGTGAATGCCCTCATTCCTACACTTACCGTGCTCGGCCTGCAGTTTGGCTATCTGATGGGCGGTGCGGTCATCACCGAGACGATCTTCTCCTGGCCGGGCATCGGCGGGTATGTCACAGATTCCATTCTGGCCGCGGATTATGCGCCGATTCAGGCGTTTACCCTAGTAAGTGCGATTCTCTATTGCGGCATTAACCTGGCGGTAGATCTGATATACGGTCTGATTGATCCGCGTATCCGCTATGAATAAACAGCTTTTTGGAGAGGAGGAGATTTCTGTTGAGCACTGCAGCACATTCAGCACAGGGCAACCCTGCCAAACCCGCAGCTGCGCCGAAACCCAAAACATTACTGACGCTGCTTCTGCATAACCGTCTGGCTGCCATCGGCCTCATCTTTATTCTGATCTGGACGGTGATTGCCATCATTGCACCCTGGATTGCTCCGCATGATCCTTACATTACAGATATGGCGAATAAATTGCAGGCTCCTTCAGGAAGCCACTGGTTCGGAACGGACAACTTCGGCCGGGATATTCTCAGCCGGGTGCTGTACGGAGCAAGGATCAGTATCTGGACTGGTCTGATCGCCGTGGCGATTTCTTTTCTTATCGGCGTACCGCTGGGCGGAATTGCTGCCTACTACGGCGGGAAGACCGGAACGGTCATAATGCGCTTGATGGATGTCCTGTTATCCTTCCCTTCACTGGTGCTGTCCATGGCAATTGCCGCTTCCATCGGGGCAGGCTTAACCAGTGCAATGATCGCTGTAGGAATCGTCGGTATTCCGGAGTTCGCGCGGCTGATGTTCGGCCAGACCGTCTCCCTCCGAGAGAAGGAGTATGTTGAAGCCAGCCGGGCAATCGGTGTAAAAAATTCGGTGATCCTATACCGTCACATTCTGCCCAATGCACTGGCCCCGCTGATGGTACAGGCTACCCTCGGAATGGGCTTCGCCATCCTGACGGCATCCAGTCTCAGCTTTCTCGGCCTTGGAGTCAAACCCCCGATTGCCGAGTGGGGGGCGATGATCTCAGAAGGCAGGGAATACATCATTTCCGGTCAATGGTGGTTGGTCACTTTTCCGGGATTGTCCATCGCCACTTCGATTCTGGGCTTTAATCTGCTCGGCGACGGTTTACGAGATGTTCTTGATCCACGGTTGCGGTCGGGCAAATAGAGCGGAGCGCAGGCAGGGAAGTCCCGCTGCACATCCGCAGGTTGCCCGATAAATATAGATTAGAGTCTACCGGAAGGGCTGCTGCAGACAGGCGAGACCCTCGGAAGCAGATCCAGCCCCTCACGGAGCATGATCACAAGCAGCAATATGTTTTTTTTAGCAGGCAGGATATAGAAAAGGGAGGAATTACTGATGAAAAGAGTCAAGCTGCTGTCCACATTCATCGCTTTTTCAATCATGCTGGCTGGTTGCGCAACCAGCGCCAATCCGCAAACACCGGCTGCCTCACCAGCGACATCGGGAACCACAGGAGAGACGGCGGCTGCCAAGCCATTCCTGACCGTAGCTTATTCCGAGGGCGGCACATCACTGGACCCGGCAGAAGCGAATGACCTGACCTCCGATACACTGGTACTTGCCGCATACGATCAGCTGGTTACCTACGGAATTAAGACCGAAAATGGCGCGAATATCGCCAACACCGAAGATATTCAGCCTATGCTTGCCGAGAGCTGGGAGGCTTCGAGCGACAATACTGTCTATACTTTCAAACTGACGCCCGGAGTGAAATTCCAGAGCGGCAATCCTGTGGATGCAGCATCGGTTGTGTATTCCTTTGACCGTGTTGCCAAGTCCAGTTCCGGCAGTTTTCTCTATGGGATGGCTGCGATCAAAACCGTAACTGCCGTAGATGATGCTACAGTTGAAATCACCCTGACAAATGCCAATCATAATTTCCTGCAAATACTGGCCATGTACACCTTCTCCGTCGTCGATCAGAAGACGGTAGAAGCGCAAGGTGCCGATTACCTCAAGACCCATGCCGCCGGCTCCGGCCCGTTCAAGCTGGAGAAATGGGACCCGGCTACGGAAGCAGTGTTCACACCTAACGAGGACTACTGGCAGGGTGCTGCGAAACTTGGCAAGGTGACCCTGAAGTTCACCAAGGAAGCCTCCAACCGGGTGCTGCTGCTGGATAAAGGTGATGTAGACATGGCGATTGAGATTCCGCCTAAGGATGTATCCTCTCTGAAGAGCAACACCGACCTGACCGTAGCCTCCAATGCCAGCAACCGGATTCTCTACTTTGCGATGAACAGCAAAGTGAAGCCTTTTGACAACGAGAAGGTCCGCCAGGCGATCAATTATGCCATTCCTTATGATGAACTGCTGAGCGGCGTCATGTACGGCCAGGCGAATCAGATGAAGAGCGCCGTGGCCAGCAATACTCCGGGCTTCACCGATGCAGGTTACGTCTACGAGCATAACCTGGACAAAGCCAAGGAATTGCTGAAGGAAGCTGGTTATGAGAACGGGTTTAAATTTGACTTCACCCTGGGCTCCGGCTTTGACGACTGGGAAGATGATGCCGTACTGATTCAGGCTGAGCTTGCCAAAATCGGCGTCACTATGAACATCAACAAGCTGGCACGCGCCCAGTTCCTGGAACAGCAGAAAACAAAGAACCTGACCGCTTATATATCCAAATGGACTTCTTTTGTCAATGATCCCGGCTATCATCTTGGTTTCCTGATGTATGGCAAAGGTTCCTCCAACTACAACAACTATCAGAATGCCGAAGTAGACAAGCTGTGGGAACAAGCTAATACGGAGACCGATCAAGCCAAACGCAGTGAGCTGTACCAGCAGGCACAGGAAATTATTACAACAGAAGCGCCATGGGCGTACCTCTACGAATACAACCGCATCGTTGGCATGAGCAACAAGATCAGCGGTTATGCGTTCTACCCGGATGAGGTCATCCGATTCTATCCATTGTCGGTGCAGGAATAAAATTCGACTTACAAAGAGCGGACGGGCCATGAGGCTGCGGTCCCTCTTTTTTCACAAATTCATGGGAGCTATAGGGAGGCCACTACCAATGACAGACTGGACAGGCAAGGTGCTGAATGCAATTGATGAAGGGCAGGATCAGCTGCTGGAGCTGTGCTCGCAGTTGATCCGTTATCCATCGGAGAATCCCCCGGGCGATTCGCGTGAGATCAGCGCTTTTATTATCGATTATCTGAAGCAGGCGGGAGTGAACACGACCATTTATCCGGCCACTGAAAAGATGCTGAATCTCGTATCCACATTGACAACAGCAGCTGAACAGCCTTCCGATAAAAAGTTGATTTTCTGCGGACATACCGATGTGGTTCCGGCTGGTGATCTGTCCCGCTGGGATTTTGATCCCTTCTGCGGGGATATTGTCGATGGATACATGCTCGGCAGAGGCGCTTCCGATATGAAGGCGGGGCTTGCCGGACTGATCTATGCCGTGGCCCTGCTGTCGAAACTAGGCGTGCCGCTCAAAGGCGATCTGTCGCTGCTTATCGTGCCGGATGAAGAAACGGGCGGCCACCTGGGTGTGCCCTGGGTGCTGGAGCGCGGACTAATTACCGGAACTGCAGCAGTTATCGCGGAGCCCTCCGGACCGCTGAATCCGACGATCGGCCAGAAGGGCAGCTGCTGGTTTGAATTCACAGTGGAAGGCACGCCGGGACATGGCAGTCTGTCTCCAGTGGTTGGTGAAAGTGCAATCGTCAAAGCGGCCAAAGGCATTGATGCCTTGCAGCGCCTATGGGATATCAAGCCGAATATTCCGGAGGAGGTCAAAGAAATTATCCGTATCTCCCAGGATTATGTGAAGCAGCGTGAAGAGTACGGTACGGTCGCCTACCAGGTGTTTGACCATGTTACCGTGAATATCGGAACCATTCAGGGCGGTACGAAGGTCAACGTGGTTGCCGACCGCTGCACTATTCAGGTGGATTCGCGGGTGCCGTTCGGCGTTGATTACCGCGATGTGCTTGACCGCGCCCGTTCCTTGCTGCTTGAGGCGGGAATCGAGTCAGAGGTCAAGGGCTTCGGCTTCCAGGGGAATGCGAATTGGACCTCCCCGGAGGAGCCGGTCGTCAGCGATCTCGTTGAGAGCATTTGCGAAGTGAGTGGAGAAGAGGCTTACGGTGTGCTTCAATGGGCATCCAGCGATGCGCGCCATTTCCGCACCCATAACATTCCGGTGCTGCAATACGGCCCGGCCGAGCTGTCCACCATTCATAATTTCAATGAAAAAGCACCAGTCTGGCAGATCATTCAATGCGCCAAGGTTTATGCCTTGACTGCGCTTAAATACCTGGGCGTGGAAGAAGACACGAAATAATGATGTTACATTGCTTGGTATTAAGATAACTGAAAAAGGTATGCAAAAATAAACGTAACGGAGGGGAAACGATGACAGAACTGCTGGAAGTATCGGGTTTATGCACCGAATTCGTAAGCGCTGCGGGGACAGTCCGCGCGGTGGACGGCATCAGTCTGTCAGTGCGCAAAGGCGAGACGCTGGGCATTGTCGGTGAATCCGGCTGCGGCAAAAGCATAACCTCGCTGTCGATTATGCAGCTCCTGCCCAAGCGGATCAGCCGGATCTCCGCCGGGCAAATCCGTTTTGAAGGCAAGAATATGCTGGAAATGCCGGCGAAGGAAGTTCGCAATATCCGGGGCAACCGGATTGCGATGATTTTTCAGGAGCCGATGACCTCGCTCAATCCGGTATTCAAGATCGGCCGGCAAATTTCCGAGTCTGCCCGCTTTCACCTGAAGCTGAGCAAGAAGGAAGCGAATGAGCGTGCAGTTGAGATGCTGCGAAAGGTCGGCATTCCCCGTCCGGAGAAAATTGCTGAGCAGTATGCCCACCAGCTCTCCGGCGGCATGCGCCAGCGGGTGATGATTGCCATGGCGATGGTCTGTAACCCCCAGCTGCTGATTGCAGATGAGCCGACCACGGCACTGGACGTCACGATCCAGGCGCAGATTCTCGATCTTATGCGCGATTTACAGAAGAACGAGGGCATGTCCATCCTGATGATTACCCATGATCTTGGGGTGGTTGCAGAGATGTGCGACAGAGTGGTCATTATGTATGCAGGACAGATTGTGGAAGAAACAGATGTGGCGACGCTCTATAACAATCCGCTGCATCCGTATACCCAAGGGCTGCTGGCATCGCTGCCTCAGCTCGCGGGAGACAATGACCGTCTGAGCTCGATTCCGGGGCAGGTGCCGAACCCGGCCAACCTGCCGCCCGGCTGCCGGTTCGCTCCCCGTTGCCCGATGGTGGTTCAGCGCTGTTGGGAAGAACGCCCGGAGCTGCTTGAGATTCAGCCGGGACACACTTGCCGGTGTCTGCTGCTGCAGGAGGAAATATCATGAGTACAATTCTGGAAGTCCGCAATCTTAAGAAACATTATCCGATCCGCAAAGGGTTCTTCTCCAAGCAAGTAGGTGCCGTGAAAGCCGTTGACGGCATTACGTTATCGGTAGAACAAGGAGAGACCCTAGCCGTAGTGGGGGAGTCCGGCTGCGGTAAGTCTACTACGGGGCGGGCCATCCTGCGCCTGATCGAACCGAGTGAGGGCGAGATCCTCTTCAACGGCACAGATGTGCGCAGCCTGGGTACCGAGCAGCTGCGCCGCTTCCGCACCGATATGCAGATGGTGTTCCAGGACCCGTATGCTTCGCTGGATCCGCGCTGGACCGTGCAGCGCATTCTGGAGGAGCCCATGCGCACGCATGAACAGGCAGCAGGAAATGAACTGAAGAGCCGGGTTGAACACTTGATGGAGGTTGTGGGACTTTCCCCTTATCAGGCGCACCGTTTTCCGCATGAATTCTCCGGAGGCCAGCGGCAGCGGATCGGAATCGCCCGGGCGCTGGCTCTGAACCCCAAGTTCATCGTCTGCGACGAGCCGGTATCTGCATTGGATGTATCGATCCAGGCCCAGGTGCTGAATCTGATGCAGGATCTGCAGGAGCAGTTTGGGCTGACCTATATGTTCATCTCCCATGACCTGTCGGTCGTGAAATTTATCAGCGACCGTGTGGCCGTCATGTACCTGGGGCGGATCGTTGAGCTTGCGCCCACTAAGACGTTATTCGCGAAGCCGCTCCATCCGTATACACAAGCGCTGATGTCCGCAGTGCCGGTGCCAAATCCGGCTCTGAAGAAGCAGCGGATTGTCCTGAGCGGCGATGTGCCGAACCCGGAAACTCCGCCAAGCGGCTGTGCCTTCCATCCCCGCTGTTCTCATGCAATGGACAGATGCCGTACCGAAGAACCAGTGCTGCGTGAGCTGGAATCAGGGCACCAGGTTTCCTGCCACTTGTATTAACCGATAGAGCAAGATAGTGAGGCCATCCGGAAGCGGGTGGTCTTTATTTTATAGAGCATTTTTGCGGATAAATGGAATAATTTTCACCCTTTCTGACCAAACTGGAACACAGTACCTATGAATTGAAGGTTAATGTTCAGGAGGGGAACCATTGTGAGAAGAATGCGTTATGTTATGTTAGTGCTGTGTATTGCTGTATCGGTTCTGGGAGCGTCCTCGGGGGCGTATGCGGAGGAAAAAGCCAAAGGTACCGGTACCGGCAGCACTGCCGCCGCTGTTGACCTTGCGCCGGGTGCACGTTCCGCCATCCTGATGGATGCGGGCACCGGCACGGTAATCTATGAGAAGAACAGCCATGATAAGCTGCCTCCGGCAAGCATTACGAAAATTATGACAATGCTGCTCACCGTCGAGGCACTTGACGAAGGAAGACTGCAATTGACCGATAAGGTACGGACCAGTGAATACGCGGCATCCATGGGCGGTTCGCAGATTTTTCTGGAGCCCGGTGAAGAAATGACGGTAGACGAGATGCTGAAAGGCATCGCAATGGCCTCAGGCAATGACGCATCGGTGGCAATGGCGGAGAAAATCGCCGGTTCGGAGAGTGCATTTGTGGATCTGATGAACAGCAAAGCTGAAGAGCTAGGCCTGAAGGACACCCATTTCGCCAACTGTAACGGTCTGCCGGCGCAGAACCATTATTCTTCGGCGCATGACATTGCCGTGATCAGCCGGGAGCTGCTGAAGCATGAGCGGATCATCAAATATACCGGATCCTATCAGGATTATCTGCGCAAGGATTCGGCCAAGCCGTTCTGGCTGGTGAATACGAACAAGCTGGTCCGTTTCTATACAGGAGCCGACGGACTGAAAACGGGTTATACCTCCGAAGCCAAGTTCTGCCTGTCCGCGACTGCGGCCAGAGACGGACTGCGTGCTGTTGCGGTCGTGCTGGGCGAACCGAACACCAAAACGCGCAACAGCGAAGTGTCGGGGATGTTCGATTATCTCTTTTCCCAATATAAAATGCACACCATTCACAAAAAAGGCGACGCTATCGGTACCCTAAAGATTGAGAAGGGTGTGAAAACGGAGCTGCCTCTGACCGCGGAGGAAACCTACAGTGTCCTGCTGAAGAAAGGCATCACCCAGGAAGGCATCCGCCATGAGCTGGTATTGCCGGCAAACATCAAAGCTCCTGTAGCTGCAGATCAGATCATAGGCAAGCTGGTAGTTTATCAAGGGACAAATGTAATTAAGAAATACGAGCTCAAGGCAGGCGAAGATGTGGCGAAGGCGGGCTGGTGGAAGCTGTTCAAGCGGACGACGGGTTCGCTGTTCACGATTGATTAATTTCTTGTATTTTGTAGATTGCTCATGAGTCTCCTGTAGATTCATAGGGATTTTCTTCTAGTTTTGTCGTGGGGCAGGAATCCTCAATTGCCATGTAGAAAACCTTGTCCTTGAAGGGGAAAACATTTAGTCTCAGGGCGGTTTTGAAAGCAACGAAGAGGAGAGTGGCAGGCATGAATTCTCATGTGGAGATGGAGCATCACCGGGGTGTGCTGATTGTCCGTTTGTTTGGAGAGCTGGACCATCACGCAGCCGATTATGTACGTATGGAAATGGATGAAGCGATTATGCGCGGCCAGGTCGAGCATATGATCCTCAGCCTGAAGGACCTGCAGTTTATGGACAGCTCGGGCTTAGGAGTCATTCTCGGGAGGTACAAGCTGATTCGCAGCAAAGGCGGCAAAATGGCAGTCTGCGATGCCACCGCACCTGTGAAGCGGCTGCTGGAAATGTCGGGCCTGTTCAAAATCATGTCCCTATATGACGACGAGAGCGCTGCACTCTCGGATTTGGAGGTTGCGTTATGACAAAGAGTGAAGCTGGTAACTTCATGAGTGTGCAGTTTGCTGCCCTGTCGGAGAACGAATCGTTCGCGCGTGTGGTGGTGGCAGCCTTCGTCTCCCGGCTCGATCCCACAATGGAAGAGCTGAATGATCTGAAGACAGTCGTTTCGGAGGCAGTGACGAACTGCATTATTCATGGGTATGACAGTGACCCTGAAGGGATTGTCAGCATCTCCGCATCGATTGAGAACGAAACCGTGCGTCTGACCATAGAGGATCAGGGACGCGGGATTGAGGATTTGGAGCTGGCGCAGCAGCCGCTGTACACCTCCAAGCCGGAGCTGGAGCGGTCGGGTATGGGTTTTACGATTATGGAGAATTTCATGGACGAGTTCGAAGTTACAAGTGAACCGGGGCGCGGTACTTCCATCGCAATGAAGAAAACCATCGTCTCGAAAAAAGCTTTATACAATTAGGGGTTGGAGCCATGGATGCAGAGTCAAAAAAAGCTCCGCCGACCTATTTGGACGATGCGGAGGTCAAACGTCTTATCGCGCTCAGTCAGGCTGGAGATAATCTGGCCCGCGACACGCTTGTAAGCTGCAATATCCGCCTCGTCTGGTCGGTGGTGCAGCGGTTTATGAACCGCGGGTATGAGCCTGATGATTTGTTCCAGATCGGCTGTATCGGACTGCTGAAGTCCGTAGATAAATTCGACCTCAGCTATGAGGTCAAGTTCTCCACCTACGCGGTGCCGATGATCATCGGCGAGATCCAGCGTTTCCTGCGCGACGACGGCACCCTGAAGGTCAGCCGTTCGCTGAAGGAGATGGCGAACAAGGTACGCAAGATGAAGGATGAAATGTCCAAGACATTGGACCGCCTGCCGACCATCGGCGAGGTCGCGGAGGCGCTGGGCGTGACGCCTGAAGAAATCGTCTTCGCCCAGGAGGCCAACAAGCCGCCGACCTCGATCCACGAGACTGTCTTCGAGAACGACGGCGACCCGATCACCCTGATCGACCAGATCGCTGACGAAACGCAGGAGCGCTGGTTCGACAAGCTTGCGCTGAACGAGGCCATTGGGGCCTTGACCGAACGCGAGCGCCTGATCGTCTATCTGCGCTACTACCGCGACCAGACGCAATCTGAAGTCGCCAGCCGCCTTGGCATCTCGCAGGTCCAGGTGTCGAGGCTGGAGAAGAAAATCCTTGCGAACATCCGTGAGCAGATTGCGCAGTGAAACAAGGATAAGTATGAGCAGTGAACGTGACGGGTGAAATCAAGAGTGGATGAGCAAGAAGCAGGAGCCGCCTCGGGAGAGGCGGATTTTTTAAAAAGATAAGAATTTATATGTTTTAGGGGCTGTCCCATAAGTGGAGTTTCCGGCGAATGGGACAGTTCTGTGATAAAAATGACCGTAAAAAACAACAGAGCCGCGCTTCTCCCGTTACTGGAGAGTCGCTGCTCTTTGTTTTTGGTCATTGGCTGCCGAACTTCATATCCACACTCTAAGGTTTCCTTATATACTTTGAGGGGGATCGTCTTCTTCTAAGTCCATTGGTAAGCAAAGTTGATCCATGGTATATTGAATGTACAAAGAAATCGCTCCTTTTTGAGATGGTTGGGTGGTACCTCCATTTTACTAAAAGGGCGATTTTTTGCTGTTTTTTAAGATTGTCGAAACAATTTCCGTTTAAACAGCGGAGTGGACGGACTGATTGTGGAAAAGCGGTAGCGGTCGCCTTTATCCCCGGATTTTCGCAGCCATTTCATGGCTTTTGAACAGAATGGAACGAATAAATTTTTTTTGCGCCGCCGTGTGAATTATTCAAAATAAAATGTTGTTATGCTTCTGAGTCCAGCTTATTCAGGTGTTCCATAACACGGCGTAGTAGATGCGCAGGAACTTATGCTCCAATGCCTCGCCCCGCAAAGTCGCAGTATTTTCTTTCCCGGCACAATGCTCAGCATTGACAGCCGGATTGCAGGAGCAATGTTAAGGTAATGTTAAGGTTAACCATGTTTAACTGAAAGGTAGGACAATTATAATGAACTTACGGCTCGAAGGTATGATGAGCAAGAAGAGAGGTGAAACCATGAACAAAACTATTCTGATTGTAGATGACGAGAAGGAGATTCGTGAGCTTCTGCGGTTGTATATAGAAAAGGACGGCTATTCCGTGATACAGGCTGAAAATGGATTGGAGGCGCTTAAACAGGCTGCGTCCGCACGGATTGATTTGGCTGTCATCGACATTATGATGCCGGAGCTTGACGGCTATCAGCTTATCAAAGGTTTGAGAGAACGCAGCAATCTTCCCATTATTATCGTGAGCGCTAAAACGGAAAATCATGAGAAAATATTAGGGCTTGATCTTGGTGCGGACGATTATGTTACAAAGCCTTTTGACCCTTTGGAGGTCACAGCCCGAATCAAAGCTCAATTACGACGCTATGACGGAGGTGCGGCGGATTCCGAAGCGGCTTTACTGACGGCAGGCGAACTGTGTATGGATGTTTCCGCTTGCACACTTAGCTTTGGCAGCGGGACAATCCCTCTTACCGCCACGGAATTTAACATGATGAAGCTGTTTATGCAAAGTCCCGGACGCGTATACACCAAACAGCAGATTTATGAAGCTGCATGGCAGGAGGCAGCCATCGTGGACGACAATACGGTGATGGTCGCCATCAGCAAGCTGCGCGGCAAACTTCCTGGTGACGGTGCGGTATCCATCGGAACCGTCCGGGGATTAGGGTATCGTCTGGAGGTGCGTACATGAAGAAAAAGCGTAGTTTCAAAAGTGTCATCATGCGCAGATTCATAGGCTATACCATCGGAATTGCACTGACGCTTCTGGTATTGGAGTTTTTAATCAGTCTGTTTACATTGAATAACGGGATGAACTTCTCGGAACTGGCGTCTTCCCCTCTGGCCGAGGGGACGGAAACCCTTCAAATCACGCTTTCAGTTATCTGGAATCTTATCACAGTTGCGATATATTTTATTGGGATTGTCCTTTTTGGGCGCGGAATCAACAGGAAAATCATGGAGCCTATACAGAAAATGGAAGAAGGTTTCAAGGAGGTTACGGCCGGTCATTTAGACACTACACTGGACTTTGAAACAGAAACGGAATTTGGGGAAATGCGGGATGCTTTCAATTTTATGGCACGAAAGCTGAAAGACTCCGAAGAAAAGCGAATGACAATGGAAAATGAGAGGATGCGGCTTTTCTCGCACATTGCCCATGACTTGAAAACCCCCATGACAACGATTTCCGGATACGCGCAAGCCTTGGCAAGCGGTATGGTGGAGGAGCCGGACAAACAGCGGGAATACCATCTGGCGATTAAAGCGAAATCCGGGCAGATGAACCAATTGATTGACCAGTTGCTTTCCTATTCCAAGCTGGGTACGCCGCAATACCGGATGAATTTTGCGAAGGTTGACCTTGTAGAGCTGCTTCGCGTATCTTGCGCCACTTTGTTTGGTGAAATCGAAAGCAGGCAGATGAAATTGGAGCTGCGGTTGCCGGACAAACCAGTATTTTACATGGCGGATTCGTTGGAAACCAACCGTGCTATTGGCAATCTGCTGACAAACGCAATCCGCCATAACCCGGTGGGCAGCCTATTGTCCGTGGGGCTGACGGATGAACCCGGCTGTATTGAGTTACAAATTGCCGATAACGGAGCGGCTATCCCGGAGGCCATCGCCGGGAATCTGTTCGAGCCTTTTGTTTCCGGCAGTGATTCAAGAAGTACCAGCAGTGGAACAGGACTTGGGCTTGCCATTGTGAAAAAGGTGATAGAACAGCATTCCGGCGAGGTTTTCGTATTGGACGCACCCTCTCCTTATACAAAGATGTTTGTCCTGAGTTTTCCAAAAGTTTCAGGACACAGAAAGACGGAGGGATGAATATGTATCAAAAAATTATCAAAAACGATATACGCAAAAGTAAGCTGATTACCGCGACGATTACGGCGTTTATCCTCGTTGCCGCCATGCTGACCGCTTTGGCCGCATCGCTGACAGTAAACCTGTTCGGCGGTATCGACAATATGCTTCTTTCGGCAAAGTCGCCTCATTTCATGCAGATGCACACAGGCGACGTAGATTTGGAACAGTTGCGGAGCTTCGCGGATGCTAATGACAACGTAGAGGATTATCAGGTGTTGGAGTTCCTCAACATCGAGGGCGCGGACATTGTCATCGGGGACGATTCCCTTGCCGGAAGCATACAGGACAACGGCCTTTCAGTGCAGGGCGGGAAATTCGACTTCCTGCTTAACTTAAACGGCGAAGTCATCCATCCCGCCGACGGCGAAATCTATGTCCCCATCTATTACATGCAGGAAGGAAACGCGGCACTTGGCGATACGGTGACAATCCATGGCATTTCCTTTACCGTCGCGGGGTTTTTACGGGATTCTATCATGAACGCGGCGATGGTAAGCTCCAAGCGGTTCCTTGTGAGTCAAGCGGATTTTGAAAGAGTCCGTGAGTTCGGACAGTTAGAAAACCTTATTGAGTTCCGGCTGGCAGAGGACGTTTCCTTCCCGGCTTTCGAGGCAACCTATCTCGATGCGGGGCTTCCGGCAAACGGTCCGCCCGCTATCACTTACACTCAAGTGAAGATGATAAACGGCATTACGGACGGCATCATGATTGCCGTGCTGGTGTTGATAGGCGTCCTTGTCATCATCGTGGCGTTTTTGTGTATCCGCTTTACGCTACTAGCTAAAATCGAAGAGGATTATAAGGAAATAGGCGTACTGAAGGCCGTTGGGATGCGGGTATCGCAGATTAAAAAGCTCTACCTTGCGAAATACGGCGCTATCGCGGGGGCGGCCTGCGCGCTGGGCTTTCTGGCCTCCCTGCCGCTCCAAACGCCTTTCATGCAAAACATCCGCCTGTACATGGGCGAAAGCGGCAGCCCGTTACCCGGCTTGCTCTGCGGACTTTTGGGGGCGACGGTAATCTGCGGGGTTGTCATGCTGTATGTGAACGGCATGTTGCGGCGCTTCCGTAAAATATCTGCGGCGCAGGCGGTGCGGTTCGGCGCGTCGCAGGAAAAATCGAGATCGGCCAGAAATTTCCGGCTGAGTAATAACAGGCTCTTTTCCCGGAATATCTTTCTTGGAATCAAGGATGTTCTTTCCCGGAAAAAGCTGTATCTCACCATGCTGATGGTGCTGGTCATTTCCTCATTCATTATGATTGTGCCGCAAAATATCAGCAGCACCATTTCTGCGGAAAGCTTCATCACCTACATGGGCATGGGAATTTCCGACGTTAATATCGGGGTGATGCGGACACA
Source organism: Paenibacillus sp. IHBB 3054 (assembly GCF_051594305.1). Lineage (NCBI taxonomy): Bacteria > Bacillati > Bacillota > Bacilli > Caryophanales > Paenibacillaceae > Paenibacillus > Paenibacillus sp. IHBB 3054. Next base: position 449,993 of record NZ_JBOFBG010000001.1, on the reverse strand, counting down.
GGTGGAGGACGTTCTGGGGAAGGCGGCGGAAGTTGCTGATGTGCTGGCGGAGGATAAGAATGTTGAAAAGTATGCTTTGTTCACCGGCATGATGTTAGACCGGAAAGCGGACGACGGAACGATGGAGAAGCTGCGGGTGGCATTTGGTGACTATTCCGCCTTTCCTATCACCTACTCCAAGGGCCGTGCGCCGCAATCGGAATCGGAACTCGCTCTCTCCGTCCTCAATGCCAAAGACCTTGAAAAAACAGTTGGGGATGAAATCATTTTAATCGTTGACGGTGCGGAAAAGCACCTGACGGTCTGTGGGATTTACTCTGATGTCACCAACGGTGGCCGAACGGCGCAAGCCAGTTTTGAGGCAAATAACGGAGATGTTTTGAGCGTCGGTCTGGCGGTCACGTTCCGTGACCGCCAGAGTGTAAAGGCGGCAATATCACAGTACAGGGAACAGTTCCCTTTCGCCAAGGTTACCGGTATCGACGAAAGCATTGGGCAGATGCTCGGCTCTATACGGGACGCCATCAAAATGGCTTCCGCTGTCGCTATCGGGGCAACCGTCCTGCTCACACTACTGGTCACGGTGCTGTTTATGAAAATGCTGGTGGCGAAAGACCGTTATCCTATCGCCATACTGAAATCAATGGGCTTCACCGGTGCGGATATTCGCGGGCAGTATCTTACGCGCTCCATCACCGTGCTGGTACTGGGAGTAATCATCGGCACGATTCTGGCAAACACGCTGGGAGAGCTTGTCGGCGTGGCAATCGTTTCTTCCTTTGGCGCAACAACCTTCCATTTTGCGGTAAACCCGTGGTTTGTCTACCTCGTTTCGCCTCTGCTGATTACGGGTTGCGTTGTCGCCGCCACCATGCTGGGCGTTTCCGGCATCCAGGCATTAAAAATTTCCGAACATATTAAGGAGGCTTAACATTATGAATAGCATCATTACAGGTAAAAACATCGTGAAAACCTTTGGCAAGGGTAAGGAGCAGGTCAAAGCGCTGAATGGAGTAAACGTGGAAATAGCAAAAGGCGAGTTTGTTGCCGTGATGGGGCCGTCCGGTTCAGGGAAATCTACACTGCTGTTCGCGCTCAGCGGCATGGACGAGATTACAGGAGGGGCGGTGAAATTTGGCGATACCGAACTATCTAAACTCCGCGAAAACGCGCTTGCGGATGTTCGCCGGACAAAAATGGGCTTTGTCTTTCAGCAGCCCACTATGCTGAAAAACTTGAATCTTTTGGATAATATCATTCTCCCCGCCGCGCATGAGGGCAAAAAGGATACAGCGAAACTCACGCAAAAGGCGAAAGCCCTGATGAAGAAAACAGGGATTGCCGGGCTTGAAAGCAGGGATACCACGGAGGTTTCGGGCGGCGAGCTCCAGCGGGCCGGCATCTGCCGCGCCCTGATGAATGCGCCGGAGATTCTCTTTGCCGACGAGCCGACTGGCGCGCTCAACTCAAAGTCGGCGGAGGAAATCATGGGGCTGCTGGTGGACATCAACACAGAGGGCACAGCCATATTGCTTGTGACCCACGATGCGAAAGTCGCGGCCAGGGCTGATAGGGTTCTGTTTACGAAGGATGGGAATATCGTTTCCGAACTGCCGCTACAAAAGTTCAGCGGCAGGGATATGGAGGCGAGAGGGGAAAAGGTACTCGCTGGGATGGCGGCTGTGGGTATTTAGGTGCGATTAAAAACAACAAATAGCCATAGGCGGCGCGGAAAACCTCTGAACTTAATTGCTTATGCCTTGCGAAAACGATAAACGCGGAGTGCGTAACCGTACCGCCTTTGGGCGAAAATCCGAACTTGGACAATGCAATGTATAAATATGATATAGAGTTTTTTAATAGCATCGGGAAATCCCCTACCAAATTATCGGATTTCATTCAATTGAATGATGCTGAAATAGCTATTGATAATGTGATGAGGACGAAATACATGAACCAAGCTTCCAGTAATACCAAAGAAGACAAAAAACTGAAATGGTGGCAGCTGAGTTTGCTGGGAGTTGCGGGCACCATTGGTACAGGGTATTTTTTAGGCTCGGGTCTGGCGCCATGGATACATCCCAAAGAAGAATCCCTAATACGATAGCTCCGCTGTACATTAGTAACTGCTGCATTGGGTATTCATTGACTGCCTTAGCAAGGATGGACCCGTAAATCCCGAGCCAGAACAGAATCGAGAGCGGATTAAATAAAGACATCAGATAGGACTTTGACAGGGAAATTTCGCTTCCTCTCATCTCGGCTGCGGAGATTTCGCCTGCATTTTTGATGCTCTCCACACCTGTATAGACCAGAACAAAGAAACCGAATAACCATAAGAAGGCTTTCACAAAAGGAGCCTCAAGCAAATGGATAACGCCAAAATAAACCAGCAGCATATAAATGATATCTGCGCTGATTGCCCCGAGGTCTACCACCCAGGCATGCCAGAAGCCTCCGCGAATACCCTTGTCCAGCTGCGCGGGGAGCCGCAAAATATATAGGGCGTTATTTAGCACGTCCAGCGATCGCAGAGTACCGGGTCGTCAGCTATGGTTACCATAAAGTCCATTATTGGTATGCAGATCACCGAACGGGTAAACGGGTAGATGTGGTCTCACCAGTGATGAAATTTATATACGACCTGGTGCAGCACATCCCGCCGAAGCATTTCCGGATGGTAGGGCGCTACGGTTTATACAGCCGTGGAAAAAACAAGGAGTCGCAGAAGGTCATAAATCTGTGGCGGTTCATGGTACATAAACAAATCGAGATGATCTTTGCAACCAAAGAACGGAAGAAAAAGAGTTACCGAGAGCAAATGCTAGAGCCCGTTAGGGTGATTTTGTTCTGGACCAGTTCCCTTGATTGTACTCTACTTTATGAGGTTAATAAGTGGCATGCAGGCCCGAAAAGGAGCGTCAATCCTAAGGGTGAAGAGGAGGAATAATCAGATGGAAGATCAGCGCAAGCATAATATCCATACGACTCCGGGTAAAAACGGAGGTTGGGACAATCAGCAGGGCGGAGAGAAGCTCAGCCATCACCGGACCAAGGAAGAGGCGGAGAAGGCCGGGAAAAAAGAGGCAAAGAAGGCTCACATCGAGCAGAAAATTCACAATAAGGATGGCAAGATTTCTGATTCTATCAGCTATGGCAATGATCCGTTCCCACCAAAAGGTTAAAGCAGAGTTGCTTATTCATATAGGACAACTAACCCCCAAGACCCGCGATTATTACGCGGGCCTTGGGGGTCTGCCTAAGTCTGTTTGGACAGTGGAATTACATATGCATATCCTGTATCCCAGGGCTATGTTCGTTAGGCATTTCAGGCATAACCGGTACAGGGAAACCCTCTGGAGGAGCAACTACGTCAAGATTTCCTTTGTTGCGGCTAGGAGAAGTGCCTTGGAATATTTCTGCCATTCTTGACGGATCCAAGCTAAAGTTAAATTGAATGTTATGGTAACCCATGTCTACGAATTTACGGCATTCCGGGTACTTATTGATGTCATAGTTCGGAACCGGGAATATGTTTCCCCAATTGACACCCAGAGTCTCCAACGCCTTAGCGAACGCATTTTGATGGGCATTATCGCGCACGATCAGGAAGCCCAGTGTTTCGCGGAATGTTTTGTTTGAGCTCATCTCATAAATCCGGGTCTTCTGCAGCACCCCCGTCGATTCCAGCACGACATTATTCAGAAGGTCACTGATCAGATTTCCATGGCTGTAGACGTAGTTTCCAAGCCAAGGATTGCCCATGGCATCCACAGGCAATGAGGCTTGTGCGCCCATAATAAAATGATGGGGATTGGCATGCTTCACGGCTTCGTCCAAAGGAGCGCCATCTCTGCCCCCATTTCCAGCCTGCTCTTCACCGGACCCGTTTAGCAACTGGTTAATGGTATGCTGGACCAGATCTACATGAGCAATTTCTTCCAGGAATACACCGCGGAGCAAATCACGAAACTGTAATTCTTTCCCCCGAAAATTGCTGCTCTGAAAGAAATACTGCATCATGGTACGCATCTCTCCGTAATGGCCGCCCAATATTTCCTGAAGTACTTTGGCTGCAGCAGGATCGGGCTTATCTACGACGATCCCATTAATCAGTCCTTCTTTATAGAAATACAATTGAAAGTCCTCCTTATAAATCTTGATTTGATATTTTTCCGTGTAGTTTCCTCTAAAGACTGTTTGTTTATGCACCAGTTGGAAGGAAGTATAACCCGGAACAACTGTTTCCGATGAAATCAAACGTATAAATATGTCCGTTGAAACCACAATAAGCGGTATGTGAATATAAAAAAGGTGGTTCGTCCATGAAAGGAAAAAAAGCCGCACTGGTTGCACTAGCTTCCATTCCGCTAATTATGACACTCGGAAATTCCATGCTGTTGCCTATTCTGCCGCAAATATCAAAGGAACTTAATATCAACGCATTTCAAGTGAGTATGATCATCACGGTTTATGGCCTTATAGCCATACTGATGATTCCGGTCGCCGGCTATTTATCCGACCGCTACGGAAGAAAAATCGTTATTTTACCGAGCCTTATTTTAGCTGCCCTGGGCGGAGCAGTCTGCGTAGCCGCTGCATGGTTCATGGCTGGAGTAAATGCTTACTGGGTCATACTGGGGGGGCGTTTACTGCAGGGTATTGGTGCAGCGGGCGCATTCCCAATCGTGCTTCCCTTTGTGGGGGATCTGTTCAAGGATGAGAAGGAGGTTAGCAAAGGCTTGGGAGTGATTGAGACTTCCAATACCTTCGGTAAAGTGTTAAGCCCGATCCTTGGAGCTTATCTGGGAACATTGCTTTGGTATGCTCCTTTTATAGCCATTCCCATTCTTTGTCTGGTTTCATTTGTGCTGGTTGTGTTTCTGGTCAAAAAGCCAGAGGCAGAGGAGCGGTCTGAAAAAATGGGCCTGGGTCAGTTTTTGTCGACAATCAAAGATATACTCCATGAGAAAGGCCGCTGGCTCTATGCAATATTTGCCATCGGCGGAATATGTATGGTTGCAACCTTCGGTGTATTGTTCTATTTGTCGGAGACCTTGGAATCAGAATACAACCTACATGGGGCTTCAAAGGGATTTGTGCTGGCGATACCACTTGCACTGCTGTGTCTGGCTTCTTTTGGGACCGGGAAAATTATCGGACAAAACAAGACGCTGATGAAATGGCTGGGCTTTAGCGGCATGGCTTTACTCACGGCTGCAATGCTTACTACAGGATTTAGCCGGAATATTTATTTTATGGTGGGGTTTTTAAGTTTGAGCGGAATTGGGATTGGTATGGTATTGCCTTGTATGGATGCGCTGATCACGGAAGGGATTGAGAAGGAGAAGCGCGGCACCATTACTTCCTTATACAGCAGCATGAGGTTTATCGGAGTTGCGGCTGGGCCGCCAGTAGTATCTTTGCTGATGAATAGAGGGCACTGGGTCTTATTCGGTACTATGGCAGCGGTAGGGGCAGTTGGCGGACTGCTGTCATTGTTTGCAGTTACTCCAAGCACAAGCGGAAATGGCGGAAAGAATAAACAGAGACAAAACAAATTGGTGCAGAAAAAGGGGATTCCAATCCGGCAGCGTGCAAGGTAAGCCCTGTACTCAAGAAATGGGATGGATTATAAAGAAATAAAAGGAACAAAGTAAACCGCTACAGGAAGGGATGAATGATACATGAACCAAACTTCCAGCAAGACCAAAGAGGAAAAGAAACTGAAATGGTGGCAATTGAGCTTATTGGGAGTCGCTGGGACTATAGGCACCGGTTACTATCTTGGCTCTGGTCTAGCGATCTCCACCGGGGGCCCTGCGGTGCTGCTTGCCTATATTCTGGCAGCTGTTGGAACCTATGTCGTATTTGACGCCTTGGCGCGAATGACTGCACAGCACCCGGAGCAGGGTTCCTTTCGGTCCTATGCCAAAAAGGCATTCGGAAGCTGGGCAGGGTTCGGCAGTGGTTGGATGTACTGGTTCTCGGAGCTATTGATTATGGGAAGCCAGCTAACGGCATTGTCCATTTTTTCGCGCTTCTGGTTCCCAGCCGTGCCGATGTGGGTCTTTGCAGCCGGGTTTGGTGCTGTAAGCCTGTTAATCGTTTTTTTTGGCAACAAGGGGTTCGATCGGGTTGAAAATGTGCTGGCTATCATCAAGGTGGCAGCTATTCTAATGTTCCTGGTGATTGCGGCAGCTCTTCTGGCAGGCTGGATTGGCGGAGGAAAGTATGCTCCCAAACTTCCGCTTAGCTATTCTGCGTTATTTCCGGCAGGGGGCTTAGGGTTATGGTCTGCCTTTATTTTTGCTTTTTATGCCTATGGCGGCATAGAGGTAATTGGCATTATGTCCTACAGACTCCAGAAGCCTGATGATGCACCTAAAGCTGGAAAGGTCATGCTGCTGGCGCTCGCTGCTGTGTATGTCCTGTCTATCGGGCTCGCTGTAACAATGGTACCCTTTAATGCTTTTAATTCGAAAGAAAGCCCGTTTGTACTTGCTCTCAGCAGTGACCATCTGGCTTTTGTCCCTCATTTGTTTAATGGAGTGCTGATCATTGCCGGCTTCTCCACGATGACCGCATCGCTTTACGCCATAACTTCGATGATGATTACCCTTGCGCAGGAAGGGGACGCCCCCCGCTTGTTCTCCAAAAAATGGAAGGATAAGTATCCATTCTTTGCGATGTGTCTGATTGCTGCGGGTCTAGTTGGAGCCATTATGATGTCACTGTGGTTGCCAGGGAAAGTATATGAATATATCACTACCGCTGCAGGGTTGATGATCCTGTATAACTGGTCCTTTATTTTGCTCTCTTCAGGCAGGCTGCTGAAACCAACTAAAATAAGCGGAATTAAGCGATGGATCGGGCTGCTGCTTATCGGGATAGCGGTTGCGGGCACTCTTTTTCATGCACTCAGTCGTCCAGGGTTCTACATCAGTCTCCTGATTCTGTCGCTGATCGCGCTAAGTGATTGGATCGTCCAGCGGGTAAAGAAAAAACATGCAGCTGCTTCAGCTGGCAACCAGCCTCAAGAAGATAAGGAAATGAATGAACACGAAACACTGCCGGGTGGACCTGGGTTTCGGATCACAGGCATCAGGCTGCGGAAGAGCAAGCTTTAGTGGAAAAATAGCAGCTGGATAGCCTGTACCCCAAAATACAAACCAAAGCCAACCAGCGACAGGCCGGACACAACGGAAATCCCCTTTAAAACCTGAGCGGTCAGCAGCTTCCGAAAGATGCTGGAGGCGGCAGCCATAGAAACATCCCAAATGAGAATCCCGATTACGATAGCCCCGCTATACACTAATAACTGCTGCATGGGATACTCATTTGCCGCCTTGGCCAGGACGGATCCGTAAATGCCTAGCCAGAATAAAATAGATAAAGGATTGAACAGTGACATCAGAAAACCTGACAGATAGGATCTGTACAGCGAAGCTTCCCTTCCCCTCATGTCGGGTGCTGTGATTACACCTGCATTTTTGATGCTCTCCACACCTGAATAGACCAGTACAAAGAAACCAAATAACCATAGGAAGGCTTTAACAAACGGAGCTTCGAGCAAATGAATAATTCCAAAATAGACCAGCAGCATATAAATAATATCTGCGCTGATTGCCCCGAGGCCTACCACCCAGGCATGCCAGAAGCCTCCACGAATACCCTTGTCCAGCTGTGCGGCATTAATGGGACCGATTGGAGCCGAAAGCGATAATCCGAGAAAAACATATCCTATAAATATATTAATGCTGACCTCCCCCTTTACGTTAAGCATATTCGCAGAAAGCCGTTAGTAGGACAACAAAAAGAAGGCCCGCAATGGATTGCGGGCCTTCTTTACATTCTGATTTAGGTTAAGCCTTAACGGCTTCTGGTCTTTTTACTTGAAGAGGCGGAGGGATCAACCAGCCTTTTTTCTTGGTCAGATGCAGAATTTTAAGGCCTATGGCTGCTTTGGTAAGGTGGTATTTTGCAAATAAAGCACCAACATCTTCTCTGATGGATTGTCCCATAACCTGGCTGCAGGCAACCAATCCGGCTGCGTTATCAGCAGCAATTTTGGCAGCAATCTCCGGATCTGTGAAGCGAGCCCCTACAGGAATATCCTCAAGCTTGACTTCGGGTCTACTAGGCATTACCGGTGCTGAAGCAATACCGTTATCAGCCAGCAGCGAATCGCACTCGCTGATTTCCAGCTCGGCTTGATCAATTAATGCGGCTAATACTTTTTTAAGATCATTATCACCGGCATGATACGTATAGGCCCGGTAAAAGGAGAGAGCCCCTTTCGCTACCATCGAGGCTTGCCACACGCTAAAGATCTCTCCATAATGCATCGGTTCGTCTTTGGGATTGCCACCTAAAATTCCTGTCATAAACAAGCTCCTTTGCTTTTAAATTTGATCAAATTTAGCATACCCAGCAACACGCCAAACTATTTCAGATTTCACATGAATGTTTAATCACAATTACACTTCAATAATGATCGGAAGAATCATCGGGCGGCGTTTTGTTTTCTCGTACAGATATTTGCCCAAGGCATCTTTGAGCGTTTGCTTCATGATATTCCATTGACCCAAATCCCCTTTGCTCATTTTCTCCAGGGTTGCTGCGATAAACTGATTGATCTCTTCCATTAGCTTGTCTGAATTCCGTACATAAATGAAGCCACGGGATATCGTGTCAGGGGCGCTCAGCATCCGGCCATCCGTTTGGCTAAGGGTAATGACAGTGATCAACACCCCATCCGCAGACAACTGACGGCGGTCCCGCAAGACCACATTGCCGATGTCGCCGATTCCCAGGCCATCCACAAATATTTGACCGGCGGTAACCCGCCCCGATTGACGGACAACCCCTTCCAGTGATTCAACGACCTCGCCGTTTTTCAAGATAAATATATTGTCCTCCTTAACTCCGACTGCTTCCGCCAAGAGGCTATGATGATGAAGCATGCGGTATTCTCCATGAATTGGAATAAAGTATTCAGGCTTCATTAGGGTAAGCATCAGCTTCAATTCCTCCTGGCTGCCATGCCCGGACACATGAAGCTCGCTCTTTGATCCGTAGATGACCCTCGCGCCGAGCATGTATAGATTATCAACAATCCTGGATACATTACGCTCATTGCCCGGGATCGGATTGGCCGCGAGAAGAACGGTATCCCCGGCTCCGATTTCCATCAGCCTATGGCTGGAGTTGGCCAAACGGGACAATGCTGCCATGGGCTCACCTTGACTGCCTGTGCAGAGGACAGCTATCTGATCTGGAGGCAGTTTCGCAGCTTCCGCAGGTTCTACCAGCATCCCTTCCGGGATGCTCAAATAACCCAATTCCTGGGATACGGAGACTACGTTCACCATGCTTCGGCCAAGTAAGGCAAGCTTACGTCCGGTATGGATAGAGGCATCAACAATTTGCTGCAGACGGTGCACATTGGAGGCGAAAGTGGAGACAAATATTCTGCGATCTGCTTTTTGAAAAGCTTCTTCCATATGCGCACCTACAAGCCTCTCGGAGGGAGTGAATCCGGGACGTTCGGCATTCGTGCTCTCCGAGAGCAGAATTTTAACACCGTTTTTGCCGATGTCGGCCATTTTATGTATGTCCGGATATTGTTTATTGACAGGTGTCATATCGAACTTGAAGTCGCCCGTATGGACAACCGTTCCTTCAGGAGTATCAAAGACGACACCGAGACAATCAGGAATGCTGTGGTTGGTACTAAAAAAGGTCGTCGTAATGGAACCGAAGGTGAGGCTCGAATCGGCATCGATGCAATGCAGGCTGGTCTGGCGGAGCAGACGATGTTCCTTGAGCTTATTTTCAATTAACCCCAGGGTCAGACGGGAGGCGTAGATGGGGATATTTAATTGTTTGAGCAGGTAGGGAATCCCTCCAATGTGGTCCTCATGTCCATGAGTCACAATCAGTGCTCTTAACTTGTCGACATTATTTAATAAATAAGATACATCTGGAATGATTAGGTCAATGCCAAGCAGACTCTCATCCGGGAATTTAGAGCCGCAATCGATAACAAGAATGTCATCGGCGTATTGCAGGAAATACATGTTCTTACCAATTTCATGAACGCCACCTAAGGCTGCAATCGATAACCTTTTATCTGACATTTTTATATTCCCTCCTTATTAGAATCCTCTATATTATGTTTAGAGTCTTTAATAACTATCCATTGTTTCGGGAGGTGAGTTAGGATAAAAAAGAACAAAAATAAGCTGCGTTCCTCGTAACATGACGGGGAACGCAACTTTATGTCTGAATGGATCCAAATGAATCGTAATACGGCCTTCCTTGCAGCAATCTGCTCGTGAGGAACATGGTGCAGTTGAATAATCTAGTAAACGTATTCCAAGGGTATTAAACTTGCTTTTCGCTATGAATTAATTCCAGAAACTCTACGATAATTTCGGAAGTCACATCCTCCGCCGGCAAATGTATAAATTGACTTAGCCGGAGAATGACCGGCCTGTACAGCTCAATCAGTTGAAGCGTGGCTTCGGGGTCTTTGTTTCTGACCTCGTTCAGCAAATTTAAAAATTCGCGATCTGGGATAGGCGCTGAATCAGCTTCCTTTTCCATTTGTGCACCCCCTGTTGACTGATGTTGAGTTGGCGAGCGACTTCAGCTTCCGTCAAGCCTTCCAAATAGATTTTTTGCAAAATGGATCGCTCGTATGGGGACAACATGCTGATCAGCTGTTCCGCAGCGATTTTGTTATCTGAAGATTCTGTGAATGAAGGGACGGCAAGCTTGTCATCGTAGCTGTTCTCTTGTCGCTTGATCTTCTTTGCCCGATATTGCAGTCTCCAGCCAATACGGTATATTTCGGTTTTATAGCGGTTATATTCACTCTGCTGCACACCAACACTCCCCTTTCTACTATTTAACGTTTATGTATATAGGGAACTTTTAAGAGGGAAATAACAACCAAAAAAGGAACATGTGTTCCTATATATTATACACGTTTTCCAATTTAATGGAATCGGTTGTAAAACAAAGCCCGAAGTTTCCCTTCAATTAAAACGTCGGTTTAGGAAGGGAGGGGAGATTTATGGACATTGCAGATGTTGTCAGCTTGATTACTAATGTGGGCTTTCCGGTCACACTCTGCTTTATTCTGATTCGTTATGTACTGGAAACGGTAGGAGAGAAGCTGGATAAACTGGATGCTTCGCTTCATCAGCTCACCCAGGCTATTCAAACTCTGGAAGGCACAGAAAAGGCGGTAGAGTTCAAAAGTGTTAAATCTAAGCAAGTTTGACAAGCGTATCGCTTCAGCACAAAAAGCTTCCCACAAGAGGAAGCTTTTTGCCTTGAATTGTAAACCTGCTAATCATTGATGATAGGTTAGCGTATAATATGATTTAGAGAATTGAGGATCCTACTAGCCACCGATCGCCATCGCGCTAAAAACAACAGGACCGACAACGTATGCAGTGGAGTTATTATCCTGATTTTCAACAATCAGCTGATAATTTTGTGTTCCGGCTGGAGCATTGATATCTACCATATGCAGGCTGATGATCCCGTCATCGTTAAAGTCTTCTTCATATTCTGCCAGCGCATAGAAAATTTCAACGCCTGCACGCCAAATGCGGATCAGAATATTCGGGAAATCACCGAGATTGGGAACATCGATACCAATGGTAGCTTTCAATTCCACCTTGTTCGGGAAATGGGCAGGATTTGCGGGATCAATATACACCCCTACTCCTGCAATCTCCACGCCTGATGGAGAGATTGGGATCAAAGTAGAAATCCCTCCTGTAATTGGTGTTACTACAGTAGCATTATAATCCAAAAGAGTTTTTACCATTTCAAATCACCCCCTTCAGTCTACATCATCTTATGTGTGGCACTGAATTCGGAGTGTGTGGTTGTCTTAATGAATATGCTGATTTTTAGTAGATTAAGTGAGTAATGAGGTTGTTTTAGCCCTTGCACCAAGATCGTTGTAACCTTTCTTCCCGTAGATGGCACCTATAGTTAAGAACATGTGAAAAGAGGATCGAAAGTGATGCGGCAATGGGTTGAAGAGGCACAACAAGAGAATTCGGAGGCGTTCGGGCAGTTAATGCGGCATTATCACGGTATGGCTTATGCTGTAGCTTACGACATGCTGAAAGATGTACATCTTGCTGAAGATGTTGTGCAGGAAGCGTATATTGAAGCTTATTTGAATCTAGGAAAGCTGCAGGATCCGGCTGCGTTTCCGGGATGGTTCAAGACGATTGTCGTAAGGCAGTGCCAGCGGAGTCTGAGACATAAACGACATATATTGCTGCCTCTTGATGATGCCCTGCACCTCTCGGAAAAGTCGCCGGGCGTTGCGGAAATTGCCGAGCGCAGAGAAGGGGAACAGCTGCTGCAGAGAACGGTTGCGGCGTTGTCTGCGAAGCTGCGGGTGCCCATGCAGCTGTTTTATTATTATGGTTATTCCCTTCAGGAGATCTCTGATTATCTGGGGATTCCGGTTTCGGCGCTAAAGAAGCGGCTGTATGATGGGCGGCGCAAGCTGAAGGGAGCTCTTCCCGTTGCCGATCTCGCCTCCATGTTCAACTATCTATATGAAGGAGGCAGAAATATGCTGCATATTGTGAACGGAGACAGTGTGGGTGAAATGCTGAAGCAGGGAATTGTCCAGGGCGAGGTGCTGGTCTGGCGGGAAATCTATTCCGCGGGTCCGATATTCGTCAATCCGGCAGCCTCCAGTGAACGGATACAGCGGGCCGGGGTTCTGGAGAAGACATTAGGAATTCCTTCTACAGAGTATATAGCCAGCTGTGAGACACAGGAGGCGAAGCTTCGCGAATTCAAACGTTATGATGAAGTAGTACTGTGGTTTGAGCATGATCTGTTCGATCAGAGCATGCTTGCTTATCTGCTGCACTGGTTCAAGGGACAGAAGCTCGGCAGTACGAAGCTAAGCCTGCTCTGCATTGGTGAATTTCCGGGGATTGAGCTGTTTCACGGTCTTGGCCAGCTGACTCCGGCGCAACTTGGAACATTGTCTGGAACCTGGCAGGGCATTGGACGCAAAGAAATGGAACTGGGCAGCGATCTTTGGCGAGCCTATGCTTCTCCCGATCCTGGAACGATGGCTGCTCTGCTGGAGGAGAGAAGGGGAGAACTTTCGGCATCTGCGCTGCCCTTTGCCTATGAAGCATTCAAAGCCCATCTCTCAAGGCTTCCTTCGGTTCATAACGGACTGGGCATCGTAGAAGAGACTACGCTTCAGGCTGTCCGCCATGGCGCGCTTACACCGATGGAACTGTTCCCTCTGGTTTCCGACAAGCTGCACCGGCTCGGCATGGGTGATCTTGATTTTGGCCGTTATCTGCACACTCTGGTGTATAATCCGCAGCCTCTGCTGACTATAGAGGGAGCAGAGGGAAATACGGATTTCCGGCAGATTGCGGAATTTTGGGGCCGCCGGGTTGCCATCACCGAGCTTGGTGAGCGGATACTTGACGGGTTAGCAGACCGGGTAGAGGTTCAAGGCCTAGACGAATGGTACGGCGGGCTGCATCTGGAGGGTCACACCGTTCCATGGCGCTGGGACAGCTCCTCCGGCAGTTTGGTCCGGTCTGAATTGTAAGCTCCTCAGGGATGCAGAAATGGGCGCGGGCCAGTCCTATAAAGTTGTAGCCGCTTGCAGATTGACAAAGAAGACCTGAGGGATGCCCTCAAGGTCTTCTTTGTGATTACCAACCCAGCTTCTGGTCTCTAATCTTCGTTATCCAGAGATCCTGAAGCTTCTTGACGTGAGCTTCAGGCATCGCTGCTGCGCTGGCCGATATATTCTCAATCAGTTGGGCACTGTTCCGTACACCGGGGATGACGGTTGTGACTTCAGGATAGGCCAGGATGAATCTCAGAGCGGCCATCGTCATCGTCGTTTCTTCATTGGTTATGAATTTGATTTGCTCCAGAAGTGCTGCACGCTTACGGATCACTTCCGGCGACCAGCGGCTGCGCACACCTTCGAAGCTGCTCTGGCTGTTATATTTGCCGGACAGCCAGCCGGAGTCGAGGGGGACCTTGACAATAATGGCGATATTGTTATCCTGGGCGCGCTTGAACGCTTCGGCAGTCTCCTGATAAAAGATATTAAACATCACTTCCATCACACCGATGTTCGTATGCTCGATAACTTCCAGCATTTCCGGGATGGAATCGACAGAAACGCCGTAGGTGAGGATCTTACCCTCAGTTTTTAACTTCTCCAGTTCCTCATAATGTCCGTGTTTCCCATCCAGCATGTCAAAAGGCGGATTATGGATCAGCACGGAATCGACATAGTCAGTTTGCAGCCGCTGCAAGCTGACTTCAACCGAGGCCCTGATTTGATCCGCGCCATAGTTCGAGCTGCCGTCCGCCTGATGCCCGAATTTCGTATTGATGACGGCATTCCTGCGTTTTTCGGCTAGAGCCTTCCCAAGCAGCTCTTCGCTTTTGCCAAGTCCATAATTGGGAGCGGTGTCAAAAAAGTTCACCCCTCTCTCCAAAGCTTCATGCACCAGGCGCACCGCCGCGTCATCCTCCATGGCTTCCCAATCCTGTCTGTTGCCCAGCTGCCATCCGCCGAAGCCAATTTCGGATACGGATTTACCTGTACGTCCATAAGTTCTTGTGTTCATCATATTCACTCCCTATAGGATTGATCAATGGTTCATATACTTAGCTGCTCATATTTCCAGAAGATTATATTATATTACTAGAATATTGCAATACTGGACACAGATATTCCCTAAGGCATGCAAAGAGCCTGTGAAACATAGGATTGTATAAGAGCTGTCTCCATTCAACTGCAGCAGGAGGGATTGGTGTATGGACGGGAAGATGAGTGCAATCATTATGCAGATAGACACGCTTGCAACCGATATCATTGTACCTTTGCGCAGAAAAATCATTAATGAGGCCGGATTTATGCGGCTGTATGCCGTTCTGGAAGAGGCTTATGTGTTGATTGAGCACGAAAGGCAGATCGACAGGGAGCTGGCGGCCATTTTATTCCTGATCTATTCACAGCTTGTGACCCAGTCTAATTATGTGTATGACAAAAGCACTTTTGTGCCTCATATCGGCAAAATGCAGGGATACATCCGCAAAATATTTGGCGGCACGCTGCAAAATTTGTCATTTTAACGGAGATTAGAGGTTTTTGAGCGGTGTGCTTTCATTTGTCCATTGCCAAACAACGCCATTTTCATTTACAATATTACAATGATAATGAGAATCAATTTCATAGAAAACGGGTGACTTTAATGAATCAACAGGCAACGGCCAGCAAAGGGCTAATCCAGGGGAGAGATCCGGTGAAGTTCCGTTCACGCCCATGGGCAGCAACGCTGATATTGGTCGGCGGTCTGATTGCATTAGCACTAGGCATTGCGCTTTCGGTCTCATTCGGAGCCAAAGACATTAACTTTTCTGTAGTGTGGACCGCTGTGTTTCACTTCAATCCGGATATTACGGATCATCAAATTATCCGCGAGCTGCGGCTGCCGCGCGTGCTAGGCGGGGCCATGGTAGGTGCCAGCTTTGCGGTGGCAGGAGCGATTATGCAGGGGATGACCCGCAACCCGCTCGCGGATTCCGGGCTGATGGGCATAAACTCTGGAGCGGGGTTTGCGCTTGCACTCTGCTTTGCATTCTTGCCGAATTTACCGTTCATGTATCTGATTTTATATGCATTTGTGGGAGCCGGGGCGGGGGCGGCAATTGTGTATGGTATCGGGTCCATGGCCAAGGGTGGCCTTACACCTGCCCGCCTGGTACTTGCCGGAGCGGCCTTCAGTGCGCTGCTCTCTGCGCTCAGCGAAGGCGTAGCTTTATATTTTCAGATTGGACAAGATCTGGCTTTCTGGTATGCAGGAGGTGTAGCTGGTACGAAGTGGATTCAACTCAAAATTATGTTTCCTTGGATCGGCGGGGCGATTATAGGAGCCCTCATCTTATCCCGTTCCATCTCTATGCTCAGCCTGGGTGAGGATATCGCCAGAGGCCTCGGGCAACGGACGGGTCTGGTCAAATTGGCCGGTGCATTAATCGTGCTGATTCTTGCCGGCTCCTCGGTAGCAGTAGTCGGAGCAGTGGGCTTTATTGGACTGATCATTCCCCATCTGACGCGTTATCTTGTAGGGGTGGATTATAGGTGGATTATCCCTTGTTCCGCCATTCTGGGCAGTCTGCTGGCTGTATTTGCCGATCTGACCGCCAGAATGATCAATCCGCCGCAAGAAGTGCCGCTGGGCGCTATCATTGCGCTAATCGGTGTGCCTTTCTTTCTGTATTTGGCCCGCAAAGAAAGAAGGGAGCTGTAGTTATGCAGAGAACAACAGCTTTATCCTATGAATCTAACAGACGCAGACGCGGATTGACCGTTCTGGCTGTGATAGCCGCATTAATCGTACTCGTGTTTATTATCAGTGTGAATACAGGATACATACGACTTACTCCTATGGAACTGCTGAACACTTTGCTCGGCAAAGGTACGGACAAGCAGGAGCTGATCCTGTTCGACTTCCGTCTGCCGCGCATCGTGATCTCCGTTCTGATCGGAGCGGGACTTGCCGTTTCTGGAGCGGTCATGCAAGGCGTTTTCCGCAATGATCTGGCCGATCCCGGCATTCTCGGCATCAACGCCGGAGCCGGTCTGATGGTTATGCTGATGGTTTCTTTTTATCCGTCGACGACTGCTGCACCGGTATACCTGCTGCCGCTCGTTGCTTTTGTCGGAGCGGGGCTGACTGCGGCCTTGATTTATATGCTTGCGTATAAGCGGTATCAGGGGATATCTCCGATCCGCCTGCTTCTGACCGGCGTAGCCGTTGCAGCCGGAATCAGCGCAGCTATGATTGTGCTGACGCTGCGTCTTGATCCTGATAAGTATCAATTTGTCGCTACCTGGCTGGCGGGCAGCATCTGGGGGACCAGCTGGAAATTTGTGCTTTCCCTGCTCCCCTGGATTGTGATTCTGCTGCCCTATGTGATCTACAAAGCCCGGGTAATGAATGTACTTAATCTGGGCGAGCAGACAGCCACCGGCCTTGGAGCCGCTGTTACCAGAGAGCAGTTCAAGCTGCTCGCAGCCGCAGTCGGACTCGCAGCTTCTAGTGTCGCTGTCAGCGGCGGGATCGGTTTTGTCGGCCTGGTCGGCCCGCATTTAGCCAGACGTCTGGTGGGTCCGAAGCATCAGCTGATGCTTCCGGCTTCCGCGCTGCTAGGTTCCCTGCTGGTTATCACCGCCGATACGATCGGCCGCTGGATATTGCAGCCCTCGGAGATCCCTACAGGTATCGTGGTTGCTGTTATAGGTGCACCTTATTTTCTCTATTTGCTGGCCCGGACGAAGTCTTGATAGAGACCAAAAATACTCAAGCCAAAAACATACACGGAGGGAAATAAATGAGCAATCAACTGGAATTATACGATGTAACGATCATTGGCGGGGGACCCGCAGGTATGTATACAGCATTTTATAGCGGAATGAGAGATTTGAAGACAAAGCTGATTGAAGCCAAGGAAGAGCTTGGCGGGAGAATGCTCATTTATCCCGAGAAAATGATCTGGGATGTGGGTGGAGTGACCCCGATCCTCTGCGGCCAATTGATTAAACAGCTGGAGGAGCAGGCCCGGACTTTCGATCCGACCATTATTCTGGGGCAGCAGATTATTGCTCAGGAGCGGCAGGAGGACGGAACCTATATTCTGACTTCGGATACAGGCGAACAGCACTGGACGCGTACGATCATTCTGGCGATCGGCTATGGTATTCTGCAGATGGCGAAGCTGGAAATTGAAGGCGCGGACCGCTACGAGGTTACGAATCTGCATTATACGGTGCAAGAGCTGGAGCCGTTCCGCGGCAAAGCGGTGCTGATCTCCGGCGGTGGCGACTCCGCGGTAGACTGGGCCAACGAACTTGAAGGTATCGCAGCCAGCGTAACCATTGTGCACCGCAGAGAGCAGTTCGGCGGACATGAGAAGAATATCGCGCGGATGAAGGCTTCCTCCGTAGAAGTACGCGTGCCGTTTGCGGTAAGCCAGCTGCACAGCAGCAATGGAGAGACGATCGACCAGGTGACGATCAGCCATATAGAATCCGGGGAAACAGAGCAGTTTGCGGTGGACGCGGTAATTGTGAACCATGGTTTAAAAAGCGATTTCGGGCCACTGAAGGAATGGGGCCTTGATATGGGCGACTGGTGCGCCAATGTCAGCGGGCGGCTGGAGACGAATCTGCCCGGTATCTTTGCCGCAGGTGATTTTGTAGATTACAGCAGCAAGGTCCGCCTGATTGCCGGCACCTTTACCGATGCCGTTCTGGCCTTGAACAGTGCCAAGCTGTATATGGATCCCGATGCACCCAAAGCAGCCTATGTCTCCTCGCATAATGACCGCTTCAAGGAAAAGAACAAGGCGCTTGGCGTAAGTGATGAACACTAGCATACAACCTAATGATTGATAAATATGGCTGTCCCAAAGTAGAAGAATCTACAGCGGGGCAGCTTTTTCTGTTTCCGCATGGATAAATTCAGAAATGAAGGATCAGCGGCTGGAAAGCTTCATGCAGCATCTCACACATTCCATAACCTGCATAAAAAGAGAGTGGCAAGCGAATAGTAAAAGGCAGGAGGTGCCGAAGATGGCTAAACGCAACCCAGAACCTAAGCCCGCCGGGGCGCATGAAGGCAGCACTTCAAGCCCCCCGCTCTCCTTAAGCCTAGAGGATAACGTTAAAGTGATAAGATCCAGACTTGGAAACAGCCCGGATCTTATTATACGCGAGTACGAAACAACAGATAATGCCAACCAGATGGCTGCAGTATACATCAGCGGCATCATCGACAAGGAAAGGGTAGAAGAGTTCATAACCCATGCCTTTTCGTTTGGAATTCTAAGCGAAAAGACGTCTGATGAACAGACAATCTTGGACTTGTTCGCCTATGTGCAAGAAAAGGCGCTCACTATCGGCAAAGAAAAACTCGTTAAGGATCTGAACAGTCTTCTGGAAGCCCTCATGTCGGGAGACACGGTATTGCTGTTCCATGGTCTGAAGGATGCCATCAGCCTAAGTACAAGCGGCGGTGAAAGCAGAGCTGTCACGGAAGCCGCAACCCAGGTAGCCATCCGCGGCTCCAAGGAGAGCTTTACGGAATCTCTTGGTACGAACATTGCCCTTGTGCGCAGAAGAATCAAGAGCCCTGATCTATGGATCGAGACAATGACCCTTGGGGCTGTAACTAAAACCGATGTCACCATGATGTATATTCACGGACTAGCCCCGGAAGAGACACTGCAGGAATTCAGGAAGAAGCTTCAGGCGATCCACGTGGATTCTATTCTGGAATCGGGATATATTGAGCAAATGATTGAAGAGAACAGGTTCTCTCCTTTTCCGACGATGTACAATACAGAACGGCCGGACAGCGTGGCCGGAAATCTGCTGGAAGGCAGAATAGCTTTGTTTGTGGACGGGACTCCTTTTGTGCTGATCGCGCCTACAACCTTTCTTATGTTTTTTCATACAGTTGAGGATTACTATCAGCGGTATGATATATCGACATTAATCCGTTTACTGAGATTACTCTGCCTGGTGATTTCCTTATTTGGTCCAGCCGTTTTTGTTGCAGCACTGAATTTTCATCAGGAGATGATCCCCACACCCCTGCTGATTAATCTGGCCTCCCAGCGGGAAGGCGTGCCTTTTCCCACGTTCGTTGAGGCGCTGATGATGGAGGTTACCTTTGAGATCATCCGCGAAGCCGGCATTCGGATGCCTTCTCCCATTGGTCAAACTGTCTCGATTATTGGGGGGCTGGTTCTGGGACAGGCGGCTGTGCAGGCCGGCATTGTGTCTCCCGCTATGGTTATTGTGGTTTCATTAACGGGGATCTCCAGCTTTGCCACGCCTTCCTTTAATATGGCGTTGTCTATACGCGTACTCCGCTTTGCTATCATGTTTATTGCTGCATTTATAGGTCTTTACGGCATAGCAATTGTCAGCCTGATGCTGGTTGCCCATATGTGCTCCTTGCGTTCCCTGGGTGTTCCTTATCTCTCCCCAATCGCTCCGTTTGCGCCGGGTGATCAGAAGGACGTCATATTACGGACACCTTTGCATTTCATGAAGACCCGCAAACGTTTGATCAACCGTAGTAGCACTGAATCCGGCCAGACCGGTCAGAACCGGCAGGGAAATAACGATGAGAACTAAAATGCCGGTTCTGCTGTCTGCATGTCTGATCCTATCTCTGATCCTCACAGGATGCTGGAACAGCAGAGAATTAAATGACCTTGCTATTGTGAGCGGTATCGGAATTGATCTAACTGCAAACAACGGGGAATTCCGGGTTACCTTTCAGGTGGTTAATCCGTCGGCTTCGTCTACAAGTATGGGGTCCGGGAACGGAATGCCTGCGGTTACTGTCATTTCTGCAAGCGACCGGACGGTATTCGGGGCATTGCGCAAAGCCTCCAAGCGGGCGACGCGTCAGCTATTTTTTGCTCATTCTCAGCTCGTTGTCGTTGGTGAATCGCTGGCCCGAAGCGGAATTGAAGGCTTGTTCGATATTTTTGAACGATCACATGAACTTCGCCTGAATTCGCCGGTGCTGATTTCCAGAAATTCAGATGCCGCATCTGTACTCAAGATTTTGACGACGCTGGAGAGTCTGCCCTCCATGGGGGTGGTCAAAAAGATGCAAAATACCTCCAGAGTATACGGAGAGAACCGGAACATGAATGTATTCGAGATCATTAACGGGATCACGGGGGAAGGGGATTTGACGATTAACGGTCTGCGCCTTATAGGGGATCCGTCCGATGGGATGAAGAAATCCAGCCTCGAACAATCAGAAACGAAGGCAGGAACAATAATGAGCGGACTGGGTGTCTTTAAGGACGATAAGCTGATTTATTGGATGGACGGGCCTGCGGCGAGGGGCACTCAATGGGTGCTTAATAAAGTCATAGAAACTAATATTGACATCGCCTCTGCTAATAAAGATGAGGATATTGCCGTCAATGTGTTCTACTCGAAGACCACTGCCAAGGTTGAAGTCAGGAACGGTATACCGGTCTTTCATCTGCATATTCGTGAGGAAGGCATTATAAATGAAACGGGAAGCTACGTGGATTTGAGCCTCAAGGAAGAAATTGTGAAGCTGGAAGCCGAACTGGAGGAGAAAACCAAGGAGGAAGTAGAACTGGCTGTACGAACCGCGCAAGCGTCTCAAACCGACATCTTTGGTTTTGGCAATGAACTGAAGCGTACCGATCCGGCGATCTGGGATAAGGTAGGGAAGGAATGGAGCACCGCCTTTGCACGAGGAGAATTGGATATTCAGGTTGAAGCTTATATCCGCAGCACCGGGATGAGGTTGAAGCCTTACATGGCTCCAGAAAAAGAATGAATGGGTGAGCAGATTCATGAGAAAAGAAGCTATCGGGCCGATTCAATTATTCTCCATGATGGTACTGTTTGAACTGGGGACGGCGATTGTGGTACCCATTGGGCTGGAAAGCGGACATGCCGTCTGGCTGTCGATCCTGATGGCTCTGCCCGGGGGGATTCTCTTATATTGGATTTACGTCGATTTGTATCTTCAATTTCCCAATATGATTATCAGCGGATACACACAACAAATTCTCGGTAAATGGATCGGCTGGCCGCTGAGTCTGCTGTTTCTTCCCATACTGCTCTATAACGGATCCCGGAATCTGCGGGAAGCAGGAGACCTCCTCATCTCGGCTTCATACGACAGGACGCCTGTATTTATCATTAATTCAATTATGGCAATCGCCGTGATGTATATTCTGTACAAGGGGATCGAGGTGTTCGCAAGAACGTCAGAGATCTACTTTTTTATCACTATCCTTATGGGGTTGCTCTGCAACTTTGTAGTCATTGCGGCGGGGCTGACTAAGTTCAAGAATCTGTTTCCGATTCATGCCGGGGAATGGATGGAAGCACTGCGCTCCGCTTACCCGAGCATATGGATTTTCCCTTTTGGCGAACTTGTCTGCTTCACGACAATACTTCCCCATTTGAACAAAACGCGGAAGGTCAGGAAGACAGGAATCGCCGCCATTCTTTTAAGCGGATTTCTGCTCAGCTTCACGCATGCTGTTGAGATGTCGGTACTTGGAACAGACATTTACAGCCGCACAACCTTTCCGATGTTTTCGACCATTACGCTCGTCAATGTGGCCAATTTTATACAACGCCTGGATGCGTTTGTCATCCTGACCCTGATTATTGGCGTGTTTTTCAAAATGTCGATTTATTGCTATGCGGCTGTCATGATTGCGGCGGATTTATTCAAGGTTAAGGATACGCGCAGGCTGGTCATCCCGGTAGGGGTTGTGGTATTGTTCACTTCGTTTGTCAGTGCGGAGAATTACCCTGTCCATATGAAAGAAGGCAGCATTTTTCTCAAGAATATTCTGCCTTTTCTGTGTGCCGTCATCCCGATTCTGCTGTTTCTTGTGCACAGGCTGCGGCGCAGATTCGGACTGTACCGGTAAATTATTATTTCTGCGGAGCTCTGTTCCGTTTGATAAAGCCGGCAATTGCGGCAACAAAGGGCAGAGCGGCAAATACAACCATGATGACCGCTTCCTGCAGGGTAGTGGTTGCAAATACGATATAAAAGGAATGCATCGACATCGCGAAGCTGGTGCCTGACAGCAGATCGACAGCTACCAAAATCGAAAATGTTAAAAAAGCGAGCAGGAAATAGATACCCAGAACCTTCATCCGGTTGTCCTCCTTGGCGGCAAGTGTTTGAAAAGTATTGCTCTTTCGGGAACTGTAGACTAGAGGTATTATCTCCATTTCTGGATGCGGTTAATCAGACTGCCTCCTGTATACTCCGGGCTGCGGAAGCTGGCCATAAAAAAACCGGCAGACCAGCCAATCAAGGCTAATCTCCGGCTTGTGCTTATTGTCCTTTAGTCAGCCAGTCCGCCAATTCCTCAGTCTGGGATAATACAGCAATAGGGTCATAATACCACGAACGTTCCTCTTTCCATACATAGAGATGATCGTTTTTGACTGCAGGGAGGTTGCCCCAAATAGGATCATCTTTGAAGTCCTGAACGGTGTAGTTGTTATCGGTCACGATGAGATAATCCCCTGCATACTTGTTAAGTACCTCTGTCGATAATTCCGCCCACTGCTTCTCCATGATCTCGGCGGCGACTTCGGTTGGAGGCTTGCGGCCCAGCGCCTGGTAGACCGGCTGTCCGCCCCGTCCGAAATTGTCCCCGTAGACCCAGGTGGTTTTTTCTGAATGCTCCAGGATACTGAAGGTTGCATCTGCAGGAATGGCTGCATCTACCTTAGCCTTAGCAGCGGCGATACGTTTGTCGTATTCGGCCAGCCAATCCTTTGCTTGCTGTTCTTTGCCCAGCAGCTCACCGAAATAAGTCAGTTCCTGATGAGCATCTTTTAGATCCCCGTAAGGTACAATGACCGTTGGCGCGATTTGGCTTAAAGCTTCATAGCTGTCGGCATTGCCGGAGATAATCAGGTCCGGATCCAGCGCGATGATTTTCTCGGGCGACATCTTTCCGTAGGTTCCGGTATCCGCTACACCTGTGAGGGATTCCTTGTAGTACATATTTTGCAGCGTCAGGCCAGGAGCTCCGACGGGAATGGTGTCCAGTGCAATCAGGCTGCCCAGATATTCCTCGGCAACGATCCGCTTCGGTTGAACGGGGATTTCAATATCGCCGTTTACAGTTGTCACTGTTTTGAAGGATGCCGGTGCAGTTGTTTCTGCAGGCTGCTGTGAAGGTGCCGGAGCTTCGGCAGCACTTCCTGAATTAGTTGCAGAGCCAGTGCTCTGGTTGCTGCCACAGGCTGAAACTAGAAGAGTCAGGGTCAAGAGCAGCGGGTAGACGAGCCAGCGCTTCCGGGTGTTGCTGTTATGTTGCTGGTTAATCAACTTATAGGCCTCCTTATGTAGAACGATTATCATTCTCAATTACACTTTACAGATTTCAACCGGTGAACACTATGGCTTAATGTGATCTTGTCCTATGGAAATTTGTGATCTTATTGTTCTCATCAGCGTCTTTAGCTGAGCCAATGAAGAGAGGGGATCAAACCCATAGAACATGTCCGGCTGATCGAGGAGATAGACATGCCCGCTGCGGGCTGCGTCAAGCTCCTGCCAGCGGGCGGAGCGCAGCAGGGTCTCGAAGCGCCGCTGGCCCTCAGCGGTTGAAGCGCTGCTGGTGAAGAAGATATGATCTGCCGGATAATCGGCTATTTGCTCAGGCGGTATTTCCAGATAACCACGGTTCATCAGCCCGTGCTCCATCAAGACGCCGGGTGGCTGAAAGCCGAGATCGCCATATAAAATCTGGCAGCCATGTCCATAGCTGCTGCTGAAGCAGTATGCGCTGCTCGTGCCGAACTCCCAAATGACGGCTGTGCCCCGTGCGCCAAGCAGCCGGTCCAATTGCAGGTTAGCTTCGTAGCACAGCTGATCATAATGTCTCAACCAGGCTTCGGCCTGGGACTGCCGGTCTGCAATCCCGGCAATCATCCGAAACTGCTCGCGCCAGTCCATTTGCATGTAAGGCAGCTCTATCACTGGTGCTACCGGCAGCAGCTGCTTGCTCTCTCCGGGGAGGTCATAGCTGATGATGACATCCGGGCGCACGGCGGCAACCCTGTTATAGAGCATGGCCGCGCTGCTGCCTTCGAGCTGAAGCTTAAGCGCAGAAGGAACCGTCTCATGACGTTCCATCCACCCGGAATACACTCCGAGCTGTGGCGTAATCTCCAGAGCCCGCAGGCTTGCGGTATGGTTGAAATTGAGGGCCACAATTCTTTTATTCTTACGGTGGTAGGCTGCAGGAGAAATGCCTACGACCTGCTTGAATTTCCGGCTTAAGTAGGTCCCTTCAACATAGCCGACCTCCAGCGCGAGCTGAGACAAATTCGGAGCACCGGTCAGCATCCGCTTCTGGGCTCTGCGGATGCGCTGCAGGGTTACATATTCGTTGAAGGTTTGTCCGGTAGCTTTGCGGAAGACCCGCGAGAAGTGTTCCGGGCTAACCCCTGCCTGTTCAGCCATCTGACTTCTTGTGATATCCTCGGAATAATGTGCTTCTATATATTCCAGCACGCGGTCAAGCCAATGCGCCGGGGACTGGCTGTTCTCTCTGATTTCGCCATGAAGCTCAGTCAGCAATTCGGTGAATAACTGCTGTACGGTGAAAGGGGACTGAATTTCGCTCCCCTCCCAGACCCTCAGCAGGCGGGCTGCGAGTGTGCAAATCTTAGTCGAGCAATTCCCCAACGGGTGCCTGTCGTTCAGGGGATTTGTCTGATTGCTCTGCAGCGGAAATGTAGAGTATTCAATCCATACGCCCTGCAACTGATGCTGCGGGCTCAGAGAAACACCGGGCTGTGTGCTGCAGCACAGCATGCTGCCGCCGGATAGGCTAAGGCGTTCGTCTTGAATATCGATAGTTCCGCTGCCTCCGGTTACAATAACAGACAAGTGTCCGGAGGATCCGGGAGCAATGCTTGCGGCTAATCCGGTTAGATGTTCAACGCGTACCGGGAAGTAGAAATGATGGGGATGAGGGCGGGAATCGCCAAGTTGCCGGAGAGGCATGGATAGAATCACTCCTTTGATGTTTGATAATCATTCTCATTTGTATTATAGCAGTCTTTCACCCTATTGACGATTGTCCGGGCAATCGGTAGAGTTTAGAAGAATTCATGTAAAGGTATTATTGTTCAGAAAGAGGTGGGATTTTCCATGACGACTTGGAATTTGCAAGGAACAGTAAGCCATCTGCTGATCTGCAATGGGAGCAGCTGCAGAAAGCATAAGGGTGAAGAGGTGGCTGATGCAATAGAGGATGAGATCGAGAAGCAGGGCGCGGAACGGCTGATTCATACGACGGTTACCCGCTGCAACGGAAGGTGCTCGGATGCCTGCGTAGTGATTTCCTATCCGGAAGGCGTATGGTATAAGGAGATTACCCCCAAATCGGCCAAAGCGCTGGTGCGCAAGGTTCTGGAAGGCGAACGTCTGGAAGACAACGTGCTCTATACTTACGATGGAGGGCTCATTGCAGCAACCGAGAAAGATGCGAAGGGCAAAAAGAAGAAGTAAAAATTACATCCAATATGATCAAAATACCGTCAAAGCGCTGGCGGTATTTTTTTTATACTAAATTTATAAACAGCGCACAACCAATAACGAAACTATTGAGGTGTTAGACATGGGACAAAACCTGGAGACTTTACCGCAACAACCGCCTGTACGCAGCCGTAGAGCCTGGTCGCTGCAAAAAGGTGAGACGCTTTCCGGACTGCTGTTCGTAAGCCCGATGCTGATCGGGGTGACGATACTGGTGCTGATTCCGATCATCGCCACGTTATTCCTCGGATTTGCCGATTGGAACTTTGTTCAGGGCTTTGACGGCATCCGCTGGGTAGGCTTGCAGAATTTCACCAATCTGTTGCAGGACGAGATGTTCATCCGTTCGGTGCGCAACAATTTTCTGTTTCTGCTGACGGTGCCGGTGTATTTGCTGGTGTCGATGGTGCTGGCGATTCTGATTGACCGTTATGTGTATATGAAGGGATATTTCAAAATTGCCTATTTCGTTCCTTATGTGTCCATGACCGTAGCGGTAGCCATCGTATGGCAGGTGCTGTTCCAGCCCTCCTATGGACCTATTAATGAAATGCTCAAGGCCATCGGGATTGCCGACCCGCCGAAATGGATTGCCGACCCGCATTTCGCGTTGATCTCGATCATGATGATCTCTGTCTGGATCTCCATCGGCTTCAATATGATTATTTACATCGCCGGACTGCAGTCCATTCCGAAGGATTTGTATGAGGCGGCTGACATCGACGGAGCAGGAGCCTGGACAAAATTCAGACGGATCACCTTCCCGCTGCTGTCACCAACGACCTTTTTCCTCCTTGTAACCGGTATCATAGCAACCTTTAAAGTGTTTGATATTATTGCTGTTCTGACGCAGGGCGGCCCCATCGGCTCAACGACAATGATGGTCTGGTACTTATACGATACAGCTTTTGTAAATCTGAAGGTGGGTTATGCGTCGGCCATCGCGGTGGTCTTGTTCATCTTCGTGATGCTGATTACTTTCGGCCAGTGGCTGGCAGAGAAAAAATGGGTCAATTACTAAGGCGGCAAGGGAGGGAAGAGAAACTATGGAAATACGCACAGGCTTGGACTGGCGCAAAGTAATTATTACGGTTGTAATGTTTGCGGGAAGTGTTTTGTTCCTGCTGCCTTTTATATGGATGCTGGTAACGTCGTTCAAAGTAGAGTCGGAAGTTTTTGCTTACCCGATCCAGTGGCTCCCCAAGAAGTGGAATGCCATTGAGAATTATAAGGAAGTCTGGTTCGGGGATTACCCGTTCACTCTATATTACTGGAACTCGATTAAAGTGGCGCTGATCACGACGGCGTTGTCCTGTCTGGTCTCGGCAATGGCCGCCTACGGCTTTTCGAAGATCAAATTCCGCTCCAGCAATTTCTTGTTTATGATCGTACTAGTGACGTATATGATTCCGGGACAGGCGATCCTGATACCGCAGTTTATCCTGTACCGTAACATCGGGCTGTTTGACAGCCATTTTGGACTGATTCTGCTCGGCAGTTTCAGTGTTCTTGGAACCTTTATGCTGCGGCAGTTCTTTATGGGACTGCATCAGGAGTTCATTGAATCAGCTAAAATAGACGGTGCGGGCCACCCGAGAATCTTCTGGTCGATTGCACTTCCGCTGGTGAAGCCTGCTGTGGCTACTTATGCTATACTCCGGTTCATCTGGACCTGGAATGATTATCAGAATCCGCTGATCTTTGTCCGAAGCGACAAGCTGCTGACCCTTCCGATAGCCATTCAGAAATTCACTTCCATGAGTGGAGAGTTCTATTCCCTGATCATGGCGGCCGCAGTGTCGGCAATTCTTCCGCTCATTATTATCTTTATCCTTGGCCAAAAAAGTGTTATCGAAGGAATTGCTCTTGGCGGTGTTAAAGGGTAAGCTGCAAGCGGGAACTCTCCTATATTTATAGAAGTAAAAATAATTCAATAAAAGTAAATATTGTTTCATGTGTTAAATGAAAGCGTATTCTATAATTCAGTTGTTAGTTTCAAGTAAGTGAAAGCTGATGAAAACTTTGAGGAGGGTTATAGAAATGAGAACAAAAGTATGGGCAGGAGCAATTACGGGGGTTCTGATGTTAAGCCTGCTGTCGGGCTGCGGCGGTAATAACAATAACAATGCTGCGGACGGCGGAGCGACTGCAGGCACAAACGGCGGGGCCTCCGGCAGCACCGAGACTACCAATCTGCGGCTCTATACCTACGGTACTGAGGAAGCCTATAACTGGAAGCATACGCTGGAGGCTTATGAAGCGGCAACTCCGGGAGTGAAGATTGAGCTGGTACAGCTCAGCGAGAAGGGAGATACACAGGAGGCCTTCAAAAAGCTGGATCTGGAGGCCGCGTCCTCCGCCCAAATGGACATTCTGATGTTCAGCGATGCGGCGGGGTATGCGCAGCGTGTCGCGCTCGGCATGGCGGAACCGCTGGATGAGTACATTGCCAAGGATAACTATAAGGTGGAAGAGGATTACAAGGTGGATACCCATCTGGACGGCAAGGTCTATGCGCTCCCGGGCAAATTCAATCCATGGTATGTGCTGCTGAACAAGGACCAATTGGACGAAGTGGGTCTTGCGGTGCCGGCCGAATGGACCTGGGATGAATTTGCCGACTACGCCAAGAAGCTGACTAAAGGTGAAGGCGCAGATAAACGCTACGGAACTTACTTCCATGGCCCTCAAGCCGGCGGCTGGATGGAATTCCTGAAGCTGAAGCTGGAGAATCAACCGCAGAACTCCGAGTTTCTCAAAGCCGATGGCACGTCCAATCTGGATGATCCGAACTTCAAGGCGACGCTTGAGCTGAGACTGCGCATGGAGAAAGAGGATAAATCCTCGGTGCCCTATTCCGATATGATCTCCCAGAAGCTGGCCTACCGGACGCAATTCTTTAACCAATCCGCCAGCATGATTCTGATCGGCAGCTGGATGAACACGGAAATTGGCGGTACGGAAAAGGTGCCTTTGAACTTTAATGTGGCGGTTGCCCCGTTCCCTAAGAACACTGCAGGCGATGAAAACGGTCTGACTCCGGTTACTACAGACTATGTGGCTGTGGCAGCCAAATCAAAGAACAAAGAAGCGGCTTACAAGTTTGTGCGCTGGTACACAACGGAAGGACAGCTTGTCCAAGGTAAAAACATCCCGGCCTGGAGCAAGGTGACCAGCGATCAGGTGGAAGGCATCATTGATACGATTCTCACCGGCACCAAAAATCCGGAGAAGGTGGACAAAAAGTCACTGGTAGATACTCTCGTAGCTTCAAAAGCTTCGGCGATTATTCCACCCGCTACTTACCAGGCTGAGGTCTACAAAGCGATCAATGAGGAATACGAGAAAATGATCCTCGGCGATCAGGATGTGGATACAACGGTGAAAAACGCCAAGGAGCGGGTCGACAAAATTATTGCTGCCAACAAAAAATAATTGATATAATGTTTTAACCTTATACTTCTTGCAGAAACGGATGCCTTCCTTCATACAAGGGGAGGCGCACCGTTTCTACTTGTTTCAGGGGGACATCCGATATGATTGGCAGACTGAGGGAACTTGCCCCTAAATCGATCCGCCATAAGCTGATCCTGGCAGCTGTGGCTTGTATTCTCGTTCCAGCCGCTCTGACACTAATCATTTATAATTCTTTGACCCAAGAGGCAGTAAAACGGCAAGCGGTTTCAAATGCGGAGGATTCCCTGCAGCTGGTGAGCGGTTCAGTAATGAACAGCTTGAAGGGAATGGTGACCATTGCCAATTACGTGCAGACCAATCCCGGGCTGAGAGCCTATTTCAAGCTGGTGGCCTCGGGCAATGCCAGCGGCAATGAGTATGAACGCTTTATGGACAGCAACCGGGTGCTGGAGCAGCTTGATACCCTTACGGTTGTAGGCCAGAACTGCTATGTTACGATTCTGCTGACCAACAATGCTTACTATATGAACTATTCTGTTAGCGATTACAATCCGCTGGATCTTAAGAAAAAGCCCTGGTTCCAGAAGCTGATGGAACTGAAAGGGCTGGAATCCTATTGGATAGGTGTCGAGTCTACTGATTTCTCCTATGACAAATTTGATCATCCGTATCAGTTGACCGTTGCACGTACGCTGCGGCTGGACAGCACAGAGATTTACGGCTATGCCATTGTCACGATTATGGAGGATCAGCTCCATTCGATTTTTGGCAATCTTTCCGCCGGCCAGAAGGTGACGCTGCTGGATAGTGCCGGCATGATCGTCTCCGGTGGCGATCCCGAAAGTATCGGCAAGCCGCTTCCATACACCGCCGCTGTGGATCATCTCAAGGATTCTTCTGTGGTTTCTATAGCAGGAGAGCGGTATCTGGTCGCCCAGCAGCAGATTCCGTTCAACGGCTGGAGGCTTGTGCTGATGCAGCCGTATTCACAGAGTATTGTCGATATCAGTTCCATCTTCAACCGGGTATTTACCATACAGCTCGTTTCTTTTTTTGTGTTTCTGCTGCTGCTGATTACACTGGTCCGTGCCTTTACAAAGCCGCTGGTGCGCCTCGGCAAAGTGACAACGGCAGTGCAGCGGGGCAATCTGCTGGTGCGTTCAGGGGTCCGGGGCAATGACGAGATCGGGCGTTTGGGCCTGCTGTTCGATCAGATGCTGGACCGGGTCAAGGAAATGATAGCTGAAGTGTCCGATACCCAGGCGCGCAAAAGAAAAGCGGAGCTCAAAATGCTCCAGGCCCAGATCAACCCGCATTTTCTCTTTAATGTGCTCAACTCGATCCGGATGAAGGTCATGAAGCGGGGAGACCCGGACAGCGCCAAAATGATCGGTTCGCTGTCCATGCTGCTGCGGATGACGATTAGCCGTGAGGAGGATGAGATTTTTCTGCATGAGGAGATCGATCTGGTCTCCCATTATGTCAGCTTGATGAATCTGCGCCAGAAGGAAGAGGCCGCGCTTCGGCTGGATATTGATCCGGAAGCTTTTCTCCTTAAAGTGCCGCGTTTCTTTCTTCAGCCGCTTGTCGAGAATGCGCTCATTCACGGCCTCAGCCAAAAGCCGGGAACGATCAGCATCCGGGCAGTTGTGGAAGAGAAGTTCATCGTGCTCACGGTTGAGGACAACGGGCGGGGGATGGACAGCAGCGAATTATCCAGCCTTACCCGCAAGATAAGCTTGGAAGCGGAGAGCCTTCCCGGCAAGGCAGTGCTTAAGGGCTCTTTTTCCGGCATGGGGCTGCATAATGTGGTCGAGCGGATGAGAATTCTTTTTGGCGGGGAATTTGCTATTGAGGTCAGCAGCATAGCAGGGGAAGGTACAGCAATCAAGATGTTTATTCCGTACAGGGAGGTGATCCGGGATGTATAAAGTCATGCTGGTGGATGATGATTATCCTGTAATCGAGCTTTTATCCGAAAGTATCCGCTGGGAGGAGCTTGGCCTGTGTCTGATGGGGACACATGAGAACGGCTGGAACGCCTGGGAGCATGCCCGGCTGGAGATGCCGGATATTCTGATTACGGATATCGGGATGCCGCGGATGAACGGATTGGAGCTGTCCTCACTCGTGAAGGAGCTGAAGCCGGAGGTGCGGATAGCCATTCTTTCTTGCCACAACGAATTCCAGTACGCCCAGCAGGCGATGAGGCTGAATGTGCAGGATTACTTGCTGAAGGATGCGCTGGACCCGGAGGATCTGGTGCAGCTCCTGCGCAGATTCAAGGAATCGCTAGATGAGGAAACCAAGACAGGCTGGGAGAATTCCCGGATCAAGCATTTGTTCGGAGAGACCCGGGAGCTGCGCAAGGAGCGGAGCATCAAGAATTTTATCCACCAGCCGCTGCTTTCGCCGGAGAAATGGATGGATGAAGCTGCCGAATATGGATTGTTCCAGAATGGAGAATGCTGCCTGCCGGTGATCGCCTATCTTGAGGACTACCGGCATGTGAAATACCGCTTCTCCTCGGATCAGACCCTGCATTTCGCCGTGTGCAATGTGATGAATGAGGTGCTGGACGGAATGAAGCCGAGAGGACTGTATATCGGTTACAATGTGAAGTCTTCATTCCTGCTGTTCTCCTATAAGCCCGGTCTTCAGGGCAATATTTACGCCGAAGCCGCGGCCGGGCTGAAGATGATCCAGTCTACCTTGTTCCGGGTGCTGAAGATTCAAATGTCCTTCATTACAGGAGAAGGGACCGGTTCGCCGGAGGGGCTGAAGCAACAGCTTGGCCAAATGCTGGCGGGGGAAGAACAACGTTTCTATCTGGAGCAGGGGGAGATTGCGAAGCGGAAATCCCCGCAGTCTCCGGTCAGCGGCCAAACCAATAATCTGTTCGCCCATTATGACCAGGCCAGTATGGAGCTGAGAGAGGTGCTGCTGGGCAGGTCCGGTAATTTGTCGCACACAATAACGGATAAATGGATAGCGCAGATCCGGCAGGAGAAGTATGCACCGGAAGTGGTCAAGGATTGGACGCTGAAGCTGCTGCTCGATCTGAAGCTGAAGCTGCATTCCCTGCAGTCGGTCCGGCCTGCTTATTCGGCGGATACACTGCATAAGGAGATTGTGGATATTGATTCACTGCCTGCACTGCGGGAATGGCTTGATAATCACCTGAAATCCATCGCCCGCGCCAAAGGTGCGGGTGCCGGGGCAAGCAAACGGGCCGAGGTGATGGAAGCCTGCCAGTATGTCTCTCTGCGTCTGGGCTCCAGAATCAGCCTGGATGAGGTGGCGGATCACTTGCACCTGAATTCCAGCTATTTCAGCAGGCTGTTTAAGAAGGAAACCGGCACTACTTTTATCGAATATGTAACCAAGCTGAAGATGGAACGGGCCAAGGAGCTGCTGGACGGAACGAACTCTACGGTCGGTGAGATCTGTGAGCAGCTTGGGTATGACAACCAGAGCTATTTTATTAAGACATTCAAGTCACATGCCGGAGTTACACCCGTGGAATACCGGGGCTGAACATTCAGGTGTGCCAGGAAAGGCGGCGTAATATGCAAAGGGTTGAACTGCATCACATTATTGCAGTGATGGAACCATCGGATGTCCGGTTGTACTATCCTGACGGCGATCAGAAGACATTCTGGAGCTATGTGCTGGAATCACCGCTATACCGTGATGAGCTTGCGGAGATCCGCCGGGAAGGCGAACGGCTGAATGATGCTCCTATTCCTGAACTTACGTATGAGCTGTTTTCCATCTATGCCCGCACGGGTTCAAGGCTGGAATATGAGCGGGTCTATTTCGAGCGCAGGCGAATACTGAATACGGCTGTTCTGCTGGCGCTGCTGGAACCCGGGCAGGAGAAGCATTTAACGGCAGTGTGTGAGATTGTGTGGAGCATCTGCAACGAATATACCTGGTGTCTCCCCGCTCATCTGGGAGATACCGGCATCACAGAGACGATTGATTTGTTCTCGGCAGAGACAGGCTTTGCACTCAGCGAAATCAATTGTCTTCTTGGCGAACGGCTGCCTGCGCTGCTGCAGGCACGGATTAAGGCAGAGGTAGATAAGCGGCTGTTCGTGCCGTACTTAACCTGCGGACCCTATCATTGGGAGACTTCCACCCATAATTGGTCGGCGGTTTGTTCCGGTTCTATAGGCTCGGCGGCACTTTTGCTGATGGAAGATAAGGAAACGCTTACCGAGATCCTGTTCAAAGTGCAGGGCAGTATGGAATATTATTTGCAGGGCTTTGGTGAAGACGGCGCTTGTCTTGAAGGGTTGGGGTACTGGAATTACGGATTTGGCTATTTCGTCTACTATGCCGATCTACTACGTCAAAAAAGCCGGGGGCAGCTGGACTGGTTCCGGCGTGAGAAGGTAGGCAGCATCGCGGCCTTCCAGCAGAAATGTTTTCTCGGCGGGCAGCTTATGGCGAACTTCTCCGATTCGCTGGAGTCAGGCCATGTGTTTCTCGGACTCAGCCATTATCTGGCTTCCGCGTATCCTGAAGTGGAGGTACCTCCGCTGTCGCTTAGAGCCGCTTACACTGAGGATCACTGCAGCCGTTGGGCTTCTGCGCTGCGTAATCTGATCTGGCGCAAGCCGGAGGAAGGACCAAGAGATTGGGGCAGCACCAGCTATTATCTTCCGGATGCGCAGTGGCTGTTGTCCCGTCATTCGGGAACGGATGGCGGTTTCGGGTTTGCTGCCAAGGGCGGCAACAATGACGAACCTCATAACCACAATGACCTCGGGGGATTTATCCTGCAGGGAGAAGGAACGGTATATATTTCCGAGCTGGGCAGCGGGGAATACACTTCAGGTTACTTCGGAACAGAACGGTACTCCTATGATTGCAACGGTTCTCAAGGCCATAGCGTGCCAATTATAGACGGGCAGTATCAGGTTGCGGGAGCGGAGGCATATGCTGAAATTCAGGAAGTGAAGGCCGGGGACGGCAGTGATGTGCTGGAGCTTGATTTGACCCGGGCATACCGTGTTGGCAGCTTGGAGGGCTTAACACGCCGCTTCGAATGGGATACAGGTGTTAACTCTCCTGTACTGACGATGACTGATGAGTTCCGGTTTGCGGAAGCTCCAGCGTCGCTGGTTGAACGGTTTATTACCTTTATTCCACCTGTTCTGGAGGAAGATGCGGTGCTGCTAGAGAGGCAGGGAGATGGACAGGCGGATGGACGAGCAGATGGGCAGGTAGATGGGCAGACAGATAGACAGGAACATGGACAGGCACATGGACAGGCAGATAGACGAGCAGATGGACAGGGGCAGCGCGGGCTGCGTATCAGCTATGACATTGCGGCGCTGAGGCCCGAAATCTCCGTGCATAGCTATAACGACCATTTCGGTAAGGTGAAGACTTGGTATGGTCTGGATTTTTATGCCCGGAACCCGTGTAAACATGAAAGGTATCATTTTGAATTCAGATTCCTGGACTAAATAAGCTTTCAACCGCGATGAGGTTCAATAGAAGGAATGCAGCCGGATTTAATACGTAAATCTAGAGTTCAACTTATATCATCCAAAACAATGAATGGCGGTGGCTAGAGATGACAGCGGAAACAAAGCTGGGATGGGTAGAGGAAGCGTGGAGCAAGGTGTTGGAGAAGACACGGAAGAACAGCCGGAGAATCGGCGCGGGGTTTCCCCATGCCAGTCAAGGCGGCCAATATGAACTGGCCCAGCCGTACTGGTGGACAGCCGGCTTCTGGCCGGGACAGCTGTGGCTTCTGTATAACGAGAGCAAGGATGAGTCTTTGCGCGCGCTGGCAGAGGACTGTGAGGAACAGCTGGACCAGGTTCTGAATGATTATGTCCGACTTGACCATGATCTGGGCTTTATGTGGACTTTGACCAGCGTGGCTTCCTACAAGCTGTTGGCCAGCGAGGTTTCCAAGGTGAGAGCGCTGAAGGCAGCGAATTTCCTCGCGGCCCGCTTTAATCTGAAAGGCAGCTACATCCGGGCCTGGAATCCCTGGTATGAAGGCGAAGATAACCGCGGATACGCGATCATTGACTGTGCGATGAACATGCCGCTGCTTTTCTGGGCGGCAGAGACCAGCGGAGATCCGCGTTACCGCCATATTGCCGAAGCACATATGGACACGGTCGTGAAGCACTTCATCCGCCCGGACGGATCCGTGTATCATATTGTCCGTTTCGATCCCGAAACCGGCGAATTCCTCGAAGGCATCGGCGGCCAGGGGTATGCCGCCGAGTCGGCCTGGTCCCGCGGCACAGCCTGGGCGATCTATGGACTGACGCTGGCCTACCATCATACCGGCAAGGCTGAATATCTCCATACCGCCCAGAAGGTGGCCCATTTCTTCCTGGCCCGTTTGCCGGAGGACCATGTCCCGCAATGGGATTTCCGCGCACCCGGAGAAGCGCGCGGCTTCCGCGATTCGTCAGCCGGCGCTTGTGCGGCAAGCGGTTTGCTGCTGCTTGCCGACAAAGTCGGCGAGACCGAGGCACCGGTGTACCGGGAGCCTGCGATCCGCATGCTGGAATCGCTATACCGCAATTACGGCACCTGGGACAACGATGCCGAGGAGGGATTGATCCTCCATGGTACGAGCAATTATCCGGCCGGAACAAACATTGATGTCCCCCTGATTTACGGAGACTTCTTCTACGTCGAAGGACTGGCACGGCTGAAGGGGAATGGCCCGTTCTATTGGGAGTAAGCGCCCACCGTTGTGCTGTGGGATTAGGCTAACAGCATGTTTACAGGGAAAGAGCAATAAGCGCTGAATCTTAGCACTAGAATAAGGGTGCAAGAAGGGACAGCAGATCGGATAGAAATAGTACGACTAGAAGAGATAGCAGCAGATGGGATAGAAATAGTACGACTAGAAGAGATTGCAGCAGATCGGATAGAAATAGTACAACGAGAAGAGATTGCAGCAGATCGGATAGAAATAATACGACGAGAAGAGATTGCAGAGCGAATAGATGGTACGACAAGCGGTGGTACATTGCATTTGCTGCTGATCTGGCAGTAAAGTAACCATGTTTCGGAGTACTAACATAGGCAGCCTGATGGACTATATTGCTTGTTGTTCCGCCTCCGTTCGAATATCACCGGATAGCTGCCAGCACCAGACGCTGCGAATTATTTTAGCAAGATTGCTGCCTGTTCCAGCCAATATGCCTCTCCAGCAGATTGGCTTGCTCCTTAGATTCCAAATCACTCGGAAATTCGTGGGCAACACGTCTTTTGATAGCAGGCAGTGGATACGCAGAGAAGCTGCGGACTCCAGTGCTCTTATTTTTCGGTTTTCGCCTGTTTGGCTTGCTTATCGGACTCCAGCGCACTTATTTGCTCGTAGATCAACTAAATCATCGATTTTTACTAGGGATAGCGTCATCTGAGTCCGCTCGTTCGTGCGAAGAGGCCATTTCTGCAAAGTAACGTCACTGGAGTCCGCAGAGCAGACAGACACTGGTAGAAGGAGCAGCTTTCCAAGAAGAGCGTTGGTGAGAGTGCTGACGAGATTGTTGGAGGATGCGTTGGTGAGAGTGCTGACGAGACTGTTGGAGGATGCATTGGTGAAAGTGTTGACTAGATTGTTGGAAGGGGCACTGGTGATTGCCGATGACGCTGCCAGAAGATGTGCTGGCGAGTGAGGGGGATGTTGCTGGAAGGAAGGTGTTCTGGTGGTGAGCGTGGTTGGTGAGTGCGGATGGTTGCTAAGGTACATCAGTGAGCGCATCGATTTTGAACGTGTATAGTTGGAGCCTGACTCTATAAAAATTCGAGAAGCAATTAGGAGTGATGTCGATGAGTAGCCAATGGGGACCAATTGGGGCTAATCCGCTGGTCACAAAAGAAGATATGCAAAATGCTTTCCGTCAGCTGGCCTATCCGCTTAAGCCTTACTATAGTGAGGGACGTGCCCGTCTGAAGCTGGGGGTGACCGGGGTTCATTACGGGCCTGATATTGCTGAAATGGAGGGCTTCTCCCGGGTATTATGGGGATTTGTGCCGTTTCTGGCCGGTGGTGGTGAAGATGACATGTGGGAGATGCTGCTGGACGGCATCCGCAACGGGACCGACCCGGAGCATAAGGAATACTGGGGTGAGGTCGGTGATTATGACCAGCGCCTTGTGGAGATGGCAGCGTTTGGCTACGGGTTGGCGCTGATCCCGGACCGGGTCTGGGGGCCGCTGAGCGAACGGGAGCAGGGGAATTTGTTCAATTGGCTGAGCCAGATGAACTCACATCCTTGCTATGACTGCAATTGGCTCTTCTTCAATGTGCTGGTTAATCTGGGCTTCCGCAAGGCTGGTCTACCGTATGATGCCGATCAACTGGAGCAGAATCTGCGGCGTATGGATGATTTCTACTTGACCGATGGCTGGTACAGCGACGGTATCGGCGGTCATAGTGATTATTATGTTCCGTTCGCCATCCATTTCTACGGGCTGCTCTATGCCGAACTGATGGGTGAGGAAGATCCTGAACGGGCAAGCGTGTTCAGGGAACGGGCTGGAAAGTTCGCTGCTGAATTCATCCAATGGTTTGCTGCGGATGGCTCCGCGCTTCCGTATGGCCGTAGCTTGACCTACCGGTTCGCCCAATCGGCATTCTGGGGGGCCCTTGCTTATGCAGGAGTTGAAGCTGTGCCTTATGGTGTTATTAAAGGGATCGTTCTGCGCAACTTACGCTGGTGGTTCCAGCAGGATATTCTGAACGCGGACGGCGTATTGAACATCGGTTATACCTATCCCAACCTGGTGATGGCCGAGAACTATAACTCGCCGGGGTCGCCGTATTGGTCCTTGAAATACTTCCTGCCGCTGGCCCTGCCGGATCAGCATCCCTTCTGGCAGGCGGAGGAACTGCCGCTTCCGGAGCTTGAAGCGCTGGCTGTGCAGCAGCCTGCTCATCTTGTCATCTGCCGCCGGGCTGAAAGCGATCATGTCGTCGCCTTCAACAGCGGGCATAAAGGCACCAATGAGCATACCCATACTTCGGCCAAATATGAGAAGTTCGCTTATTCCACTGCTTTTGGGTTCAGCGTTCCCCGTTCGGAATGGGGAATCTCCCAAGGCGCATTCGATTCCATGCTGGCGCTCAGCGAGGCGGGCGACAATCTGTACCGGGTGAGAAGACAAAATGAAGAGACGCGGATTGAAGACAATCTGCTCTTTTCCAGATGGAAGCCTTGGCCCAATGTGGAAGTGCAGACCTGGGTTGTGGCTGGTCTTCCCTGGCATATCCGGATTCACCGGGTACAAACAGAAAGAACGCTGGATGCCGCAGAAGGTGGTTTTGCCGTGGCGCTAGAGCCTGGACTGCGGGAGATAATGCCTGCTGAAGGAGCAGGTATGACAGCGATCAGCAGCCATGGCGCCAGCGGAATTCTCGGCTTGGCCGGCTACAGCGAAGCAGGGCTGATCCGTCCGCATACCAATACCAATGTGCTGCGGCCGCGGACAGCCATACCGACGCTGCAGGCGAAGCTTGCTCCCGGGACCCACTGGCTGATCTCGGCCGTGTATGGCGAGCCGGGAGACAGCGGTGAAGGAGGCAAGACTATGGCTGCTGAACTAGCAGGTGACCCGTTGCAGCTTCTCGGTGTGGAGCTGACGGGGGATGAAATTCGGGTTGCTACTCATACCGGACAGAGCATCACCATACCGCTGGATCAGTAGAATCTCCCGGCGGGTACAATATTCTGGCTGGCTGGCGGAGAGGGTACCCCTGAGGTTGAAGGTTGACGAGCTGGTACCACAGTAACGGGAATAGTTACCGCTGTATTAGGCTTATTTAGTAAATCGAGCTGCTGCCGGGAAATCAGCCCGCTAAAATTTCAATATATTGCGTAACAGTGTAGTTCGACTTAATTACCGTTAGGAATTCCCGCTATCCTTCCGGTAAGCGGGATTCTGGTGAAAGTAACGGGTATGAATCCCGTTACCTTCGCAATGCCCAATGAAGTACGTCAATTGGCGAAACCTGGAAGTTTAATCAACAGCCCGAACCGGAAATTCCGGAGACGGGCTGTTTATTTTTTCCGGCAGGCGCATTATGATTGAAAGAAAGGAAAAATTAGGGGGTTAAGAGATGTTTGAGAGTTTTGAGCCGGATGATAGAGTGCTGCATAGCAGTGGGTTTAAGCAAGAGGAGGTTCTACATAACCTGATTCACCGCATTGCGGAGTATGAGGATGCGATCAAGCTCAAAAGCATTGATGATCAACTGATCTTCACCCAATCGACAGGTCACAATGCCTGGTTATGGGTTTCGAAGGAGCTTGAAGTACAGCAGCGGGACGATTTGGTGCGGCAGCTGGCGGAACGGGTGAAGGATAGCGGAATCCCCGGAATCAGCGCAGAGCCGGAGACGGCCAAGGCATTCGCGG
The DNA here is from genome assembly GCF_051594305.1 of Paenibacillus sp. IHBB 3054. Classification (NCBI taxonomy): domain Bacteria; kingdom Bacillati; phylum Bacillota; class Bacilli; order Caryophanales; family Paenibacillaceae; genus Paenibacillus; species Paenibacillus sp. IHBB 3054. The sequence goes on along the minus strand of NZ_JBOFBG010000001.1, from coordinate 409,954 downwards.
AAGCTTTTTGCGCGGCCAAGGGGAAACTTCATCATACCAACATGATGCTAAAAGCCTACCATTGCCCCGAGGTGCGGAAACCCGGTCATGTCAGTGGGTCGCTGTTGCAGGCCGGTGAGGCCCATATTCCGGTGATTGCGGAGTTTACAGCCAGATTCGTTGAGGATGCCTTCGGCACTTCTGAGCAGCAGGAGAATTTCCTTTCCTATGCGGATGAAGCGGTTCGTGCCGGCAACCTGTATTTGTGGGTTGTGGATGGCGTGCCCGTATCTATGGCGGCCATCGCACACCGCTCAGCGAGACATGTCCGGATTAACGATGTCTATACGCCGCGCACTCACCGTAAACAAGGGTATGCCAGCGCAGCCGTGGCTGAACTATGCCAAATATTGCTCGCCGAAGGCTTAACTCCGGTGCTGTACGCGGACGACAAAAACCCGGATTCCAACAAGGTCTACCAAACTGTAGGATTTGTGGAAGCAGGGCAAATTGCAGATATTAAATTCGACTGAAGCAGCTGTAAAGCCGCTGTGAAACAAGGAGACAGATCATATGCTGAATGCCATGAAAATTATAGTAACCGGAGCCGCTTCCGGGATTGGCAAGGAAATTGTCCGGCTTGGTCTGCGGGAGGGTGCGGGCGTCATAGCCTGCGATATCAACGGCCCGGCGCTGGAGCAGTTGGAATCGGAAATGGCTTCCGGCAAGTTGTCCGTCTATCGGCTGGATGCCAGTTATCACCGCGAGGTGAAACAATTCTTTGCCTATATAGAGCAGCATCATGCGGATATCAATGGTTTGGTCAACAATGCAGGCATCTATTTGGGCAAAAGTATCCTTGAGTATGCCCCTGATGAAATAGATCGGGTGCTGGATATCAACGTGAAAGGTTATGTCTATTTCTCTCAGATGTTCGGCAGGCTGCTGCTAGGAAGCCGTCGCCAAGGCGCAATCGTCAACATGTCGTCCGTATCCGGACAGGAGGGAAGCTCGGATGCCGTTTACGGCTTGTCGAAAGCGGCTATTCTGGGTTTGACGAAGAGCTGCGCGATGAACTTCGCCCCCTATATCCGCGTAAACGCGGTTGCGCCGACAATGACGAATACACCGATGATGAGCCATATTCCCGATTGGAGACAGAAGGAATATCTGGAGCATCAATTGACTAAGGAGCCGCTGCTGGCAGAAGAGATTGCCGAAAGTGTTGTTTTTTTGTTGAGCAGGAAGTCAAGGGCTTATACCGGTGCAACGTTTGATATTAACAATGGCTGTTATTTGCGCTGACGGGAGGTTGTTTTTGTGATCACAGGTGTAATAGGACCATCGGATGAAGAAATTGAACATCTGATTAAGAAATGTTTTATAGATTCGGTTTATGAAAAAGCATCCCTGAAATTCTATTCCGGATTCTACGGAGAGGCTCAAGTAGTTCTGGTAATCTGCGGGGTGGGTAAAGTCAACGCCTGCATTGCGACGCAGGTGCTGATTGACATACTTGAAGTCACACATATTATTTTGACTGGTGCAGCCGGAGCATTGGGGGACAGCCTGAAGCACGGGGATGTGGTCATCTCTACCGAGGTAGCCCATCATGATCTTCCGCAGGAGATCCTGACGGAGTACCATCCATGGATGAAGAGCATTTTCATAGAGGCCGATACAGCGATGGTTAATGAATGTATCCGTATTGCCGGAGAGGATCAAGATCATGGAAATATCTACGCCGGAAAAATGATCTCCGGGGAAGAGTTCATCGCCAGCAGTGAAAAGCGCAAACGGCTGGATTCCTTTGGGGCGATGTGTGTGGACATGGAGAGCGCAAGCATTGCGCAGACCTGCTATGTCAATCATATTCCTTTTGTTGTTATCCGTTCGATATCGGACCATGCGGACGAAGAAAGTGTTGAAAGCTTTGAAACCCATGTGGAATCGGTCTCCCTGAATGCATTGTGCCTAGTGGAAAAGCTGCTGGTAAGTTTACATAAACCTTTGATTTGAGGATGACATCTGGATCTGGAACTTTCAAAAACGCAGCGTAAAAGGTGCAGAATTTCATAGAGGGGCGCTCGTGCTGAAAATTTGACTTGCAACCCCTGCGTTGACTATGCTAATAGCAAGTGCAATTTATCACACTTACAGATAAGTCTTTGTATTAGGGGGAAAGCAGTAATGGAAAGGGTGCAGGTATGGCCTGAGAGGTTTAAAAAGTTTTTTTTAAATAACAAATTTGTGGTTTCTTTACTGATTATTTTACTTATCGGGGTTACGATTCTGGTGTTCTCCAAGGTTCCGTTTATCTTCAAGCCGATATCGGTCCTGCTGCACACAGTGGCGGCTCCGCTGCTGCTCTCCGGAATCGCCTACTACTTGCTGAATCCGCTGGTAGACCGGCTGGAGAGAAGAAGCAAAGTGAAGCGTGCCTATGGGATTGTGATTCTGTATCTGTTGATCGCCGGGATTATTACACTAATTCTACTGACAGTCATTCCGATAATCCGCACCCAGCTGCTTGGACTGATTGATAATTTCCCTAAATACAGTGAGCAGATTCAGCAGGAATTCGTTAATCTGACCGGCAGTGAGCAGTTCGAGCGCATTCAGGAGAATATTGGCATGGACTTCACTAATATCACCAGCAAGGTGACAACATGGGCCACCTCCTTTCTGAATAACGCAGTGAATGGCGTTGGCAGCTTCGTTGGGGCATTGACCGAAATTGTTCTGGCTGTGGTAACCACCCCATTTATCCTGTTCTACCTGCTCCGTGACGGCAAAAAGCTGCCTGATTACCTGATGAGGTTCATCCCTACAGGCTTGCAGCCGCAGACTCGGGAAGTAATGTCCGAGATGAACAGCCAGGTGGCTTCCTATATCCGCGGACAAATTATCGTAAGCTGCTGCATCGGTGCGCTGCTTTATATCGGGTATTTGATTATCGGGCTGGAGTATTCCCTGGTGCTGGCGATCGTTGCAGCCTGTACGGCGGTAGTTCCCTATTTGGGTCCGGCCATTGCCATTACTCCAGCCTTGATCGTTGCGATGGTGACTTCTCCGTTCATGCTGCTGAAAATGATCTTCGTCTGGACTGCGGTCCAGCTGATTGAAGGTAAATTTATTTCGCCGCAGATCATGGGCAAGTCGCTGAAGATTCATCCGATTACTATAATTTTCGTCATTATTTTTGCCGGTAAAATGTTCGGCGTGCTTGGCATTATCCTGGCTGTACCGGGATATGCCGTGCTGAAGGTGGTCGTTACCCATGTCTTCCAGTGGTTCCGTTTCCGCTCCGGGTTATATCAAGTGATCGAAGAAAAAAAGGAATAACGCGAAAGGATGATTGTTTTATGACAGGACCCGTGGCAGATACATTATATGGGAAGCTGCAAGGAACACAAAGTGACGGTGTGAACATCTGGCGCGGAATTCCTTTTGCCGCCCCGCCTGTGGGTGAGCTGCGATTTCGCGCGCCACAGCCGCCGGAGCCATGGAGTTCCGTTAGAGAAGCCAGGGAATTCAGCCCGGTTAGCCATCAGCCTGTCAGTACCGGCAGCACCCGATTCGGAGGTGCAACTCCGGAATATTCCGAAGATTGCCTGTACTTGAACATCTGGTCACCAGCGGCTGAAGGTGAAGCTCTGCCGGTCATGGTATGGATTCATGGGGGCACTTTTGTAACCGGAGCCGGCAGCCAGCCGATGTTCGAAGGTACCCATATGGCCAGTAAAGGTAAAGTCATTGTGGTTACCGTCAATTATCGGCTGGGACCGTTCGGTTTCATGCATTTGTCGCCGTTTGGCGGCGGCTTGGCCTCCAATGCCGGTCTGCTGGACCAGATTGCCGCACTACAATGGGTGCAGGGCAATATTGCCGCGTTTGGCGGCGACCCGAAAAGGGTTACCCTCTTCGGCGAGTCTGCGGGCAGCATGAGTATTGCCGCGCTGCTGGCGATGCCTGCGGCAGAAGGCTTGTTTGCCGGAGCTATTATGCAGAGCGGGGCTGCACAGACTCTGAAGGCGCAGCAAGGTGAAGAGATTGGCGCAGCTTTTCTGGCTGAGCTCGGGATTCGTCCAGGCGGCGATACCACACTGCTGGACACGCTTCCGGCAGAGCAAATATTGAAGGCAGCAGGGGCGATGGTTTACAAGCTGTCCGGCAATGCGATGAGCATGCTGTTCCAGCCCGTTATTGAGCCGGATACATTGCCGGCAGATCCGGCGCAGGCTATTGCAGAGGGTGTAGCAAGCGGTATACCGCTTGTGATCGGGACGAATCTTCATGAGGGCAACCTGTTCTTCCGGGGAAGTGGTTCGGCAGAGAACTTTGACCAGTCCCTTCAAGCTCTGGAAATGATGATGGGAGTAGAGAATCTGGCTGAACTCGCGCTCCATTATCCCAAGACCGTGGAGGGACAGGCTGATTTTCTGACGGACCTCTATTTCTGGGACAGCTCCATTTCTATCGCTGAACGGCAGCATCGCTATGCCCCGGTGTGGATGTACCGGTTCGACTGGACCATACCCGGCCATCCGCTGCTCGAGAAGGCTGTGCACAGTGCGGAAATCTGCTATGTATTTAATAATTTATCGCATATGGCGCATTATGGAGTAGAGGTTACTCCTGCCATGGAGAGATTGTCGGATGCGATGTTGAACGCCTGGACAGCCTTTGCCCACCGTGGCGATCCGTCGGTGCCAGGCCTATCTTGGCCGCAGTATACACTGGATGACCGCGCTACCCTGATCTTTGAGCAGGACATCCGCATCGTGGCTGATCCGGATCGGAAGAAGCGGACACGGCTGCTGTCAGCACAAGAGAACCCGCCTCAAGCTTCATCTACCGGGACGTTGTCAGAATAGTACAGAGCGAAATTGCTTGTGTACAAAAAAGAAGATCGGCATCATAGAGAAGCAGCAGGGACCCGCATGCCCGGGTCCCTGCTGCTTTTTGGTGTATCTGCGTTTGCGGTAGGATAGTCCGGGAACTTATTTTACCGGGTTATAGCCGGTTTTTGCCACCAGTTCCTGACCCTCGGGAGAAACTATCCAATCCAGCAAAGGCTGGATATGCGGATTGGAGCTCCCGGCGGTCACGGCATAAAATTCGGAGGCAAAAGGATAGGCTCCGCTGCGAATGCTTTCCCTGCCGGGTTCAACTCCGTCGACGGCCAGCAGCTTGATCTCGTTATTGCTGTTCATCTCCGAGGCGTAGAACAGGAAGCTGAAGCCGAGAGCATTTTTATAATTACGGTAGCTGGCGGTCTGGCTGATAATGCCACTCATCACATCCATAACATCTTTTTGCGGAGCTGTCATGAGCGGGGTGCCCTCCATGATTTTCTCAAGCATGGTCTGGCTGCCGCTGTTTTCTTCCCGCTGGAATGCCCGGATCGAGTCCCGTTTGCCGCCTACCTGTTTCCAATTCGTCAGCTTGCCGGAATAGATATCCTTGATTTGCTGTGTGGCCAGTCCGTCCACCTTGTTCCGCTTATGAACGAAGAAGACAAAAGCCTCGCGGCCAATGGGCGTAAGAACTAGCTCTTTGCCGGCTGCTTTGGCTGATTTCTGTTGGGAGAGAGAGGGGGCTGCTGCAAAAATAATATCCGTATCTCCATCGATCAGACGGTCATAAGCAGTGGAGGTCGAAGTGCAGACTACCGTACTGCTGTCAAAATCATATACGCTATAGTCATCCTTCGGGTAGACGGCTTGAACAAAAGCGGAATATACCGGGTAGAGTGCGGTTGCACCGTCCAGCCGCGGAAGCTCGTCTGTGATCTTATAAGTGGAGGTTTGGTCCAGTATGGCTATCTTGGATTCCGGCTGGAAAGGTTTATATTTCTCCAGAGAAATCTCCCGGTCATTCACTTCAGCGAGGCTGTTCACATAAGCCTGATTGATTTCATAAACGCCTGCCGCCAGTAGACATACCCCGGCGAAAGATGCGAGCACGATCCGCCGGATACGCAGCTTAAACAAGTCAAAGATCGCCAGCACCGCATAAACTGCAAGGGCAAAAGCGACAACGGCGGAAAGCGGGGCATAAAATTGCAGCCCACCAAACAGGGAGATAAAAAGAAAGACGATAGCTTCGGCAAATGCAATAGCGACTACAGCGATAAATGATAACGGCAAGTTTGTTCCAAGTGGTCTTTTCATAAGAGCCTCTCTTTCAATGGATGAAGAATATGGATAATTCACATAATTCTATTATAACTTAATGAATTCAGCAGGAATTACAAAAAAATATCATTTAGAGGGCATGAAATGCGGTGATGAATGAAAAAATGTGTATATTTTCATAAAATACTGGACGAAATTCATAAACGGGAGTATCCTGAGATTGTGAAAAAAATAACGGAATACAAGATTCTCGGGGTAAGGTGAAATTCCTGACCGGCGGTGATGTTCAAAGCGAACTCAGCCCGCGACTCCTTCTCGCTGTCAGCAGCGGAAAGGACTGATCTGGTGACATTCCAGAGCCGACGGTAAAGTCCGGATGGGAGAGGATCATAAGATAAAGACGACAGGTTCATTCCTGATGGTCTTTATTGATAATGACCCCCGATAGTTGCCCCTCAGAAGGCAGCGCGGGGGTTTTTGGTCTCTTATCGAGGGTTTGTATCGACAAGGAGAATGGAATTATGAGTAATGTAACTGCTTCAACTTCAGAGGTGCGCCAGGCGCCGCTGCGCGGCGGGTTCTGGCTGGTTGTGCTGGGAGCGGCGCTATGGGGCGTAGATCCGCTGTTCCGCATCATCCTGCTCAAATCAATGACCTCTTCACAGATCGTTCTGCTGGAGCATGTTGTGCTCTTTCTGGCTGCCGCGCCGGTACTTTGGCGGCATCGCGCTGAACTGAAAGGAATTCGTCTGCGTCAGGCCGGAGCGCTAATGGTTGTATCTTGGGGCGGCTCCGCCGTGGCTACGATTCTCTTCACCAAAGCCTTGTCCAGCGGAGACCTCAATGCGGTGCTTCTGCTGCAGAAGCTGCAGCCGATCTTTGCCATCGGACTGGCGGCTGTCATCCTTAAAGAACGCCTGCCCCGAAATTTCGGACCGCTTATAGTGATTGCACTGGCAGGGACTTATCTGCTGACCTTTGGCTGGACCGCACCCTTCGGACATGTGAACAGCTTCATCAGTGTCGGCAGTCTGCTGGCGCTCGGAGCCGCTGCCTTGTGGGGCGGATCTACAGTAATGGGCCGCTATTTGCTAGGTTCAATGAAGTATGAAACGGTGACTTCACTGCGGTTCATTCTGGCATTGCCTCTCTTGTTCGTCGTCACCGCTATGGAGGGTGCTCCCTGGCAGGTACACGGCGGACTGGGCGCTTCAACGGCGATTGCGATCAATCTGCTGCTGCAGGCACTGCTGCCCGGACTGCTCAGTATGCTGCTGTACTACAAAGGTCTTAACACCACCAAAGCTTCCGTTGCCACCTTGGCAGAGCTCAGCTTCCCGATGACGGGAATCCTGATCAACTGGATTTTCTTCGATCTGCTGGTAACCTTGCCGCAAATTATCGGTTTTGCGCTGATTTGGACCGCACTGTTCCTTATCTCTAATCAACAGAGCCGTCAGGAAGCACTCAACTAGAGTGCGGCGGCTGTCTGAGTAATATAAAGTAGGTCTGAGGGGAGAACCCCTGGGGTTTTGAGTAGAAGAGGAGGATGTCCCCTGCTGCCATACGGCTGTAGGAGACATCCTTTTTTTCATTTCAGCCCATCCGGAGAATTTTGTTCTTCCTCAAGTTTACGAAACATCCATATTGGCTGCAAAAACTGCTGAAATGTTGCGTAAGTGAACTATATGGCTATATGTGGAGCGTTTACACTTTAAGAAAGACCAACCTGAAATCCGGCAGGATTTCTGTGCAGCATACGGTGATCGGTACAAGGCTTACGCTGCTCATTACGTTCCTTGCAGCCTATCCGCTGTCTAAGGGGAATTCGGTCTTTAAGAGCCGCAGAAGGTATGTTAAAGGAAGAGCTAGAGCCTCTTACTCCGCATATGCCGAGTTGGTAAATCAATTGTATTATGTGCAGCAGATGGGTCCAGTTTTCCACTATATCAGCGATCTATTGCACTTTGTACAGCAGACTACTGCAAAGACGCCTGTTTATCGACAAAATGCGGTAATCTGCTGCAGGAAATACAACAGAACGCTATTTTGAAGACGAATAGAGAGAAACTGCTGTACTTATTGCAATAGAACTAACTCATACGGCAGGTGCAGCAGCTTAGAGGATTCGACGATTTACAGCACTCAATTTACAAGAATGAACGCAGCACCAATAAACAAAGGATAAGGCAGACGGGAGAATCGCCCGGTCTGCCTTTTTGTGCGTCTGTCCAGTACGCTAGCCAGTCAACAAAGTAAAGGACTTGGTAGTTGATACGTTGCTTTTCCAATAGCAATGAACAATCAGGATTTATGCATTTTTTGGATACTAATCCGCAGAAATAGATCAATGGAAAGTGTTTCTGTGCGCTAAAGAGGCGATGCCTCAACTTGAATTCTGCTGGTCTGGAGTAAAAATAAGCCTTTTCTCCCATACTACCGTTATTCTTGCGTCTCATCCTGCTTTTCACGACAACAATAGGAGGTGTACGGATGAACACTTATTCGGCTCCCGCCATTTACATACAGCTTAAGAATCGGGTAATGGTGCCCAAAGGGAAAGGGGTCACGCTGCGGGATATCGCTTATTTAATCACCGAGCCGGAGTGGAGGGAGCCGCTGTATTCAATTCTGCTGCTGAAGCCGGCACAGAGTGACGGGAACCTCATTCTGATCGACCTGTTGACGGTTATCCCGCATATTCACGAATTGTTACCGGGTGCTGACATCCAACCGATTGGCGAGGGGCGGACGATTGTGCAGATCGAAGGGCCGGTCGAAGCACGCAAACCTTCGGTCGCGCTGTTTGTGCTGGTGTGGCTGCTGCTTTTCTTCGGGTCGGCGCTGACGATTATGAATTTTCATGCCGATGTCAGCATGCAGGAAGTGCATGTTCGCATCGTGGAGATGCTGACCGGACGGCGGGATGACCACCCTTATGTGTTCCAGATTGCCTATTCGCTGGGCATCGGGTTTGGCATGGTGATTTTTTTTAACCACCTCTTTAAGAAAAAATGGAATGAGGAGCCCACTCCGCTCGAAGTGGAAATGTTTCTTTATCAGAATAATATCGACCATTATGTAGTCCACGAGGAGTATAGCAAAATGAATCGCAGCGGAAACGATCCATCAGGACCTAAAGAGGATGGAACATGACCGCGCCGATTACACTTGGACTGAATTTGCTGCTCGGAATCGCCGGGGGGATTGCGGTAGGCGGAGGGGTGATCGCTCTGTTTATCGTGCTTGATATGGTGCCCCGGCTGGCCCAGCTGACTTCCTCCTACGACAAAGTTCATTGGTATGAAGGGGCGATGATCGGGGGTTCTCTGCTTGGCACTATGAGTGATTTCTGGAACTGGCGGATTAGCTCAGGCCCTGTGGTCGAACTGGGAGTTGGACTGTTTGACGGGATATTTGTCGGCATGCTGGCCGCTGCTTTGACAGAGGTCTTGAATGTGCTGCCGATCTTGGCAAAACGTCTGCAAATGACGCATTATCTGTTTGGGCTGCTGATGGCCATGGTATGCGGCAAGGTTGCAGGCTCTTTGTTCGACTTCTTTGTATATCAACAGTAGAAGGGGGTTATGGAGTGGTAAGGTATATTCACAGCGGTGATCAGGTAAATGATAAAAAAGCAAAAAATCAGACAGCTGGCCCGGCTGCGCCGCAGGCTGGCAATGTTGGTGGCGGGACAACTGGAGCGGCTCCGGCAGACGGAGCTGAGAGCAATACAATCCAGTCAGCGGATAATCTTGGGAAAACTCATACGGGGACTGCCGCCCGGCCCGGAGAAGCCGAGGCTGCGGGCGAGTTAGGCGCATTGTTAAGCCGGGAACAAATGGTACCCGCTTCCGGTTCTGTATCGGCAGGCGCTACGGAAGCCGGAGTAACCGGCTCTGGAGATCATAGTCTGCAAGCTCCGGACGGAGCGGGTATATCGAAACAGGAGGGGGCACCGGGAGGAAGTACAAACGCATCCGGGGAACAAAAGGCACCACAGTCAGGCGCAGCCGGTAGTATAGCCGCAGACGGAAGAGGTACCATTAGTGCAGCGATTGTTAGTGCAGCGGCAGCCGCACAAGCTCACAGCACGCAAGCAAATGACACGAAGGCCAGTGTAGACGCGGCTGGTGGTAACAACGCGGAAACTGGCGGTGCGGAAGCAGCAAGGGATTCGAATGCCGGGGGTGGTGCGGCAGACAGTAAGGATAATGGTGAGGCGGCTGGCGGCAGCAACGCGAATACTGGTGAGGCACAACCACAAGATGCGAAGAACTCCGGAAGCGGTGTGAGGGAGTTTTTTAGCACATTATTCAGTAAAGATACAGAGTTAGAAGTTACATCCGGCTCCAATGCCGGCAATCAGGACGTTGAAGCTTCAACAGAGTTCGGCACGGGGATCCAAAGCAATGGTAATTCCGCTGCGCCGGGCGCGGGTGCCAATAAGGGAACAAACAGCAGTGTGGACATTGGTGTGGACGCCGGAGCAACCGGGTATGGCGACCATGATTTGCAAGCCTCGGATGGAGCAGGAACACCGGATCAGGAGGGGAACGACCCGCAACAAGTGGCCACGCCTTTGGTAGAGGGCAGTTCAGATACCGAAGCAAGCAGCGCAGCGGGAGAAAGTGCAAAGGGAGCTGGAGGACAAGTGACGGCGGCGCAGGCTGGCGGCGATGCCCCTACGGCCAATACCGGCAATGCAACAGCAGGCTCAGCCTCCACACCCGAAGCCGATAATGCAGCAGCTGAAGCGGAATCGGAAAGACCAGAGGATGACAGTGCAGTGTCCCCCGGCACATCTGATCCTGGGGATGAGACCGGCAGCCAGCCGCAGAATATGGAAGCATCAGATGAGCTGGGTGCAGAGGAGCCGGAGAGCGGCAAGAAGGGGTTTTTCGCCAGACTGTTTAGTGAAGAGCCGGATACTGAGGAAGATGCTGAGTCAGACGATGAATCAGGAACGGGGAGTCAGGCTGGAGCCGGAACTACGGCGGAGGCCGGGAGCGGGCAGCAGTCACAAGCGCAGACCCAGCAGCCGCAGAAGTCCAAAAAAGACAAAAAAAAAGCTAAGCAGGAGGATGCTCCACCCCAGGGAAAAATAGACCCGCTGCAATTAAAACGGGACAACGAGCGCTCAGATTCGCTTGAGGAATCGGTGACATACTGGCAGGGAAATGACAAGATTTCACCGGTTCTGGAGCATACCAAAAATACACTGACTGAGGTCATGGGGCTGGGTTCGTCTTTTGATATCGTGTTCAGGGAGATGTCCTTTGCCGGCCGCAAAGCGGCGCTGCTATGCATCAGCGGGTTTGCCAAGGATACGATTATTGACGAGATTCTGAAGCGGCTTACCTATCTGACACCGGAAAATATCTCCACTGATGTGCTGGCCAGCTTCATGACTGAATACATTCCCCACGTGCAGGTGGAAAAAGGCGAGCTGCTGAGCGAAAGTATCAATAAGGTTTTGTCTGGAATGAGTGTGTTCTTCATTGAAGGCGAAACCCAGGTTATTATTATGGATACACGCTCGTATCCTTCACGGAATCCTGATGAGCCCTCTATCGAACGGGTGGTTCGCGGTTCACGCGACGGGTTCACGGAGACGCTGCTGAGCAACGTCGCACTGGTACGCAGACGAATCCGTGACCCCGGGCTGAAATACGAGATGCACCAGGTCGGCCGCCGGACGCGGACGGATGTCTGCGTAGCGTATATTGACGACATCGTTGACAAAACCCAGGTGAAGGCTGTCACCGACAAAATTAAAAGTGTGGATATCGACGGAATTCCACTGGCGGACAAGCAGCTGGAGGAGGCGATTGTCGGCAGAGGCTGGAATCCTTATCCGTTGGTCCGCTATTCTGAGCGCCCGGATACCGTGGCTTCTCATCTGCTGGAAGGCCGGGTGGTAATCTTTGTAGATACATCACCAAGCGTCATCGTCCTGCCGACCACGTTTTTTGATCTCTGCCAGCATGCCGAGGAGAACCGCCAGACTCCGTTTATGGGGACTTACCTGCGCTGGGTCCGGTTCATCGGGATCTTTGCTTCTATGTTCCTGCTGCCGTTGTGGTTGCTGATGGTCATTCATCCTGAGCTTTTGCCGAAGATGTTGGACTTTATCGGGCCGCAGAAGACAGCAAAAATCCCGCTCCTGGCCCAGTTCCTGATTGTCGAGCTTGGGGTTGACCTGCTGAGAATGGCGGCGGTGCACACCCCGACACCACTCGGTTCAGCCATGGGTCTGATCGCGGCTATTCTGGTAGGAGACATCGCTGTACAGACCGGACTGTTCGTGAATGAAGTGGTGCTGTATATGGCGGTAGCCTCGATCGGGATGTTCGCGACGCCGAGTTATGAGCTTGGACTGGCCAACCGGATTGTCAGGCTTGTACTGCTGGTCGCCGTTGCTGCGTTCCAGGTACAGGGCTTTATGATCGGAACCACACTGATCGTCGTACTGCTGACCCTGCACCGGTCCTACAATTCATCTTATTTGTGGCCGTTTATACCATTTAATGCAAAAGCGATGGGCGAGATCATCCTGCGTCAGCCTGTGCTCAGCTCCAAAACAAGGCCATCCTTCAACAAAACAAGGGATAATACACGAATGCCGCCTGTCCAGGAGAACGAGAAACAATCGTAGGAAAATACAAATCAACTGCAAATTAGTCCATTCTATGGTGTTCCCTCTGTCTGCTATACTGAATACACTAAACAGCCCCTTAAAAAGCGGAGTTTCTGCTCAAACAGCTATCTTTCAGGAACTCTGCGGGGCCTAATAACATACAATAGACAGGGTGGAACAAGACATTCCACAGAAATTGGAGGACTGAGTAATGTTTTTACACGGGACGAGCCGAATTAATGATGCCGGACATTTGGAGATCGGCGGATGTGATGTGACGGAATTGAAAGCGGAATATGGAACCCCGCTATATATAATGGACGAGCAACTGGTCCGGCGCCGCTGCCGCGAGTACATGGATGCGTTTACTGCCTCCGGCCTTGAGTTTCAGGTGGCCTATGCCAGCAAAGCCTTCTCCGTGATGGCGATGTGCCGGTTGGTGGATGAAGAAGGACTGTCGCTTGACGTGGTGTCGGACGGGGAACTGTACACAGCGCTGCAAGCGGGTTTTCCTGCAGAGCGTATCCACTTCCACGGCAACAACAAAACGCCTGATGAAATTGAGATGGCGATTGATGCCGGTATCGGCTGCTTCGTAGTGGATAATCTGGTTGAACTCAGCCTGCTGCAGAGCATTGCCTCGCGCAAGGAAGTGAAGGTGAACATCCTGCTTCGCGTTACGCCAGGGGTAGAAGCTCATGCCCATCATGCGTATGCTTCTACAGGCCAGACCGATTCGAAGTTCGGCTTTGACATCGGCAATGGTTCCGCTCAAGAAGCGGTAAGCCAGGCTTCAGACAAGGCCAATTTGCAGCTGCTGGGTGTGCATTCACATATCGGCTCGCAAATTTTTGAAACTGAAGGTTTTCAGCTTGCGGTGGAGCGGATCGCTGATTTCACCCGCAAGGTGAAGGAAGAGCTTGCCATTGATTTCCCTGTCGTCAATCTCGGCGGCGGCTTCGGCATCCGCTATGTGGATGGTGATACACCGCTGTTGGTATCTGAATATGTAGCGGCAATTACAGATGCGGTGAAGACCCATTTCGCAGGAATCGGCGGCAAACTGCCGCAAATCTGGGTAGAGCCGGGCCGCAGCATCGTAGGGGATGCAGGTACGACGTTGTACACGGTAGGAACCAACAAGGAAATTCCGGGGGTCCGCAAATATGTCGCCGTTGACGGCGGGATGACCGACAATCCGCGTCCTGCACTGTATGAATCCAAATACGAGGCGCTGCTTGCCAACCGTGCCACGGAATCCAATGAAGAAACAGTCTCAATCGCGGGCAAATGCTGCGAGAGCGGTGATATGCTGATCTGGGATGTGGAGCTTCCGAAGGTGGAGAGCGGTGATCTGCTTGCCGTAGCCTGTACCGGTGCGTATAACTATTCCATGGCCAGCAACTATAACCGGATCCGCCGTCCGGCCGTCGTATTTGTACAGAACGGACAGAGCGATCTAGTGGTACGCCGCGAGAGTCATCAGGACATTACCGCCAACGATATTGTGCCGGAGCGCATCGCCAAGCAGGCTGTTGCGAAGTAGGTCTTCATCACCGCAAGGCTTAGTGTGTAGAATAATTGGAGCAAGCGGGAGTGACTCCCGCTTGCTTTGCTTTGTGCGTGGTTTCATAGTAAACTAAGAAAAGTGTTCTACATCTGTTATTTCGAAAGGGGTCATTTACATATGGCAAAGCAAGCGAAAATTACACTTGAAAACGGCGGCGTAGTGCTGCTGGACTTGTTCGATCAAGATGCTCCAAACACCGTAGCCAACTTTGAGAAGCTGGCAAAAGACGGTTTCTACAACGGTCTGGTTTTCCACCGCGTTATCCCTGGTTTCGTAGCACAAGGTGGCTGTCCTAACGGTTCTGGCTCCGGTGGTCCAGGCTATACGATCAACTGCGAAATCAACCCGAACAAGCATGAGCGCGGAACGCTGGCTATGGCGCATGCCGGCAAGAACACTGGCGGAAGCCAGTTCTACATCTGCTATGCACCGCAGCCTCACCTCGACGGAGTACACACTGTATTCGGTAAAGTCGTAGAAGGCATGGACTATGTTGATTCTTTCCAGGGCCGCGACAAAATGACTTCGGTGGAAATTATCGAAGCTTAATTCAAATGAACTAAGGCGCGTCATACGCCTTTACTGCTATTCATAAAGCACCCGGCTGGGATCCCAGCCGGGTGCTTTTGTGCGAATATAAGAATTTATAGGCTTCACGCTATATATTATCCTTCTATTTCTCGCTGAAGGGGCTGTCTCAAAAGTAGATTTTCTATGAGCGGAGACAGGCCACCTTCAATTTTAAAAGCATAAAAGTCAATAGAGCAGCGCTCCTCCTGTTATTGGAGGAGCGCTGCTCTATGTTTTTGGTCCATGGCTGCTCGCTTCAGTAGATTGTGGGCAAGCGAAAGCCAATCGACCTCTAGCGTCACTTTTTCTATCCCGCGAAGCAGAAAACGCCGGAAGCCCCGGTTATTTTTTAGTTGTCCAAATACACTTTCTGGCTCCGTCATTCGACGTACAGCTAAGGCGTAGCCCTCTTCACTCCGCAACCGTTCCCGCGCTTGGTTCTGGTATCGCAGCCGTTCCAGACTGACGACCACCTCCCGATTTCCTGCCGCTTTCGTGCAACGCTCCTTTAGGGGGCAGCCGTCACAGGAGCTGCTTCGGTAATGACGTCTACGAATTTCATAGCCGCTCTCTAAGGTCTCCTTGCTTTCCCTGTGGAAATGCAGCATTTTCCCGGCTGGGCACGTCCAGTTATCCTCGGCTGCATCGTATGTCCAGTTCTCGATTTTACCAACATTCGCTTTCCAGGCCTTGCTCTTTTCCTTGTGGTAGCTGCCGTACTTCACCACCGCCTGAATCTCTTTCTTTTCCAGATAGGCGTAGTTTTCTTCGCTGCCGTAGCCTGCATCCGCAATGACTGTCTTTGGCAGTTTTCCGAGGATCTGCTGCGCTTTTTCCATATGCGGCTCTAAACAGCGGGTGTCGGTCGGTCTTTGGTGTAAACTGTAGGCTAAAATAAATTGGTTTTCGGTCCCGATTTGCACATTGTATCCCGGTTTCAGCTGGCCATTTCGCATGTGGTCTTCTTTCATCCGCATAAACGTTGCATCTGGATCTGTCTTGCTGAAACTGTTCCGGTCACCAAGCAGCTTTTGGTATTGTTCGTACTTCAGCAGTCGGGGAAGCAAATCCTTGCGCAGCTTCCGAACAGCCTTTTTTAAGGGCTTGTCTTTCGGTTTTTGGGCCAGCTGAGCTTCGAGCTTTTGCACCACCTGTTCAAGTTTCACGCTGCTCACTTCGGAATCTGTGCCGAGTTCAGCCAGATCTTTACCTGGATTCTCTTGTTCTTCCTGCTCTTCTGCCGTTTCAATGTCAGCGAACAGGGCATGTACCTTATCCTGCAGTTTGGCTTTGTGTTTACTGACGGCTTTCCCCCAAACAAACGTGTAGCGATTGGCGTTCGCCTCGATTTTGGTTCCGTCCACAAAGTAATGCTCGAGGGAAACGTATTTTTCGTCAGCCAGAAACTGAAGCACAGCGGTAAATACGGTTTCGAGAACGTTCTTCATCCGCTGGGAACGAAATCGATTCAACGTCCGAAAGTCTGGCCGCTGCCGACCGGCGAGCCACATGAAGGGGATGTTCTCCCGAATGGATTTGGCGATTTGGCGAGAGGAATAGATGCGCTGCGTGTAGGCGTAAATAATGACTTTGGTCAGCATTTTAGGATGGTAGCTGTCACGGCCACCACCCGGGTAGGCCGCGTCAAAAATGCCGTCGTCCAGCCGGTTAACGGCGGTGTTGACGATACGAACGAGGTGATGTTCTGGAATATCTTCCTCCAGATCCATTGGCAAGCAAAGTTGGTCCATGGTATATTGAATGTACAAAAGAAACCTCTCCTTTGAAATGGTTGTGTGGTAACTCCATTTTACCAAAGGATGGTTTCTTTTTTTTGCGTTTTTTAAAGATTGTAGATCCATTTCCCGCTTAAACAGCGGAGAGGACGGAACGATTGTGGAAAAGCGGCAGCGGTCGCCTTTGTCCCCGGATTTTCACCGCTAAGGAGAATAAATAAAATCTGGGGACAACAGCGATTGGAACAACGGTCCGTTCGCGGAGCGTCCACCCAAAAAGCTTACGTATCTCCTACGTATAAAAAAGGGCTGACCCAAAGCCATTTCATGGCTTTTGGGTCAGCCCCTTCCACTTGGTGCACCGCTTCAAAGGATCCGGCTTCTGCGGCGATCCCGGAGAGCGGAACGCTGAGGCAGCCTGAAAAAGAGCAGATACATCAGCAGAAAAAGCATAAAGGCAAACCCCTCTTCCACCAGCAGGTAATAAGGGTAGGGGCCGAAATAATCCAGTACGGAAAAGGTGCCGGGTTTATGCGCCAGGAACATGTAATTCGATCCCAGCAATGAATTTGCGGCATAGACACAGGCAGCGACCAAATTCAGGCAGAGCATGGTGAAGAAAAGCGAGCGCCAGGTTGGCCTATACCCTTCGACCCAGGTCATATAGAGAGAGGCCAGAATAATCGCGCCATGGGCCGTAAAAAACAGCAGAAAGCGGAAATGGGGATAAGGATACACCAGGTTAGGCGTCAGCAGGGCGATAAAAGCTCCGCCAATGCCGGCAAAGTAGAGAAAGGAGTAGAGCCTCCGGCTGCGGGTAAGCAGCATAATGACGGACAAGAGCAATGTAATCCCGCATAACTCCAGCGGCAGCGAGGACTCCTTCTTCCAGATCCCCTGCGAAAAGTACCATACATGCAGTCCGGCTTCTGATAAAAGCAGGACGAATACCAGCAGCAGTTTCACAAACCGGCGGAGTGATGGACGGGAACGAAGTGCAAAACGCGACCAGAACAGCACCAGGCAAACCAAGGCCACAACAGCCAGAGCAGCCCAGTGTGACGGCGAAAACATACTGAAATCAGTCTCATGCCGCCGTGCGAAAAATGAGTCGAAGTTCACAGAATTCTCTCCTTAGGACCCGTGGGTTATTTTAACAAAAATAAATATTCGGAATTTTAACATTTTCTGATTCTAGAGATCTATACTTAGGTGATATAAGTATATAACGCTCAAGCCGACCAGAAAAGGAAGAGATTTCTGCAATATCACATAAGATGGACGCAGGAAAACCGGAATACATAACTGGCTTGAGGTTTTTGAGTGTCATGACGAGGGGTACGGCTGCCATTTTATTTTGCATCATTGTTGACCGGGTTTTAGAGGCTGTTCCTGAAATCAAGCATGAATAGACAGAGAAGGAATATGCTGCAAGAGGGATAATTATCCCAAAATCAAATCAGAAACGGGGGCTTCCACGGAATGTTGAAGAAGAAATTGAGTTTGTCCATTATGATCATTATGCTTTTTGTGCAGTATGCCTATGGTATTGGATTCACCTCGCAGGCTACGGCAGCTGGGATTGAGACTGAAAGAGATCTTATTACCAGCGTCTCCATGGCTGTGTATGGACCTGACGGCCAGACCGTTACGGACAGTGTGTATGATGTCAATTCCACGGTCAGTCTGGATTACACCTGGTCGCTTCCAAACGGACATGGTTACGTAGCAGGTGACACCTTTACGTTCCTGCTTCCTGAGCAGTTCCAGCTGTTTAATGACATTGGCGGCGCATTGGTCTCCGATGACGGGGAAGTTGGCAGCTTCACGGTCAGAAAGTCCACGCATCAGGTAGTGATGACCTTTAACAGCTATATTGAGAGTCATGACAATGTGCAGGGAACACTCCGGGTCAATACGAAGTTTGACAAACAGGAAATTCCCGGCAGTGGGGTAGAGGAAATCCTCTTCCCTGTGAATGGCGGGACGCAGAAGGTTATCGTGCACTTCAAGCCTGAGATCGGCTCGACCATCGACAAGCACGGCAGCTCCAGCGGCTACAATGCCACCAGCATTCAGTGGACGGTTGATGTGAACAAGAAGCTGGAGCATGTAGCCAACGCTACGGTGACCGACCCTATTCCGGCAGGGTTGTCCTTAGACAGCACGGCCACGCTTGCGGTTTACGAGCTGGCAGTCCAGCTTGACGGTACAGTGTCACCGGGTGCGCTGCTTGACAGCAGCAAATATTCCGCGGAAATACTGGACGGCAAGCTTATCGTTCACTTCACCGATCCTGTAATCAGCAGTGCCTACCGCATTGCATACACCACACCCATAGCTGTGGAGAATAAAAGAATTTTCACCAATACAGCGACGTTTACTGGGGATGGGCGCGATCCGGTCAGCTCCTCAGCAACGGTAACTGTTGAGCGCGGTGGAACGCTTAAAAAATTCTCAACCGGATATGAATGGGGAAATCAGGTGATTTCCTGGGCAATAGAATATAACTACAACGGCAAGAACATCCCGCAGGCCAATGCTGTCTTATCCGATTTATTCGATGCTTCGCATGAGCTTGTAGCCGGTTCGGTTAAGGTTTATCCGGTAACTCTGGATTCAGCGGCTGTAGCCACAAAAGGCCCTGCCTTGATTGAGAATGTGGACTTTACTGTTTCTCCTATTACCGCTACCGGTAAAAAAGGCTTTAAGCTGCAGTTCACAAACGATGTATCCGCACCGCACCGTATTGAATATAAAATCAAGGCCAAAGACCGCGTGATCAAAGAAACGACAGTTATCAATTCGGTTACGGACAGCACGTATACTTATGATGCAAAACAGCTTGTCCGGCCTGCCGTCATCTATAAGACGTTATCGGGTGTAGACTACAAGAATAAAACGACAGATTGGAAAATTACGCTTAACGGTGATAATTACCCGATGAGCCATGTTGTTGTGAAAGACAGCTTCCCGGATGGCGGTCAGAAATTTGTTCCCGGTTCGCTGCTTGTAAGGGATGAAAACTGGCTGGTAGTGAGCCCTTCCAAGTACACGGTGACCTATGATTCACCTGTACAGCCAAACGCCGGATTTACAGTGAAGTTTCATTCACCGATATCCGGGTTTCATACCATCAATTACACCACCTTGTTCAGCAATGACTGGCTGACTGGAAGCACTGATGATTTTATTAATAAAGCACAGATTGATTGGATGGACAGTGCTGAAAATATCCAGTCAACTGTAGCGTTTGGAAAGTTCATTCCGCGTCCCGAGGTTAAGAGCAACGGGTTCAAGTCGGGTGTTTACAATGCAGCTGCCAAAGAAATTACCTGGACTGTGGGTGCGAACTACAACGGCAAGGCGATTACTGATCCTGTGGTAACCGATGTGCTGACTGCGGGCCAAACGTTAGTTCCAGGTTTGCTTAAGGTTTACAGCATGAACATCGACACAAAGGGTGACTTTACAAAAGGTTCAGAACTTAGCACATCGGCGTATACTTACGCTGTCAGCAGCAGCAATGAGCTGAAAGTAGAATTTGCCGGCAACATCGTTGAGCCGTATATCATCGAATTCAAGACAACTCTTGAAGGCCAGCTTATCGACGCTACTGTAGTCAATACGGCTAAACTTCTGGATGGAACTAAGCAGGTATCGAAAGACTTGACTGCTTCCCTGAAGATCCCGCACGGTGGTGAATATATCTACAAAGATGGACTGCAAAGCGGCGATAAAGTAGATTGGAACATCGCGATCAACCGGACACAGTCGTTCGTGAAGAATGCAAAAATCATTGACGAACCAAGCTCTAATCAAATACTGCTCCAGGATTCCTTCCATTTATATCCAACCGTTGTATCTGTAAACGGAGAAGTGACCAAAGGCGGACCTGAACTGGTGAAGGATGTTGATTATTCACTTAACATTAACCAGGATGCCAGTGGAAAGCAGAGCTTTGAACTCAGCTTCTTAAAGGATATCAAGACAGCTTATGTGCTGGAATACAAGTCGCTGATCGTAGCGAATACAGGCGATAAGCTGCTTAATACCATAAAATTCAACGGCAACAATGTTGTATCGGTCGAGAAGGATACATCCAAAGAGGTCATCGTGGGAGTATCCAGCGGTTCGGGCACAGGAAGTGGTGTCAGAGGAGCATTGATCGTCAACAAGCTGGATGCCGTAAACAAGGAGAAACCGCTGGAAGGGGCAACTTTTGAGCTTTACCGGCTGAACGGAACAGAACGAGTGCTGATCAATACCCTGACTACCGACACTGCAGGCAAAGCGGCATTCAACAATATTTGGCTGGGCAGCTATGTATTGATTGAGACGGCGGCTCCGAAAGGATATGTGCTGGATTCCAAAGAGTATCCGGTCACAATCGGTTCGTCGGTGAGCGTGGGGCTGACTGTATACAATACAGAGGAGGTGCCGGTACCAACGCCGACGCCGACAACAGTGCCAACAACAGTACCAACAACAGTACCAACGACAGGTCCAACAACAGAACCAACAACAGGTCCAACGACAGAACCAACCACTGGCCCGACGACAGAACCAACACCAGTACCGACAGTAGGTCCTGGTGGCAGTCCAACACCAGTACCACCGACACCAGTACCGACACCAGTACCGACACCGACAGTAGCACCTGGCGGCAGTCCAACTCCTGTTGTCGTTATTGAAGAACCACAGATTCCTGCGGGACCGGGGGCGACGGCACAGGTTACACCTGCTCCGTCAGCTACACCTTCACCGACTCCGGGACAAGTGACAACGACTGATGATGACATCCCGCTTGGCGAAGTGGAAGTTGAGGATGATGAAATTCCGGCGGGTACAGTGACCGGCTCGGGCGGCCAACTGCCACAGACGGGTGAGAACAGTCCATTGCCAATCTATTTGGCAGGATTGGGATTGATTCTTGCAGGGTTCATTCTGAGCCGGGTATTCAGACGCAGAAAGCAGGAATAGCACCAGAGGCAGCTGAAAATTCATTTTTTCTGCCATAGCGGCACAAAGAGCACACGGCGATCATCTGCCGTGTGCTCTTTGTTTATTGGAATTATACAATCCACTATAGTTATGGAGTAAGGCTGTAGCGGATCCAGTTCCCCTTTTTATCGGTGGTGACGTCCCACCCCAATTGTTCGGCGGTAAAGGCGAGCGGAATCATGGCTTTGCCTCCGACGAGCAGCGGAGCGG
The DNA here is from genome assembly GCF_051594305.1 of Paenibacillus sp. IHBB 3054. Lineage (NCBI taxonomy): Bacteria > Bacillati > Bacillota > Bacilli > Caryophanales > Paenibacillaceae > Paenibacillus > Paenibacillus sp. IHBB 3054. The sequence goes on along the minus strand of NZ_JBOFBG010000001.1, from coordinate 388,105 downwards.
CTTCCAGGACTGTGCTAGTGCCGTCCACAAGCGCTTCACTGCTGCCGACAGTCATTGCAACACTGTGCCCGCCGGACGTTAGCGTTACTGTTTTGCTGGCTCCATCCCATTCCACTTTAGCCCCCAGGGCAGGCCCCAGGTCTTTGGCAGTCAGCCACAGCTCCTTGTCCCCCTGGATCAGCCGGGTGGTATATCCCAGCTGCACTCCACCGAACTGAACGCTGCTCTGATAGAGGTTCCCGCTGAGGTCGGTAACGGCACTTTCCGCCTGGGACTGCAGCCTATTGTTGAACTCGTCGATGTTATCAGCCGTTACAAGATAATCCGGATTCTTCTCTCCGATGGCCTCTGCAATCCAGCTGTTAACTTCTTCGCTGTGATGGCTAAGATCCTTGTAGAGATCAAGGTTGAATGTCCACTTCGATTCCGCCTGAAAATCATATAGCGACACATTCCCGAACTGCCGGAATTGCTCATACATCCATTTGCGCATCACCAGTTGATTGCCAAAACGGATGGGATTATCCGAATACCAGGCAACCTGCCGCATCACGCAGTAGGGCGGATAATAGAAGTAGAACTTCACGTCAGGGTATTCCTTCAGCAGCGGCAAAATATAGGTATTGAAATGTGCCTTCAGCTGATCGGTGTTTTCCTCGTTAAGCCCGAAGTATAACTCGTTGTCACTGGCTTTCAGGTAGGCTTTGGTTACATATTGTTGGCCGAACTTAACTACACGGTTCCAATTGTTCAGATATTCCAGAGTTTTGACGGGCTCACCGGTGATCGTACTTTTGAGGCTTCTCCAGAAGAACTGCGTATACACCGAGGAATTGAACCAATACTTGTAATCGGTCCATAGCTTGTCGTCGTACAGATAATCAGGAAATTCTTTTGCCGCCTTTGTGGTTTCCAGCTTCAGGGAGAAATAATCCAGCCCCCAGAGGACCTGCTTCACTTTACCGGTTTCCAGAGCAAGCTTGGCGATCTTATAGTGCTCATCCACAGTCGATCCCTCCATCGACAGCTTCATAGTGGTTCCGCCTAAGCTTTTGTCTACCTGGGAAGGAAGAAAGTTCTCGGTCATGGAAGTCCCGATAATAATATTATCGTAATCATAGTTTTTGGCCAGCCCGGGATTCTGGTAACGTTCCTCCTGTGAGAAAACCGGGGTATACCATGAGGATTTATGATAGAACTGCAGCGGATCCAGGAATATGGTAAGAAGAGCGGCGAGAGCTGCGAACGAGAACAGAAACAGCAGGAATAAAGCCATCATTTTTTTGGATCGGGCATGCAATCCGCGTGGCTGTGCTGTGGGTTTGACGATTTGAATATGGGGTACTGGCATCATTCGAACCTCCTAAGCAAATAGTGTGAGTGAGTTTGACGGGATCGTTTACTGGATTAGAAGTTAAAATACAGGAACGGAGTGATACGGTTGAAGAAGAACAAGGAAATGACGAAGATCAGAGCCATGGCCATAACCGTCTTCCAGCTTCTCACCTGAATTTCTGTCTTGCGCCGCAGCAGGATCACGCCGAGCAGGATAACAATTAGGACGATAGCCCACCGCATTAAGCCGCTGACTGCAGAAATTCCCAAACCATTTATTCCGCTCATTCCTTTTAATAATCTAAGGGCTATCGTAAGATTCTCCGCGCGGAAGAATACCCAGGTTACATTAATAAAGGCAAAGGTGAGTACCCATGCGATACCCTTGGGCAATGGCGTACCCCGGCGTGCCCACAGTTTTTCTACCGCTTGCCCGACTCCGTGCAGCAGACCCCAGAGAATGAACATCCAGCCTGCCCCATGCCATAAGCCGCCAAGCAGAAAGGTAATGATCACATTGCGGATGGAGATCCAGAAGCCCTTGCGGTTGCCCCCAAGCGGAATATAGATATAGTCCCGAAGGAAGCGGCTGAGCGTCATATGCCAGCGTCTCCAGAAGTCACGGATACTCAGGGCGCGATATGGAGCATTGAAATTTTGCGGCAGTACAATATTGAAGAGCAGGGCAATGCCGATCGCCATATCCGTGTACCCGCTGAAATCAAAGTAAAGCTGGAGGGTATAGGACAGCACAGCCACCCAGGAGTCCACAAAATGAGCAGCGGAGGCAAAGCCGCTATTGGCAAAGCCGGCCAGGGTATCCGCAATGATCACTTTTTTGCCGAGGCCAATGCTGAACAGCAGGGTACCCTTCAGGACATTGTTCCAGTTCCAGAGCTTGCCCCGCAGTCTGTCGAACTGAGGCATCATTTCCTTGTGGTGAAGGATCGGACCGGCAATCAGATGGGGGAAGAAGGTAACGAATAGTATGTAATTGACGAGACCGTATTCACTTGCCTGATGCCGGTAGGCGTCGACGAGATAGGCAATTTGGGTAAAGGTGAAAAAGCTGATCCCAAGCGGCAGCAGCAGGTGAAGGGGAGCCGCATGCCAACCCGTCAGCCCATTCCAGTTCGTGATGAAAAAATCGGCATATTTGTAGTAGCCCAGTAGCAGGAGATTGGCGCTTAAGCCAAAGATAAGCAGTGTGCGGGGGCGGAATTTTCCGCTGTGTAAATACCGGCCAAGCGTGTAGTTGAACAGAATGGATAAGAGGATCAGCGGGATGTAGCGGATATTCCACCAGCCATAGAAGACCAGAGAGGACAGCGCAAGCCACAACTTGGCGTACTTAAACAGGCGGAAGCGGTTTAGTGCAAAGTAGCCGGCCAGCACAACAGGCAGGAAGCCGAACATAAAGATGTACGAATTAAATAACATTTTGACCCCTCGTTTACAACAGATTTGGTATAACAATCACTTTAAGACTCAGTTCTAAAGACTTACCGGCACTAAATCTAATGATTTTCTTAAGAAAATTCTCCTTTCCGTGAGAACAAGGCCGGAGATTTATTGTCATCCGCAGGGGAAATGCTATAATAGTTTAAATTCGGAGTTTTGGAGGGAATCGCAATGTGGAAGGAATTCAAAAGTTTTGCCATGAAAGGAAATGTGCTTGATCTCGCTGTTGCTGTCGTCATCGGGGCAGCTTTCGGTAAAATCGTTACCTCCCTGGTCGCCGACATTATTATGCCACTGGTGGGGATGCTTAGCGGAGGGATTGACCCTTTGAAGAAGCTTAGCTTCACTTTCCGAGAGGCAACTGTGAACTACGGCTTGTTCCTGCAGGCAGTGGTTGATTTCTTTATTATTTCTTTCTCCATCTTTTTGGTCATTAAGCTGGTAGGCAAATTTAAACGCAAGGAAGTCGTTAAAGTCGAAGTGGTCGAGGCCCCGGCACCAGATCCGGAAATCGCCCTGCTGACAGAAATCCGCGATTTGCTGCGTGCGGAAAAACAGAGTGAAATCTAGAAGTAAGTTACATAAATAAAGTAAATATATTAAATGCACTTGCTTTTCCTGCCGCTAAGTGATAATTTTGTTGTAGGCAAAACTTAATTTAATTGAATATATCAATCCTTCAGGGCAGGGTGTAATTCCCTACCGGCGGTGATGCCGCTGTATATGGCCGAAATGCCAGTATCAGCGCTTAGTCCGCTACCCGCTTCGTATGTTGCATACGGACGGTGGACCCGGTGCAATTCCGGGACCGACAGTATAGTCTGGATGGAAGAAGGAGAGATTGACGTTCTGTGCTTTGTATAGGCAGGCGTACTGCAGTGTTTTCGAATATTATGTGCGAACTTTCACAATGCCATGTTTGTGGCGTTTATTTACGCACCATTTTATTGGACTGCCGGTAAACTCTCGTATAACCCGTCTTGAACTCCTCCTGGAGATTGAGACGGGTTTTTCTGTTTTGGACTGGAAGCATGAATACAAGGCAATGGGATTGGAGGCAAGGCATGGATACAATGAACGACCAGTTTTATATGGCGCTGGCGCTGGATATGGCGGAAAGAGCACAGGGACAGACAGGCATCAACCCGGTGGTTGGCTGTGTTGTAGTGAAGGACGGCGCGGTGATCGGCCTCGGCACTCATTTACAGCGCGGAACAGGGCATGCCGAGGTACATGCGCTGAATATGGCGGCCGGCAAGGCGCAGGGAAGTACAGCGTATGTGACCCTTGAGCCGTGCAGCCATTACGGCAAGACGCCGCCCTGCAGCCAAAGGCTGATTGATGAAGGCGTAGCTCGTGTAGTGGTAGCGTGTGAAGATCCCAATCCGCAGGTAGCAGGCCGGGGCATAGCCATGCTGCGCGATCAAGGGATCGAAGTTGAAGTGGGGCTGCTGCGCAGCCGTGCTCTAAGGCTGAACGAGAAGTTCATCAAGTACATTCTGACGAAGCAGCCTTTTGTCACGCTGAAGAGCGCCAGTACACTTGATGGCAAAATCTCTACCCGGACCGGGGACAGCAAGTGGATATCTAACGGGCAGGCACGGGAGATTGTACATACCCTGCGGCACCGTCATCAGGGGATCATGGTCGGCGTCAATACGGTTATTGCCGATAATCCTTCCCTGACCACAAGAATGGTGGTACCCGGACTCAACCCGGTCCGGATTGTGATCGATTCTTCGCTGCGTATCCCGCTGGATTCCGCCGTTGTTACCGACGGGCAGGCACCTACAGTTGTAGTGACTACAGAAGCTGCTGATCCGGTCAAACATGAGGCGCTTGTGGCGGCAGGGGTTCAAGTCATCATCTGCGGCGCGGGGCCGCGCGTGGATCTGCAAAGTGCTATGACTAAGCTGGGCGAGATGGAGATCGGCTCCATACTGCTGGAAGGCGGAGGTACACTGAACGGCTCCATGCTGGAGAGCGGACTGGTTGACCGCGTAGTGCTGTTCTTCGCTCCCAAGATCGTCGGCGGCAGGGCCGGAGCGGCCGGAACCTTCGAATTCCCGGGTGTCGAGCTGATGAAGGATGCCATCACGCTTGAGGGATTGGAAGTGGAAGTGCTCGGGGATAATGTGTGTATCAGCGGCACTCCAATCCGCTAAGTAACAGCAGATGCTAACAAAGCTTAAGCAGATGCTTGCAGTGATCCTAACCAAACTTGTAGGAGGGGTTCTATGTTCACCGGCTTAATTGAGGAGATCGGCGTGCTGCGCAGCGTCTCCAGCGGAGGCGAGATGATGGTGCTGAATATCGGCGCTTCCCTCATTATGGATGACCTGAAGATCGGCGACAGTGTATCCGTCAACGGGGTCTGCCTGACCGCAACGTCTTTAGGCGACCATTATTTTACCGTCGATGTGATGCCCCAGACCTACCGCAACAGCAACCTGAAAGAGCTGCGGACCGGCGGCAAAATGAATCTGGAACGGGCAATGGCCGCCGGAGGGCGTTTCGGCGGGCATATCGTTCAGGGGCATGTCGACGGCACCGGTGAAATCCGGAGCGTGAAGCGTGACCAGAATGCGGTTGTGTTCGAGATTGCACCGGACCGCAAATCGCTGTTCAAATACATTATTCCTAAAGGCTCCATCACGATTGACGGCATCAGCCTGACGGTCGTAAATACGACGGCTGCAGCGTTTACCGTGTCGATTATTCCGCACACGCTTGGAGAAACTGTACTTACGCACAAACGCTCAGGTGACAGCATCAACATTGAGTGTGACGTGCTTGGCAAGTATGTGGATCATCTCCTGCATTACAGTGCGGGCGCAGGACATGAGGAAGATGAGAACAGTTCCCGGATCAGCCGTGATTTCCTGGCGGCCAACGGGTTTGTATAAATAAGACTAAGCTTACGGATAGCCTGTGAAGGCAACGTAAAGTGATCAGGAGGACAGAAACATGAGCCAAGAATCCAAGCAAGACAGCGTCCTGGACCCGATTGAAGACGCTATTTATGATTTGATGCGCGGCAAGGTGATCATCGTAGTCGATGATGAGGACCGCGAGAATGAAGGGGACTTCATTGCTCTTGCCGAACGTGCTACACCGGAAGTAATCAATTTCATGATTAAAGAAGGCCGGGGGCTGGTCTGCCTGCCGATCACGGCGGAACGTGCGGAGGAGCTGGATCTGCAGCCGATGGTCAGCCAGAATACTGACAACCATGGCACTGCTTTTACCGTGTCCATCGACCATAAAGATACCACAACCGGTATTTCCGCAGGTGAAAGATCCATGACCATCAAAGCGATTATGGACCCCAACGCCAAACCGTCCGATTTCCGCAGACCGGGGCATATGTTCCCGCTGATTGCCAAGAAAGGCGGCGTCCTGCGCCGTTCCGGCCACACTGAGGCTGCTGTTGACCTAGCCCGTATGTGCGGCGCATATCCGGCAAGCGTCATCTGTGAAGTGGTCAAAGAAGACGGAGAGATGGCCCGGCTGCCGGATCTAATCGAGATCGCCAAAAAACATGACCTGAAGCTGATCAGCATCAAGGACCTGATCCATTACCGCAACGAGAAGGAGCATTTAGTCACCCGTGAAGTTTCAGTGAATCTGCCTACAGATTTCGGTCTTTTCCAGACGATTGCCTACACGAACGAAGTGGATGACAAAGAGCATGTCGCGCTGGTCAAAGGCGATATTTCCGGCGAGGAGCCGGTGCTGGTCCGCGTGCATTCCGAATGTTTGACCGGTGATGTGTTCCACTCGCACCGCTGCGACTGCGGGCCGCAATTTGAAGCAGCGCTGCGCCAGATTGAAGCGGCTGGCAGAGGAGTGCTGCTCTACATGCGCCAGGAAGGCAGAGGTATCGGCCTCATTAATAAGCTGCGTGCCTACAAGCTGCAGGAGGAAGGTCTGGATACAGTTGATGCCAACCTGAAGCTCGGCTTCCCGGCAGACCTGCGAGACTACGGTATCGGGGCACAGATTCTTAAGGATCTTGGCGTACGCCAGATCAAACTGCTGACCAACAACCCGCGCAAGATCAAGGGACTGGAAGGCTACGGCCTTGAGGTTGTGGAGCGTGTGCCGATTCAAATGCCGGAGAACAAGGACAACACGAATTATCTTCATACGAAGCAGGCCAAGCTGGGACATTTGCTGACTTTTGACAATATTGAACAAAATGAAGATTCCAAAATTTAACCATAAAACTAACTTACTAATGAAGGGTTGATGAGCACAATGCCGAATTATTTTGAAGGACATTTAGTATCCGAGGGTTTAAAATACGGGGTAGTCGTAGGACGTTTCAATGAGTTCATTACAAGCAAGCTGCTGTCCGGCGCTCTGGATGCGTTCAAACGCCACGGTGTTGCCGATGAAGAGGTGGATGTGGCATGGGTTCCGGGCGTTTTCGAAATTCCGCTGATTTGCCAAAAGATGGCCGAAAGCGGCAAATATGATGCCGTCATCGCGCTGGGCACCGTCATCCGTGGCTCCACTACGCATTATGATTATGTATGCAACGAAGTGGCTAAAGGGGTGGCAGCCATTAATCTCAAAACGGGTATTCCTACTATTTTCGGTGTTGTTACGACCGAGAATATTGAGCAGGCCATCGAGCGTTCCGGAACCAAAGCAGGCAACAAAGGCTGGGATGCTGCGACGTCGGCAATCGAAATGGCAAACCTTAACAAGCTCTTTAAGTAAGACAGCCTCTTGACGAATTGGCTATAATCGTGCTTATTTATAAGTATAAGAAGAAAGCATGGACTATAAAAACCCTTTCTACTTGTGTAGCGTCCCTATAGCGGCGCTACACTTTACTTTTTTTTGGCGGGAGGAAACCGCGTGACTGTATTGTACAAGCTGGAGACGTTCGAAGGTCCGCTCGATCTGCTCTTGCATCTAATTGACAAAGCGGAAATCGACATCCAGGACATTCCGGTCAGCGTGATCACCGAACAGTACATGGATTACCTGCAAACGATGCAGGAGCTTGAACTGGATATCACCAGCGAATTTCTCGTTATGGCTGCAACCCTGTTGTCCATCAAGAGCAAGCTGCTGCTGCCGAAGCCGCCGGTCATTGAGATCGAGGATTTCGACTATTACGAGGATGATGGCTATGATCCGCGTGCAGAACTGGTTCAGCGGCTGATTGAATACCGTAAATTCAAGAACATTGCTGTGCAGCTGCTGGATATGGAGAGCGAACGCAGTCTGATCTTTACGAAGGAGCCGGAGGATTTGGGTCCTTTCGTGCCGACGCAGATTGATAACACACTGAAAGGGTTACATACGTCTGACCTCATCGCCGCATTCCGCAAGGCGTTGAGCAAGGCGGCTCGAAGATCCTCTTATCAGCGGATTACCCGCGATGAAATTTCAGTCAAAGACCGGATTCGTGATGTTTCAGAGGCGCTGCAGCGCAAAGGGGTGGGCGGCAGGCTGCGCTTCTCGGCGCTGCTGCATGATGAGATGGCCAGACATGAGATCGTGACTACCTTTCTGGCGATCCTGGAGCTGATGAAGATGAAGGCCATTTACTGTTATCAGGAGAAATTGTTTGAGGATATTGTGATGGAGTGGAGAGGAGGAGAGGAATTCAGTGGATTACAAAACGCTGAAATCGATTATTGAAGGATTGCTGTTTCTGTCTGGCGACGAAGGGTTGTCGGTGCGTCAAATCGCCGAGATCACCGAGCAGCGTCCGGATCTGGCGACAAGTGCGCTGGAAGAGCTGAAAGACGACTACATCAACCAGGGCCGCGGGTTGCAGGTCGTGCAGATCGCCGGGAATTACCGGCTGGCTACGCTGCCGGAGCATGCGGCTTATTTTGAACGGCTGGCCTATTCGCCTTCAAGATCTTCTTTATCCCAGGCGGCCCTGGAGACGTTGGCCATTGTGGCCTACCGCCAGCCGATTACCCGGGTGGAGATTGAGGAGATCCGCGGAGTAAAGTCTGAACGGGCGATCCATACACTGAACAATAAGGATCTCATTCATGAGGTCGGGCGTGCCGAGGCAGTAGGCCGTCCAATCCTTTACGGAACGACCAAATCGTTCCTTGACAGCTTTGGACTGGCCAGCCTGAAGGAGCTGCCGGAGCCGTCTAACTTCGATAATTCCGACGGGCTGGAAGAGGAGACACAGCTCCTTTTCAGCAAGCTGGACAGCCAAATGACGTTCGATGAAGTTGAGCAGCCGCAGGGTATGAAGGAGTAAAGCATCTTCATTCGGATCGGCTGTGAGCTGTAAATTTATGTTAAATGCCGTTGTCTCCTAGGAGAACAACGGTTTTTTTGCGTCCATCCGAATTTTTTCCAGCCAAGTTTGCCATACTAAACCAAAGGTTCCTATTATAAGGATGCTTGGAGGGTAATCCGTGACGTTATGGCTTGTTATACCTTTGGCTCTTCTGCTGGTTATCATTGTACTGGTCCTGTCTTCTTCCATTCATTTTCACTTCCGATTGTGCAGACTTGGCAAGGATGACCGGGTGGAATTTGATATTAAGGCTTTATTTGGGTTAGTTAAGTTTCATTATGAACTGCCAGCACTCGTATATGAGGGTATAGAGCGGGGAGTGAGGGTGAAGCTGGAAGAAAGCGGGATCGCACCCGTGAAGAAGGACTCCGATAAAGAGGAGCAAATTGACAAGGAGGCTGTGTCAGGCTGGATCGATAATTTTAAGGCAGCGCTGCGGGCGACACGGGGATTGAAGAAGTGGCTGAGAGGACTGATGGCCCATGTCAAAATATCAAAGCTCGACTGGTCGACGGATTTCTCGCTTGGCGATGCAGCCTATACAGCAACAGCAGCGGGGGCACTGTGGGGAATGAAATGGAGCCTTATTGGCTGGGTTTCGCAATTCGTCCGGCTGCAGCACGCTCCGCGTCTGTTTGTCGCACCGGTGTTCCGCGATGAGCTGTGCTACTCCACAGAGGCAGTGTGTGCCGGGAAACTGTCCTTGGCTTATACCCTTTACGCGGGAATACTGCTGCTGCGCCGGATCACCAAAGTGGAGGGGGGACTGACCCGGTGGAAACAGCTATTGAGCCACAAACATTAAGGGAAGCTCCAACTGCCTGGAAGATAGAAACGACTTACATACAAATGTAGTGATATGGGAATGATATACGCTGTGGAAGAAAGAGTATTTCCCTAGAAGTTAAAGGAGGATAACAATATGAGTGACCATCCGATTCAAGGTCTGATGCAGACCGCGATGGAAAATATCAAAGGCATGGTGGATGTTAATACAATTGTCGGAGATCCTGTAGAGACACCGGATGGCAGCGTCATTCTGCCGATCAGCAAAGTGGCATTTGGTTTTGCCGCAGGGGGCAGTGACTTCCGGGTGGAGGATGATGCGCCGGGTGTGAACGGCAGCGGCTCCAGCGTTAAAATGCTTCCATTTGGAGGCGGTAGCGGGGGTGGCGTATCCATTCGCCCGATCGCTTTTCTCGTAGTGGGCAGGGAAGGTGTGCATATTGTGCCGCTTGATAATCAAACCCATCTGTTCGAGAAAATCATCGACGCCACTCCAGGGCTGATCGACAAAATCCAGAATATGTTCCAAAATGGAAATGGCGCTCCTGTCGGGGCGGAAGTTGTGGGTGTCCCTGTTGCAAAGCCAGTAGTTAAAACAGATCCTGCAGCCAGCAATTCATCGACACACTAGCGGAGAAATCAGGGATATCGCCTTAACCGGGCGGTATCCCTTTTTTTGAAATTTACCTAGTCGTTGTCCGCTCCTCATACATAGAGAGGACTTAAGAGAAGGACATACCTGTCCGCCATGCTGCATACACTTGTACAACATAGCGTGATCTGAACCTTAACCTGACTTAAGAACTGAGAAGAACTGAGAAGAAAGAAGCCGGAGGATGAACATGAAGAGATTAACTTTTAAATCGTCTTTGATCCTGATATTGTGCCTGCTGCTAGTTGGTTTGCTTCCGCTGCCTGTACTCCGGGCCGAAAACAGCTCCATCTCCACTCATGCCAGGGCTGCGGCGCTGATTGACGTGGAATCCGGAAGGCTTCTGTACAGCAGCAGGGGTGATGAGCCTATGCTGATCGCCAGTCTGACCAAAATTATGACTGCCATAGTGGCTATAGAAAATGGGGATTTGACTTCCAAGGTCAAAGTAAGCAAAACCGCTTTTGCGAAGGAAGGATCTTCACTGTATTTGAAGCAAGGGGAAGAAATGAAATTGGAGGATATGCTATACGGGATGATGCTGCGTTCGGGAAATGATGCGGCAACAGCAATAGCCGAACATGTCGGCGGTTCTGAACAGGGTTTTGTCTATCTGATGAATCAGAAGGCGGAGGAGCTCGGCTTAACCCACAGCCATTTTGCTAATCCGCATGGTCTGGATGCCGAAGGCCATTATTCCAGTGCCAATGATTTGGCAGTGTTGACCGCCTATGCGCTCCACAATCCTGTATTCAAAGAAATCGTGAAGACGCAGGAGAAGACGGCGGACAATCCTTATGAGAAATGGGACTACAAATGGAGCAACAAAAATAAAATGCTGCGGCTCTATGAAGGAGCAGACGGCGTAAAGACAGGCTATACCAAAAAAGCGCTGCGCTGCCTTGTCAGCTCTGCCACAAGAAACGGACAGCAGCTGGTTGCGGTCACAATCAACGACGGAAACGACTGGAATGACCATGCATCCCTGCTGAATTTCGGTTTCAATCATTATCCCCTCAAAACGTTAATCGAACGCGGCGAAGGGATCAGCGGATACAGCTACGTGACGAGCAAATCCTTTGCCTACCCGCTTGGACAGGGAGAAGAGGCGAGGCTGTTTACCAAGCTTGAGCTGAAACGGGAAGCAACTGTGCCGAAGCAGGCGCGCAGCAGCGATTTTGGCTTAAAAGGCGTGCTAGTCCTGCAGCTGGGCGGCCAGGAAATCGGCCGGGTACCCGTTTATGAGCCGGAGCAGCTCCCCCCGGAACAATCGGCTTATACCAAGAAGTACAGCGCGGCCCTAGCCCCTGCTTATCCGGCGGGGAACTGGCTGCAGGCGCTTGGCAGCGCGCTGCGGGCACTTTTTCAGCGGGGGGATAATCATGATTAATGGAATCTGGCTCGGAATGATCCTGATCGGCTTCGTATTTGCCGCTGTGAACGGGCGGATGGACGAGTTTACAGCAGCTGTGTTTGACGGCGCCAAAAGCGGGGTTACGGTAAGCTTCGGCCTAATCAGCGTGCTGGTCTTCTGGCTCGGAATTATGCGGGTGGCCGAGGATGCCGGATTGCTCAGGAAAATCGCCAAGGTACTCGGACCCGTAGTCTCCTTTCTATTTCCCGATGTTCCGAAAGGCCATCCTGCGATCGGCTATATCCTTTCCAATATGAGCGCCAATCTGCTCGGACTTGGCAATGCCGCAACCCCTATGGGCATCAAGGCGATGCAGGAGCTGCAAACGCTGAATCCGGACAAGGAGACCGCCACCCCGGCGATGTGCACCCTGCTGGCGTTGAATACGGCAAGTATTACGCTGATCCCGGCTACGCTGATAGCGATCCGGCTCAACTACGGCTCAGCCGACCCTGCCGGCATCGTCGGTACGACCCTGGCGGCGACCGCAGTGGCGACGGTTGCTGCCATCGCTGCCGACAGGCTGTTCCGCCGGCTGACTCTCATGCGCAGGCCGCCGAAACCGCCGGCGGTAAAGTCCGGCGATTCAGCCAGAGGCAGCACAGCGCTTCCGCATTCTTCACTGAAAGGGTGAGCTTCCGTGTTCCAGCTAATCAGCCTCATCTCGGCCTGGGCGATTCCGGTCCTGATCACCTTTATCCCGCTATACGCCTATTCGCGCAAGATTCCAGTCTATGAGTCCTTTGTGGAAGGGGCCAAAGACGGCTTCGGCACGGCGATTGCCATTATCCCGCATCTCGTCGGCATGCTTGTCGCCATCAGCGTGTTCCGCGCCTCCGGTGCGCTGGATTTCTTCATGGGCTTCATCGCCCCAGCCCTCAAAGGCTTGGGCGTGCCGCCGGAAGTGCTGCCGCTCGGCCTGCTGCGTCCGCTGACAGGGACAGGCTCCCTCGCTTACACCACCGACCTGATCCGTGTCCATGGCCCGGACTCCTTGATCGGGATGATCGCCTCCACGATCCAGGGCAGTACAGATACGACACTGTATGTTCTGACCGTCTACTTCGGCGCTGTGGGTGTCCGCAACGGCCGCTATGCCCTTAAAGTCGGTTTGTTCTCAGACGTCATTGGCTTTATCGCTGCTATCGCCGTATGCCTGCTGGTGTTTGGGTAGCAGGCAACCGGGTGCCGCCGGATCGTCTGCTTAATAGGCACGTGTTGGCGGAGATACTTGATCAATGAGAATCAGGCCGTCGAACTGCTCCTTCGGAACGAATTTCATCACCATCGGAGCAATGACCACTCTGGTGAGCCCGTCCTCAGCAGCATATAGAGATTGAAACATCCATTTGTTGCTTGTGTCTGCTTTGGTATGCTTCGTGAGGTCAACGAAGGTACGGGAGTATCCGCTTTGCATGATTCTTCCTTCCAAGGTTCCGTTTGGCATCGGCCCGATAGAGAATTCCTTCAGTGTTGTAATATTTGCTGCTTTGCCCCTATTCATATAAAAGCCGACCACATACATCTTATCCTTCAACTTCTGATGCAGCAGTTCGCCCATGCTGGTAAAGCTGTTCTGCCATTTTCCTTGCTCGAAGATGCGCATGTCCGAGGTGTTTTTAGCCAAATGGTCGTTGTGGGCCCACAGAATGATCTTTTTGCCGGGGTATCTGACCTTCATCAGCCATTCCACATGCTCAGCCATAATTCTGTCCCGGGCCTCATAAACTTCCCGCACATTGGCTACCTGCCCTTGCATGAAAAATTGCACCCGGTCCTGCAGTCCTTTCAGAATCGTATCTGTCGTGTGAGGGGCACTGGGATATAAGGCATTGAACTTTTGCCGGCGATCCTGGATGTATCTGATGTATTCTTTATATTTAGGAACATACTTTTGAATGACTTTTCCTATTTTCTGCTGGTAAATTGGATTGCTCTTGTTCTCCAAGGCGTATTGTTCGACCAGCCCATAATAGGTTTCAATGGCTTCATTATCAAAGTCCATAAAGGCTTTGCCATAGTCCGCATCCACCTTGGAAAGGAAACTGCGCGTAGCTACCGTAAGCATCGGGGAGGTATACTGCATATCATATCCGGCCAGCTGTAAGGGCTTGCCCGTCTGGCGCGATTGTTTCATGTAGTTGAACAGCTCCAGGGTTTCTGCGGATTTCCAGACGTCAAATATTGAATTATCCATCATCTCTGCTGCGGTTAATTCATCAGCAACATCGTTAACGACGGAAGCTTCAGCCAGACCTGATTCGAAAGCGATGACCTCAAATCCCAGTTCCTCATGCAAATATTTTACCAGCCTCGTCTTCATGCTGGCGTATTCGCCTACCCGGTGAAAGTTCTCGCCAAGGCTAACGACCGTCTTGTCCTTCAGCAGCGGCTTCAGGAAAGAAAGATCGCTGTAGTCCCCGCTTGTCAGTGATTTAATCTCATGCGCGTATGGCAGCGGATTCGGAGCCGGCTGTGCGGCAGACACTGGAAGGGACCCTCCAAGCAGCAGCCCAAGTACAGATGCAACCGTGAGCGTTTGGGTTTTCCATGATTTTTTAATCAACATACGTATTCCTCCATTGCTAGATATAGTGTAATTGCTGTCTTTTTAGCCTAAGGTGGCCACGCCTTCGTAACAATCGATTTACATGACTAATTCCTTACATGCAAATCATGTTATGTTCGCATGCACTGTTCGCTATGAACGGACGATTTCTATGCGGCGCGAAAATTAGCACCAATTCCTCACCCTGCTCCCCTCCACTTCATATGCTATTGCAGCAATACGGAGGGAGGCCACATGGGATGGAATATAAAGGTTTTATTCTGCATCATTCCCGCTGTCCGTCCATTAACGGCAAGGGCTTTGACTTTTGGGTCGGGGCAGACGGGGGGATTTATGCCGCCCCGCTGCTGACAGATCCGGATTATATCCACATCTGTCTCGAAGGGGATTTCGGGGCGGAAGACAGTGTTCCGCCGCTTCCGGGGCGCAAAGAGCAGTTGTTTGCAGCAGGTAAATTGATTCTGGAGCTGGCTGCCCGTTACCACATTTCCCCTATGCTGGTGGAACCACACAGCAATTCTTGTCCCGGAGCATTTTTTCCATGGAATGAACTTGTGATTTATGCCTCTGATGGTTATCATTAACCTGAGGTGAGTAGTCGAAAATGGAAAGATTACAGAAAATATTGGCGCAAGCAGGTGTTGCGTCCAGACGCAAGTGTGAAGAAATGATTTTGGCCGGTAAAGTGGAAGTCAACGGGGAACTCGTAACTACGCTTGGCACGAAGGTGGACCCCGAACAAGATATTATTAAAGTTTCCGGGCGTTTGATCCGGGGAGAGAACAAGATTTACATTATGTTTAACAAGCCCAAAGGTGTCATTACAAGCGCATCTGATCCCAAGGGCCGCAAGGTGGTAACGGATTACCTGAAGGGCATTAACGAGCGCGTATACCCTGTAGGCCGCTTGGACTATGATACGGAAGGATTGCTGCTGCTGACGAATGACGGAGAGTTTGCCAACTTGCTCACGCATCCGAAGCACCATGTACCGAAGACGTATTTGGCCACGGTCAAGGGTGTGCCGCATGGCACTGCACTGGACAAGCTGAAGGCAGGCATCAAGCTGGAGGACGGTATGACCGCTCCGGCGGAAGTCGAATACAAAGATGTGGATGAAGTCATCAAAGAAACCGTAATCAGCATTACGATTCATGAAGGACGCAACCGTCAGGTCCGGCGGATGTTTGAAGCGATTTCCCATCCTGTAATCCGTCTGAAGCGGATTTCCTTCGGGGATATTTTGCTGCAAAATCTCAAACGCGGCTCTTATCGCCACCTGACCAAAGATGAAATCAATCATTTACAGCAAATGGCCAAGGCTGGAGCGCTAAAAGCAAATACGACACGCAAGGACACATAAAGTTCACATTTCCCCCTCCTAAAACTGTGACAATATTCGGTATAATGTTCATAGGATGTTCACACCTAACAACTAAAGTATGAGTTGCGTCACAGAAGGGGGCTTCGCGTGTGGGCAAAGCGAGAAAGCCGATTCAAATCGTAATTCTGTTTTTGATACTTTTGCTTGGAGGTTATGCAATCGGTTCCTCCGTATTCGGAGGAGACGGAAAACCCCGGGAGGGCGGAAGGGCGCCGTCCTTTGAACTGTTGGGACTAGACGGTTTGACCCATACGCTCGAAGAGTACAAGGGCAAATCGGTTGTGCTTAATTTTTGGGGCTCGTGGTGCGGCCCTTGTGTGAAGGAAATGCCTGCTCTACAGGCGCAGTGGGAGAAATGGAAAGATCAAGGTGTAGTGGTCGTGGGGGTTAACGTCGGTGAGGATCAGATGACAGTGGAGAATTTTGTCAAGCTTGTCGAAATTGATTTCCCGATTGTCATGGACACCGGACGGGATGCCGTTCGCAGCTATGGCGTATCCCCATTGCCCACCACCTTCTTTATTGATAATAAGGGCAAAGTGGACAGCATTCATATCGGCCAGCTGGATCTGAACTCACTGGAGTCCCAGATCGGAAAGCTGGTGAGCGAATGAAGAAACGGACGCCGCTGATCAGCAATACCAAATGCGAATGCGGGCATCAGAATCCGGTAGGTACCGTTCTGTGCGAAGCCTGCGGCAAACCGCTGGAGGAGAAGGAAAGTTCCTCGGGAGAGAATCTTGAAATGCGCTACGATGGAGTTGCCCGCCGTTCACAGCGTGTGAATCCCGGAGTGATCGACCGTGTGTGGAACTTTTTTTCCTCTGTCAAAATAGCGATTTACCTGATTGTGCTGACACTGCTGGGTTCCATGCTGGGTACGATTTTCCCGCAGGAGAGCACTTTTCTGAACATTGATGCCTCAACATATTACAAAGAAACGTACGGAACAGCCGGGAATATCTATTATAGACTCGGCCTTTCGCACACCTATGAATCCTGGTGGTTTGTAAGCCTGCTGGTAATGATCGGAGCTTCACTGGTGATCTGCAGCCTGGACCGCGTACTTCCGCTGTACAAGGCGCTGACCCGCCAGAAGATCCGCAAGCACCGGCAGTTTCTGACCCGCCAAAAGGCTGTTCTGGTCACTGGTGTACAGGAAGATCCGGTGACTTGGGTGGCCGGAATCGTAGAACCGCTTAAGAAAAAAGGCTACCGTGTAAGGACAGAGGGTGGCGCTCTGCTGGCAGAGAAGCACCGATTCAGCCGCTGGGGACCCTATGTCATACATATCGGCTTGATTATTTTTTTGCTCGCCGTACTGGCGAGAGGACTGCCGGGACTGAATATGGATCAGCATCTCGCTTTTCCGCAAGGGGAAATGACTAGGATTCCGGATACCACTTATTATTTACTCAATGAGAAGTTCACAGTGGAATTTTACTCGGAAGCAGAGATGCCTGAGGAATTCCGCGGCAGGAAAGTGCTGCCGAAGCTGTACGAGACAAAGGCCAAGCTTTATGAATGCACCGCCGATTGTGTCGATCCTTCGAAGGAGCCGCAGCTCGCAGAGGTGACCTCACATGATATCCGTGTGAATTCACCGCTCAGCTACAAAGGTTTGAAAGCGTATCAGTTTGATTATGACCTGACCCCTGTACTGCGCTCAGTACAGCCTGAGCTGGTGAATTCAGCTACGGGTGAGGCATTCGGCAAGTTCAAGCTGGAGATGAAGAACTCTCAGCGCACCTTTCAGGTCGGTCCCTACACCCTGGAGCTGAAAGAGAAATATATGGATTTCGGACTGAACGAGGAAGGGCAGCCGGTATCCAAATCGCCTTATCCGAATGCGCCTGCATTCCTTTTTCTGATTACGGGGCCGGACCTGCCGGCGGAAGGGCAGCAATATTTCTATTTTCCGAAAGCGATTGACAAGGATCAGTTCCAGCAGCAGACGATCAACGATAAGCTGGGAGGCGGCAGCCGGTTTCTGGAGCTTGAAGTGAAGAGCATGAGCGATGTTGATTTTGCAGAGTCCACCTCCTTCCTCAATGTGCGTGTGGATCGTGCAATGCCCTTTGTCTGGATCGGTGCCGGGATCGTAATGCTTGGGCTCGTGCTCGGCTTCTACTGGCAGCATAGACGCATCTGGCTGACGCTGGAGAACGGAGAACTTGTACTGGGTGGCCATACGAACAAGAATTGGTTCGGCTTCCGCCGTGAGATCGTTTCTATTCTGAAGAAGATAGACATGACAGTCGATGAAAAATCATTGGACAACGGAGGAGGCATGGCATGAGCTTGCTCGATTTCAGCAGTGATGTCTTTATCATCGCATTTTTCTTATACAGCGGTGCGTTTATGTTGTTCACAATCGCTATTATGGGGCGCAGGTGGTCCGGCAGAAAACCGGAAGAGCATACCGCGCGCTGGGGTAGAATTGCGTTTATAATTTCCTCTTTGGGCCTCATTTGCCACATGGCTTATTTCATCACCCGCTGGATGGGATCGGGTCATATTCCAGTCAGCAATATGTATGAGTTCATGACCTTTTTATCCATGATGGTGATGGTTGCCTTCACAGTAATCTTCGCCATCTACCGCAAGATCATTCTCGGCGTTTTTGCGGTACCGATCTCCATCATCGTTATGGCTTATGCGGCAGTATTTCCGCAGGAGGTTCAGCCGCTCATACCTTCATTGAAATCCATCTACCTGAACATTCATGTTACCCTGGCTGCCTTGGGCGAATCTTTCTTCGCAGTCGGCTTCGCAGCCGGTCTGATGTATCTGCTGCACACAGTGAATTTCGACAGCGCGGAGCGGAGCGACCGCAAGCAGCAGCGGCTGGTCGAATTTACTCTCTTTTCGATCATTGTTATAATAGGGTTTCTCGGGAGCGTCTTTGCTTTTCGCGGCGCCGGATACGAAACTGTTTTCGTTCGTTCCAACGTTACGATTGACAGCCCCGGGCAGGAAGATAGTACAATAGAAAGAGTGAGCTATAAAATGCCGCCGATTGTGGCGCCGTATCATAGCGAAATTGAGCAATTCCAGTCGTTTCTTGGCATGAAAGAGCCTCTCTTCGAAGCGCCTTCATGGATGAATGGTGTCAATGCGGGACGGAAATTCAACACGGTTATCTGGTCGCTGATCTCCGGCGCGCTTATCTATGGACTCCTGCGCCTCATTGTCCGCAAGCCGCTAGGCAAGGCCATACACCCGGTACTGGACGGAATCGATGAGAATGACCTCGACGAAATTACGTACAGGGCTATAGCTATTGGATTCCCGATCTTTACGCTGGGTGCGCTGATATTTGCCATGATCTGGGCTCAAGTAGCCTGGGGCAGATTCTGGGGCTGGGATCCCAAAGAAGTGTGGGCTCTCGTCACCTGGCTGTTCTACAGCGCCTATCTCCATTTGCGGCTGGCCCGTGGATGGCAAGGGCGCAAATCCGCGTGGCTCGCCGTACTCGGCTTTCTGGTCGTAATGTTCACCTTGGTGGGCGTTAATCTGGTCATCGCCGGGCTTCATTCTTATGCGGGGACGGACTGAGCAACTTTGTTTACTAACGCAGCACTTGGTTTTAAGATAACGTTCTACTGTATTTGATGAAGGGGTTGTTGTGAAATGGCAGAGCATTTGAATAGAATTCTGGTGGTGGATGACGAAGAGCGCATTCGCCGCCTGCTAAAGATGTACCTTGAAAAAGAAGGCTACGAAATCGACGAAGCGGAAGACGGCGAAATTGCTCTGCGCAAAGCAACGGCCAATGATTATGGCCTTATTTTGCTGGATGTCATGCTGCCGGGCATTGATGGGATTGAAGTGCTGACGAGACTCCGAGGGGTCAAGTCTACTCCTGTTCTGATGCTCACCGCCAAGGGCGAGGAGATCAACCGGGTTCAGGGCTTTGAAATGGGTGCAGACGATTATGTGGTTAAACCGTTCAGCCCGCGAGAAGTGATCTATCGGGTCAAGGCCATTATGCGCCGTTCTTCGGCAACGGCCTTTTTATCTAAAGAGAGCAATTCCAGCAACAATATCGTATTCCCGCATCTTATTATTGAGCATGATGCACACCGGGTAACTGCAGGCGGCCAGGAAGTAAGCCTGACCCCGAAGGAATACGAGCTGCTGCATTATTTGGCTATCTCGCCGGACAAGGTATTCTCGCGCGAAGAACTGCTTAAGGATGTGTGGAATTACGAGTTTTTCGGAGATTTACGTACAGTGGATACCCATGTCAAACGGCTTCGCGAGAAACTGAATAAAGTTTCACCGGAATCAGCAGCGATGATCACCACAGTATGGGGCGTTGGCTACAAGCTCGAGGTACCTAAATAAGTGAATTTCTGGAGAAGTCTTGTCGGCAAGCTGTGGATCACGATCATCTGTCTGGTTGCTGTCGTGCTCATTACGGTGGGGCTGTCTCTGCTGCCTTATATCGACAGCAACTTCGCCAATTCCGGGGCGATTAAACGTTTGTTCATGTATGCCTGTATGATCGGGTTCTCGTTGACGACATTTTTTGCCTTGTTTTTATTTACTAAGATTACCCAGCCGATGCAGCAGGTCATTGAAGCGGCCAACAATATCCGCAAGGGTGAATACGGTACAAGGCTGACACTTGTGACGAGCGACGAAATTGGTCAATTGGCCACTTCATTCAACCATATGGCTGAAGAGCTGGAGGAGAATATCCGCAGTTTGAACCACGAGAAGGGCCATCTGTCGAGTGTTCTGCGCAGCATGAGCGATGCCGTCATCACGTTTGACATTGAAGGCCAGATTATATTGACCAACCCGCACGGCCAAAAACTGCTTCAAGCCTGGAAGGATTTAGACCACGAGCAGGAAAGCGATTCTGAGCTTGATCCTGATGCGGCTGCTTCAGGCGATGTGCCGCCGCCGCTACGGCCGCTGTTCTTCAGCACGCTGAGACAGGGAAGCGACGAGCGTTCTAATGTGCATGTCCGCCAGGGAGTCTGGTCGGTTCATATGGCTCCGCTCTATTCGGAAGGGAATATCCGCGGCGCTGTAGCGGTTCTGCGCGATGTGACTGAAGAGGTGCGCCTGGAGAAAATGCGCACGGACTTTGTGGCCAACGTATCGCATGAAATCCGCACACCACTCTCGATGATGCAGGGCTACAGCGAGGCGCTGCTGGATGGCATGGCCTCCTCGCCGGAGGAGAGCAGCGAGCTGGTGCAGGTTATCCATGACGAATCGCTGCGAATGGGACGGCTGGTTAAGGATTTGCTGGATCTTGCCCGCATGGAGGCAGGACATACGGATATGGCCAAGGCGCAGGTGGATATGGATGAGCTGCTGGAACGCATATACCGCAAGTTTTCTGTACGGGCCAAGGAACGGGAGATTCATTTAGAGCTGACCAAGTCTGGCGATATACCGCTCCTAAAGGCTGCTGACGAAGATAAGCTGGAGCAGGTTCTGACAAATCTGCTGGACAATGCATTCCGCCATACACCCGCAGGCAAGCACATTACCATTGTTACCAGCACGGTGATTCTGGAGGGCCGCCGTTACCTGGGGATTGAAGTCCGGGATGAAGGAGTCGGGATTGCGCCGGAGGATCTTCCTTATATTTTCGAACGTTTCTACAAGGCAGATAAAGCGCGTGTCCGGGGGGAATCCGGGGGAACGGGATTGGGACTGGCGATCGTTAAAAATATCGTCGAGTCGCATCACGGGCAAATTACCGCTTACAGCAAGCTTGGCGAGGGGACAACCTTTACGCTGCGGCTTCCTGTCGAAAAACAGTAAACGCTTGACCCAGCACGACAGCGCCTCTGACAGCAGAGGTGCTTTTTGTTGAAACTAGCACTTTAATCTTGTTCATCGTGGAACATCTTGCAGCAAATCAAGGAGGCATCTATCATGATTTTATCGTTGGACCAAGGCACGACCAGCTCACGGGCGATTGTGTTTGATCTGGAAGCGGGCATGCTCTCCCAGGGTCAGTATGATATTAAACAATCTTTCCCCCGTCCAGGCTGGGTTGAGCATGACCCGGAGCAAATCTGGGAAAGCCAGCTTGCCGCAGCCAGAGATGCTATCAGCGGAAGCCGGGTCCCGGCTGCGGAGATTTTGGCCATCGGCATCACCAATCAGCGGGAAACTGCGCTCATTTGGGACAGGGTTACAGGTGTGCCGATTTATCCGGCCATTGTCTGGCAGGACCGGCGCACGGCGGAGCAGTG
Organism: Paenibacillus sp. IHBB 3054; assembly: GCF_051594305.1. Lineage (NCBI taxonomy): Bacteria > Bacillati > Bacillota > Bacilli > Caryophanales > Paenibacillaceae > Paenibacillus > Paenibacillus sp. IHBB 3054. The sequence goes on along the minus strand of NZ_JBOFBG010000001.1, from coordinate 365,988 downwards.
TGAGGACATTAAGCGGCAAGGTCTTGCTGCTGAGATTGCCGAGAAGACTGGACTTGTCGTCGATGCCTATTTCTCGGCAACAAAGCTGGCCTGGATTCTGGACCATGTACCGGGCTCAAGGGAACGTGCCGAGCGGGGAGAGCTGCTTGCCGGAACCATTGACAGCTGGCTGATCTGGAAGCTCACCGGAGGCGCTGTGCATGCCACGGACGTGACCAATGCTTCACGTACGATGCTGTTCAATCTGCATGAGCGCAAATGGGATGAGCGGCTTATCAAAGTTCTGCGCATCCCCCGCGCCATTCTCCCGGAGGTGCGGATGTCCGGTGGAGAATTCGGCGTAGCCCAGGCACAGTGGTTCGGTGCGGAAATTCCTATCCGCTCTGTGCTTGGCGATCAGCAGGCCGCATTGTTCGGCCATACCTGTCTGGATGCCGGCAGCGCCAAAAATACATACGGCACAGGCTGCTTTATTCTGATGAATACAGGTACGGAAGCAGTCGTCTCCACTCATGGGCTGCTGACCACAGTAGCCTGGGGCATGGGCGATGAATTGTATTATGCGCTCGAAGGCAGTGTCTTTGTGGCCGGTGCAGCCGTCCAGTGGCTGGAGGAAGGACTGGGACTGATTGCCGGCCCCTCGGACTCGGAGGACAAAGCAAGGGAAGTGGAGGACAGCGAGGGTGTCGTAGTCGTACCGGCCTTCACCGGGCTGGGAGCGCCTTATTGGGATATGTACGCCCGCGGCGCGGTGTTCGGTCTGACCCGGGGGACTACGGCAGGTCACCTGGTGCGGGCCACGCTGGAGTCGCTGGCTTTTCAGTCCCGGGATGTGATTGGGGCGATGGAAAAAGACGCCGGCATGCCGCTGACCGGACTGCGCGTGGATGGCGGCGCTGTCCGCAATGATCTGCTGATGCAGTTTCAATCAGATATTCTAGGCAGTGAGGTGACCCGCACCACCTATGCAGAGACGACGGCTCTGGGTGCAGCGCTGCTGGCCGGACTCACCTCAGGGATTTGGTCACGAGAAGAGCTGGAGAGCTTCAACAAGGCCGAGAAGGTGTTCTCGCCGCAGATGGAGCAGGAGGAACGGGAACGCCGCTACGGCGCCTGGAAAGATGCTGTAGCGCGTACCATGGGCTGGGAGAAGCATGAGGGGCGTCAGTAAGCAGGAATGTATTCATGTACTGATTTAGAAACGAGGTTCACCATCACCCTATCACGCAAACGGCGCTCAAGAAGAGTAGATTCTTCTTGAGCGCCGTATTTGTTCTGGCGGGCTTGAGCATTCCTGTTTATAACGTTTGATTTACCGGCAAGACACCGGGCCTGTGTAATATTGAAACTCGCCCATAATGGTAAAGCCGACGCTCAGGTAGAGGTCCAGAGCATGGGTATTCTCAGTGACGACGCCCAGATGTATAAGCGTATCGGGTTCCTGCAGCAGCAGGTCTTCCACTGCTGCTGCAAGGATATCGCGGCCCAGGCCTTTTCCCTGGCAAGAAGGAAGGACGCAGAAATCGTGGATAACCGCTGTCCGGGAGTCCACTTTATTAACTCTTATCAGGCCAACCGGCATGTGATTATTCTTGGCAATATAGGTGATGCGCCCAGGCTGACGGGTATGGGCCCAATAATCCCGTGTCCATGATTCTGAATCACCGAAAGCCTGCGAGGAACACATCACCGAAAATTCATAATCCTCCGGCTGCTCTACTTGCAACGTTAGATCCGGGTAATGGGGCTCACGGGCGTGGTACTGCTTGAGACTCAGGGAATACTCAGAGCTGGTCAAGTTTGCTGCCAACTGTGCCGCACAACCAGCTCCTGAAAAAGACCCCAAAGGGACGCGGTAACGGAGCGTTTGGATACCTTGAGCTTCCATCTCTTGCCTCGCGAGATCCAGCAGTCTGCGGAACACCTGCTGCCGCCGGTATTCGGGATGCACCATTCCATTGATGTTGGCTTCCGTTCCGTCTGACGTATACCAGCTTAGAAAACCGATTAATTGTTCCCCGGCATGGCAGAGGAAAGCAGCATCACCGTTCTCAGGTCCCAGACTCTCAACGCCAACTCTCAGATTGCTCCCATCGGAATTTTTGCAGAGCAGCTCCAGCGACTTCACAGCCGCAATAGATCTCTCTGAGAAATCAGTCATTTTCTTAATTACATCTTCTCCCATAACTGCTGCTACACTTTAACCGCAGAAATGATCACTAAGTTCTCAAGGCCAGCCTTGCGGCCCAGCCGGGCCAGCTGCATTTTAAGGATCGGATTATTTTCCAGCGTCAGCTTGACCTTCACAAATCCGTCGCTCTTGAACATCACGAAGCAGCTTTCCAGCAGAGGCACCACATCTGGAGCGGTTACATTCAACTTTATACAATCAATTTTTAGTTCATAGTCGGCTGGGTTAATAGGATTGATCGTTTGCTGATAAGCTTGGATGGACCGGAGACCGTCCTCTTCAGAGAAGATGCCTTCCAATTCGATTTCGATTACTTTCTGTTCCACATCTGTCTTTAAAATAAAATTCCCCATCTGTACATCTCTCCCGTTAGTGGATTGCTGAACATGAGGGGGCAGCTAAGCTTGCCTCTGCGGTCCTCATGTATATCTGTTCATATAGATAACCATGAATTTCATGGTTATGCAATAATAAAGTCGAAACATGTATTAATTTGTCACAAAAGATCAAATGAAACCCGGTGACAAAAGCCGTTGCTAGCGTACTATATAGTGATTTTTTACCATATTTCAATAAAAAAACCTCTTCAGGATACGGCTGATAATCAGCCATAATCCATAAAGAGGTCTCGGAGCAGGATACGCTTAAGCTAGAACTTGAAGATGTGAATGGTCTTTTGCAGCTGGAATACGGCTTGCGTCATTTTATCTGTCTCTTCAGCTACGGATTGCAGGGCATTAATTTGCTCATTCATGGCTGCGGATACCTCTTCGGTTCCGGCTGCCGTCTGCTGGGTAATCGCGGAAATATTCTCAATGGCGCTGGAGATTTTGAGTGCACTTTCCAGCATGAGATCACTTTCAGCAGAGAAGGAGGCGATTTGCTCCGTTATGTACTGAACACTTTGCACAATTTGCGCGAAAATATGAGCGGTCTCGGTGATCATCTCATTCTGAACCTGCACGACCTCTTCGTTGATGGCAATATTGTCGATTGCCTGCTTGATGTCGGCTTCGATACTGCGTACCAGCCCGAATACTTCCTTAGTAGAAGCGGTGGATTCCTCGGCAAGCTTGCGGACTTCCTGGGCTACCACGGCGAACCCCCGGCCATGCTCGCCTGCGCGCGCGGCTTCAATGGATGCGTTCAGCGACAGCAGGTTGGTCTGCTCGGCAATTTCGGTGATGGTCTTCGTAATCATGGTAATGCCCCGGGCATTTTGTGAAAGGGCATCAATCGTATCGGCCACCTTTTGCGTAGCCTGAATATTTTTGCGCATGCCTTCTGCCTGAGTGTCAACGGACACACGTCCTTTTTCGACCAGCTCCAGCGTATGTATAGAACGTTTATTCATTTCTTTAGTTGAGCTTGTGTAGTTAGAAACTTTGGTTTCTATGTCTTTGATGGATTCCGTCATATCTGCAATATCCACGGATATCTCATTGGCGCCGAGGGCCAGCTCGTTGGAAGAGGAGGCAACCTGTGCCATGACAATCTTGAGATTCTGGTTCTTGTCTTCAATACCCCGGCTCGCGTCCATTACCTGGCGGGTAATTCCCGAAGCTTCCGTCAGAATCTTCTTCAGCTTCTCGATCATTGTGTTGAACGAGCGGCTGATGTCGCCCATGGCCCCGCTTTCGTCCGCACGGCTTGTGAAATCTCCTTTGGCGATCGTGTGCGTCACATTGGAAATATCGTCAAACGAAGATGTAAGCGTTCTCTCAATAAATCGTGAAAGAGGATAGGTCAACGCTGACAGCACCACAACAAGAATAATTCCGATCAAGATCTTGCCCATGATCAATAAAGTAATCAGAACAGGAACTGCGAATAATGCGGCAATCAGATAACAACCGGCAACTATTCTCTGTTTTAACGGAAGCTTGTTCATCCAGTCCATAATAACTAATTCCCCCTAATAAATATGTTGTATATTGTAATATTATAGGTGATTATAGGAGGTTTGGTCTATTGTAAGAACTGACATAAATTTAAGATAGGAATAATCTAAAAAATGCTGCAGGTTATCTAAAAAATGACTCCTATATTTTTGTGGATGCTGAAATTATCATTATAAATGATTACGCTTTCAATCACTATATAACAATTGCCTAAGGAGGTTCTGTTCGAAAGGGAAATTTGTATTCGATTTCAATGCTCACTACTTTTGAAGGAGGCAATATGAAATGTTGAAACGCGCAATTTCCTCGGCCACCGCTTTACTCCTTTTGTGGTCAACACTTGCAGGAGCAGCACCTGCAACTTCCTATGCAGCAGCGTCAACTACGGAAGCCCTGGTTCCCTATTATAAAGCCTCACTGCCTGTGGATACCCGAGTGGCAGACTTGCTGGGACGGATGTCTCTGGATGAGAAAATCGGGCAAATGGTGCAGGCGGAGCGTGCATCTGTCACACCAGAAGATGTCAAGAAGTATCACTTAGGTTCGGTTCTCAGTGGCGGAGGTTCTTTCCCGAACGGGAAGCAAGTAGACAGTACTCGTGAGAAGTGGGAGGCACTGGTGGATTCCTATCAAGCAGGTGCCTTATCTACACCACTTGGTATCCCGCTTCTCTATGGGGTTGATGCGGTACATGGTCAGAACAATATCATGGGTGCGACCTTGTTCCCACATAACATAGGTTTAGGAGCCACACGAAATACAGAACTTGTTGAACAAATAGGGATCGCAACCGCACAGGAGGCTAAAGCGTCTGGAACGAATTGGATCTTTGGTCCTACCATTGCCGATCCGCAACATATAAATTGGGGCCGGACGTATGAAGGCTTCAGTGACAACCAGTCCCTTGTAGCTGAAATGGCCTCTGCGTACATAAAGGGACTGCAGGGAAAAACCATTGGCGAGTTGAAGAATAGTGATCGGGTGATCGCCTCCGCTAAGCATTTTCTTGGAGAAGGGTTAACGGATAATGGTGTGAATCAGGGCGATATCACAGGGATGACTGAGCAGGAAGTCCTCGATCTGAATCTGCCTATGTACAAAAAGGCTATAGAAGCTGGGGCAAGGACGGTAATGGCTTCTTATAACAGTATCCAAGGATTGAAGATGCACGCGAACAAACGTATTCTCACCGATGCGCTGAAGGGTACAGGCGAGGGCCAGCTTGGCTTCACGGGCTTTGTTATTACGGACTATAATGCCGTGCAGCAAATCAACAAGGATTGGGATGGAAATGCAGTCAGCGGATTGAAGAACCAGATTAAAGTAGCTGTGAATGCCGGCGTTGACATGTTGATGATGCCAGCCGATTGGAAAATTACCATCACTCACCTGAAGGCACTTGTAGAGGAGGGATCAATTAGTCAAAGCCGTATAGATGACGCAGTAACGCGTATTTTGCGCGTTAAGTTTGAGTCGGGTGCATTCGAGCATCCGATGACGGATCAGAGTCTTGAGACTACCTTCGGCTCTAAATCACACCGTGCGCTTGCCCAGAAGGCAGTGCGCGAATCACTCGTTCTCCTGAAAAACGATAAGGTAAATGGTCAGCCGATCCTTTCCCGGCTTAAGAATATGAATAAGATTTTTGTCGCAGGAAAAAGTGCGGATGATATCGGCATACAGTCGGGTGGCTGGTCCATCAGCTGGCAGGGTCTATCCGGAAAAATTACGGAAGGAACCACGATCCTTCAGGGGATTAAGAACACAGCTGGTGAATCAAAGAAGGTAACCTACAACAAACATGGCCGTGGCGCAGCGGGCAATGATGTCGCGATTGCTGTTATCGGTGAAAAGCCGTACGCCGAATCAAACGGTGATGGCCTGAACAGTCTCAAATTGGATAAGGAAGATATTTCTACGTTAAATAATATCCGCAAATCTGGGGTTCCGACGATTGTTGTCCTCGTATCCGGAAGACCTTTGATCATAAATGATCAATTGGAGGATATTGCAGGGCTGATTGAAGCTTGGCTGCCGGGAACGGAGGGGCAGGGAGTAGCTGATGTCCTTTTCGGTGATTATGAATTCACAGGAAAATTACCGATTCGTTGGCCTTTCTACACAGAAGCATACTCTGCTTTGAAGGCAGGCACCTCGAATTTAGAACAGCAATATATTCTGTTTGATTATGGGTATGGATTGACTAAAAACGAACCAACACCTGTTTTACCTGCTCTTCCGCAAAAACCGGGCAACGCTCTCTACGCGAAAGTAGAGGCAGAGAGCTTCATACAACAGCAAGGGATACAGTTAGAGGGCACTGCTGATGTGGGTGGAGGCCAAAATATTAGCTACGCAGATGCAGGGGACTGGATGGAATATCTGATTGACGTTCCAACAGATGGAGTGTTTGATATAGATTTCCGCCATGCCGGTGAAGGTGATAATACCGGGTTTAACATTCTAAATGAGTCAGGCGTTAAACTCGGTGAGTTATCCGTAAACCGCACAGGAGCCTGGCAGAACTGGAAGACGACTACAGTTCATGACATTGCCCTTACAGCAGGTGTTCAGAAGATTAAGTTAGTGCTTAAGGCGGGCGGACTAAACTTAAACTGGTTTGGTTCCAAAGGATTCTCACCCGCAGCTCCAGAAATTGATAGTGGGGGAATTGTAACCCCGGCACCGGTCATACAGGCGAACGCAGTTGAGAACTGGGTGACCACTGAACGGGATTCCGGGGATATGGGATGGTATTATGATCCTCGTTGGCAGGATGGTGACAAGAAGCTTGAACAGCAAGCTAATATCGACTTGACTGAGGTTGGAACAGCTATTGACCCTAAAGTTACAACGATTACTATTGATCCAAACAAAGAATATCAGTCGATGATGGGGATTGGAACATCGATGGAAGAATCGACTGTTTACAATCTGCTCAAGATGTCACCAGCGAAACAGGACGAATTACTGAAGAAGCTAGTGAGCAAGACTGAGGGCATTGGCATGAGTATGATGCGCGTGACGATTGGTTCGGCTGATTTTACAGCACAGAAGTTTTATTCCTATGATGATATGCCAAAGGGTGAAACGGACACAAGCTTAAGTCATTTCTCAATTCAGAAGGATATCGACTTCGGTATTATTCCGGCATTGCAGAAAATGGCGGCGATCAATCCGGAACTCAAATTTTTCGCTTCACCATGGAGTCCTCCAGGCTGGATGAAGAGCACTGACAGCATGGTTAAAGGGCAGGTTAAGGATGAATATCTGCCTGTACTCGCGGACTATTATGTCAAATTCATTCAAGAGTATAAGAAACAAGGGATTGTTATTGAAGCGATGACCTTACAGAACGAGCCCCTTCTTGAAATCGAATATCCCAGTACGAAAATGCCTTGGCAACAAGAAGCGGAGCTTGCCAAGCTGCTGAAGCAGAAGCTTACAACAGCAGGACTGGACGTCAAGTTATGGATATTCGACCACAACCCGGGCGACACGATGTCTTATCCGGCTCCAATGCTGGCTGATTCTGAGAACTACGCAGCGATTGACGGAACGGCTTTCCATGATTACGGCGGCGATCTTGGGCTTATGTCTCAGCTGCATGATATGTACCCCGAGAAGAACGTTTACTTAACGGAACGTGCAGTATGGGGGACATTAGGTACGGATCGGATTGCACAGTATTTCAGAAATTGGGCAAGAAGCTATAATTCATGGGTCCTTATGCTTGATAGCGATATCAACACCCACCAATGGGTTGGAACACCGGATCCGACGATGTTAATTCAGGATTCGTCGAACACCGATAATTATTGGCTAACACCAGAGTATTACTTCGTGGGCCACTTCACGAAGTTCGTGAAACCAGGCTACACTCGAATCGACAGCAATTACGGTAATAAGGATAGTGTAACGAATGTATCCTTCATGAGTCCGGACAAGAAAACGATCGTTACGGTCGTTATTAACCAGACGGCATCAACACAAACGTTTAAGCTGGTGAGTGACGGAACACAAATTGCGGCAACACTAGCACCCAAGTCAGTAGCAACTTACCGTTGGAACCGTGACGTTCAAACGGTACCTGGGGAGGAGAAAGTGCTAAGTCTTACTCCGGATGTTTTGGATTATGACGTAAACGGCAAAGAAGCAACGTTGAATCTTAGCGGAGGCACCTTTAATAGCTTCAATGTAAATGACATTTCATTATCTGGTGAGGCAACGGCTAAGGGTGTGACAGTAACCTCTGTTACCTACGCTACTTACAACCCGGATAAGGTTAAAGTAAAACTCACATGGGATGGAACGCCTTATTATAATGATGTGAACCTGACCCTAAATGTACCGGCTACCGCCTATTCTGATTCTACTGATGGTAAGCCGCTTTCAGCGCATGTGAAGCTGAAAGGGACTGCAAGGCAGACACCGGCTACACCTATACCAGGTACCGTCAGCGCGGATGTTTACTATCAGTTCTCAGGAGTGAATTTTACGGAGGGATGGAAGTTTACAGACATAGGAGCAGGGGACTGGGTAGACTTTAAGATTAATGTTCCGAGAGCCGGCAAATATGCATTTACGTTAAATGCTGTAGTTCCAAGTGGTGGAGGCAGTGCTTTCCAGATGAAATCTGATGATACAACGCTCGCCACATTTAACATTCCTTCCGGACCTAATACTTGGAATCTCATACGTACTTCGGCGGATTTGGAAGCAGGGGAGCAGATCATTAGAATTCTCGGCAGTGTGGGCACCTTTGAAATGCAGCATATTATAGTCGAAGAAGTCAGCCCTCATTCCGTGGACGGGGACGGCATCTTGAAAGTGGAAGCGGAGAGTTTCGTAAAAGCAGGTCAGAACGTGATCCAAGTAGGAGATCCAATTACTAACCTCGGTTATACAACTGCGGGAACCTATATGGATTACTTAGTTACAGTACCGAAGTCCAGCAACTACAAAGTTAAATATAATTATGCGACTCCACAAGGCGGAGTTTCCGTATCGTTGCAGACGAATGGTCAATCAACCGGTACCACGAGCTTGCCAAGTACTGGTGGCTGGGGTGTCTATTCTGAAGCGGCTTCGATCCTTCCTTTAACAGCTGGCACGCAGACCATACGGCTTGTCATTAATGGCGACGGAGTAAACTTGGACCGGTTCCAGCTTGAGCCAACGGATTCCGCTCCGGCGCCAGTTTTTGAAATGGCTGCAGCACCTCATGTCTTGTATGAAGATAGTCAAAGGGATGACGAGCAAATCGTAAAGCTCAATACGAATATCGTTGACGGGAAAATCTACTACACAACAGACGGTACACTTCCAACAAAGGACAGCACATTATATACGGGTCCTGTCTCAGTGTCACCGGCGAAAGTCCTTCGGGCTATTGTCGTAAAGGCGGGGATGGATGACAGTTATGTCTCCTTCTATGCAGCAGCAGCGGCATCACCGCAAGCAAATCCAGGTGCGGGAAGTTATAACAACCTGGTCAATGTGAATCTAACAAGTAGAACCAAAGGAGCAACTATTTATTATACTACCGATGGTACCGTACCGACGACGACAAGCCTCTTATATCAGGGACCGCTTACGGTTACTTCCGATACGACGATCAAAGCAGTTTCTATTAAAGAAAGCTTGAATCATAGTGCTGTCGGTGAATTCACTTTCAATATTACTAATAATCCAAATCCGAATCCCGGTACGAATCCAGGGGCGAACCCAGTAACAAATCCCGGAACAACCCCAGGGACTACCCCGGTTGATAATGGGCAAAAGCCGATGATCAAAGCTCCAAAGCCTGTAGTAAATCCTAACACAGGCCGCGCAACAACAACGATAGCAAGTGCAGATTTGAAAGCAGCACTACAAGCTGCGAAACCAGTCAAAGGAGTCCCAACGGTCTTTATAGAAGTTGAGGAATTAGCAGGACAAAAGGGATACGAAATACTTCTTCCTGTTGAGAATCTGACGACGGGGACTTTAACCTCGAAGCTGGACATTGTTACGGCCATTGGGAAGATAGTCGTGCCAAGTAACATGCTAAGCAGAACCGTTGCAAGTGGTGTAGACAACATTGGATTAACCATTGCGGTAGCGGATATTACTGAGGATGGGGTAAAAGCAAAGATTGGGCAACGTCCCGTCATCGGGCTGACCTTACGAGCCGGTAATCAGGTCATTGAATGGAATAATCCGAAAGCACCGGTAATGGTGTCTATTCCTTACACGCCTTCGGCGACAGAATTGGCCCATAAGGAGCAAATCACTGTCTGGTATATCGATGGACAAGGAAATCTAATATCGGTTCCAAGCGGTCGTTACGATGAAAAAACCGGAATGGTTAGTTTCACCACGACACATTTCGGCACATTTGCTGTAGCGTATGTTAATAAATCTTTTACAGATATCAGTAAGCACGGGTGGGCAAAGCAGGCAATCGAAGTTCTGGCGTCCAAGGGAGTGATACAGGGCACATCAGATACGACATTTGCCCCTAATGCAAAGATTAAAAGAGCGGACTTTATCGTATTATTAGTCAAAGCACTTGGACTTACAGAAGTAGCGGGTGATAACTTTGCCGATGTTAAATCCACGGCTTATTATGCAGATGCTATTGGCATAGCTAAGAAGCTCGGGATTGTCCAAGGAAAAGGCGGCAATGTTTTCGAACCGGAAGCAAACATCACGAGACAAGAAATGATGGCTTTGGCCAACCGGGCATTGAGTGCTGCACAGATTCATTTGGAACAGGGATCAGCAGCGGACTTAACGCGATTTGATGATATTACGAAGATCGCCCCCTTTGCGGTTGAAGACATAGCAACGCTGGTCAAGAATGGAATCGTGTCGGGTAACGGGACCCTTGTGAATCCGCTTGGGACTGCAACCCGGGCTGAAGCTTCGGTTATGATTTATAAGATGTATAATTTGCAATAACTAAATGCTGTTATAGTTGAATGAAGATAAGGAGCTGACCAAAAGTAGATTTTCTACGAGCGGAGAGAGACCACTTTCATTCTCAATAACCGTAGAAGTCAACAGAGCAGCGATTCCCGTGTTATTGGAGGATCGCTGTTCTGCGTTTTTGGTCATTTGCGGCTTGCTTCAGGTTCCGTCATCGGACTCACAGCCGTTTCAGTTGTTCATTTGCATGTGATCTTCTTTCATGCGCATAAAGGTCGCGTCCGGATCGGTTTTCTTTAAGGTTGGATTTTAAGTTTGGTTGGTTCAGCAGTTAAGCTTCTAGCTCCGCATCACTTGTTTGAGTTTTTCACTGTTTATCTCAGAAGACTTGCTATAAAGATTGTAAGTGCGTTTCCCGCTTAAACAGCGGAGAGGACGGACTAATTGTGGAAAAGCGGCAGCGGTCGCCTTGGTCTCCGGATTTTCACCGCTAAGGGAAATGGAATAAATCTGGAGAGCACAGCGATTGGAACAACGGTCCGTTCGCGGAGCGTCCACCCAAGTGCTGACGTTGATCCTGCTCAAAAAACGAGGGGTTTCCCAATCAGCCACTTCATGGCTTTGAGCTTCAGTTTGTCGGATCAAGGTAACCGATCATTTTCTGGTACTGTGTTGGGGTCAGACCCGTCCATTTTTTGAAAGTAGTTCTGAAATGCCGCTCTTCCTGATACCCGACTTGCTTGGCAACTGTATATATTTTGTAGTTTTGCTTCAATAGTTCCTTCGCTTTTTCCACACGGAATTGATGCAAATAATCCAAAAAGTTAATCCCTAGTTCTTGCTTGAATAAAGAGCTTAAGTAGGTATTGGATACATAAGTTTCCTTAGCGACAGATTCCAGCGATATACTGGTGTTGTACTTCTGAATAATCCAATCAAGTGCAGCTTGAACCGTTCGGTGAAGAGGCTTCTGCCGGGAGTCAATTTCAACAATGCTTTGAATAATTTTTTGCATAATGGTAGCCAGCTCTTCTAATGTCTCGATAGAGGGGACTTTCTCCACCCAATTAATTAGGTCATCCTTCCATTCGAAGGCGGCATGATTACGTTCCTGTGAGAATTTTTGCAGCTCTAGAATGAAGATCGTGGCCCGCAGATTGACTTCCGTTTTGTCATATTGAGAGGTGTTGCGGATATAATTCAGCCAATGGTCCAGATGATCTAACGCTTGTTCATAATTATGATTTTCCAAGTTGAGCTTTATTTCTTTCTCCAGTTGCTGTAATTCTTCATTCTCCAAGATGGAGGTGTGAACCAGACCGCGCTGATTATATTCGGAAAAAAGAAATACCCCGCCTTTTCCTTTGTAAAACCGGCCTGCCATGGCTTCCATGGCTTCCGCGTACGCGCTATGTACTTCATCCAGAGATGGTTTTACGGAAGAGATGGCTATACTGATGGAAATTTTCAAGAAGGTCTCCATATTCTTTTGGAGTTCTTCCATCTTTTTCTTCAAAGAGGTATCGGTCTCATGATCAGGGATGTTGGCCAGCCATAATAATTCCTCTCCGTAGCTAATCGGTTCTATAAATCCATGGAATAGAGGCAGCAATGTCTCGGTCAGAATATTACTGGCTGCGTATCGAATCAATGCCATATCCCGTTTATATAGTTTGGAGTCATTCCGGTGGGCCGGGGTGTCAATCCGCAGCAATCCAATATGAATCTTAAAAGGCTTAAGTGAGATTCCCATCTCTTCTATAATTTTCTGCCTGTCTTCGAGAAGGAGCGGGGGATTCGCAAGCCACTGATTTAAAATTTGATTTTTAAGCAGCGGAATATTTTTTGTCCAATTCTGATTGAGCTGCTGCAGCGTGGAGCCTTCCCTTTGTTCCTTATCGATCTTTTCCTTCACCATAAGTATGGCTTGGAGAATATCTTCAGGTAAGCAGGGCTTTAACAAATACTCGCTTGCCCCATATCGGACAGCATCCCTCGCGTAATTAAAATCACTGTACCCCGTAAGCAGGATGGAATAGAAGGACAGCCCCTCCTCCTGCGCAGTCTGGATCAGTTCCAGTCCATTTATGTAAGGCATGCGAATATCTGTTAATAATACCTCCGGCTTCCTTTCTCTCATTAATGTCATAGCTTCTCGTCCATCGCTCGCTGCGCCCACAATCTCAATATCGTAAAAGGACCAATCGATCATCTGAATAATTCCTTGTCGGAATGATAATTCATCTTCGGCAATCAGCAACCTGAGCATCGTTTAGTTACCCCCTCTATGGATTCGGATTTGGATACGTGTACCTAGACCTAAGGTGCTTTCAATGTGAAATTCCGTAAGCTCAAAGTACAGATTCAACCTTTCGCGAATATTACTTAAGGCGAGGCCCGAGTGTCCAATGGAAGGAGTAACCGGTTTAGGATGACATAAAATTTGCTTTACCCGTTCTGGGGTCATGCCCTTCCCATTATCAACAACCTCCAGTACGATCCACGATTCCTCTGCATAACAGGCTACCGAAATCAGTCCGCTTCCTTCTAAAGGTTCTATGGCATGAATGATGGCGTTTTCAACAAGGGGCTGCAATAATAATTTGGGGACTTGGAAATGACTGATCTCTTCATCCAGGGTGACGGAGAAATGAAATCTGGTAGTAAAACGTTTCTTTTGCAAAAATAAATAATTCTCGATGAATTCAACCTCCTGATGAAGAGTGGCATTGTCTTGGCCGTTATTCAGACTTAACCTAAACACCTGGGACAAAGATTGAACCATTTCTGCAATATCCCGCTCATTCTTCTGCATCGCCGCCCAGCTTATCATATTTAAAGTGTTGTACAGGAAGTGAGGATTGATTTGCGATTGCAGCGTTTTAAGCTCTGCTTCTTTCTGCTTTAGGTGTGAAGTATATACATCATCGATTAGGGTTTTGACACGCTTGACCATCGTATCATACCAATAACCCAGTTGGCCGATCTCATCATTCCCCGAAAAATTCACCCGCTGACTGAAGTCTCCAAGCTGCAGCTGCTTCATCGAGAGAATTAATGTTTTAACAGGGTTCGTAATGATTTTGGCGATTAACCAAGTGCACAGTATCATTACCAGCGTAAACACTGCCATAATAAGAACAGTTATAGATTTGATATAATCGAGCTCTTTCAATAAATCCTTTTTATTCTGTATCACCAAAGAGTGCCAGCCCGTCAGCGGGGAAGTGGTCTGAGAGACAACCAAGTCATCTCTATCCAGCAGGTAGCTGAGCGCATCATCTTTTGAGAGTGCAGGTTCAGCAGATTGGAAATAGGGCAGATCGCCAATATGTTCACCCAAATTATCCAACTCCGTAGAAGCCAGAATCACACCATCGTCATTGATAACCAGTTGATAGGCATTATTTTCTTTGCGGAAAAGATTATTGCTGAGTTGATCGGCATCGATCCCAATCATTAGCACACCGATTCGTTTATAGGTATTGAAATCCTTAAAGGGCTTGATCATCACGAGTTTATAATGTCTGTCTCCATGCAGCAGGTGATCCTCAGGGGACAACATATCCCATATAGGTTCACCGGCAGATTTCATAATGTTCTTGAAAAACCGGGTTTCTTGAAACTCGGCGAAGGAGGCAGCACTGGCAATACCGGTTTGTGTAATGGCGAACGGCCCACTATCTTCTTGACCCGTAGACAAGCGATAAACAAGCAAGGATTGAAAGGATTCGCTCGAGACCATCAATGGGAGGAGGGATTTGTAGATTTGCTCTCTTACTTCGAGTGTATCACTGGTGGTCACCAAATGTTGTAAGGATGGATTGAGAAACAGGAAGTTACCTGTGCTAATAGTACCGCTGGTGATAAAATCAAGCTGGTTTGTAGTTTTGGCAGCCATGTGGCTTTGCGCTTGACGGATTTTATCGACGATTTCATTGGCGGCAATATAATAGGAATAAAGGCCAGTTAAACCTACAGTAAAGATCAGCAGAGGGATGACCCAGATCAGTAGTTTATACTGCAGTGAAATGTCTCGATACCGCGTCACGATAGGTTTAATATTATCTCACCCTACTTTACATAGAATATCATCAGTATAACTACAAATAAGGTAATAATATATGTGCTGTCCCCTAAATTTTAGAAATAATAACTTCTCAAGAGGTGGGGAAGAGGATGAGGATGAAAAAGAAATACCGCGTACTATCCATACTGATCATAACCGGTTTGACAGCTTGCGCAATATTTAGTATTACGAATATGAATTCCAAGACACCAGCAATAAAAGATCAGAATAATACAGGGGCACCGGGAATTGTCACGCTGAAATTGTTCACAGCCCTTGCTGACCGCAAGAACGGACAGGGGAAAATCGAACAGCAAATCATAGACGCTTATATGAAAGAACATAGAAATGTGAAAATAGAAGTCGAGGCATTGCAGGATGAGCCTTATAAATCCAAAGTTAAAATATACGCTACATCGAATGCTCTTCCGGATATTATTCAATCCTGGGGGCAGACCTCTTTCATCAAACCCTTAATTGATGCAGGTTTGTTGGCTAAGCTGAACGAGCCGGATTATACCTCCTACCATTTCGTCTCCGGCTCACTTGATGGATTTAAGCAGCATGGTGAATTATACGGGTTACCTAGAAATACCGACTTCTTTGTGATGTATTACAATCAAAAAATATTGGCCGACACCGGAATCTCGGTTCCTGGAACAACACAAGAATGGTTTAAGGCAAGTAAGAAGCTAAGAGAGAAAGGCATTAATCCCATCACAACCAATGCCGTTGAAGGCTGGTCACTACCGATCTGGTTCGAATACATCGCTCAGCGGCATACGGGTGATTTCAGCAAAATGGACGAGGTTCTCGCGGGCAAAGCTACCTTTACAGGCAATGAACAATTTCTTGCAGCGGCTAAGGAATTACAGCGGTTCCAGAAAGAGAAGACACTTGCGGACGGCTTCCTGACTGCGGATTACGGCGCAGCCCGCAACTTGTTTGGACAAGGTAAAGCGGCTTTCTTTTTGATGGGGAGCTGGGAATCCAGTCTTGCTACGGATGAGAATTTCTCGGAAGAATTCCGGAATAATGTTGCAGCTGCACCGTATCCCGCTTCTGACAGGGGCAAGCTGACGGATGTCGCAGCCTGGTTTGGCGGGGGATATTCGATCTCCGCCCATTCGAAGAATAAAGAGGAGGCTGTACAATTTTTGAAATACTTCTACGATCCAGAGAATTGGGCGAAGCTTATTTGGCAAAGTGGAGCAGGGATACCCGCTCAAAAATTCGATCAATACCTGACTGGGGCAGAAAATAAGCTGCAAAAAGGACTGGTAGACATCTTTAGCTCCATTTCAACTTCCAGCGGGACCCCCCTCCAGGATCAAGGAAGTAATGAATTTAAAAATAAAGTAATGGAGGCCCATCAATCCTTAATGGATGGAAGATGCACTCCGGCAGAGTTTTTAAAGAAACTTGATGAAGCCGCTAAAATGAATCAGTAGCTGGAAGACGACTTACCCGACGACCCAATAGGACGGTTTCCAGTGCAGCCTTATATACTTTTATACGCAGTTCCTCTGGTGACCTGACGATCACATGGGGACCCAAGGACAACATGATTCGGCAAGCTGCTTCTATGACGTTAAACTCAGCTTCGACCTCCAGCCATGCAGAATCCGGGGATTCATCTATGGACAGCAATGTAACAAAGCGTTCCTGCCTTAACGCTTGAAGGGAGGAAGACTTTAGCGTGAATTTGGCTTGATAACTGGGAAGGGCGGATTTGAACGATACTTTAGACAACTCCCAGTAACTCGTCAGCTCAAAATCGTCAGGTCGTGAATAAGCTTCCTCTAATATTTGGGCAGCAACGATTCTCGAAACCCGGTAGGTTTTGAACTGCTCCTCATGCTGCCCGATAACATACCATACCCCCCGTTTCGCCACCAAGCCCAGCAGTCCAATGATTCTGTTCTTTATTTCCCCATTGCGCAGATAAGAAATACTTACTTTCCGGTCTTCCCAAAGAGCTGCCTGTAAGGTTGAAAGAAAAGGGAAGCTTTCCTCGGATGAAAGCCATCCTTCACTGTCTATATGAATACGCTGGTTAAAATAGTTGGCGGAAGGGGATTTATTCCCTGAGGCAGCAGCCTCCAGCTTGCGCGATGCAATCGTGAAATCCTCATGAATACCAAGATCCTTCAAGATTGCCGAATCGGCAGAGAGCAGGAGAGCGCCTATTTCGTTGGGCTTCATTCCAGTTAAGGAAGTGCGGTAGCCTTCGGTGAGCATCCAGCCTCCCTCCCGGCCTCGTTCAGCCAGCACAGGTATTCCGGAGGCACTAAGCGCCTCCATATCACGAAATATTGTCCGCTCGGACACCTCCAAGGTGCTGGCCAGCTCACGGGAGGTGACTTTGCCGCGGTTTTGCAGCAGAAGCAATATGGATAATAAACGGTCGGCTCTCATACGTCCTCCTCACAGGGGGGATCCCCCTAATTTCAATCTTTTTTCATTTTATCATATATATATGTCAGTTGATGTCATATATAGAGTTTATGATGAGTATAGCAAGCAGAAGAACCAATGATACTAAGATCAACAATGAAGAGGGGAGCGGTAGTATGACAAATCTGCAAGGGAAAGTGGCACTGGTTACCGGAGGAAGCAGGGGAGCCGGCAGGGGAATAGCTTTGGAGCTGGCAAAGGCAGGTGCGTATGTGTATATCACAGGCAGAAGCACAGGGCTTTCGCACGAAGAAAGGCGTAAAGGGACGATAGACAGTGTTCTTGATGAAATCAAGGCGGTTGGAGGGCAGGGTGAAGCGATCCGCTGCGACCATACCCGGGATAGTGAAACGGAAGAAGCCATCCGGCGGATAGCGTCGGAGCAGGGCAGGCTGGATATCCTGGTCAACAATGTATGGGGCGGCAATGAGCTGTCCATCGAAAGCAAACCCTTCTGGGAGCTGCCTCTGGAACATTGGGGCCATATGTTTGATGCGGGAGTCAGAGCGCAGCTGATGACCAACTATTACGCGATTCCGCTAATGAGAAGCAACCGGCAGAGCGGTGGTATTATTATTCATACAACGTATTGGGACCACTACAAATACATTGACAACTTCTATTATGATCTGGCTAAAAATGCACTGGTTCGCATGGCCTATGGATTGTCGGTAGAACTTGCGGCAGACGGTATAGCCGTGATCCCGTTGTCGCCCGGCTGGATGCGGACTGAACTGGTGCTGGAGAGCCTCAATACAGATGAAGAGCATTGGCAGGATGTGCCTGGGCTGCAAACCAGTGAGTCCACAGCCTATATCGGGCGGGCCGTGGTTCAGCTGGCTGCAGATCCAGAGGTAATGTCCATAACGGGAATCCCGCAGCAGGTAGGCAACCTTGCGGTACAATACGGATTCACCGATGCTGACGGGCGGCTCGTCTCGGTCTTCAAAGTTCCGGAATAAACAAAAATCGCTCTTTTGAAATGGCTGCAGGATGCCTCCATTTTCGAAAGAGCGATTTTTTTGCTAATACCCAGAACTATAGATCATACGAATTGGCTTCTATAGCAGAACTACCTCTTCGGCGGTGTTGATTTCCGGCAAGCCAGCCAGCTTCACAAGCACATGCTGCGGCACCTCTTTATCCACGGTCAGAAGCATGATAGCTGCACCACCGACAATTTTACGCCCCACCTGCATCGAAGCGATGTTGACATCGTTTTGTCCGAGCAGAGTGCCGACGAGACCGATAATCCCCGGCTTGTCGTTGTGGGAGATTACAATTTGATGGCCTTCCGGAGCGATATCAACCGGGAATTTATTGACCTGGACAATGCGTTCACCGTAGCCCTGGAGCAACGTTCCGGCTACCAGGCGTTCTTCATCCGGTTCGGCCTTCAGGGTAACGGTGATAAGGTTAGTGAAGCCCTTGGTCTTGGAAGCCTTTGTCACGACAACATTCACATCACGCGTTTTCGCCAGATGCATGGAGTTGACGATGTTGACATCACTGCCGAAGTGGCGGGTGAACACGCCTTTTACAATATAGCGGGTCAGCGGCTGTGTATCCACATCCGAGAGATCCCCGGCATATTCAACATGAATTTCACGAATAGCGCCGTCCGTCAGCTGTGTTGCAAAGCTGCCAAGTTTCTCACCCAGTGTGAAGTAAGGCTGAAGCTTGTTCATTACGCTTGGCGCAACCGGAGGAATGTTTACAGCGTTAATGAACGGCTCGTTGCGCAGAATATGCAGCACCTGCTCCGATACATCGATGGCTACATTCTCCTGGGCTTCTACGGTCGAAGCACCCAGATGCGGAGTCACGATGATTTTTGGATGGGAGAGGAACGGGTGATCCGCTTGTGGCGGCTCTTGCTCAAATACGTCAAATGCTGCTCCAGCGACGATGCCGCTGTCAATGGCTTCAACCAACGCCATTTCGTCGATTACGCCGCCGCGGGCACAGTTGATGATGCGCATGCCTTTTTTCATCACTTCGAACTGCGGGCGGGAAATCATATGACGGGTTTCAGGTGTTAATGGTGTGTGTACGGTCATGAAATCAGCGCCACGGACAATGTCATCAACGGAGGCCAGTTTCACTTCGAGCTTCTCCGCGCGGTCCGGAGTCAGGAACGGGTCATAGGCGAGAATGTTCATGCCGAAGGCTTTGGCCCGTTTGGCCACCTCGCTGCCGATCCGTCCCATGCCGAGAACACCTAGTGTTTTGCCGCGTAGTTCTACGCCGAGGAATGTCTTTCTATCCCATACGCCGGAGATCGTTTTGGCATAGGCTTGGGGAATGTGCCGGGCGAGTGCCATCATCATGGCAAAAGCATGCTCACAGGTCGTAATCGTATTTCCGTCCGGCGCATTGATGACCACAACGCCATGCTGCGTTGCCGCCTCCAGTTTAATATTGTCGACACCGACGCCGGCGCGGCCAATGACCTTCAGGTTTGTGCCTGCGGCAATAATTTTCTCGGTAACAGTGGTTTGGCTGCGTACGAGCAGGCCGTCATATTCGCCGATGATTGCAATAAGCTCTTCTTCACTAAGTCCAGTCTTCTTGTCTACAGTCACGTCGTTTGCGTCCATCAATTGCTGAATGCCCAAATCACTGATTGGATCCGATACTAATACTTTAAACATGGTTTCTTGTCCCCCTTAAAGTGATAAAGCTTAATATGCCAAGGATGCCCTGATAAGGCAATCCACAGTACCTGAAGCATCAAAACGGGTAAAAAGCATGTCGGAATAACGAAGTAACGCGCTGTCGCATAAAAGAAAGAGAGTGTAGGAGGACGGTCTTCTGCCAATTTTGGGCCTTTTAGGCCAAAAGACGGATTCCGGGTAACAAAAAAACTCCCAACCCCATACTACTGCCGTAGTAAGGGACGAGAGTTGTCGTGGTACCACCCTAATTCACTGCAACGTTGAAGAAGCAGCCTCATTGGCCTGCAAAGGCCACACTGGTAACGGAGATGATCCGATTGCATCTACTTATAGTTCGATACAATATCTCAGGAGCGCTAAAGATATCTGTATGCCACCGGTTTGCACCACCCACCGGCTCTCTGAAGGCTTCCAGCATCCTTGTTCCATCATCGGTTTTGCTTGATTAATTTTTTCATAATGTAACATGGTCGCACCAAAAGTGTCAATAGGCTTATTACAACATGCCTGCCTTGAAGTTGGCTTCATTTTTCGTTATGATGCAATATACTAGTCTTATTCATAGAAAAACGGAAGCTGCGGCATCGTTTCTTTGCCGTAAAATTGTTCCCGCCACTTCATGAAGTCTTGCTCCTGTATAGCTCCGGTAGAAATAAGCAGTGTAACAGAGGATTGGACATCCTGCAGCTTCAGGGAGCTGGCCATGCCGGAGTAGATCATGTCATCTATTTTGGCCGTGATATCCTGCGGATCATAGCCGGCGTAAATTCCCCGATTCAGCATCATTTCGGCGATGGAAGCATTTTTAAGCAGGAGCGGCATCTTCTTCCATTGGATGAAGGAGAGCGTCTTCAGTTCACTTGGTACCGCCGGGATTTTGCTGTTGGTCTTGGAACCCCACTTCAGCATGGAATCATAGAAATCCTTCTGGGCAAGCAGCCCGAATTGCATGGCACTGGCCGTGAAGTTATCGTTCTTCAGCGCTTTGGCTGTTTCTGTGCCTGATGATCCAGCAGATACCTTGTTGGAAGCCTGGGAGAAGAGCGTCAGGCTCTTAAGTATGTTAAGCTGGGATTGATACAGGAGTGGCGAGCCACTGAAGATGGAATCCTGGTTAACCTTCTCATATTGCTTGTCCGCCAGAATACTGAGATTTTTCAGTGTGGCCGCGTTCTCACGGGCATCCGTGCTGCGTGACAAACTGTCTACCTCGTTGTTCCAATTTCGCTTGAATTCACGATACGGCAAAAATACGTTATGATAGAAGGTAACAAGATCCTGCTGCTGGTAAGATCCGGAGAATTCCTCCGATGCGCCGTCAGCTTCAATCAGGTGGGAATATTTAGCTTCTGTCTTGTCTGCACCTACTTTCACTCCCGTAAAGAAAGCGGCGAAAGCGCATATCAGGAAAAATACAAAACCTAGTGTGTATAACATTTGAGTGCGGGAGGTACGACTGGTCATAATTAGTGCTCCTTCTTCTATGGAAATTATCTTATGTAAAAACAATATAGAACAGGCAGGTTACAATGAAAAAATTCAAATTAGGTGACATAAAGATTAAAAAAGCCGATCCTCAAGCGTTAACCGACAAGCTGCTGCTGATCAATCTCTACATTACACAGGGCCTTACCTTATTTATCGGTTTGATATGGATATTATTGCAGAAAAGAAATCCGTTTGACATATTAAATTTTCCTAACAGTGTAAATTTTGTGTACTGGGGCCTTGGTTTGGCAGGAATTATGCTGATTGTGGATTTTATTCTGACTTATATTGTACCAGAAGAAAGCATGGATGACGGAGGAATTAACCAGTTGTTATTCGGCAACCGCCCTTTGTGGCATATTGTTGTCATCGCAGCGGTTGTTTCAGTTTGCGAGGAACTCCTGTTCCGCGGTGCCATTCAGCATGGACTGGGTTCCTACTGGACGAGCATTCTTTTCGCAGTTATTCATGTGCGTTATCTGCGGCACTGGATTCCGACCGGGTGGGTATTCCTCAGCAGCTACGGTCTTGGCTATATATACATCCATTCCGGAACGATTTGGGCACCAATTTTATGTCATTTCTTCATCGACCTGTTCTCAGGTCTGGTGATTCGCTACAGGAGGGTATCATGAGTGACGACTTAAGCCGGGTGAAATCCCGCCAGAAAAAATATAAAGGCGAAGGCCAGGCTCCGGTCAAAGGTAAAAATAGTAAGCAAGCTGCCGTATCTCCCCCCAAAGAGACGGAAGCGCCTGTTCTTGTGTCCGGTACGCTGTCAAGGAAGGCCCGGCATTCCAGCACCGCAGCTAAAACCTCCGTAAAGCATGATAAAGCAGAGCAGGAGGGGGAGGATACGCCTTCCCGTGCGCAGACCTACCCTTCGGAACGTATCCGCCTGAGTAAAATCTTCGTCAACTCGTTGATCGTAATGTTTGTCATGCTGCTGGCTTCGCTCTTTTGGTGGGGATTTGAAGGAGCTCCTGAATTGAGGACTCTATGGTAACCGGCTGGGTCATAATTATTATGGCGGCCCTGCTCCTGTTGCTGGGCATAGCAGCTGCAATTATGGTAGTTTCGGCATTTAAAAAGAACATTATTGCCGAGGAAATATCTCTCGGTGCACTTCCAGCGGAATTTGACGGTTACCGGATTCTGTTTATCACGGATATTCATCGCCGCCGGCTTCCCAAAAAACTGCTCGATCCCTTACATGGAAAAGTGGATGCTGTTTTTCTGGGAGGTGACTTGACGGAGAAGGGGAGTCCCATAAACCGCCTCGTTGATAATATGGCGCTTGTGGCTTCACTTGCACCTGTGTATGCCGTTCACGGTAACCATGATTACCGGGCAAATATTTCGCTGGTGGACAATATTATCCGCGGCAGCGGGGCCAGCCTGCTGATCGATGAGAATATATCACTTGAACGGGGAAATGAATGTCTGCTGCTGACCGGTGTGGATTTCCCAAAGAAAGGCGGCAAAAAAGCGTATGCCCCTCTGGCTCCGGTCCCTGAGTCACTCTCTTCATGCTGCCGGATTATTCTAGTTCATGATCCGCTTTGGGTGTCCCAGCAGCCAAACTTGCCCGCAGACCTTATCCTGGCCGGCCATACGCATGGTGGACAGGTGGTTCTGCCATTGATCAGGCAGAGGCATACAGATCCGTTCTACCAACAATATAATGCCGGAATGTACCGGCTTGAGCGGAAGGACGGCTCTGGAGCATTCGTCAAAATGCTAATCAGCCGCGGCTTCGGCACCGCTCATCTGCCGCTGCGCTGGGGCAGTCCGGCAGAAATGCATGTACTGACCCTGCGCAAAGGGCGGGAGCAGCTTGAGCAATCTGGCTAAGAGAGCGGATTAGCGGCGCTGGCCTGCACTGGATCGGGTTATGTATGCAGATAAACAAGAGGTATCCTCCGCAACATGCGCTGGATACCTCTTGTTTATTGTCTTCTATATAGAACAGGGCCGCAGCAATACTCAGCGCATCTTCAGCTCAATGCTGCGCGGATCTACGAAGCTGTAACCCTTGGCTTCCAGCTTCGTAAGCAGCGTATCCAATGCTTCCACGGTCCAGGGAAGCTCATGCATCAGGATGTTGCTTCCGGAATGAAGCTGGTCGGTAACATTCGTAATCAGCTTCTCCGTTTTATTGGCATCCTTTTCTTTCATTTCCCAGTCAAGTGATCCTACGGACCAGGTCATATAAAGCAGTCCGTTCTCTGCCGCCACCTTCTTGCCGACATCGCCGCCTGCTCCATGCGGGGGACGGAAGAAATGCGGGGTTTCGCCTACAACTTCCTTGACAATCTTCTGCACATCCTCAATCTGTTTCTTCACTTCGGTATAGGGTTCGTCCTTCAGCTTGATATGATCCCAGCTGTGATTACCGATAATACCGCCCCGGCTATGGATAAGCTCCAGCAGCTTGGGATGTTCTTTGACGCGGTAGCCGTTCACGAAGAAGATCGCTTTAGCCTTGTGTTTGTCCAAGGTATCCATCAGCAGATTGATCATTTCGGCTTCCTTCGGGCCATCATCGAAGGTCAGCAGGATGACTTTCTTGTTGGTGCCTTCTTCATTCGGAACAATGTCGTAATTTTTGTTCATATGGTACAGGAGCGGGATTTCTGCTGGATTTGTCTCTCCGCTTGGCTGAGCGGTACCTGCATCGCCGGAAGTCGTGGCCTGCCCATCCGTGGCTGTGCTTCCGCCCGCAGTCCCTCCGGTGTTTGAAGAGCCGGCTGGTGTCGCCTGA
The DNA here is from genome assembly GCF_051594305.1 of Paenibacillus sp. IHBB 3054. NCBI lineage: Bacteria > Bacillati > Bacillota > Bacilli > Caryophanales > Paenibacillaceae > Paenibacillus > Paenibacillus sp. IHBB 3054. The sequence continues at coordinate 341,528 of NZ_JBOFBG010000001.1, read as the reverse complement.
GGTGAGGCGCTTGCCTCCGCAGCATCATTCCCCTGAGCGGCTTGAGCCGTAGCTGATGGCGATGCTGTTTCAGTTGCCGCCGCTGTCGGCTGAGCATTGTTGTTCACTGTCTTGCCGCTGTTGTCGCCGTTGCTGCAGGATGCCAGCAAAATGGCGGTCAGCAGCAGTGCTGATGTCGCTTTAACCACTTTTTTCATCTCGCTTTCTTGTAACTTTGCTGTATGAGTAGGAATCTTTCCGCGAACACTAAGCTTGATTTTACCATACAAGGAGGTTAGAGATATGAATACTTCGTCATTTTTATGCGGAGTGGTGATGGGTGCAGCCGCCAGTATGATTATGTCCAAAAAACGCAGCGCCATGATGTCCTCGCTCGGGTCAAGCGGTTCGATGCAAGGAGCCGGTGAAAAAGCGAAGGACAAAATTCTGGGCATGGCCATGACCGGATTCGGAAACACCGCCGCCGGCGGCAGCTCCCAGGACAAGGGTTCGCATGAGCCGAAGAGCAGTGCCGATCACAAGGGGGAGTCCACGGTTAAATCCAAGGAAGCCAACCTCAATATGCTGAAGGATTTCATCCGCAGCAACCCTGATGTAAAGCATGAAGTAGAGCAGATTCTCAAAGAAACACATACAGCGATACCGGGTTTGTAACCGCAAAGCAAAGTGCTAGAATCATTTTGGGGAGGATTCCATCCGCAAAATGATTCTTTTTTTATCAATAAACCGGCACAATTGGGTGATTAAATATATTTATTTACGTGCATTTATGGCAGCAAAATGATAACATACATACATAGTAACCATTTTTGGCTCATTACTCGGGACTCATCATACATTAATATCAAATGAGCTTGCAAAAGGAGGATCCTGTCATGAGAATAGAGCGATTAAGTCAAGATAAGATACGGATTTTCCTCACTTTTGACGACCTGAGCGAGCGGGGCATCCAGAAGGAAGATATGTGGCAGGAAGTTCCCAAGGTGCATGACCTTTTTACGGAAATGATGGATCAAGCGTATAGTGAACTTGGTTTTGACGCTACCGGTCCGCTTGCCGTAGAAGTGTTCGCAATGCCCGCGCAAGGTATGGTCGTTATTGTGACCCGGGGGAAATATGATCACCATCAGTACGGTGCGCCCGGAGAAGAAGAATTGCCTGAAGAGATTTATGAAATGGAAGTTACTCTTGAACAAAGCGACTCCATTGTGTATGCATTCCGCGATTTTGAGGTTCTGGTTGAAGCGGCACATGTACTCATAGGCAATATTACTTCCCAGGGGAAACTGTATTCTTATAACAATAAATGGTATCTTTACTTCGATCCGAAGGAATTTGAGGAGCCGGCATTATCTGGACTTGTTGCCGTATTGGCAGAGTTCGGCGATTCTTCGCCGGTTACCGAGGCCGTACTGGATGAATACGGAAAGACGGTTATGGCCGAAAATGCGATCCAGTTGTTGTGCACTCACTTTAAGCGCCAGGAATAACAATTGAGGAACGGCAGGACAGCAGGTGCTTTCTGCCTTTCTTCGACCATTGGAAGATAATGCAGGAGAAATGGGTAGAGTTTCAGGGGAGGTTATTCGGTGCTTTGGTTATCGGTCATTTCGTCGGCAGTGGCACCGGGACTTGCCCTGCTGACTTTTTTCTATCTGAAAGACAAGTATGATCAGGAACCGCTGCATATGGTGGTCAAGGTGTTTTTGCTTGGACTGCTGATTGTTTTTCCGGTAATGATCATTCAGAGAGGTCTTACGCTTGGGCTGGACAGTGGACCTTATGTCGATTCTTTTCTGATTTCCTCCGGGGTGGAGGAAGGGTTGAAGTGGTTTGTGCTGTACCATATGATTTACAACCATACCGAATTTGACGAGCCATATGATGGAATACTATACGCCGTGGCGATTTCGCTCGGTTTTGCAACAATAGAAAATGTAATGTACGCCTGGTACAGTCAAGCTTCAATAGGTTCAATGATTATGAGGGCGCTGCTCCCGGTGTCGGGACATGCAATGTTCGGGGTCATTATGGGCTACCACATGGGCAGGGCCAAGTTCTCGAAACCGGGCAAAGGCAGAGGAATATTGCTGGTCTCTCTGCTGCTGCCATGGCTGTGGCACGGAATCTATGATTTTATCCTCAGCACGTCGCCCAATTACTGGATTTGGTATATCGTACCTTTGATGGCCGTACTGTGGTACGGAGGAATGGGCAAGGTGGCGCGGGCCAACAACCGTTCGCCGTTTCGTTTTCTGAAGCGGGAGGAAGAGGTTAACCTGTAATAGAGATGGACACACTTAAACTTGAAGGGTAGTTCCCGTAAGCAAGGAATTCCAGAGAGGAGCGAGGTGTCTTTTTTTTGCGCGTAAAAGTTCGGATTGTCTGTAAGCAGTGCGGCGAGAGCTACATATTAAGAGGAAACAAGGAAGAGGGAGTCATCCAGACCGGCTTCAAGCAATGTCTGTGCAACAGCAGCAGCGGATTTCAGATCGAGGAATGTGGCTGAAATGCTGTTTGGAAGTATTCTCTTGATATTATCGGCCTGCCGGGTGCATAAGACTTCTCAGTTATTGTCAAACTAACGGCAATAAGCTACCGAAAGGAGTCTTGCAGCCCTATGTACAAAAGATTAAGTGCCATAATGTTCCCGCTTACCGCGCTTTTGCTGATTGGCGCACTGGTGTGGGGGTATCAGGAGAACCAGGAGAAAAATTCGATTCTGATTAAAGCGGAGAACCAGTATCAACGGGCTTTTCACGATCTCTCCTATCATGTGGAGCGGCTTCATGGAGAGCTGGGAAACACACTTGCCGTCCATTCGGCCTCTAACGGTGTGCACCGCAAAGGACTAGTCAATGTATGGCGGCTTACCAGCGAGGCGCAGAATGAGATCAACCAACTGCCGCTTATGCTGCTGCCGTTTAGCCAAACGGAGGAGTTCCTCTCCAAGATCTCCAATTTCTCTTACAAAGCGGCTGTCCGGGATTTCACCAAGAAGCCGCTGACCGAAGCTGAGATGGGAAATTTAAAGGCGCTCTATAAGAATTCGGGTGAAATCTCCAAGGATCTGCAGGAGGTACAGAACAAGGTCATCAGCAATAAGCTGCGTTGGATGGATGTTGAGTCAGCCCTTGCTACAGAAGAAAAGGCGGAAGACAATACAATTATTGATGGCTTCAAGACGGTAGACAAGCGTGTGGCGGCCTATCCTGAGCTGGACTGGGGCCCCTCTGTTGCCAGTATTTATGACAAGCGTTCAGTCAAGAAACTCGGGGGTAAACCTGTCACGGCAGAGGATATCAAAGCCAAGGCTGTAAAGTTTGCCGATAGTGGTGCTAATACTAAGGTGGATGTTAGGGAAAATGGCAAAGGAACCGAATGGGCTTCCTATACAGCTACAGTGACACCACCAAATCACAAAGCTCCCATCAGTATGGACTTCACGGTGGAGGGCGGACTGCTGATTTCGTACAATGACAATCGCGAGGTCGGACCAGCCAAGGTATCCATGAAGCAGGCTGTCGCCAAAGCCGGGGAGTTTCTGAAGCAGAAGGGCTATGCCGGCATGACGGCAGTCAGCGCTGACAGATATGATAATTTGGGAAATTTAACTTTTGTAAGCAGCAAAGACGGTGTATTGATTTATCCTGAGAAAATGACGCTGCGCGTCGGGCTGGATACCGGAGAAACCGTTGGCTTTCAAGCCAGCGATTTTGTCCGCGAGCATCAGGAGAAACGTGAAATTCCAAAACCTGAGCTGTCCCTCGCCGAGGCCAGAGAGAAGCTGAATCCGGAATTCAAGGAGCTGTACAACCGGATGGCCTGGATCGAGAATGAGGATGCCGTGGAACTGCTGACCTATGAATTTGGCGGCAAAATCAACGGTTCGCAGTATCGGATTTACCTCAATGCGGCGGATGGAAATGAAGAAGCGGTCGAAGAGATTCGCACCTCTTCGGGGGCTCAGGATAAATAAATGAAGCCTGTCTGCACGGGATAGAGGAGGGAGGGGCGGTTCCTTTAGGGGATGCCGCCTCTTTTTTTCTTTCTGCTGTGCAATAATATTTCTAACCGGAGGGCAAACGGCCATGCTATAATCATGAAGAATTAATTACTAACTCTGTGGCGGTGACATGATTGTATCCCAAAATTAACGAATATCTATACATACAGATTGCTTCCAGCGATGCGGCTGAAGCAGAACTAGAATATAGATCCAGAATTGCAGATATGGAAGATGAGGCCTTGCTGATTGAAATTCCAATGCAGGCCAGCAACGGGCGGCTAAAAAAGCTGTTTATAGGGGACGAGCTCTCTGTATATTTTCTTACCGAAGGCGGAATCAAAAATTATTTCAACACGCATGTACTCGGCTTTAAAGAGGATGTTATCCGGATGGTCCGGGTGCGCAAACCGGAAACGGATGCCATCTTCAAAATACAGCGCCGCAGCTTCTTCCGTGTAAATGCCGAGCTTGAACTGGCGGTGAAGGATTCGCTGGGCAGCCGTTTTTTGGTGCGGACCGATGATATCGGAGGAGGAGGAGCTTCTTTTCTCAGTGATCCCAAAGTAAAGGTGGAGGTGGGAGGCAAGCTGTTCTGTTGGCTGATGGTCCCTTACCGAAATGGCAGCACCGAGCATGTGAACTTTGAAGGTGAGATTGTGCGGATAAAGCAGCTGGAAAGCGGGCGTAATCTAGTCATGTTAAAGTTTGCTGCCATTTCGGATTCCGAGCGTCAAAAAATAATCCGCTACTGCTTCGAACGCCAGTTTGATTTCCGCGACCGTTAATGTTAAGCCGCCTAAACGCCCGAAAAAGGCATCAAAATAGCCTTTTTTATGCTGAATTAATGCTATGCCATTTTGCACTGAGGTATAAACTGTGGTATAATTTTATAGGTCGCAGGCAATGCCTGCTTTTTTCTTGATAAGATCATCAAGTCCCTAGAGATACGTCGGTGGACGTATTTCTTAATGAAAGCGTGTTTGAGGAGGAATGCCCCGTTGGTTAGGCAGGGGACACATACTTACGACAGAATCAACGTCGCCATCGACGGACCTGCCGGGGCAGGTAAGAGCACTGTAGCCCGATTGGTAGCCCAGAAGTTGTCTTACATTTATGTTGATACGGGTGCAATGTACCGGGCCATTACCTGGGATATGCTCCGCAGAGGCATTCCGCCGGAAGATCATGAATCGGTGGATCAAAGTGTCCGCGATATGGTGATTGAGCTTATTCCGGAGCAGGACATCCAGAAGGTGCTGATCAATGGGGAGGACGTAACCCCGCATATCCGCAGTCTTCAGGTTAGCGGCCAGGTGTCGCAGTATTCGAAGATCGAGGGTGTTAGATCCAGACTCAGTCATTTGCAGCGTCAGATGGCGCTTCGCAAGGGGGTCGTAATGGATGGCCGCGATATCGGTACGACCGTACTGCCGGATGCCGAAGTGAAGATTTTCATGACGGCAAGTGTGGAGGAACGGGCTCTCCGCCGTTACAAAGAGCTGAAGGACACGGAAACAATAACTCTCCAGCAGCTTGAACACGATATTGCAGCCCGTGACCGTCTTGATGAAGGACGGGAGATTTCACCGCTGCGCCGTGCAGAAGATGCCATTCTTCTTGACACGACCTTTATGGATATCAGCCAAGCCGTGGAAGCCATTGTCTACCACTGCCGATCTCATGTTGACGGGGAGAGAAATCATTCATGATTTATGTCATTTGCCGTGGGTTGCTTCGCTTGATTTATGCCATCCTGTTCCCGCTGAAGATTGTCGGGAAAGAGAATGTGCCGAAGGAGGGCGGGGTGCTGCTCTGCGCCAACCACATCAGCCTGCTTGATCCAATGACGATCGGCATTAAGCTGAACCGCCAGGTAAAGTATATGGCCAAAGCAGAGCTGTTCAAGGTTCCTGTGCTAGGCTGGCTCATTAATAAGGTGGGCGCTTTTCCGGTGAAACGTGGCGGCGTAAGCAAAGAATCCATCAAAACGGCCCTTAATACGCTTCGCGGCGGACATGTTATGGGCATCTTTCCGGAAGGGACACGAAACTCTGATTCCGGTGTGGCTAAGAAGGGCGCAGCGAGTTTTGCGCTTCGCAGCGGTGCAGCAGTTGTTCCGGCCGCTATCGTCGGATCTTACAAGCCCTTTCGCCGAATGACTGTCATTTATGGGGCTCCCATTGACCTCAGTTCGTTCGATGGAAAGGGAAGCGAGTCTCTTGAAGAAGTCACTGATGTAATTATGGGACGGATTCATGAGATGGCCAAGACCGGCAGGCCCAGTGCAAGATAAACGTTGAATTATGCCGCTTTTTGCAGATGTTGAGGAATAACGGCATAACCGCTATTTTTTGGAACATACTAACTTGAAAATGTAAGTGATATTTAGGTAATGCTTGTTTTGAACTCTGCTCTACGCGGGTTTAAATAAATGGGGTTTTGAATCGAGGAGGGTAATCACATGTCTGAAGAAACTAGAAATCAGGAAGCTGCGGCTAATGTTGAGAACAACGAAGCCGTAGAAGCAACAGAAACAGTGGAATCCGCTGTAGGTAACGAAGAAGAAGTGACAAGCCAAGAAGGTTTGGAAATCATTTCGTTGAAAAAAGGCGATACCGTGAAAGGAACAATCGTCAAAATCGAAGATAACCAAGCTTATGTAAGCATTGGATATAAATACGACGGCGTTATTCCTATTCGCGAATTGTCTTCCGTACAACTGGACAACGCTGCAGCAGCAGTAGAAGTTGGACAAGAAGTGGAATGCAAAGTTGTCAGCATCAACGACAACAAGGAAAGCCTGGTTCTCTCCAAACGTGCAATTGACAGCGAGAAATCATGGGAAGATCTGGAGAAGTATTTTGCTTCCCAGGAAGCGTTCGATGTTACTGTGGCTGACGTTGTCAAAGGCGGCCTCGTAGCTGATGTCGGCGCGCGCGGATTTATTCCGGCTTCCATGGTTGAACGTCACTTTGTAGAAGATTTCAGCGACTACAAAGGTCGCACTCTACGCGTGAAAGTGAAAGAACTGGACCGTGAGAACAGCAAGGTTATTCTTTCCGCCAAAGAAGTGCTGGAAGAAGAATTCGAAGCCAACAAATTGAAGATTATGGCTGAGCTGTCCGAAGGACAAATCATCGAAGGTACTGTGCAACGTCTGACACAATTCGGCGCATTTGTTGATGTGGGCGGCGTTGACGGATTGGTTCACGTATCCGAAATCGCTTGGAACCATGTCGAAAAACCTTCCGATGTTGTTTCCGAAGGCGACAAGGTTCGCGTAAAAGTGCTTAAGGTTGATCCTGAAAAAGGCAAAATCAGCCTCAGCATCAAAGCTGCCGCTCCAGGTCCTTGGGATTCTGCAGCCGGTAAAATCAACATTGGCGATGTAGTTACAGGCGAAGTAAAACGCCTTGTAAACTTCGGCGCCTTTGTTGAACTGCTTCCAGGCGTGGAAGGCCTTGTGCATATCTCGCAAATCTCCCACAAGCACATCGGTACTCCGCATGAAGTGCTCAAAGAAGGACAAGAAGTACAAGTGAAAGTGCTTGACTTCAATCCATCCGAGAAACGCGTCAGCCTGAGCATCAAAGAAACCGAAGAAGCTCCGGCTCCTACAGCAAGACCGGAACGCAGCAACAGCAGAGACAGAGCTCCTAAAGAAGTGCTGAACAATCCTAACGTATCGCTCAGCAACGAAGGACTCAGCTTCACCCTTGCTGAACGCTTCGGCGACAAGCTGGACAAATTCAAGGGTAACAACTAATCCTTTAGATTGTCATACCGGGTAAAGTAATCGGCGAGCCCTCGATAAGAGGGTTCGCCGATTGTGTTTTTACAGGCATGTAAGTCCAAAAGGGGCAAGGTACAAGCTGGTTAGCCAATTTTATTGTTTTTTGCTATGATGAGTTACGTAAGGACGACAGGAGGAATGAATATGGCAAGACCCGTTGTGGCCATCGTAGGAAGGCCTAACGTCGGAAAATCGACGATATTTAACAGGCTGATTGGCGATAGACTGGCCATTGTAGAAGATAAACCGGGGATTACACGCGACCGGATTTATGGCGTTTCAGATTGGAACGGCAAATCCTTCAGTGTAATTGATACCGGAGGGATTGAAATTGACGGTGAAGACGCGATTCTGAAATCAATCCGTGTTCAGGCGGAGCTGGCGATTGAGGAAGCGGATGTCATCGTCTTTATGTGCGAGGCGAAAAGCGGACTGACCAATGCGGATGAAGAAGTGGCACAAATTCTTTTCCGTTCCGGCAAACCGGTCGTACTTGCAATCAATAAAGTGGACAACATGAAGCGCACGGATGATATTTATGAATTTTACACCCTGGGAATCGGCGATCCTATCGGCATCTCCGGCAGCCACGGTACCGGAATCGGCGATTTGCTGGATGCGGTAACCGAGAAGCTTCCAGAGCTAACTGAAGAGGAATACGACGAAGATGTGATTCGTGTGGCCCTGATCGGCCGGCCGAATGTAGGTAAATCTTCTTTGGTCAACGCCATTTTGGGTGAAGAACGTGTAATTGTCAGCGATGTCGCAGGGACTACACGCGATGCCATTGATACTCCTTTTGAACGGGACGGGCAGCGCTATGTTCTGATTGATACTGCGGGTATGCGCAAACGCGGCAAAGTATATGAAACCACGGAAAAATACAGCGTGATGCGCGCAATGCGGGCCATTGAGCGGGCTGATGTCGTTCTGGTGGTAATCAACGGCGAAGAAGGCATTATCGATCAGGATAAGCATATTGCCGGTTATGCTCATGATGCCGGGAAAGCTTCGATTTTTGTGGTCAACAAATGGGATGCCGTCGAGAAGGATGACAAGACGATGCAGAACTTTGAGACCAAAATCCGGGATCACTTCCTGTTCATGAGCTACGCACCTGTAGTGTTCTTGTCCGCATTAACGAAACAGCGTCTGCAGAAGCTGCTGCCGGTGGTGCAGCATGTCGCCCAGCAGCATGCTCTGCGGATTACGACGCATTTGGTCAACGATGTGGTGTCCGATGCTGTGGCCATTAATCCTCCGCCAACGGATAAAGGACGGCGCCTGCGCATCAATTATGTTACTCAGGTTGCTGTCAAGCCGCCGACGATTGTGGTATTCGTCAATGACCCGTCGCTGATGCACTTCTCCTATGAACGATACCTGGAGAACAAAATCCGCGCGGCGTTCAATTTTGAAGGAACACCAATCCGTCTGTTTACACGGCGCAAATCCGAAAACGAAGGTTAGGGGAGAAGAGTAGTGGCGTTTGAACTTCTGGTGATCGTTGTAAGCTATTTGCTTGGCTCTGTCAGCTTCAGTGTATTGCTCGCCCGGCTGCTTAAAGGTATTGATATCCGTCAATACGGAAGCGGCAATGCCGGAGCGACCAATACGCTGCGTGTGATGGGGAAAGGACCGGCAATACTGGTGCTGGTTCTGGACGTACTGAAGGGAATTGCCGCAGTTTGGCTCGGAACCTGGGCTGGCGGCTGGGGAACCTGGATCGCGGTGGCTTGCGGGATCGCAGCCATCATCGGGCATAATTGGCCGCTCTACTTTCACTTTCGCGGGGGGAAGGGCATTGCAACTACAATTGGCGTAATGGCCACGCTTTGTTTTTGGCCTGCGCTGATTGCAGGGATCATTGCCATCCTGGCCATCGTTATTACCCGATTTGTGTCGCTGGGCTCCCTGATTTTTGTCGCGCTTACCCCGGTATTCCTGCTGTTTACCGAATTTACAACACCTGAATTGTGGGGAAGTCTTATCATTGCAGTTTTCGCTTTCTGGCGGCACCGCAGCAATATTGTGAAGATCTCCCAGGGAAGAGAGAATAAAATCGGCGCTAAAGTCAAGGAGGGGAATCGCGTTGTCTGATAAAGTAACCGTGCTGGTCGCGGGCAGTTGGGGAACTGCGCTGGCTACTGTGCTGGCGGCTAACCACTCGGAGGTTTATCTATGGACACGCAGGTCCGAACAGGCTGCCGAGATTAATGAGGCTCACACGAATGAGCATTTCTTGCCCGGGATTTCATTGCCCGCTAATATCATCGCAACTACGGATATGGAGACAGCGGTCACCGGTTCCAAGGCGGTGGTTATTGTTGCCCCGTCCTCCGGAATGCGCCAGGTCGCCCGCAGCCTCAAACCTTTCTGGAAAGAAGATATGCTCTGTGTACATGCTACAAAGGGCTTCGAGACGGAATCTATGAAACGGATGTCCACCGTCATTTCCGAGGAGCTGGGCTGTGATGAAGGCCAGGTGGTTGTTTTGTCCGGACCTAGCCACGCCGAAGAGGTGGTGCGCCTGTGTCCTACAACGGTTGTGGTAGCATCACCGGACGACAGACGCGCTACAGAAGCACAAAGTTTATTTATCAACAATGATTTCCGTGTGTACACCAATCGAGATCAGGTAGGCGTTGAACTGGCCGGAGCACTGAAGAATATCATAGCGCTTGGGGCAGGTCTGTCTGACGGTCTGGGTTTTGGCGATAATGCCAAGGCGGCATTGCTCACCCGGGGTCTTGCCGAGATTTCCCGCGTCGGTGTCGAGCTAGGTGCAAATCCGCTGACCTTTGCCGGGCTGGCTGGACTCGGTGACCTTGTGGTAACAGCAACGAGCCAGCATAGCCGCAACTGGCGGGCAGGTTCTTTGCTTGGCCAAGGGAAACCCCTCTCTGAAGTGCTGGAGTCCATGGGCATGGTAGTTGAAGGGATACGCACCACGGAAGCCGCATACGCTATTTCGCTTAAGCTGGGCGTGCAGATGCCAATCACTGATCAGATCTATCATGTGCTGTTCAAAGGCAAAACGCCGCGCAGCGCCGTCGAGGCCCTGATGGGACGCGACCGCAAGACGGAGATGGAAACGATCTCGCAGGAAACTTGGGAGCAGTGGCATTCTTGATCACGTTCACCTTTTGACGGGGATCCTCATATGTTGTAATGGGGATTGACGGAGGAGGGATGAAAAGTGAGCAAAGATTTTTCCAAGGATGCATTGAACGCCATCAATAAAAAAGCGGGCAAAAACATCACACCAGGTGCCGTCCAAAAGCTGGCCAGTACGGTCAAACCGGGAACAATGCAGAATGAAGCCCAGCTCCGCCAGTTAATTAAGCAGGTGTCATCAATGGCGAAGGTACCGGTCAGCGAGGCTACGGTGCAGGATATCATCAACGCTGTCAAAAAAGGCGGCGCGAATTCGGGCACCATGGAGTCTTTAATGAAAATGATGCTGAAAAAATAGCATTACTCTTCGCGGAGCAAAGAGCAAATGATCCGGAATCAGTCCTGATTCTGTGATCTTTTGCTCTTTTTTTTGAACCCTTAGACTTAGTAGGTTTCATGCCGGAGTCTTCATGCTATAATAGTCGCAATCAAATATTGCCGGATGGAGGCGGTTTGTCCATGGATCCGATGACGAAAATGTGGTTGTCGCTAATAGCGATTCTGGTAATGGGATTGTCCGTATTTCTGATAACCTTTGCGCGCAGCAAGACAAAAGGCCTGCTGAGAGCTATATTATCAATAGTTGCTTTTGTCATTATGCTGATCGGGTTGTTGGGTGGAGCCGCTTCAATTATGTAAGCATTTACAATAAATTCAGGCAGAAGGTTCTTGGGAGAATCGCTGGACTTTTTTTGCAGGAATAGGACGTGAGTAGATGGCAGATTCGGGAATTCCCTACATATTGGAAGCAGCGCTAGCTTCTATATCCGAGGTGTTAAGCCTGAGCTGGCTGGAGAAGCCGCCTGTATGGCTGCTGGGAGGAAGCTGCGGGCTTCTGCTGCACGGAGTGCAGCTGAATGCCCCACCGCGCGACATCGACCTCTACGCCGATCTGGAGGATGCCGAAGTACTTCATTCGGCTCTAAGCAGATATTCGGTGGATGGAGGTCCGGAAGAAGATTATAGCGGAGGCTGCTATTCGCTGCGCAGCCGCTATCGTATCGGAGATGCAAGGGTGGAGCTGGTATGCGGTTTTCAGATCGGCTCCGGCAGGCGCCGGTATGCCGTGGATGTTCAGCAGCTTCTGCCGCATGCACTCATCCAGGATTTTAACGGTATCGGCTTAATGCGCCTGATGCCTGCGGCTCACGAGCTGGTGTTTAACCTGCTGCGGTGCAGGGGGGAGCGGTGCAGTGCTATTGCCAATTTTATGAAAGTCAATCTGGCTGGTCATTTACCACTGCTGCAGCAGCTAGTTCTGGAGAATGAACTGGATGAAGCCTTTGGGCTGCAGCTGGAGAAACTGCTGGGAGTGTCGACGTCGATACAGATTTAACAAGCAGCAAAGGAAGGAAGCTATGTCATGAAGCCACAAAAAGGATGGACTGTCACCTTCCAGCCCGAAGGACGAAAAACAGTAGTGCAGCACGGGGTAACCCTGCTGGAAGCTGCGCGCAAAGCGGGAGTGGTCCTGCCTACCCGCTGCGGCGGCAAAGCCGGTTGCCTGATGTGCAAGGTGACGGTCCCACAGGAAGAGGCTGCTGCCCTTCGGCCGCCGGGGGACGCCGAGCGGCGGAAGCTTGGCGGCTTGCTGGATTCAGGCGTCCGTCTGGCGTGCCAGGCAGCCGTCTGGAACGATTTGAGCGTCTTTGTCCCCGAGGACCCGCTCAAAGCCGCAGTGCGGCGCAGACTGGAAGCAGCGCGTCGTGGAGAAGAGGACGGGCTGTGGTAATCTTGTAAAGTAACTTTCGGAGAATGCTGGAGCAGAAAGGGGCGGACGGAGTGCTTTTCACAGATGGGCTGAAGACATCCGGAATCAGAATGGGCTTGCTGCTGGGAATAAGCTTGCTGCTCTTTGTTCTCACGGGCTGTATGTACCGGGGAGAACAGAACCAGCCTGCGGGCAATTTCCGCGAGAGTGTCAAGCGGGTTCAGGCGGCAGTGGATGATTATCAGCAGGAGGATGGTCTGCTGCCGATCCTAAATAGCGAGGAATCTACTCCACGCTATGAGAAATTCGTAATTGATTTGGAGAAGCTGCGCCAAAAAGGATATTTGGATGAAATTCCGGCTGCTGCCTTTGAGAAGGGTGGCAGCGCCTATTTTCTTATCTTGGATGAAGAAAGTGATCCTACCGTGAAGCTGATGGATCTCGTTACCGTGCAGAAGGTAAATGATGTCTCCCGCCAGGTTAACCGCTACAAATCAGTGCATGGAGGCGCACTCCCGGCAGGGGAGGAACGATATCCGGGCTTATTCAACATTGATTCCAAAAAGGCGGGAACGTCGTCTATAACGCTGAAGAGCGTCTATTCCGGACAGCCGCTGGAGTTTATCATGGACAAGAACGGTGACGTGTATGTCGACTACAGCTTTGATATTATGTCTGCCATTGACAAGGAAGGCGCAACACCTGCGGCCAATCAGGATCTGCGGATTGAGCTGGAGCAGGCTTCTTATTATGTACCGGTGAAGTCGTTGCCGTATTTGTGGATTGAGGGGCAGCCAGTTCCTCAGCCTCCGGACAGTCCATAGACCGTTTCCAACCACCAGCAGTTCCAGAAGTTATTCTGGGGCTGCTTTTTTGTATTTTCCGGTGTTTCTGCGGCAGCGGCCACTTGCAAGGAGAGAGGTAGTTCTACTTGCTACTCCGCGCTCATATGATTGATGAGAAGACTTCCGGGCGTCGTGACGCCCTGCGGGGGTGCAGAACCTCATTTCGCAAATTACTATACAAATTGCGCAGCTGCGGGTCATAAATCCGTTCCGGATACATATGATGATACTAGTCCAAATGCATGTCCGAGCATTCGGAGTTTAGCGCGGGGCAAAAGTGTTCCGCCCTTAAGCAGCAGCTAGGCTTCGGGCGGACATACGAAAGTCCGGTGGATGTCCTGCAAGGGTCAGATTGCCGGCGGAACGCGAAGTCGATGCTCTTCAGGCATTTTTTCTTCGGAGTAATATGAGGAGGGGATCTCTTTTGGAAAAAGTGGATATTTTCAAGGACATTGCCGAGCGTACCGGCGGAGACATTTATCTTGGCGTCGTCGGCGCGGTTCGCACGGGGAAATCGACATTCATCAAACGCTTCATGGAGACGATTGTCTTGCCGAACATCACCAGCGAGGCAGATCGGGTAAGGGCAGTGGATGAACTTCCGCAAAGTGCAGCGGGCAAAACCATTATGACAACTGAGCCGAAATTTGTACCGAACAACGCGGTGCAGATCAAGGTTGCGGAAGGGCTGGAAGTGAATGTCCGGCTGGTCGACTGTGTGGGATATGCTGTGGAGGGTGCAAAAGGGTATGAGGATGAGAATGGCCCTCGCATGATCTCCACTCCTTGGTTTGAGGAACCGATTCCTTTCCAGGAAGCGGCGGAAATTGGCACGCGTAAGGTGATTCAGGAGCATTCCACGCTGGGTGTAGTTGTGACTACAGACGGCACGATTGCTGAAATCCCGCGGAACTCTTATATTGATTCCGAAGAGCGGGTCATTGCGGAGCTGAAGGAAGTAGGCAAGCCGTTTGTGCTTGTGATCAACTCCACCCGGCCGCGCAGTGAAGAGGCACAGCAGCTGCGCAGTGAGCTGGCCCTTAAATATGATATTCCCGTTATGACACTTAGTGCTGCGAATATGACGGAAGACGATGTGACCGGTGTGCTGCGTGAAGTGCTGTATGAATTCCCGGTCCATGAGGTGAATGTGAACCTGCCTAGCTGGGTGATGGTGCTGGGCGAAAATCACTGGCTGCGCAGCAGTTATGAGAACTCCGTCCGCGATACCGTGAAAGACATCCGCCGCCTGCGTGATGTTGACCGGCTGGTCTCCCAGTTTACGGAATATGATTTCATCGATAAAGCAGGGCTTAGCGGAATGAACATGGGCCAAGGTGTGGCCGAGATTGACCTGTATGCGCCGGAAGAACTGTATGATCAGGTTCTGATGGAAGTGGTAGGGGTTGAAATCCGCGGAAAAGATCATCTGCTGCAGCTGATGCAGGACTTCTCCCATGCCAAACGCGAGTATGACCGCTTCTCCGAAGCACTGGAAATGGTCAAAACAACCGGCTACGGGATAGCCGCTCCTTCACTCGCGGAAATGGCTCTCGATGAGCCCGAGCTGATCCGTCAGGGCTCACGTTTCGGGGTTCGCCTGAAGGCGACAGCACCTTCGATTCATATGATCCGCGTGGATGTGGAATCGGAGTTCTCGCCGATCATCGGCACGGAGAAACAGAGCGAAGAGCTGGTGCGCTATCTGATGCAGGACTTTGAGAATGACCCGATCAAGATTTGGGAGTCGGACATTTTTGGCCGCTCGCTGCATTCGATTGTGCGCGAGGGAATTCAAGGCAAAATTGCCATGATGCCGGATAATGCCCGCTACAAGCTGCAGGAAACACTTGGACGGATCATCAACGAGGGTTCAGGCGGCCTGATCGCCATCATTTTGTAAGGCACATTTCATAACAAAAAGAGAGCAGGGATTTCCGGCTCTCTTTTTGTTGTGCCGGAGTGGGGGCATATGACATCCGATGAATTCCCCTCCGTACTCTTTTTACACGGAAATGCTTCTCTACTTTATGGTTAATAGGAATTTCTGCCATTAATAGTCTCTCATTTTCGGCCTTATTGAGGGTTTAGTAGATACTTTCTGCTCCTTTTTTGAGGAACGCCTTGAAATTATGGATGGGCTGTATTACTATAAGTTTGTTGCGCTTCTAGGAAGAAGGGCGCCAGTATCTAGCAATAAACGGGATTATCACGTATATTTTGCGTTGAAACGGAAACAGTGTATGATACCGGAAATTTACCCAGGGAGGTGAGAAGACATGAATAAATCAGATTTGATCAACGTAGTAACAGAAGCAACTGAACTTCCCAAGAAAGATGCTACTAAAGCGGTAGATGCCGTTTTCGAAGCGATCACAGGTGCTCTGCAAAGCGGCGATAAAGTACAACTGGTTGGATTCGGAAACTTTGAAGTGCGCGAACGTTCCGCACGTAAAGGCCGCAACCCGCAAACTGGTGAAGAAATCGAAATTCCTTCAAGCAAAGTACCGGCATTCAAACCCGGTAAGGCGCTTAAAGACGGAATCAAATAGAGATTTCTACATATCGATCCTATAGTCTTCCGAGTTACAACTATGCCGCCCTCCAAGGCGGCATTTGTTTTTGCAATCTTTATCCGTAATTGCTTAGAGAAAGCGTATACTCACACAAAATTAAGCGAAGCTTCCGAAGCCAGTTTTGTACGAAGAGATTTCAAGGAAGTAAATGCTCACAAAACTTTTAGGAGGATCAAAGATGACCGAGAAGAATAATGGCGTTAGCCCTGCACCGTCAGGCAGCGAGTACATCGTGGTGAAGGCCAAAGAGAACGGCGTTCAGGTAATCGGGCTTACCAGAGGACTGGATACGCGCTTTCACCACACGGAGAAGCTGGACAAAGGCGAGGTGCTGATCGCTCAATTCACCGATCATACCTCAGCAATGAAAATCCGCGGCAAGGCGGAAATATGGAGCAAACACGGACAACTGGAGAGCGAAAGCTGAAAAGCAGGCATAGCCTGCTTTTTTTCAAAATATAACTAAGTATAGGCAAGTCTGCAGGATCGTATAAACGCACGGCTAGGCGGAAATTATGGATAAGGGGGCAGGTCATGAACCGGGGCTGGCTAATCGGAACTGTATTGCTCGTGACCACGGCTTCTGCCGTAATTCTGCCGCAGCTGGCGGAGCTCGCACCTTCCTTGCAAAGGCAGCAGGGAGTAGTGGAAACCTTCAGCGGTGCGAATACGATTCTCGATAATGATAATCTTGTAGATATACTGAACGGGATCCCCTTTACCCTGTCCATCGATAGCGTAGACTTTGAACAGAGCGTCTTGTCACTGGATCTGAAGGTGACCGGCAATAACCACGAGCCCAAAGAACTGTATCAGAATATGGCTCAGGCGATCTCCTTTGCTTTCCAAGACACGGAGAATGTCGATCAGCTGCTCCTGCGCATCGTTGCCGAGGACAAATGGCTGGACACCCGCCGTCTTTTGCTTGCCGGGGATATCAGACGCATGGAGTGGTCGCTTCAACTGCAGCAGAAGCTGGAGGCGTCCGGGAATGATCCGCTGCCAGATGCGCTCAAGAAAGGCTTCCGTATTCGTGAAAGCGAGCTGTGGAAAAGGCAGTTCATTTATCCCTGATGTGGGTAAATGAAACTAGAACGCCCCAGAGTGCGTGACAAAAAAACATGTGATATAATAGACAAGATTGTGAACAAAGATATTGTCATAACGTCAATGGCTTCGGAGGCTGAAATGAAACCGTACCGCATACCACAACTTGCTAAACCCTACACCGACTACGATATGATTCAGCGGCATACGGAATTACCGCCGTTTTCCGATGGGCGTGGTCATTTGTTATATATTTTTCTGAATCACGGCACCCCGGACGGTGCGCAAAACGGTGAGCTGTATACTCTGGTAACAGCACTTGTGCAGCTAGGCCTTGATACGCATGAGAACATCGATATATCCCTTGAAGAACCAGGGGGAGACCAGATGCGTTCCCGTCAGCTCAAGGTGCTGGCCGGCGATTACTTCAGCAGCTGGTTTTACCATTTGCTTGCGAAACGTGAACAGATCGAGATGGTGGGTATCTTAAGTACGGCCATTGCCGACTTTAACGTGATGAAAGCCCATCTTTACGGCAAAATGAAGGGGATGCTGCTCTCCGCTGAACAATACCTGCGGCACACGGTACAGCTCAATATGCGGCTGTTCCTTTCTTTTACACCGATGATTGAGGAGTCGCTCACCCAGCTGTGGGAGAAGCTGCTGGCTGAATTCAGCCACTGCGAGACCTTATGTCTGGAACTGCGGCGGTCTGGTAATCCGGCAAGTGCCCGGGAAGGCTATTGTTACTGGAAGGTGATGGAATTAGCCACAGAAGAAGAGCGGCAGCTGCTGGATGAGCAGAATCTCGATCTGAAGGATTGGAAGAAGCTCAAGCTGAAATATAAATGCGATTCCCTGCTGACCGATAAGCTGCATGGGTCGCTCCAGTCCATACAGGGACTGCTGAAAGACATTAAGGACGAGCACCTGATCAGCGAGCTTAGCTCCGCGCTTGACCACTTTCTCCTGCAGACGAAAATTTCCGGACAAGCGGCCGTGGAGGGGTAGAGAATGACTATAGAGAAAACATCAGCTTTGGGTGACCAGGGCGTCAAACCGAAGGAACAATTTGTACACTCCGTATTTGAGAGCATTGCCGGAAAATATGACCTGATGAATGATATTCTAAGCTTCCGCCGCCATAAAGCGTGGCGAAAGTTCACGATGCGCAAGATGGGCATGAAGCGCGGCGATTCTGCTGTAGACTTGTGCTGCGGCACCTGTGACTGGAGTATTGCCTTGGCTGATGCCAGCCAGACCGGAAGTGTTATCGGGCTTGATTTCAGTGCAGGCATGCTGGAGGTAGGCCGCCGCAAGGTGGAAGAGCGCAAACTGCAGGACCGCATTTCACTGGTCCAGGGCAATGCGATGGACTTGCCTTTCGGTGACAACACCTTTGACTATGCGACGATAGGCTTCGGACTTCGCAATGTGCCTGATCTCGTTCAAGTGTTGAACGAAATGAAGCGTGTAGTGAAGCCGGGAGGAATGGTTGTCTGCCTCGAGCTTTCCAAGCCGATGAAACAGCCGTTCAAAGGCATTTATTATTTTTATTTTCAACGTGTACTTCCGCTCCTTGGGAAACTGTTTGCCAAAAGATACGAGCAATATAAATGGCTTCCCGAATCATTGGCCCTATTTCCGGACAGAGAGCAGCTTGCGGTGATTTTCCGTGAAACCGGTCTTGAGCAAGTGGAATCCTATCCCTTGACCGGCGGCATCGCAGCATTACATATTGGGCTCAAGGAGAACTGTAATGTTTAAAAAAGTCGGCGTTTTTCTGCAAATGATCAAGTTTGAACATACTGTTTTTGCATTACCCTTCGCATTTATGGGCGCATTGCTCGGTTCAGTTGTCATGTTCGGCACACTCCCTTCCTGGGCCCAGATCGGCTGGGTTGTTATCGCCATGTTTGGCGCCCGCAGCGCGGCCATGGGCCTGAACCGGCTGATTGACCGGATCAGCGACGCCAAGAATCCGCGGACCGCAGGAAGAGCGATTCCCGCAGGGCTGCTGAAGGTTGGAGAAGTAATAATCTTTATTGCGATCTCATTCTTTTTACTATTCTGGGCTGCTTTCAAGCTTAATCCCTTGTCGGCGAAACTACTGCCTATCGCTGTTTTTCTCCTTGTTTTTTATTCCTTCACGAAGCGATTCACCTGGGCCTGCCATCTGATACTCGGGCTAACCATCGCCTTGGCTCCGCTTGGGGGCTGGGTTGCCGTCACGGGCACTGTGGACTGGACAGCCATGATCTTTTATTTCACGATTGTGTTTTGGACTGCGGGTTTTGATATTATTTATTCCTGCCAGGATGTTGAATTTGATACGAAGGAAGGCCTTTACTCCATTCCAGTCCGCTTTGGTGTTCCGCGGGCGCTGGACATTGCGAAGGTATTTCACTTTCTAACGGGCATCGGATTCGTTTCACTCCTTTTTATCACCGATTTAAGCTGGTGGTATGTAGCAGGGATGCTGATTGCTTACATCATTCTTTTTTATGAGCATCACATTGTGTCTCCAAGTGATTTAAGCCGCTTGCAGACCGCGTTCTTTACCATGAACGGGGTGCTGAGCATCGTGGTGTTCTCGTTTACTTTGATTGACCTGGTGGTGCAGTTTTACAAATGACAGAGCAGAAGCCTAAAAATTTCGTTGTAGGAATTACCGGAGCGAGCGGAGGCATTTATGGCGTTCGTCTGACGGAAACCCTGCTTTCATTGGGGTATACGGTTCATCTCGTCGTGAGCAATGCGGGCTGGCGTGTTTTTAAAGAGGAGCTTGGCTTTGCCGCCTCCGACCGGGAAGGCTTTCTGAACGAAAAGTTCAGCGGCTATCCCGGTTCTCTGCTTTATCATAAAGTACAGGACATCGGGGCATCGATCGCCAGCGGCTCCTTCCGCACGGAAGGGATGATTATTATGCCTTGCTCCATGGGTACATTGTCTGCTGTGGCGCATGGCAGCTCCGATAATTTGATGACAAGGGCTGCCGATGTCATGCTGAAGGAAGGGCGCCCCTTGGTCCTCGTCCCCCGGGAGACACCGCTGCATGCCATCCACCTGGAAAATATGCTGAAGCTGTCCCGGCTGGGCGTCAAGCTGATCCCGGCAATGCCGGCCTTTTATTTTGGCCCGGGCAGCATGGATGATCTGATTAACTTTATGGTGGGCAAGGTGCTGGACAGCTTTAACATTGAGCACACTTTATTTCGCAGATGGGGGGAATGAGGGATGGTCAATTCGCAGCATACCGTTATCGGTAAAATCAGCTATACCAACTCATGGCCGGTATTTCACAATTTTCACCCCTCTTCGTTAAGTTATCCTGCAGAGATGGTGAGTGAAGTGCCTGCCATTCTTAATCAGGGCATGGCTGAGGGCACCATCCACGTAGGTGCATTGTCTTCCTTTGCCTATGCAGCAGCCAGTGACCGTCTGCTGCTGCTTCCGGATCTATCCGTCAGTGCGGAGGGACCGGTCAAATCGATTCTGCTGTTCTCTCGGATGCCTGTTCAGCAGCTTGGAAACGCCAGGGTTGCCGTAACTAATACCTCCGCAACATCGGTGAATCTGCTGAAGATTCTGATGGAGAAGGCCGTTCATGGCAAACCGGAATATATCAGTGCAGAGCCTGATCTGGATCACATGATGGATCAGGCGGACGCCTGTCTCTTAATCGGCGACAATGCGATCAAAGCCTCGTGGCAGAATCAGGGCTACATCGTTACTGATCTGGGTGAACTGTGGAATGAGTGGACTGGACTCAGCATGACCTTTGCCGTCTGGGCGGTAAACCGGGAGGCAGCGAACAGTAAGCCTAAAGCGATTGCCGAGATTGCCGAGGCCTTTGCGGAAAGTAAAAGACGCGGAATCCGCGGACTCGCGCCAATTATTCGGGAGGCGTGCATGGCTATCGGTGGAACGGCTGCCTACTGGGAAGGATATTTCCGTAATTTATGTTATGACTTTGGGGAAAGGCAGCAGGAAGGTCTGAACCTCTATTTCCGCTACGCCTATGAAATGGGCCTGCTGCCGCAGGAAGTGAAGATGGAGCTTTGGAGCCACAATCTGCTGACACGGGTGAAAGAATGAAACGAATGCAAATATTCGGTTTGCTGAACAAGGATATGGATCTGATCGAAAAAGAGCTGTACCGCAGCGTTCAAGGCGATGATGGTCTGCTGACAGAGACTTCCCTGCATCTGCTGAAGGCGGGCGGCAAACGTCTGCGTCCAGTATTTGTGCTGATGGGCGGCAAATTTGGTCAATATGATCTGGAGAAGCTGAAGCGTGTAGCTATCCCGCTTGAGCTCATACATAGTGCTTCGCTCGTTCACGATGATGTGATCGACGATGCAGAGCTGCGGCGTGGAGAGCTTACTGTCAAAGCGAAGTGGGGCGACAAGATCGCCATGTACACCGGGGACTATATTTATGCAAAAGCGCTCGTTATGACTTCGGAGCTGAAAAATCCCCGCATCCACCAAATCCTCTCCAAGGCGATGGTGGAAATGTCCATCGGAGAAATGGAGCAGATCCGTGATTTCTTTAACAGCGAGCAGAGTGTGCGCCACTATTTGCGGCGGATCCGCCGCAAGACAGCCTTGCTCATCGCGATCAGCTGTCAGCTGGGCGCGCTGGCAGCTGACGCGGAGCCGGAGACAGCCCGGCTGCTCTATAATTACGGATACAACGTCGGTATGGCGTTTCAGATCCGTGATGATCTGCTCGATCTTTCCGGAACGGAGAAGCAAATCGGCAAACCTCCGGGCAGTGATATGCGCCAGGGGAACATTACACTTCCCGTGATTTATAGCCTTGAGGACGCCCGGCTTCGCGATTCGCTGCTGGAGGAGCTGAAGCTTATCCGTGAAGGGCAGCGCAGTGTGGGCCGGGCCATTGATCTGATCCTGTCAGGAGAAGGTATTGCCCGCGCAGAAGAGCTGGCTTCACGCTATATAGCCAAAGCACTGGCGGCGCTGGATGAGCTTCCGAACAACAAAACAAAGCGCAATCTGCGGGATATTGCATTTTTTGTAACAGGCAGAGCCTATTAGACTTCGCTCCTCTTTGAAATATAAGCGTTCACAGATGACCGGGTTTCTGATAATATCAGAAAATATACCACTTGAATTTGCAGCGATGTACTAAACTATTCATAAAAAATGGAGAGTGACTCTATGGAAAAAACGTATCTGATGATCAAGCCGGACGGAGTACAACGCGGATTGATCGGGCGTATTGTCGCCCGCCTGGAAGACAAAGGATTTAAGCTGATTGCCGCGAAGCTGGTTACTGTCACAGAGGAACAGGCCAAGAAGCACTACGCAGAACACGAAGGTAAAGATTTCTTTCCTGAACTTGTGGGCTTTATCACCTCCGGTCCTGTGTTTGCCATGGTGTGGGAAGGCGATGATGTAGTGGCGCTGTCCCGTCTGCTGATAGGGAAGACCAAGGTAGGCGAAGCGTTGCCGGGTACAATCCGCGGCGATTTTGCCAGCCATACACCGCTTAACCTTATTCATGGATCGGATTCACCGGAAAGCGCTGAACGTGAAATTGCCAATTTCTTTGCTCCGAATGAACTGGCTCACTACAACAAAGACATCCAGGCATGGATGTAACAACAGGCGGGAGGCAGGAGAAGTCATATGGCAGAACGTGAAGAGATTGAAGCAGCAGATCCGGATTACACCGGGTTTATCCATAACGTCAAGCAAAGTACCGGAATCGATCTCGCCCAGTACAAGGAAGCACAGATGAAACGGCGTTTAACTACGTTGCGGATGAAGAACGGCTATCATTCATTTCAAGATTTTTATGCCGCAATGATGAAGGACAAGGCTTTATTTTATGAATTTCTGGACCGGATGACGATTAATGTCTCGGAGTTCTGGCGCAATCCGAACCGCTGGGAAGTACTGCGGGATGTCATTCTGCCTGATTTGCAGCGCTCGGGACGCCGGTTGAAGCTATGGAGTGCCGCCTGCTCCACCGGGGAAGAGCCATATACGCTGGCGATGATTTTATCCGACAAAAATCTTCTTTCCCAGACCGGTATTCTGGCTACTGACATTGATGATGGCGCTCTGGCCAAAGCAAAGCAGGGCCTCTACTTGGAACGATCCTTAAAGGACGTGCCAAAAGATGTAGCCGCCCGTTATTTCGCGCCGGAGGGACCGGTATTCAAGGTCAGCGATTCACTCAAAAAAAGTATTGATTTCCGCAAGCAGAACCTGCTGCTTGATAAGTTTGACGAAGGGTTTGACCTGATCATTTGCCGGAATGTGATGATCTATTTCACAGAAGAGGCTAAGAATAAGCTCTATCATAAGTTCTCGGCCAGTCTGCGCCCGGGCGGATAT
The DNA here is from genome assembly GCF_051594305.1 of Paenibacillus sp. IHBB 3054. Lineage (NCBI taxonomy): Bacteria > Bacillati > Bacillota > Bacilli > Caryophanales > Paenibacillaceae > Paenibacillus > Paenibacillus sp. IHBB 3054. Next base: position 317,999 of record NZ_JBOFBG010000001.1, on the reverse strand, counting down.
TTGTTCGTGGGCAGCACGGAGCAAATCTTTACACCTGCGCAGTATGGCTTTGAATCGACGGAAACGTTCTTCTACCGGAAGAAATAGTGCTGCACCGTCCGATCTGGTAAACGTATACTTTCGCTTCTTTTCAGTGATACTGAATAGTAGATACCCGTACGCTATGCGAAAGGTCGTAAATCCAGATGGACAAAAGCAAGGTCATTGCCGCGTACAGACGCGGCTTCCTTACCGTCCGCGAATGCGGGCAGATTCTCGGCATTGAGGAGCTGCAGCTGCAAAGCCTGCTGCAGCTTGAGGAGAGCAAGACGACATTGCCTCCGTCAAACCGGAGGATCGGGGGCTGATCAGAAGCTCTTGACCCCGGACGCTCAGCAGCGCCGCTTTTACTCGGAAGAGTATGGCGGCGCTGTTCTTTTATGGATGAGGGGCACCTGATTAGAGGCCATCCCTTTCTTGTCAAAGCGGATTCCCTATACTATAATGAGCAAAGACATTTAAGATTTTAGCGGTTTACAGTTTAAAAGTGTGAAGGGGGAACGCAGCATGAGTTTACGCTATTTAACAGCGGGGGAAACGCACGGCCCCCAGCTTACAGCAATTATTGAGGGACTGCCCAGCAATTTGACACTTAATTTTGAAGAGCTCAATTTTCAATTGCAGCGGCGCCAGAAGGGCTACGGCCGTGGCCGCCGGATGCAAATCGAGAAAGATACCGCACAGATTGTCGGCGGTGTACGCCATGGCTCTACGACAGGAGCTCCTGTAGCGCTGGTAGTAGAGAACAAGGACTGGACACACTGGAAGAACATTATGAATATCGAACCGATTCCCGGCAGCGACGAAGAGAAGCGGCGGGTGAACCGGCCGCGTCCAGGGCATGCGGATTTGAACGGCGGACTGAAATATAATCTTACCGATCTGCGGAATGTGCTGGAACGTTCCAGCGCCCGTGAAACGGCAGCAAGAGTAGCCGTAGGCGCTGTGGCCCGGCAGCTGTTGGCCGCTTTCGGAGTGAAGATTGCCGGACAGGTTATCCGGATCGGCGAGATTGAAGCGCCGGCCAACAATCTTCCGATTGATGAACTGATCGAGCTGACCGAAGCCTCCTCTGTGAGAGTTGTTGATAAAGAGACCGAACAGAAGATGGAGGCTTACATAGACAAGATCAAGGAGGAAGGCGACTCCATCGGTGGAATCGTGGAATGCGTCGTTGAAGGATTGCCTACCGGTCTTGGAAGCTATGTGCAATACGACCGTAAGCTGGATGCAGCTATCGCCGGAGCGGTAATGTCGATCAATGCCTTCAAGGGCGTTGAGATTGGTATTGGTTTCGAGGCAGGCGAACTGCGCGGCTCACAGGTCCATGATGAAATTATGTATGAAGCCTCACGAGGTTACTACCGGGCAAGCAACCGACTGGGCGGCTTTGAGGGTGGCATGACGAACGGAATGCCGGTTGTTGTCCGCGGAGTGATGAAGCCGATACCTACACTTTACAAACCGCTGCAAAGCGTTGATATTGATACCAAAGAGCCTTTCACCGCGCAGGTGGAGCGTTCGGATGCCTGCGCTGTTCCGGCAGCTTGTGTCGTGCTGGAGAATGTCGTGGCTTGGGAGATCGCGAAGGCATTCCTGGATAAATTCGGCGGCGATTCCCTGGAAGAAATCAGAGCCAACTATAATAATTACTTGTCCCAACTGGAGAGCTACTGATTATGCGCAGTATTACTGTAGAATTGGGAGAACGTTCTTATCCGATCCATATCGGCAGCGGCTTGCTTCAGGGTATCGGTGAACGCTGCCAGGAAGCCGGATTTCCACTGCGCAGTCCGCTGCTGGTTGTCAGTGACAGTGAAGTTGCCCCACATTTTCTGGCCACGGTGGAAAGCTCCTTGCAGGCTCAGGGGTATACGGTCGTAAGCCATATTATCCCTGCCGGGGAGGCTTCTAAATCTCTGGCCGTATATGAAGAGGTTATCACAACGGCCATTCAGGCTGGTCTGGACCGCAGCTCGGCGGTACTGGCACTCGGTGGCGGTGTGGTCGGTGATCTGGCGGGTTTTGTGGCCGCGTCTTATATGCGCGGTATCGGCTTCCTGCAGATTCCGACAACCATCCTTGCCCATGACAGCAGTGTCGGCGGGAAGGTGGCTGTTAATCATCCGCTAGCCAAAAATATGATCGGCGCCTTCTATCAGCCGTCTATGGTGCTGTATGATCTGGACACGCTCCGCACGCTTCCGCCGCGCCAGATTTCTTCAGGGCTGGCCGAGGTTGTAAAACACGGCCTGATTCTGGACAGGGATTTTGCCTACTGGTGCCGTGATCATGCGGCAGAGCTGCTTGAGTTGAACGTGGAAGCGCTTGGTTATGCGCTGGAGCGGGGCTGTGCGATCAAAGCCGCCGTAATCGGCAATGATGAGCGTGAGCATGGGCAGCGGGCCATACTGAACCTCGGGCATACCATTGGGCATGCGATCGAGGCAGTGGGGGGCTACGGTGTATTCCTGCATGGGGAAGCGATTGCCATCGGAATGGCGGGATCGGCGCTTTTAGCGGCCAAACTGGGCAAAGATAAGTCCATTTATGAAGACACGGTATCTATGCTGTCGGCGCTCGCCTTGCCGGTAAGACTGCCGGCGCAATATGGTGAGGATGAACTGATGGCGGCGATGATGCATGATAAGAAATTCAAAGAAGGAAAAATGACCTTTATCGTGCCAGATGCCATTGGTTCGGTCAGTATTGTCAATGATGTGCAGCAATCATCTGTTCGTGAGGTTATAGCACAGCTTAAGAAGGAGGAAAGCCCATGGTAAACCGGGGGATACGCGGTGCAACAACCGTAACGAAAAACGAGGAAAACGAGATCCTGCGTGAAACGGTTGTACTGTTGCGGGAAATCGTCGAACGCAATGACGTGATTGCAGAGGATATTTGCAGCGTATGGATTACGATGACTGCTGATCTGGATGCTACCTTCCCGGCAAGGGCGATCCGTGAGATTGAAGGCTGGGAGATGGTACCGCTCATGTGTTCCGTCGAGATCCCGGTCAAGGGCAGCCTGCCACAGTGCATCCGCCTCATGGTGCAGGTCAACACCGATAAATCGCAGCGGGATATCCGCCATGTGTATCTGAACGAAGCCCAGAAGCTTCGCCCGGATCTATCACAGAGCAAGTAATAATTTGCAGATGCGGGGTTGTCAATGACCTCCATCATCATGTATAGTGGAGTTAGCCGAGTGAAGCAGAGTTTAGTTTAGATGAGATGAGTATAGCTGAGTTGAGTGCAGGATTTAGTTCGTATAGGCAATCCATTTATTTGTGATTCCCTCCTGGGATTATTTTGGTGTAGAGTTTCACAGCGCTACCCGTCTATTCCCACATAGGAGATATCCGCATATATGGATCATAATGCCGGTCCTGAGCGCTTTTTCACATACTTACACTTATACAAACCTCTACTTCGGTAGAGGTTTTTCTGTATTTCGGACATAATATCAGATCCCAAGGAGGTATTTCATATGACGAACCCAAGAGTCGAAGAAGTAGTGGCGTTGTCCCGGGAGTATAACTTAATTCCGGTCGTAAAGCGGCTGCTTGCCGACATGGAGACGCCGATCCGGCTGTTCCAGCGTTTTGCCGAACAGGATCGTGCATTTTTGCTGGAAAGTGTAGAGGGCGGTATTCAATGGGCCCGTTATTCCTTTATCGGCAGTGATCCGTTCCTCATGATCTCCGGCAAAAAAGGCATCATTCACGTTGAAGTCGGCGGAGAGAAAAAACGGCTCTTGGGCAAGCCGGTCGAGGAGCTTAAAGCGCTGCTCCGCTCTTACCGCAGCCCGAAGCTGGAAGAAATGCCTCCCTTTACAGGCGGAGCCATCGGATTCTTTGGCTATGATCTGCTGCAGTATTACGAGAAGCTGTCGGCACATGCCGTTGATGATCTGAATATGGACGACATCCGCTTTATGTTCTGCGACCGGATCATTGTCTTTGATCATGTGAAGCAGCAAATCCTGCTTGTCGGCAATCTGCACATCAAGGACGGAGATACGGACTCGGACATCCGCGCAGGCTATGAAGAGCTTAGCCGCAAGCTGGAGGTTATGGCCGAAGAGCTGCAGAAGGAAGGACCGAAGGAAAATGTCAACCGGCGCAGCATACCGCAGGATATCGAGCTGGGTCAGATCCACTCTAACCTGACGAAGGAACAATATATCGGCAATGTGGAGCAGGCCAAGGAGTACATCCGGGCCGGGGATATTTTTCAGGTGGTGCTGTCACAGCGGCTGCACATTGAAACGGAAGTATCGCCACTCCATGTATACCGGATGCTGCGCACATTGAACCCTTCGCCATATATGTATTATCTGAAGATGGATGAAGAGATCATTGTCGGCACTTCTCCCGAAGCGCTGGTGAAGGTGGACGGTGACCGGGTCAAGACCCGCCCGATTGCCGGAACCCGTCCGAGAGGCGAAAACGAAGCACAGGATCGGGAGCTGGCTGAGGAACTGCTGCATGATGAGAAGGAACGGGCAGAACATCTGATGCTGGTCGATCTGGGGCGCAATGATTTGGGCCGGGTCTCAAAGTTCGGCACCGTCAAATGCGATTCCTTCATGGAAATTGAAAAATACTCCCATGTGATGCACATGGTTTCGAACGTATCTGGAACGCTTGACGAAAACAAGGATTTCTTCGACGCCTTCCTCTCCTGCCTTCCTGCCGGCACCGTTTCCGGAGCCCCGAAGCTGCGAGCTATGGAAATTATCTCGGAGCTGGAGCGCGAAGCAAGAGGCGCGTATGCCGGAGCCATCGGTTATCTCGGGTTTTCCGGAAATATGGATTCCTGCATTACGATCCGCACCATTATCTTCCGTAAGGGCCGGGCTTATGTGCAGGCCGGGGCAGGAATTGTCTGGGACTCTGTTCCGGAGAAGGAATATGAGGAGACCCTCAACAAGGCAAAAGGGATGCTGAAGGCGATCCGCATGGCGGAAGCGATGTTCCCGGCTGAAGTGAAAGAAAAACAGGTAATCAACCAGGATTACATGTACGAATATACCCCTTAACCAGGGAATAGCAGAGATGAGCTGAGCAGAGAATGCTCCATAAAACTTAGCGAATGCTTACGAAGTGAGTTTTATTACGAAGATGAGCAGAGCAGAGAATGCTCCATAAAACTTTTAGCGTATGCTTCCGGTGTCAGTTTTGTTCGATGCGGGTTCAGGTTGCATATGCTCACAAAACTTTTAGGAGGAAAAGAACTATGGAAGCAAGTCAATTGATGCAATCAGGAATTGCCGGACTGATCGAGGGCAGGGATTTAACCCGCACACAGGCTCGTGAGCTTATGGGAACAATAATGGAGGGATCGGCATCACCGGCGCAAATTGGCGCCTTGCTGACCGCATTGCGGATCAAGGGGGAGACTGTGGAGGAAATTACCGGTTTCGCCGAAGCCATGCGCGGTTTCGGTACTCCTGTGCTTACGGAGCGCACCCGGCTGCTGGATACCTGCGGAACCGGCGGTTCCGGAATCCATAAATTCAACATTTCTACGGCCTCGGCGATCATATCCGCAGCCGCTTCGGTCCGGGTCGCCAAGCACGGCAACCGTTCTGCTTCCGGCAGAGCGGGCAGCGCTGATGTGCTGGAAGCGCTGGGCGTCAACATTCATCTGAATGCGGAGCAGGCCCGCCAGTGTCTGGACAGCATCGGCATCTGCTTCCTGTTCGCACAAATCTATCATCCATCCATGAAGCATGCCGCCGCACCCCGGCGTGAGCTCGGCGTCCGGACCGTATTTAACATGCTTGGACCGCTGACCAATCCAGCGGGAGCCGACCGGCAGCTGATGGGCATTTATGACCGCAGCAAGACGGAAACAGTGGCGAATGTGCTGAAGGAGCTCGGCTCCAAGCGCGCGATGATTGTAAGCAGTCTGGATGGTCTCGATGAAATCAGCATTTCCGCACCTACACAGGTATCCGAGCTGAAAGACGGGGCTGTGTTTACCTATGAAGTGACTCCAGAGGAACTGGGTCTCAGCAGACATCCGCTGGAAGATGTGCTTGGCGGAGATGCAGCTGAAAATGCAGCGATTATCACCGCCGTGTTGGCCGGAGAAGTTAATCCTTACCGTGATATTGTATTGGCCAATGCAGGTGCTTGTATCTATGTCGCCGGATTGGCGGATACATTGAGAGATGGCGTAGAGAAAGCAAGGGAAGTAGTAGATTCAGGCGCGGCACTGCTCAAGCTGGAGCAGCTGAAAGTCATGACGAAGGAGCTTGATTATGTATCTTGAACGGATTGTTGCCACCAAAATCAAAGAGGTAGAGGCGCTGGCCGCGACTTTTTCGCTGGCTCAGGCTGAGCTTGAAATTTCCGGGCTGCCGTCTACAAAAGGATTCCGTGATGCGCTCACGAAGCGGCGGAACAGAGAGATGGGGCTGATTGCGGAAGTGAAGAAGGCTTCCCCGTCCAAAGGTCTGATCCGGGCGGATTTTGACCCGGTTTCCATAGCACAAGGCTATGAGGCGGGAGGTGCTGACTGCTTGTCCGTTCTTACGGACAGCGAGTATTTTCAGGGCAGCGGTTTATACCTGCAGCAGGTTAGAAAGGCGGTAAGTCTTCCACTGCTGCGCAAGGATTTTATTATCGACGAGAAACAGATTTATGAGGCGCGTCTGCTGGGAGCGGATGCCATCCTGCTGATCGCGGCTATTCTGGACCCGAACCGGCTTGCTAACTTCACAGAGTTGGCTTCCTCACTGGGAATGGACGTACTTATTGAGATTCATGACCGCAATGAACTGGAAATGCTACTGGAGACCGGCAAAGCGGCACATCCGAATGTGCTGCTGGGAATCAATAACCGCAACCTGCATACCTTTGAAACCTCGCTTGCGACTACGGCAGAGCTGGCCACGCTTGCACCTAAGGGAGTGCCAGTGATTAGTGAGAGTGGAATTGCCGGGCCCGGCGATATAGATTATCTGAGCACAACCGGCGCCCTTGGCGTGTTAGTGGGAGAATATTTAATGTGTCAGCAGAACGTGGAGCAGGCAGTGAATGAACTGCTGGGTCCGGTGCAGGCAGGGAAAGGCCGTGCCTTGCATGAGTGAGACAATGGTAAAAATCTGTGGACTTCAGGACGTTGAAGTGCTAAAATCTATGAAGCGATTACCACTGGATTATGTCGGTTTTGTCTTTGCTCCCAGCCGCCGCAGAATAACCTCGGAGCAGGCAGCAGTGCTTACCGCACAGCTTGCGGACTGGCAGGCAGATAAGGCTCCGGAAGCCGCAGGTGTGTTTGTGAATCCGGAACTGGCAGAGCTTCGGGAAATCATGACGGCAGTTCCACTGGGTGTGATACAGCTGCATGGGCAGGAAAGTGCGGAATTCTGCCGTGAGGTTAAGCTGGCGTTTCCGCAGGTACAGGTCTGGAAGGCTCTTTCTGTGGTCAGCCGTGACACGGAACAAGCTTTGGATAGCCATAGTAGCCTGGAAAGCTATGCCGGTGTGGTGGATGCATTGCTGCTGGATACTTATGATCCGCAGGGCGGCGGTTCGGGCCGGACATTTGATTGGGCACGTATTCCTCACTTCCAGCAGGCGGCAGCGGCGTATGGGCTGCCTTTATTTATCGCCGGGGGACTGGAGCCGGGCAATGTCAGTGAATTGCTGGCGGGCTACGCCCCGGATGGCGTGGATGTTTCCAGCGGAGTGGAGAGCGGCGGAATTAAGGATATCGTTAAAATGACAGCTTTTGTGGAAAGGGTGAAGCAATCATGATACAAGTACCGGACATCAATGGGCGTTTTGGTTCTTTTGGAGGCCGCTTCGTTCCTGAAACTTTAATGAATGCACTGATTGAGCTGGAGGAAGCCTACCGCAAGTATTCGGGGGAACCGGCTTTTCAGGAAGAAATAGATTATTTGCTGAAGCAGTATTCCGGACGGGAGACTCCGCTGTATTATGCGGAACGTTTCAGCAAGCATATCGGTGAGGCCAAGATCTATCTAAAGCGTGAAGACCTGAATCACACCGGAGCACATAAGATCAACAATGCGATCGGTCAGGGAATATTGGCCAAGATGATGGGCAAAACGAAGGTTATTGCCGAGACAGGTGCAGGCCAGCATGGCGTAGCTACGGCTACGGTGGCAGCGCTCCTTGGGATGGAATGCAAGGTGTTTATGGGGGAGGAGGATACACGCCGCCAAGCGCTTAACGTTTTCCGTATGAAGCTTCTGGGAGCAGAGGTTATACCGGTAACTTCCGGATCACGGACACTCAAGGATGCAGGGAATGAAGCGCTGCGCTACTGGGTCAGCAATGTTGAAGATACCTTTTATATCTTAGGCTCTGCGGTTGGACCGCATCCTTATCCGATGATGGTCCGCAACTTCCAGCGGATTATCGGCGATGAGACCCGCCGCCAGATTCTGGAGGCCGAAGGCAGGCTGCCGGATCTGCTGGTCGCTGCCATAGGCGGAGGAAGCAATGCGATCGGCATGTTCTATCCGTTCATGGAGGATGAGAATGTCGGCATGATCGGAGTAGAGGCTGCAGGCAAGGGGATCGATACCCCTTTTCATGCTGCGACAATGAGCAAGGGAACCCATGGAGTATTTCAAGGCTCCCTGAGCTATCTGCTGCAGGATGAACATGGACAGGTTACAGAGGCGCATTCCATCTCTGCCGGATTGGATTATCCGGGAGTTGGCCCTGAGCATTCCTACCTCAAAGACATAGAGCGTGCCCGATACGTGCCGATTACGGATGAGGAAGCGCTTGAGGCTTTGAAGCTGCTGTGTATGACTGAAGGCATTATTCCAGCTCTGGAGTCGGCCCACGCCTTGGCGCATGTTGCTAAGATCGGACCCACGCTCACCAAGGATGATATTGTAGTCATCTGTTTGTCCGGGCGCGGCGACAAAGACGTGGAATCTATAATGGCCTATACGGAAGGAGCGGGTAAGCAATGACAACGGACACGACAAACCGGATGGATTTGACCTTCGGGCAGCTAAAAGAGGCCGGACGGACGGCCTTGATTCCTTTTCTAACGGTAGGCGATCCCGATCTGGAGACCACGCTTGATATCATTGCCGAACTGGAGGCGGCGGGTGCAGATATTCTGGAGCTGGGCGTTCCTTACTCCGACCCGCTTGCGGATGGTCCGGTGATCCAGCGGGCATCTGCTAGAGCGCTGCGAGGCAGCATTAACCTTCGAACCTGTATGGAAACGGCACTGAAGGCCCGACAGGCGGGAAGTGAGCTTCCGTTCATTTTGTTCACCTATTATAATCCGGTTATGCAGATGGGCTTGGACACCTTTTTTGCAGAGCTTGAGACCCACGAAATCAGCGGCCTGATCATTCCCGATCTGCCTGTGGAGGAGTCCGGGGAGATGCGCCTGCGCAGCCGTGAGGCTGGTGTGAATCTGATACCGCTTGTTGCACCGACCTCCAGTGAGCGGATTGCCAAAATTGTCTCCGGTGCCAGCGGTTTTGTCTATTGTGTCTCCTCCCTTGGTGTGACGGGCGAAAGATCGTCGTTTCATACCGGAGTCGATGACTTTATTGAATCCGTACGCCGGGCAACAGACTTGCCGGTAGCTGTTGGATTTGGCATCTCGACGGGCGAGCAGGTGGCACGGTTTGCCCGCATTTGCGACGGTGTGGTCGTAGGCAGTGCCATTGTCCGCAAGGTGGAGGATGTGATTCCGCTGCTGGACAATCCGGATACCCGCAGCCAAGGACTGTTGCAAATTCGTGAATTTGTGGCACAATTAAGACCATAACGGTCTGCTGACAGACCTGAGAGCAGCTATCTTACCCATGGAGAGCGAGGAACATAAATGAATCCGAAACCAAATATTATCAACCTCCCTGTCTACAAGCCAGGCAAACCTATTGATGAGGTTAAGAAAGAACTGGGCTTAAGCGAGGTCATTAAACTGGCGTCCAATGAGAACCCCTATGGGCCTTCGCCGAGCGCAAAAGCTGCTATTATTGCCGATCTGGACAATCTTTTTCTGTATCCTGATGGCGCGGCCGCTGATTTGACAAGCGCACTGGCAAGCCACCTTGGCGTGGAGAACGACAATATCATATTCGGCTGCGGCTCCGATGAAATCATCGCCTTGATTACACGTGCCTTTTTCCTGCCGGGTGACGAGACAATTATGGCGGATCAGACCTTCTCCGTATACAAGAGCAATGCCGATATCGAAGGTGCTGTTTCGATAGAAGTGCCTCTGGCAAACGGTACACATGATCTTGACGCGATGCTGGCTGCAGTAACGGAACGGACAAAGGTGATCTGGATCTGCAATCCCAATAATCCAACCGGTACGATTGTGCCTGAAGAGGCGCTGGTCACTTTCCTGAACGCGGTTCCTGCGAATGTAATGGTGGTGCTCGATGAAGCATATTCCGAATACGTAACAGACCTTTCCTATTCGGACGGAATTGAGCTGCTCGCTAAGTATCCGAATCTGGTGGTGCTGCGCACCTTCTCCAAGATTTATGGGTTGGCTGCGCTCCGCATCGGCTATGGTGTTGCAAGCCCGCAGATTATCAAGCTGATTAATCAGGTTCGGGAACCTTTCAACACTTCCCGCCTAGCCCAGGCTGGCGCCTTGGCTGCACTGGCTGACCAGGAATATGTGCAGGAATGCCGCCGTCTCAACAGCGCGGGCATCATTCAGCTTCAGGGAGAATTCAAACGCCTGAGTCTGGACTTTTTCCCGGCACACGGTAATTTCATTATGGTAGATGTACGCAAGCCTGCAACCGAAGTATTCGACGCCTTGCTGCGCCAAGGCATTATTGTAAGAGCTGGTCACAGGCTTTACCCGACTTATATCCGTGTTACTGTCGGATCGACAGAGCAGAACAAGGCTTTTATCGCCGCTTTGGAGCGCGTGCTTAAAGATCAGAAGGTACAGGTGTAGCCTGTAACAGACAAGACGATACCTATAGAAGGCAGGTAGTACAAAGAACATGACGACAAAAATAGCCATTTTCGGTGTCGGTCTGATCGGAGGCTCACTGGCCCTTTGCTTCAAAGGCAAGGAGGGCCTGACCGTCGTAGGCCATGCCCACCGTCCTGAATCCGCAATTAAGTATGTCAGCAGAGGTGTTGTCGATCAGGCAACACTTTCTGTTGAAGAAGCGGCGCTGGACGCCGATTTTATTTTTCTATGCGTGCCTGTAGGCATGCTGGAGGATTATTTGCAGCAGTTAAGCAAGCTTCCGCTGAAACCCGGCTGCATCATTACGGATGTCGGCAGCACCAAGGCCAGCATTGCCGCCTGCGCGGTTTCACTGGACTTTCCTGATGTGCATTTCATAGGCGGGCACCCGATGGCCGGTTCCGAACGCTCCGGTGTGGAAGCAGCCTCCTCACTGCTGTTTGAGAATGCCTATTATGTGCTGACGCCTCCGCCGGGAGTGCCGGAAGATGCGTATCATGCACTTGAATCCTTGCTATTACATACCAAAGCGCAGATCGTCCGGCTCGATCCGGAACGCCACGATGAAATTGTCGGTGCGATCAGTCATCTGCCGCATATTATTGCTGTCGCGCTTGTGAATCAGATTCATGCCTATGATAATACGGATTCCCTGTACAGCACTTTGGCTGCAGGCGGCTTCCGCGACATCACACGGATTGCTTCCAGTGATCCGATCATCTGGCGCGATATTCTGCTTAACAACCGTACGGTGATGCTGCGCTTGCTGAAGGATTGGAATCAGGAGGTATCTTCATTTATCCAATTGCTGGAGACGGCGGACGGAGAAGGCATTGAGGAGGCTTTCAGCGAAGCTAACGGCTTCCGCAGCCAGCTGCCGGAGCGCCGCAAAGGAATGATTACGCCATTGTTCGATCTCCATATTGATGTTCCCGATCATCCGGGTATTATCGGGCGAATCGCTACGGAGCTGGGGGATCAGGGTATCAACCTTAGCAATGTGCAGATTATTGAGAGCCGTGAAGACGTTCCCGGCATTATGCGGCTGTCTTTCCGTCAGGAGAATGACATGGAGCGGGCTAAGATTCTCCTGCAGCACAATGATTATACGGTATATGTGTAGAAGCCGGGGCGAATGCCCCGGCTTTTTTAGTTGTTAAGATATATAAGTTATCGGACTCCCCGCAAAATACCTGAGAAAACTTCGAAGTCAAAGCCCTTTTTGGTTTGGGTTACAACGCGACTCAGCCTGAAAATGGACAAAAAAAGACCGCTTACAAAGTAAGCGGCTACAATTCACAATGAATTGGAATTGTGCAGTGTTTGGATAGGAGTGGAGAGAAACCATACTGTACTTTTATTATATGTATCCGTTTACATTTTGTCAACACTTTCTTTAAACTTTATTTTCCAAATCGCAGATCCGGCCATCCGGAATAGATAAGAAAGAGCGTTTCGACTGACTTTTTGGGTGCGCAGATGGCAGGTTTAGGAATGAAGCAGGATTCGACTTAATATGCGGAATGTAAAATAGTGTATTGTTGCCTCGAGTCTATTAATGTCATCCTGTTAGAATCTATGCTATACTGGGTTAAGTATGTTTATAGATTCCTTTCCGTAATCATCAAAAAAGAGCCGTGCGGGATGTAAGGAAACCTGTAAAGATGCGTATTTATTTCTGTATTTACATGTGGCATGCCTTATTTACCGGGTATTTGAATATACATAGGAAGTATTTCATAAAACGGTACAAATTTAGTGTAAAAGCGCAACTTTTTAAGCCCCGACCGGTATAAGTAGTTACAGACCGGCCGGGATTAAACGTGCAAGGGCGAGGAGGGCCGAACTCACCATGACGGATTCCCAGTTGATCCAGCTTATTAAGCAAGGAAACACAGAATTATACTCGGAACTGATGCGAAGATACCAACGAAAAATATTGGCTTTTGTCTATCATATGCTTAAGAATTCCCATATGGAGCTGATTGCCGAAGATCTCTGCTCGGAGACCTTTTATAAGGCGTTCCGCAGCTTGCATTCCTTCCGTGAAGTGGATGCTTCATTCTCGACATGGCTGTATACAATCGCCCGTAATACGGTGCTGAGTGAGCTTCGCAAGAATCGTGCAGGCAATGTATCTCTTGAAGAAAGCGGCTATACTCCTGTAGCTCCGCCAGAGGTAGCGCCGGAGCAAGCGGCACTTCGTAAAGAACGGATGATGCTGGTCCGTGAAGCGATCAATAATCTACCGGAGAAGCAGCGTTCTGCACTCATTCTGCGTGAATATGATCAAATGGATTATCAGGAAATCGCCATTATTTTGGATCAGAGTGTCAGCTCCGTGAAATCATTATTGTTCCGTGCCAGGAGCAGTGTGAAGCTCCAGCTCGAGTCCTATTTCTATGAGCCTGAACTTGAAGAGCAGGCTGAGAGGGTGTAAGGCCAATGAACTGCAGGGAAGCGCAAGATTTCATTCCGCTATTGTGGGACGCTCCCCCCACCGACCCCAAGCGGATTGAACTTGAGAGGCATATTGCAAGTTGCCCGTACTGCGCCTCCGAGTGGGCATTGTGGCAGGAGAGCAGCGAGCTTATGCTTGAGACGAAGGTAGAAGTCAGCGAAGAACGTGCGGAAGCTATAAACCTCAGGGTTATGGAGCGGATTTATCTCGAGAGTCCCTGGCTGATGCCCGGAGACGGGAAATCTGCCGGTAATTCTACAGTTTTCCGCCGCCGGATAAGCCTTTGGATTGCCTGCTTTCTGGCAGTGTTTCTATCGAGCTTCCTATATTTCACTATGTTTAAGACATCCCATAACACAACCACGGCGCAAAGCGGGATTGTGGATACGGGTGTGGCCGGCCTTTCACTAGGATGGTCGCCGGCTTATCCTGTTCTCGAATCAGAAGGCGGCATTATCGAGCCGCTTGTAGTAAGCATGGGGCCAACCCATCCACAATATTGGATGATGCTGTCCATGCTGGGGGTAGGCTTATCGATATTTTTGCTCATCCGGTTGAACCGTTACCGCAGACAATGAGGAGCTCCCTTTACTATCAAGTAAAGCGGGCTTTTTTTGTTGTGTTGTTTCCGTGCAGGAAGAGCGAAAAGGCATAATAATCTTTCAAAAAGAAGACATTTGTTTTCATTCATGATACATTATTAAGCAAACATAAAGGAAGGGAAGGGTGATGGCAATGCTTATCGGCTTAGTACGCCATGGGCTGACCGATTGGAATGCGGAAGGAAAGATACAGGGGCAAAGTGACATTCCTCTTAACGAAGAGGGCCGGAGGCAGGCTGAGATGCTGGGAGACAGGCTTCTGCAGGAACCCTACCGCTGGGACTACTGCATTACCAGCAGTCTTTCCCGTGCAGCGGAGACAGGGAAGATCGTAGCTGCCAAGCTGGACATTCCACTGCTTGAACCCGATCACCGGATCCGTGAGCGTGCCTATGGACAGGTGGAAGGCATGACTGCCATGCAGCGGGAGGAGAAGTGGGGCAAAGAGTGGAACCTGCTGTCGCTGGGTCAAGAAACAGATGAACAGCTGCAGGTACGCGGTCTGGCTTTCCTGGAGGATCTATCGTCCCGTTATCCGCAGAGCAATGTGCTGGTAATTTCCCACGGCGGCTTTCTGGCTCAGCTGTACACCGCGCTTTATAAGGACAAGTACACAGAACGTCTTGGCAATCTGTCGCTGACCATCCTGGAGAAGAAGGAACTGGAATGGAGTCCGCTGTTATACAATTGTACACGTCATATCTTGCAAAATCAGCGTTAACCCGAAGCCTCGGGTTATTTTTTTTGCGTAATAAGGAATAAAAAGGGCTGTATTTCCCATAATGGTAGTAAAACGGTGAGGCGATAAAAGATGAATCTGGCGGATATGCTCACTTACGCAGACATTGGTCAGCTTACCGCCATTGCGGGGCGCTACCAGTGCGATTGCAAACGAAATTCTAAACATGATTTGATTCAGAGTATACTGATCACGCTGGGAAGCCGCGATTTCATGGAGACACATATCCGGGATTGCACCCCGGAGGAACTGCGGTTTCTCAACACGCTGTTGTTCGACGAACGCAGCAAATTCAGTCTTGAAGATTTGCTGGCTGCCGCGAGGCAGGCCTGCTTTGATGCACCTGCCGGCAAAACCGGCGGTTACCGTGAGATGGTCAGCCGGTTCAAAAGCGGCGGATGGCTCTTCAGCGGCGCCTCACAGCAGAGCAGATACCTCTTTCAGGTGCCGGAGGATCTGAAGAACCGTTTCCGCGAGAGGATGGGACAGCATATCAAGGAACATGTGGTCCGGAGCAGCGAACCAGCGGTATACCGCGGGGAAGGTGATCTGCTGGCGGGCGATCTGCTGCTGTTCCTGCGTTATGTGATGGACAATGAGCTGGAGCTGAACCAGGAGGGTGCCCTCTATAAACGTTATCAGCAGGGCGTAATGAACGCGATCCAAGTTCCTGAGCCGCTGCTGGGCAAGGGGGGCTGGAGATTCGGTTACGGCAGAGCATGCGAGCATTATCCGCCAAGAATGGCGCTTCTGTATGATTATGCGAGGCACCGCCGCTATATTTCGGAAGAAGGTTACCGTTTGAAGCTGACCTCGGCAGGTGAGACGCTGCTTGCGGAAGGAAAATCAGAAAGACTGATGCAGTTATTCACCTTTTGGTTAAAACTCTATAAAGGTGCTGTTCCTAATCTTCCATCGCTCGTATACTGGATTAGCGTAAGTGCAGAAGAGTGGGTGAGCGTTTCTTCCTTGGTGGAGGGGTTGGGCTGGCTGATCAAACCGTTTTACTATGATGATGCCGCATCGATCCTGGAACAGCGTATTTTGCGGATGATGCTGCATCTTGGGATGATCCGGCTTGGGGAGACACCTGAAGGCCCGGTAGTCCAAATGACGCCATGGGGGACGGAAGCTGCCACTCCGAAGCGACTGCCGAAGTAAGGGGGAGGAAAATGCGGATTGCTTATGGGAATTACATACCGCAGCTCGATGAATCTGTTTACGTGGCAGAAGGGGCTAAGCTGGTAGGGAATGTGAGTGTAGGACAGCATTCAAGTATTTGGTTCAATGCGGTGCTTCGGGGCGATCTTGCTCCAGTCATTATTGGAAAAAGCTGCAACATTCAGGATGGGGTTGTAGGCCATGTGGCGGAGAATCTGCCGCTGATATTGGGGGATGACATATCGGTAGGGCACTCCGCAATCATTCATGGTTGCAGGATAGGCAGAGGCACATTAATCGGAATGGGTGCGATTGTGTTGAACGGAGCAGAGATTGGTGAATATGCTTTAATAGGAGCCGGATCTCTTGTAACCGAAAACAAAGTGATCCCGCCGTACACCCTTTCCTTGGGTACCCCCGCCAAAGTGGTCCGTGAATTGACCGAGCAGGACTTACTGAGAATGTCACGCACCAGCGAGAGTTATGTGAACAAGGCGAAGGAATATGGAAACTTCTAAACAGCGGAGGTGTATCGAATGGACAAAATGAAGGCTACCTATGAAGTGATGCTAGGGCTTGCGGCAGAAATGGTGTGGGATGAAGCGCTGCGAAAGCGTCGTACCGACATCTTGTACCGGGAGATTGACACAGCGCTGGCGGCCGGAGATAAAGCGGCTTTCCGGTATCTGACTGAAGAACTGAAAAGTTTGGCATAAGAGATGCGCTTGGCGCATTTCTTTTTTTGTTGTCCTGTAAAAGAGGGATTTAACGGTATCTTCGAGAAAGCAAGGAGAAATGTTTGTCAAAAAAATGTTTGAACAATTCAGGTGAGGGGAATGAACAGTAATGAAATTTAGTGATTTTGACAAAAGCAGCTGGGAGGCAAACTGCAAATACTTCGATACCTGCCTGATTCCGTTTACCGGCCTGATGGGTACGGAGAGTCCGCCGGAGGCGGCAGAGGCACTTGAACGGCTGCGTGATTTGCTGGACTGTATTGAACAACCCTTTCAAGGGCGCATTGTAACCTACCCGGCAATTCAGTACAGCTCAGGTGACAATATTCAATACCTAAATGAGATTTGCCGAAAAGTCAAATCCAGTCACTTCCAATACATCATTGTGGCTTCATCCGATTTGGAGCTGTTGTCCAACGAAATTGTTGAAAGCGATTTAGTCCTTTCCCTGACTGGATTTGTCGCGTCCCGGATAATGTCTTTTAAGAGTCAGATAGGGAGAGAAATCGAGCAGATGTGGCAAGGAGATAAATGAGTTAAATGTGACAAAAAATCAACAATTTATAGAAAAGCACCCCAATATGCCTGTCACAATTTAGACAATATTCTTGACGGGTTTTGGACCCTACGCTATGATTAGGTTGAACTTATATGTCGTGTGACTTATATCATTGTAAACGGATTATTTACAGGAAAAACCTCTGGATAACACTGCAGGTGCCTTCTCCAATTTCTGAATAGGGGGTTACACACAGTATGAGCAGCCATGAAGAAGAGCAGGAGCCGCATCCGCAAGGACCGCCCAGCCTAAAAGAGATGTCACGCAGACAGTTTCTAACCTATACCCTTGGCGGAGCTACCGCTTTTATGGGGGCCGGGGCAGTCCTGCCGATGATCCGTTTTGCCGTAGACCCGATATTACATAAAAAAGGCGAGGGTGAATTCATCAAAATTGCGGAAACCTCTAAAATTACCGATGAACCGCAGGAGTTTACGTTTGAGCTGAAACAGCAGGACGGATGGTATGCCAGTACAGCTACGCTGACGGCCTGGATCCGTAAAAATGAGAGCGGAGAAATTTATGCGCTTTCACCGATCTGCAAGCATCTGGGATGTACGGTCAGATGGAACAATAACAAGTCCTATCCGGATGAATACCATTGCCCATGTCATGGAGCGAGGTATACCAAAGTAGGCAAGAATCTAGAGGTCGCCCCGAAGCCGCTTGACCAGTACAAGACCAAGATTGATGGAGGCTGGGTCTATCTTGGCGATATCGTCCCCAACACCGAAGCTAAGAAGGAGGCGTAAATCTGATGTTTAAAAATGTCTACAACTGGATTGATGAACGTCTGGATATTACGCCGATTTGGAGAGATGTCGCCGATCATGAGGTACCTGAGCATGTCAATCCGGCACATCACTTTTCGGCATTTGTCTATTGCTTTGGCGGACTTACTTTCTTTATTACAGTCATTCAGATCTTATCGGGCATGTTCCTGACAATGTATTATGTTCCAGATATTATAAATGCCTATGCCAGTGTGGAATATTTGCAGACTAAGGTGGCCTTCGGGCAGATCGTCCGCGGTATGCATCACTGGGGCGCAAGTCTCGTGATCGTGATGATGTTCCTTCATACAATGCGCGTATTTTTCACCGGTTCCTACAAGGCACCGCGCGAAATGAACTGGATCGTCGGTATGCTTATCTTTTTCGTGATGCTAGGGCTTGGTCTGACCGGATATTTGCTGCCTTGGGACAACAAAGCTTATTTTGCAACCAAGGTTACGCTGGAAATTGCTAATTCTGTACCCGTTATGGGGCCTGTGCTGAAGGAACTGATGCAGGGCGGCACTATTGTCGGCGCAGAAACTTTAACCCGCTTTTTTGCACTACATGTATTTTTCCTCCCGGCGGTCCTGCTTATTCTGCTCGTCGGACACTTTATTATGATCCGCAGACAGGGTATCTCCGGTCCGCTGTAAGTCAATTGACAGAAAGGGGGAACTGCAGATGGCACACAAAGACAAGGACAACACCAAAGAAAAGGTCGTATTTGTCGGTGATTCCCGTGTCCGCAAGGGTAACGGTTTCATTACACCGCCGGACTATACGGCATATCCGGGCAAATCGGAAGCGTTTATTCCCAACTTTCTATTGAAAGAATGGATGGTCGGTGTTGTTGTGCTAGTGGGCATCCTGGTGTTGACCATTTCAGAGCCGGCGCCGCTAGGCTTCCCTGCGAATGCCAGTGCAACGGTAATTCCGATACCGGACTGGTATTTCCTGTTCCTGTATCAATATTTGAAGCTGCCTTATGCCTCCGGTGACTATATTGTGCTTGGCACACTCGGCGTTACAGGCGTAGCCTTTGGAGCGCTCTTGCTGGCTCCCTTTCTGGATACGGGCCGGGAACGGCGGTTCTACCGCCGGCCGATCGCTTCCTCTTTAATGTTCCTCTCCCTCGCAGCCATTATTTATTTGACGAATACAGCCTGGACGGAATATAAGCATGAAATGGCGTTAACGGATCAAATTCCTGAGGATGTGCAGCGTGAGGAAAAGGCGGCAGAGAACAGAGCCAAAGGTTTGCCGACCACAAGTGTTGTTAAAACGGAGGAAGTAGCCATCGTGGACAAGAGTGATCCGGCGATGGCGCTCTATAAGCAAGCTACCTGTGTCTCTTGTCATGCTGTCGATATGAAAGGCGGAGGTAGTGTGCCTGCGCTTCGTGGTGTTGGCGATACCCATGACAAAGATGCGATTCTCACGATCATTAAAGAGGGACAGGGGCAAATGCCTCCGATGTATGAAACGGCGGTGGCGGCGGGTCTGACAGAGCAGGATATTGACACTCTTGCCGGCTGGCTTGCCAAACAAAAAAGCGAACAGTAAAATAATGATAAGCGCAAACCTGATCGTGCATGCGGTCAGGTTTTTTGGTTGTGTAAATGCAGAGGCTGCCATGATCTAGGAGGTAATGTGTCGATATGCCGGTTCATTGGTTCGAGAAGTTGTTTAAACACCGGGGAGTCATATGGCTGCTCTTTATTGTGAATTTCTTCGGTACGGTTTACGGTTACATGTGGTACGGCAATCAATTGGAATATACAGCAGCCAATTATCCTGCCTGGCTGCTTCCGTTCGTTCCTGATAGTCCGACGGCGAGCCTGTTCTTTACTGCCGCTTTATTGCTCCTGTTGTATCCGCCGAAGAGTCTGAAAGGGACTCTGCTGCGTGAACTGATCGAAGCACTGGCGGTTCTCACCTCTGTGAAGTACGGTATCTGGGCGGTAAGCATTATTTTTGCCGGGGGATATCAGGGGGACGCTGTGGGCTGGAAGGACTGGATGCTGGTCGCATCGCATACCGGGATGGCGGTTGAAGCGCTGATCTATGCCCGCTTCTTCGCTTTCCGCAGAATGCTGCCATTGGCGCTGCTCTGGACGCTTACTAACGACATGGTGGATTATTCGGTTGGGATTTATCCGTGGCTGCCTTCTGTGCTGGAGGATGATGTAATGGGTGTGCAGTACTTCACTATTGGATTAACCTTGCTCAGCACCGCCGCGGCCTGGATTTTCAGCAGAAGAACCAGACCGCTGGAGAGCTTCAGCAACAGGCGCTGACAGGCTGTTCTATCTCTTGTCCTCCTGCCATACATTTAGGGTAGGAGGGATGTCTCATGCCGCGCAGGGGATATTATGTGCTAACAGGGTTAGTATTGTGCTGGCTGCTTGCCGGAGGGAATATTGGAAAGGTTATGGCAGATTCTAGCGCTGCCGCTGCAGGTTCCGGCCTTGAAAATTCGCTTAGTACCAGGAGCTCCGTAAGCGGAGAATCTCCGGCGCTTACCGGCAGGACTGGAGCACAGCGGCTGGAGCAGGCGGCAGAGGCTTTGTACAGCTATGTTCTGGAAGGGAATGTCACCAAGGCAAGGCAGGAGAGCGAGGAGATTTCACGGATTTTTGTATCCTCATCCTTTGAAGGCCTGACCTCGGTGGAGGGAATAAATGCACTGTCGACAGTGGTTATGGATCTAAAGGCTACAATGGCGGCTGCACAAATCAATCCCCAGAAGTGGGAAGCTGCCGCTGCCAAGCTCAGGCTCGCTGCCAACAGTCTGAATCATCCAAAGCAACCGATGTGGCTGCAGTACTACAAGCTGATCCGCGAGGATCTGAACGATATGGAGCAAAGTGCTGCTGCCAATAATCTTAAGGATTGGAAAACGGCAGTAACAAGACTGCAAAGCAGATATGACAATATCCGTCCTGCAGTGGTCATCTCCCGCCAGCCGGAGGTGGTGAACGCCTTTGATTCCTGGTTATCTTACGCGGCGGGTATTCCATCCTCCTCTCAGCCGATCGAACGCACACGCCTGCTGGAGATCGTTTCTTACGGACAGGACGCAGTGCGGGTGATGTTTGGCAAAGAGAGGGATGAGCCGGCTTTATCTCTGCCGCTGTCTCCGCCGGAGTATGGAGGGTGGGGGCTGCTTGCCGGGGCGTTCATTCTGGCAGCGCTGGCCTATACCGGATACCGGAAGTACCGCGGTGAGAATGAGGAGTGGAAGCCGGTATAGATCCGGCCATGAGGCAGGCGGCGGCAGATCCCGTATGGTTAATAGTTCTGCCACGATCCATTTTCTGCTGATTATTAGATGTAACTAAAATAAAAGGCTCCCCCCTCCATCGTGTGATGATGGCAGGGAAAGCCTTTTTTTGTCTACCCTCTATTAATGTGAATCACACTGATTCATGGATTTAGGTTTGCCGGAAGCCTTCCCCCTGCACATCATGTACATCGCTGATGATCACAAACGCCGTGGGGTCGATAGATTTCACCAGCTGGCTGAGACGGCGGATCTCCTGGCGGGAGACGACACAGTACACCATGTGCTTCGCCTGCTTGGAGTAAGCGCCGATAGCAGGGATAAGCGTTACGCCCCTGTCCATCTCTGCTGTGATAAGATCGGCAATTTGCGGGGCGTCATCGCTGATAATGGTGAAAGCTTTAGCGGCATACGCACCCTCCTGAATAAAATCAATGACCCGCGAAGAAATAAAGACGGCCACCAGGGTATACAATATTTTTTCCCGGGGAATGTAGAGCAGGGAGGCGCCAATGATGAGAATGTCAACAGCCAGAATAATCTGTCCCATGCTCCAGCCGAACCTGCGGGCAAGAATTCTGGCTACGATATCGACCCCGCCTGTGGTCCCGCCGTAACGGAATACGATCCCAAGTCCCGCGCCAAGCGTCACCCCTGCATATAATGAAGCAAGAATGAAATCATGCTCGGTGCTGAACGGGACAAGCCAGCCGCCAGCAATCAGCCGTTCAAATACCCAGAGGAAAAAGGTCAACAAACCGATTCCTATACCTGTATAAAAAATCTGGTTTGAGCCGAGCACTTTCCAGCCGAGCAGGAACAGCGGAAGGTTAAGCAGTAATGTAGTCAGGAATATGGGAAGGTCAAAGGCGTAATTCAGCAGGATGGTAATCCCGGTTACCCCGCCTTCCATTAGCTGGTTGGGCACTATAAAATAGAGGAGCCCAAATGCATAGATTGCGGCACCGAGCATAATGGGAGCTGCTGTTTTGCCGATCGCGAACAATTTGGATGATTTCATATAATCCCTCGCCTAAGCCTCTTAATGGGCAGTTTGTACTAACATTGCTTTCATGGGGTGAAGCTGTAAATTTAAAAAAGATTTGTCTTCAAAACGTCTTTACGATAACATAGGGGCAAACAGAAGGCAAGAACTCTCAGGGGGGCGAAGAAACAAATTATGGATAAAAGTCTTGGTGATTTGCAGCGTGAAGTCGACGCGTACATCTCACAATTTAAAGAAGGTTACTTCAGCCCGCTGTCTATGCTGGCCCGAATGTCCGAGGAAGTGGGTGAATTGGCCCGTGAAGTAAACCATCAGTTCGGTGAGAAGCCGAAAAAATCCGACGAAGCGGAAAATTCCATTGAATTGGAGCTGGGCGATATTCTGTTCATTACGATCTGCTTCGCCAATTCGCTGGGCATCGATCTGACCGAAGCCCACAATAAAGTCATGCATAAGTTCAATACCCGCGATGCCGGGCGATGGACACTGAAAAACACCGATTAGGCTTCTATAACATATGCTGTACCAAACGAACGGGATTTAGCCGTTAGGATGGTGAGAATATGAATCATAACGATTTTGTAAAAGCGGCCTACCGCTCTATTCTGCGCAGCGATTTCGCCGAAGCGATACACTTCTTTGAGGCAGCTATAGCGGCCAGTCCGGATGATGCCGAGGTGAGATACCGCTGTTCCATTACCTATGCCCGCAGCGGGATGCTGGAGAAGGCACTGGAGCATGCACTGGCAGCGCTCAAGCTTGATAACGGCAAGCCGGAATACCGGCTGCATCTTCAGCATCTGCAGGCGCTACAGCTTGTCCAGGAGGCCAAAAGGCTGCTTGAAGATGAAACAGCAGGGACGAATAATCCGTATCATCCGATCACGCTGCTGAAAGAAGCGATTACGCTGGATCCACTATACGGGGATGCATATGTATGGCTCGCCATTGCGCACAGCCGGATGAACGAGCACTTGCAGGCCATCGCCGCGATGAAAGAGGTCATTTCCCTGCATCCGGATGATTCCGGTCTGCGGCAGCTCATGAAGGACCTTCAGAAATCATTGCAAAAATATATCCAATAAACATGGAACCAGTGAAAGCGAGGAGGAAATAAGGGTGAGCGACAAGATCAGAGTAATTGTCTCCGGAGCAGGAGGCAGAATGGGCAAAGAGGTAATAAAGCTGGTGCTGCAGGATGATGAACTGGAATTGGCTGCGGCTGTAGATCGATCGGCAGGCAGTATCGATGCCGGTCGTCTCGCGGGACTGGAAGAATGCGGAGTTAATGTTACATCGGACTTTGAGGCCGCCCTTGCACATAGCAACGGGGATGTGTTAGTTGATTTTACGACTCCTCAATCAGCCTTTGCTAATACGACACTCGCAATCAAATATGGGGTACGTCCGGTGATTGGTACTACCGGATTTACTCCCGAACAAATTAAGGAACTGGACAAGCAATGCCAGGAACAGGGAATCGGCGGGCTGATCGCACCTAACTTCTCCATCGGGGCCATCCTGCTTATGAAGTTTGCCGCCCAAGCTGCCAAGTATTTCCCGCATCTCGAAATTATCGAGTATCATGGAGATCAGAAGCTGGATGCTCCATCGGGTACGGCAATCAAGACAGCGGAATTGATTTCTGAAGCGCGTGAGGAGCTGCGTCAAGGCAATCCTCAAGAAGAAGAAATTATTGAGGGCTCGCGCGGCGGCTACTACAACGGCTTCCGCATTCATAGCGTCCGCCTCCCCGGTGTGTTTGCCCAGGAGGAAGTAGTCTTCGGCGGTTTTGGGCAATCCCTTAAAATACGCCATGATTCCTACGAGCGGGCTGGATATATGCCTGGAGTCAAGCTGGGTATCCAGAAAGTGATGGAGTACACAGGAATGATCTATGGTTTTGAGCACTTTATAGAATAGACAGGAGAGAAGAACACATGTTGAAGATTGCATTTATCGCACATGACCGGAAAAAAGATGAGATGGTGAATTTTGTAACCGCTTATGAGCATGTATTTACTGGACTTGAGATGTACTCTACAGGAACGACCGGCCAGCGGATTATGGACGCAACCAACCTTCATATCCACCGCTACATGTCTGGTCCGCTGGGCGGAGACCAGCAGATCGGTTCGCTGGTGGCGCAGGATGAGCTGGATCTGATTATTTTCCTGCGTGATCCTTTGATGGCACAACCTCATGAGCCTGACATTACTGCCCTTCTGCGTTTATGTGACGTGTATGGCATTCCGGTAGCGACAAATATTGCTACTGCGGAAATTCTGGTCAAGGCGATTGACCGGGGCGATTTCGGCTGGCGGGAGCTGGTACATAAGTACAAGCCGGGTGTGGACGAATAATGAAGCTGGATATCCTAGTATTCGGCGCTCATGCCGATGATGCCGAGATCGGCATGGCTGGAACCATCGCCAAACATACTGCTGCCGGCCTGAAAGTGGGCTTATGCGATTTGACCGCAGCGGAAATGTCCTCGAACGGAACCGTGGAACGGCGCAAGCTGGAAGCTGAGCAGGCCGCTGATCTGCTCGGTGCCTCACTCCGCACGAATCTGGGGCTCCCTGACCGGGGACTCTATTTGACAGAGGAGCATCTCTCAGCGGTGACCTCGGAAATTCGCAAATTCGCACCGGACATCGTATTTGCACCTTATTGGGAAGACCGCCATCCTGACCATATTGCTTGCAGCAAGCTGGTGGAAGAGGCTGTGTTTAATGCCAAGCTGCGCAAATATATGCCGGACAAGCCTGCGGTAGCGGCACCGCTGCTTTATTTTTACTTCATTAACGATCTCGGACGGTGTGATCTTATCGTGGATGTGACTGCCCAATACAGCATTAAAGAGCAGGCGCTTTCCTGCTACCGTTCGCAATTCGAGAAAGCACCGGGTGAGGATGTAGTCTCGACACCGCTTAATGAAGGCTATATCGAACGCGTCCGTTCGCGGGATATGCTGCTTGGACAGCGGAGGCTTATTCCTTATGCGGAGGGCTTCGCCAGTAAAGTGCCGCATGCCGTTGAATTGTTCACCACCGGAGGCCGTTAAACACAAAGCTTTATTTTAGCCCGATGAACAACTATAATTAACTCATGTCATTACTAAAAGTACTAACATAAGTTTATCGAAGGGGCGGAGCTATGGACCGGCTAAAAATAGGCATCACTTGTTATCCGTCTCTTGGCGGCTCGGGTGTAGTGGCGACTGAACTGGGCAAGCTGTTGGCCGAGAAAGGCCATGAAGTCCATTTTATTACACACAGTATCCCGTTCCGGCTTGGTACGTTTCAGAAAAACATATTTTACCACGAGGTAGAGGTTAACGATTATTATGTCTTCCGTTATCCCCCCTACGATCTGGCGCTGGCTACTAAGATGGCTCAGGTCGCCAAGATGCAGGGGCTGGATTTATTACATGTCCATTATGCGGTACCGCATGCAGTCTGCGCTTTCCTTGCCAAGCAGATGTTAGGCAATGACATCAAAGTGGTAACGACACTGCATGGTACCGATATTACCGTGCTTGGCCAAGATGAATCGCTTAAGGATTTGATCCGTCTTGCCATCAATGAGAGTGACGCAGTGACGGCGGTGTCGCTGGATCTGATCAATGAGACACGGCGTGTGCTGGATATTACCCGCGATATTGACCTGACGTATAACTTTGTCGATAAACGTGTGTATTATCCGCGTGACGTGTCCGATCTGCGGGGGGATTTTGCTTCACCGGATGAGAAAATCCTGATGCATATCAGCAATTTCCGTCCAGTTAAACGTGTCGGTGATGTGGTTGACATCTTTGCGAAGGTGAGCCATGAGTTACCTGCCAAGCTGCTGCTGGTAGGTGAAGGGCCTGATCTGCCGAAGATTCAGGCGAAGATCAATGAGATGGGTCTGGAAGACAAGGTTCGCTTTCTCGGTAAGCAGGATGATATTGCCCAGGTCATTTCCTTGGCCGACCTCCTGCTGCTGCCTTCCGAGAAGGAAAGCTTTGGTCTTGTAGCCCTGGAAGCGATGGCTTGCGGTGTGCCGACAATCGGCTCGCAGGCCGGCGGTATTCCCGAATTAATTCAGCATGGTAAAACCGGGTTCCTGGCTCCGATTGGCGATACGGCCGCTATGGCTAAATATGCCGTTCAGCTGCTCTCGAATGAGGACATGATAGAGCAATTCAGAAGAGCTTGTCTTGAGCGGTCCTGCAACGATTTCAGCAGAGACATGATTACGAATCAATATGAGGATATTTATTACCGTGTGCTTGGGCGCAAGGTGCTCGGACTGGATAAAGTCCGGGGGTAAGGGGTGCTTCATGGAATGGAAAATGGCACCATCCGGCATGGCAGAGGCGGCATGCAAAGTGATTGCCACCCTGCTTGCAGACGGCCGTGAGGCTTATTTTGTCGGCGGCTGCATCCGTGATGAGCTGCTTGGCAGACCGGTGCATGATATGGATCTTACGACTTCGGCACTGCCGGAAGAAGTAATGGCCATGTTCACACGTTGTGTCCCGACCGGGCTTGCACACGGCACGGTTACTGTATTGCAGGATGGGTATAGCTTTGAAGTAACGACGTACCGGACGGAGAGCGGCTATGCCGATCACCGCCGCCCGGAGCACGTCTTTTTTGTAAGCGATGTGCAGGAGGACCTGCGGCGGCGCGATTTTACGATCAATGCCATCTGCTGCGGCCTGGATGGGCAGCTGGTCGATCCTTTTGGCGGAGCTTCTGATCTGGAGCATCGCCTGATCCGCTGTGTGGGCACGGCGGAGGAACGTTTTGACGAGGACGCGCTGCGCATGCTGCGCTGCGTGCGGTTCGCGTCTGTGCTGGACTTCGCCATCGCCAAGAATACGTGGCGGGGGCTGCTGTGCCAGCGTGACAAGCTGGCGCATATTGCCGTGGAGCGTCTCCGCGCGGAGCTGGAGCGCATGATAGAGGGGCCGCATCCCGCGCGCGGCCTCGGCCTTCTCGCGCGCAGCGGCCTGCTGCCGCGCGGCAAAGCCCCGTTCCCCTGGACCGGCAGTGACATGGCGGCAGCCTCCGCCCTGCTAGCCGGGATCGGGGAACTGCCCGGCGCCCTCCTGCGGTGGGCGCTCCTGCTTCATGCCCTGAAGACGCCGGCCGCTGAGGCCGACGACCTGATGCGGGCATGGACGTTCCCGGGGGCGACGCGCAGCGCCGTCACCTCGGTGCTGCGCGTCCGCGAAGCCTGGACCGCAGCGCTGGCAGAGGTGCCGCCGGAATCTCCGGGCGGCACCGAGGCGCTTCGGCGGCGCTGGATCGCCGCCGTGCTGGCCTTGGGCACGTCAGCCGCCGAAGGGTGGCTGACGCTGCTGGAGGCGGTGCCGGAGGCCGCCTCCTATCAGCAGCGTGCTGGCCTGGCCGAATCCGGGCCCGGAGCAGCTGTGCAGCTGGATGTACCCATGCCAGGGTTAGGCAACCGCTTGGTTGGGCAGGTTGATCAATCGGAGCCTAAGACGGATAACGCCGCCGCGCAGCCATCTGGAGCGCCGGCGCTCTCCACGGGTCTCCTGCGGTCCTGGAGCGCATCAATGCCGCTGCAGACGTTGGCAGAACTTGCGGTGACAGGCAATGAGCTGGCCGAAGCTTTGCAGAAACGTCCCGGCCCGTGGCTGGGAGAGCTGCTGCATGCGCTGCTGCAGGCTGTAGCGGCTGGAGATATTGCCAACGATAAACAATCATTGCTTCAGGAAGCAAAAAGGATGGATAACGATGAAAAGCGATGAAACGCCGGGGTTTTCCGGGCTGAACAGAGATACTTTTGTTTCGGGCTGGAACCGAAGTATACAGCGACTGGAAACAGTGGTGTCTACGCAGGAGGAAGCCAAGAGGCTCGCCGAAAATGGCGCTCCGGAAGGAACGGCTATTATCGCCGAGGAACAGACCGGCGGGCGCGGGCGGATGGGCAGAAAGTGGCATTCGCCGCGCGGCAAAGGCATTTGGATGAGTGTGGTGCTGCGCCCCAATCTTCCGCTGTCACTGACGCCGCAGCTGACGCTGCTGGCTGGCGTAGCCGTCTGCCGCGCCATTCGCGAGATCAGCGGCGTGCAGGCCGGCATCAAATGGCCGAATGACCTGTTGGCTGGCGGACGCAAAATTTGCGGAATCCTGCTGGAATCATCGCTCCGGGAAGGCGGGCTTCATTATTGCATCGCCGGAATCGGCATTGCGGTGAACTTGACGGAGGACGACTATCCGGAAGATCTGCAAGGAGTCGGCACTTCGCTGCTGATCGAAGGGGGAGGCATTCCCGTTGACCGCCAGCAACTCACGGAAGCGGTGCTGGCCGAGCTGGAGTTTTTGTACACCCTTTACATAGAACGGGGCTTTAAGCCTGTTCGTGAGCTTTGGGAATCCATGTCGGTCACATTGGGGCGCCAGGTGTACTTTAATACACCCGAGGGACGCAGCGAAGGCACTGCGGTCGGCTTGGATGACGGCGGCGGGCTGCTGCTAAGGGATGCTGCCGGGAATATTACCTGCATATTGTCAGGCGAAATAGAAATGATCCAGTGACAAGGGTTCCATGCCTTGTCACATTTTTTTGGTGTAATTAACTGCGGATTTTGTTATAATATGCTCAGAGACGGTATCGCAGGGTCGAGCTGTACTCATTCAAGCAAGCTGTACAACAGCAATTTGCTTTTCGGATTCACCTTCATAACTGTATTTCCACGGTTACGTTGGATTCTGCTCTGAGCCGTAAGGACCGAGACAGAAGGGACGATCGCGAGTGACTCTTTTTTGCCCTTCGGACCTTTTTAGCGGACCATGCTAAAAGGTTTTTTTGTTTGCGCGTTTACGCGTATTTTAACTACGAAAAGGGGAATGGGAGCAAATGGCAGACAAACATGCACTGAATATTGTGAAAATGAAAAAAATGAAAACGGACGGTGTGCCGCTGAGCATGCTGACCGCTTATGATTATCCTTCGGCCCTACTGGCCGAAGAAGCGGGGATCGATCTGATTCTGGTCGGTGATTCGCTCGGGAATGTTGTACTGGGTTATGATACAACCCTTCCGGTAACGATTGACGATATGGTCTATCACACACGTTCCGTGGCGCGCGGTGCGCAGAATACGTTCATTGTGGCGGATATGCCGTTTATGACGTATCACGGCAGCATTGACGAGACGCTGCGCGGTGTGCGCAGACTGATGCAGGAAGGCCGGGCACAAGCCGTTAAAATGGAAGGCGGGCTGGAAATTTGCGAGGCTGTGTCTGCTGTGGTTGCTGCCGGTGTGCCGGTGCTCGGCCACATCGGTCTTACCCCGCAGTCCGTAAACATGATCGGTGGATACCGGATTCAAGGCAAGGATCCTAAGGATGCGCAGCGGCTGATTGATGAAGCCAAGGGACTTGAAGCGGCCGGGGCTTTCGGCATAGTGCTGGAGCTGGTCACGGAAGAAGTAGCGGAGGCGATTTCCAAAGCGGTCAGCATTCCAACCATCGGGATCGGCGCAGGCCGGTACTGTGACGGACAAGTTTTGGTCTTCCACGATCTGCTGCAATATGCTTCACCTTACCGGGAGAAGCGCTTCGTTAAGACCTACGCTGATGTGGGCAGCCTGATCCGTGAGGGAATCGGCAGCTACGTACAGGAAGTGAAGAACCGTTCCTTCCCGGCGGAGAATCATGTATTTAATGCGGATGAAACTGTATTGGAATCTTTATACGGCGCTGCCGGAAAAGGAGCGAAATAAGATGAGAGTCGTTAGAACGATTGAACAGCTGCGTGAAGCGCTTGAATATATGCGTCAGGGCGGGCATACTCCCATCGGCTTTGTGCCGACCATGGGATACCTGCATGAGGGACATGCAAGCCTGCTGCGCCGGGCTGGGGAAATGAGCAGTACGGTAGTGATGAGCATTTTTGTTAATCCGCTGCAATTTGGGCCAAATGAGGACTTTTCCTCTTATCCGCGTGACGAGCAGCGTGATTTGGAGCTTGCGGAGCGTGAAGGAGCCGACATCGTATTTATTCCCGGTGTGGAAGAGATGTACCCGCAGCCGATCCGCACCCAGGTATCGGTCTCTTCGCTGACCACACAGCTGTGCGGAGCATCCCGCCCGGGGCATTTTGATGGAGTCACCACAGTCGTAAGCAAGCTGTTCAATATGGTACAGCCCGATTACGCCTTTTTCGGACTCAAGGATGCCCAGCAAGTGGCGGTTCTGCGCCGGATGGTAGCTGACCTGAATATGAATGTTGAAATCGTGGCCTGCCCGATCATCCGTGAAGGCGACGGACTCGCGCTTAGCTCACGCAATGTGTATTTAAGTGCAGAGGAACGCAGCCAGGCTCTGGTATTGTCCCGTTCGCTGCGTGAAGTTCGCCAAGCCATGGAAGAAGGTAAGGTCCGTACGGTTGAAGATGCCCGGAAACTGCTGGTGTCAGTCATTTCAGCTTCTCCGCTTGCCCTCATTGATTATGCGGAAATATTGACCTTCCCGGGCCTGGAAACGCTGGATGATGCTTCATTGCTGAGTGATGCTGACGGTGAAATCATTATTGCACTTGCCGTGAAGTTTGGCAGAACCCGTCTGATTGACAATAATGTATTTAATCCCAAGGAGGTTGCGACCCTTGTTTAGACATATGATGAAATCCAAAATACACCGGGCAACGGTTACCGAAGCCAATTTGAATTATGTGGGCAGTATTACCATCGACGAGAACCTGATGGAAGCAGCGGATTTGCTTGAGAACGAAAAGGTACAGATTGTCGACAACAATAACGGCTCCCGGCTGGAAACCTACGTCATTCCGGGACCGCGCGGCAGCGGCGTAATTTGTTTGAACGGAGCAGCGGCCCGTCTTGTTCAGCCGGGGGATACTGTCATCATCATCTCCTACGCGATGCTTTCGGCCGAAGAACTGGCAGGGCATAAACCAACTGTAGTTTTTGTGGATGGCGAGAACAAGCCGGTGAAACTGGCCGATCATGAGATTCATGCTACGATTGCTTAATCACCGGACCTAAGCCATGTAATCAATGGCAGGGATGAAGAGCCCCCCACTTGCGAAAAATGAAGGCAGGCAAGCTTAGGCTGATTTCATTTTCAGTAAGGGGGGGATGTCCCATGTTTCAACAATTATTTGCTGAGATGAATAAGATGCTTCAGGAGATCGCCACGGATTACCCTACTTCGGAGGGTGCCCGCCGGGATGATCTTTTATGCAAGTACAACATGCTTCACCGGCTTAGCGATGAGGTTATGGACGAGTGGCTCGCCTTTGCCGAGAAGCTGAGTCATTTCCGGGAACACGCGGAATTTCCGCCACAACCGGACGAAGAGATACCGCAGCAGGAAGCGCCAGAGCTCGCCATGGATTCTTTTGTCAGAGGGCAGGGCTACTATAAGCTGTTGATGTACCGGAAGTGTATTGATCAATTTAAGGAAGTTATTGCGCAGCACCCCGACAGTCTGGCGGCCCGCCTGTATTTGGCTATGGCCTATCTGCAGGAGGGCGACGGGGAGACCGCATGGGGGCATCTGGATCATATGCTTGCGCTGATTCGCGAGAACAAGCTGAAGGCGATGATCTACAATGCGCTGGGGTGCATCAGAGCTTCCCAGGAACGCTTCAATGAGGCAAGGGAGCTGTTCAGCCTTTCTTTGTTTCATGACCCGGCACTCCCGGAACCGAATGTCAATCTGGAGGTCTGCCGCAGGCGGGGAGGAAAGCTGCAATTCGGAAATCAGCTTGTTTCGCTTTTGTAATCATAGCCCACTCATTTAAGCGATGCATCCACTTCAACCAAGCGGTGTGCATCGCCTTTTTTCGTAACTTCTGTTATGCTGATAAAGAGTCTCAAGTGAAAGGGAATAGAACTTATAATGAAATTTGCCGTGCTTGATTTTGAAACTACGGGAACCCAATCTGTGGGTGAGATCATCCAGGTTGGCCTTGCCATTATAGAAGAAGACCGGTCCATCTCCCGGGTGTATGGTTCTTACGTCAAGCCCGGAACACCGATTCCTCCTTTTATTACGGGCTTGACCGGCATCACCGATGAAGATGTGAAGGATGCGCCAGAGCTGGATGAGATGATGATGGAGCTCGTCCCGCTGCTTGACGATGTAGTGCTTGTTGGACATAATGTTGCTTTTGATTTCCATTTTTTGCAGAATGCTTTAGACCGCTGCGGCTATTTGCCATTTCAGGGACGGATTCTGGATACGATTGATTTCCTTAAAATATGCTTTCCGTCACTAACGACCTATCAGCTAGGTGCAGTAAGTAACCATTTTGGCATCACACATGACCGTCCGCACCAGGCGGACAGTGACGCAGAAGCTACAGCGATTGTGTTGCTTAAATGTCTGGAAGAGCTGTATAGTTTGCCTCTGCTGACCATTCAGCGGCTTAACGAGCTGTTTGCCGATGAAGACAGTGACTTGGCCTGGTATTTTGACGGCCTGCTGCGGGAGCGCGAGATGGAAACCTTCCAGCCGGAAGGAGAGCTGAATTTTTACCGTCAGCTCGCAATGGCTGTAGGCGACTGGACTGAGCTGGCGCCTCCAAGAGAAGAAGGTGTTGGCAATCCTGTGGAGAATGTATCCTTTGAGGATTATATGGCCGAGGTAACCAAACGGCTTAAGGATACGCTTCCACAATATGAAAGCCGGGAAGCCCAGGAGATCATGATTGGCGAAGTGAATACAGCCCTTCGGGAGGACAAGCACCTGCTGATCGAGGCAGGCACCGGCACCGGCAAATCGCTCGGTTATCTGCTGCCGGCTATTTATCAGAGCGTACGTACCGGGCAGAAGGTTATGGTCAGCACCCATACCATCAATCTTCAGGATCAGCTGCGCGAACGCGATATCCCGCTTCTGACCAGTGTTGTGCCTTTCCCGTTTAAGGCTGCGATATTCAAGGGGAGAGGGCACTATTTGTGTCTGCGCAAGTTTGAACATAAAATAAATAAAAAGGACTTCGTAAGTCCCCGGGAAGAAGCGCTTACGGCAGCGCAGATGATCGTATGGCTTACCCAGACGGAATCGGGTGACGATGAGGAGCTGAATTTGAGCGGTCGCGGCGGGGATTTCTGGGAGACAGTAGCCAGTGATACCGATTCATGTCTGGGCCGTTCCTGTCCGTGGTTCCGCAAATGCTACTACCACCGGGCCAAACATGAAGCAGGGATTGCCGATGTGGTCATTACCAATCACTCCAAGCTGTTCGCAGACGTCAAGGCCGGGCACCAGCTGCTTCCGGCTTATGAGCATCTTGTCATTGACGAGGCCCATCATTTGGAGGATGTAGCCGGCAAGCATCTGGGCATGCAAATGAAGTATTTCACTGTAGCTCATACGCTTACAAGGCTGTATAAAGACAGCCGCAGCGGCCAGCTGCCGGCACTGCGCCAGACTCTGCAGTCCTCGGGCAGTGAGCAGGCTTCGGAGTGGAGCGGCGTAATCGATAAAATCTATCCCGACCTGCTTACCGTAAAGGAAACTTGGGATACACTGAGCGACAAGCTGTTCGGTCTATTGCCCGAACGAAGCGATGCAGCGGCAGGTGAAGCCGGCCAGCTGGTCACACGCCTGCTTCCCGGCAGCAAGCCCAAAGATTGGGAAGAGCTGGCGGCGCTGGAGAATACGCTCCACTTAGCCTTGAGCGACATCATCCGCAGAGGTGACAAAATGCTCAGTGAGATGCGCGATACGGAGAGTCAGTCGTCTTCGGACAGCCTGGTGACCGATATCGGAGGCTTGTTCAAGGATTTGGCATCCATCCGGGAACAAATCCGCTTCTTTATGGGTCTCAGTGACGATAATATCGTGTACTGGATGGAAGGGAGCGGCAACTACCGGGGCAAGTCGCTTCAGCTCTACGCTGTGCCTGTCGATGTAAGCAGCCAGCTCAAGGATCTGTTCTTCGACAAGAAGAAGAGCATAGTGTTGACCTCGGCCACGTTATCGGTCGACAAGTCCTTTCAGTTCATGATTGACAACCTTGGTCTTTCTGAAGCCTCAGAGCAAGGGCGTCTCATGACAGCGCTGCTGCCTTCACCGTTCAAGTACCGTGAACAGGCGCTGCTTGTCATCCCGCGCGATTTCCCCAGTGTTAAGGGCAGCGTAGGCGATGCGCGTTTTGTAGACAAGCTGGTGCATTCGCTGGCTGAAGCGGCGGCGGCGACCAAGGGGCGGATGCTGGTGCTGTTCACCTCCTACAAAATGCTGCGCCAGGTTTATGATCCGCTGAAAGAGGCCTTGGCTTCCCAGGACATTACGGTTCTGGGCCAGGGTGTGGAAGGAGGCAGCCGCAGCAAGCTGATCCGGCGTTTTCAGGACAGCTCTGCATCGGTATTGCTTGGAACAAGCAGTTTCTGGGAAGGAGTCGACATCCCTGGCGAGGCGCTGACCTGTCTTGCGATTGTAAGGCTGCCGTTTCAGCCGCCGAATCATCCGCTGGCCGAGGCAAAAGCGGAGCTTCTGCAGGCCCAGAAGAAGAATCCTTTTATGAAAATGTCTGTTCCACAAGCAGTGATCCGCTTCAAACAGGGTTTTGGACGATTGGTTCGCACAGCGCAGGACCGGGGAATTGTTATTGTATATGATACCAGGGTCATCGAAGCTTATTACGGGAAGTACTTCCTGTATTCACTCCCTGGTCCGAAGATGGAGCACATGCTTACCGATCAGATGGTTCCGCGGATTGCGGAATGGCTTGAAGAGGGCGGCGTTTCCTAATCTGTCATTGTTTATAAATTTTCCCCATCTCTTTGTACCATAGGCTGTGTCCCGTTCGCGGAGCGGGCACTGCACGTGGTTGTCATACGATATCGCGTCAGTGCAATTCTAAATTAGGAGGAGAAAATATGAAATCGGATAAAATATCGGAGGCCGTCGTTCGCAGACTCCCAGTGTACCTGCGTTTCCTGAACGATCTCCAAAAGCGTGAAATCTCAACCGTTTCTTCTCAGGAACTCGGGCAGAAGCTGGACCTTAATCCGGCGCAGATTCGTAAGGATCTGGCCTATTTTGGTGATTTCGGCAGAAAAGGCATTGGATATGACGTGTCTTATCTCATCGAAAAGATCCGTCACATTCTGAAGCTGGATCAACAAATCAATGTGGCCCTGGTAGGTGCCGGTAACCTCGGTCATGCCTTGTCCAATTACAATGCTTATCTGAAGGATACCATGAAAATCACTGCTGTATTTGATTCTTACGCTCCCAAGATTGGACAAAATATCAACTCTCTTACGGTACAGCCGATGGAGGAGCTGGGTCAGACCATCCGCGATCAGGGAATCCGGATCGGGATCATTACTGTACCGGACAGCGAAGCACAGAATGTGGCTGATATTCTGGTAGAATCGGGCATCGAGGCGATCCTGAATTTTGCACCGGTCATTCTGAAGACACCTGCAACCATCCGGATTCATGCTGCCGACTTTACGACTGACCTGCAAAGTCTGGCGTATTATTTACATGATGGAAAGGAAGGAATTACAGATGAGCAGCAATAAGATGGTAATTGCAAACGGACGTTTTCTGGTTCCCGGAAGCGAGAAGCCTGTCTTGAGCGGTTATATGACTATAGAAAATGATTTGATCACATACATAGGGGAAGAGAAGCCCGTTATTGAAGAAGGCACAGTGACGCTCGACGGCAGCCGGCTGCTGTTCATGCCGGGTCTGGTCAACACCCATGGTCATGCTGCGATGTCGCTGCTGCGCGGCTACGGGGATGATATGGTCCTTCAAGCCTGGCTGCAGGAGAAAATGTGGCCAATGGAGGAGAAGTTTACCGGAGATGATGTCTACTGGGGCACTTCCTTATCCGTTCTGGAGATGCTGAAAGGCGGCACAACCACCTTTTTGGATATGTATGATCATATGGACCGGGTGGCCGAAGTGGTCGAACACTCCGGCATCCGTGCGGTGCTGATGCGCGGTGTTATTGGTCTGTGTCCTGAAGAGGTGCAGAACCAGAAGCTTGCGGAAGCTGTTGCGTTCGCCCGCAACTGGCACGGCAAGGCTGACGGCAGAATTACAACCATGATTTCACCGCATGCCCCGTATACTTGTCCTCCGGACTTTTTCATGCGGTTTGTGCAGGCTGCACATGACCTGGACCTGCCGATGCATACGCATATGTCGGAAACGCTGCGTGAAGTGGAGCAGAATGCCGCTGATTACGGCCTGCGTCCTGTAGCGCACCTGGAGAAGCTGGGGATGTTCACCCGCCCGTCCTTAATCGCCCATGGTGTCCACCTGAACGATGAGGAGATCGAAATCCTCGCCCGCCACAAGGTGGGTGTGTCCCATAACCCGGGCAGCAACCTGAAGCTGGCCAGCGGTGTTGCACGGGTGCCTGAGCTGCTGAGAGCCGGAGTCAAAGTTTCACTGGGTACGGACGGGGCGGCAAGCAACAATAATCTCGATATGTTCGAGGAAATGCGGCTTGCAGCACTGATCCATAAGGGAGTCAGCGGCGATCCTACCGCAGTTCCGGCACCGGAAGCGCTGCTGATGGCCACGCAATACGGGGCGGAATCAATCTTCCTGAACCAGGTGGGCCGCCTTTCAGCAGGGATGAAGGCTGATTTTATTGCAATTGATATCGACCAGCCTCATCTACTGCCGCATAGCGACTTGCTCTCCCACGCCGTGTATTCGGCCAGCGCCAAGGATGTCGAGCATGTCTGGGTGAACGGCAAGCAGGTTGTGAAGCATGGTCAGTGCCTGACACTGGACGAGGAAGAAATCCGCCGCAAGGCGCAAGAAACTTTTGAAGGGCTGCTGAAGCGTTAATTCGACTGCCGCAGTTGACTTTATGACGTTTCATATATTAAGGAAAGGAAGCTGCATTTTGAGGAAAAGGAAAAAATGGCTTCTGCTGGGGATCGCTCTGTTTCTGCTCATTCTGTTCGGTCTAAGCCAATTTTATGCCTATATCATGAAGGACCAATGGAATGAACGCAGCGCGGCCAAAGAAGTTGCCAAGACCCGGGCGGGACTTACTGAGATATCCAAGGCGCAGAAATCGGTATGGGACGAAAATTCGGTGTACTGGGTGCTGACCGGGAAAAATAAAGCCGGTACGGATCTAATGGTGTGGGTACGGTTCACCGTGGACGGCAAGCCGGCCGGGGGCGATAACGGAGTTTATGCGGAAGAGCTGGCCAAAGGAACCTCGGAGAAGCAAATCCGCTCCATTATAGCCTCCCAGCTGCCCGGCATCGATATTAAACGGCTGCTTCCGGGTGTATATAATGGAGAATACGCCTGGCAGCTTTTTTACAAGCAGGAAGGACGTTATTATTACAAGTTCTTCCGTTTTGCGGATGGTACAGCAATCGGTGATGGATATACTTTGCCGAGCAAGTAGAGGCAGGGTGCAATAACAAAAAAAGCGGACAAGGCGGACAGCGCTTGTCCGCTTTTTTTGCATAATATGCTAATAAGTTGAACTAAAGAACTACCTAGAGGCAAAAGCAGCGGAGGGGAAGTTTGGAACTGTAGGAGCGATAGCGACCGCCTTTGTCTACGGATTTCAACCGCAAATAGCGGTATAAATCAAGAAATCTGTAGACAACAGCGGCCGGAAGTCCAAACATTCACCGCAGTTGCGTTCTATGCCGGATCGGTAAATCTTATGAAAATTCTGAAACTGGATCAAGAAAGTTGAGTTTAAGGCGGTTTTTTATAAAGGATAACTCTGACATTTTGTGAAATTTATATTATCATTGGAATGAAACAGTGATTCTGAGGATTAAATTACATGTTCCTTGAACAGGTGGAGAGATACGTTTGAAAACGATGATGAGGCTTTACCAGGAGGGCAGAACGGACTACCATTCTACCTTTTTTGATTTGATAAACGGGGATACGGAGACCAAACAAACGAAAGGGCTTGCCTACCTTTTTTCAAGGTATCCCAAGTTGATCCGGTTGCTGCTAAAAGAGTTAAACCGCCGGAACCCCGGAGACACTCCGGCTTTCAAAGAGGATTATGATTTTGTTCAGGTGGATGCAGAAATGCTTGCGGCAGGAGCAAATAAAATAAGGCGCGATATTACGTTGTCCTTGTTCCAGGGAAACCGCAAAAAACTGGTTATTGTGATCGAAGCAAAGAGCGCAGGGCTGTATGCAAAAGCTCAGGAAGTGTGCAGCCAGCTTGCCGCCTATTTGGATCCGAACAATTTTCCCCATGATGCGGATGTGCCAGTCTATGGCGTCACCTTAACTAAATACAAGCTGATTCATGATACTGGTTATCAATTTTTAAGTCTGCAATGGACAGATATCGTCGAACTGATCAATGAGATGATTAGAAGTGAGAAAAAATCGGGCGAAGATACCATCATTGCCAAGCAATATATTGATTTTATTCATGGGGTGGCGAAGGGCATGAAGTATTATGAGGTAGAGGTATTATCCGTTTCGGCTGGTAAAACGCATGAGCTGACTTATAAACATTGTATTCACGCTTGTCCGAACAGTGCAAAAGGGTATATTTACAAAACACCATTGTTTATCACTTTTCGTTCCGGCGGGGGCGGAGAAATGCATTGCCTGTACAAAATTGATGATATCGTGGTTCTTGATCCATTCACTCCATCGCTGGATGCGGTTCTTGAGGGGATTCAGCATGAGCTGGCTGCCAGAATCAAGACTTACATAACGGAGAGAATTCAGGGGGGCTATGGATTTAATCATCCAGGCGAAATGTACCGATTCTATGATCTTAGCCGGACTGACCTTATTCTGCTGCAGCATCGTCCCAAATCGGAGAAGAACGCCATGGGTGCAAGATATTACACACTGGCTGAACTCTTGCAAGGCGAAAAAATTGTAAAAAATGTAACAAGCAGTAGATAATAATTAGTTGATGATGGGGGAAGGGCATGGATTCTTTAACGTTAACGGTGTATGTGGTTTCTCTAGCAGTTGGCTTGGCAGCTGTCCTTTCATTTGCCGCCGGATTTATGGATGCTGTGGGTGTTTATTGATGAAAAGGAGTACATAAAGAAGTATATACAAATAGCAATATCGATGTCAGGAGAAATTAATACATCAGTAGAATAGAAAAGGGCCTGAATGGATTAATCATTCAGGCCCTTTTTGCCGATAAAGGAGCAAGAATAGAAGGGAATGCCCAGAAATTAGTATCAAAAATTTTAAATATATTCACACTTTCGTGCGAAATCGTATATACACCTGTGATATACTTCTATTTGTATTAAGACATGCTTAAGAGCATGTCAGTCTCGGATGAGCGCTAGACACGCTATTTATTGCAATTCATATATTTAGGTTTGGTCAACTTGAGAGGAGGACGTTTCTTGAAATTGCGTCTTGTGCCTGTACTGCTAACGTCTCTGTTGTCTGCTGCACTGCTCTTTGGCAGCTTTTATGCTTATCGTCAATTTGCGGTCCATGAGCCGCTTGATAAGATAGTATCGGCTTATGAAGGTGTTAATCATTCACATATTACTATTAACCGCAATGAGGTAACCTTGAAACTGGATTTGAAACCTGGTACGAAATTGCGCGAGCTGGTGCAATATGTGAACACTGAAGGCAAGTCCGCTATTAATGGACGGGCGCTTAAGCTGGATGTTGATCAGCACTCCAGTGAACTGCTGGACGAATATTGGGATAAAGCGATGTTCTCAGTCGCAGAAGCAATGGAAAGCAAAAAGTATACACTAATACCTGCTAAACTAGATGGATTGAAAGAGCAATTCAAGGAATACAAGAATGTAACAGCAACAACTGAAATTGATGACAACAACGTCTATGTAAGCCTGAGCAACGGTGAAGAGAGCAAGTTCATCATTTTACCGCGTGCAGCGGCAACGATGGGAGTGTGGAACAATGCCTAAGTGGTGGAAAGAGATTATAGCCGGATTTGTTCCGGTCCTGCTGATATTTATGGCTTTTGTGGGCATTAACATTATTCCTGTAATCATAGCAGCTGGTATGGTTTGTGCACTCCTGGTGATCGCCCATTTGCGCGGCGGGTTGACAGTGAATGCGGGCGGGGACAAGAAACGCAAGAAGAATGGCCCTTCCAAACTTACGTTTGAAGAAATCGGCGGTCAGGATAACGCGAAGCAGGAGTTGCGGGAAGCGCTTGATTTCCTGATCCGGCATGAAGAAATCAGCAAGTTCGGGATTCGTCCGCTTAAAGGGATCTTGCTTACAGGCCCTCCGGGAACCGGTAAAACGCTGATGGCCAAGGCTGCGGCCCATTATACCAATTCCGTTTTCGTTGCCGCTTCAGGCAGTGAATTCGTCGAAATGTACGTCGGTGTCGGTGCCGGACGTGTCCGTGACTTGTTCAAGGATGCCCGGACCCGTGCAGAGAAAGAGAATAAGCAAAGCGCCATTATCTTTATTGATGAAATTGATGTTATCGGCGGCAAACGCGAAGGCGGCCAGCAGCGTGAATACGATCAGACGCTTAATCAGCTTCTGACCGAGATGGACGGGATCTATAACAATGATACGCCGCGCATTCTACTTGTTGCAGCAACAAACCGCAAGGAAATGCTGGATTCAGCGCTGCTGCGTCCCGGCCGCTTTGACCGTCATATCCAGGTGGATATGCCTGACAAGAAGGGCCGCAAATCAATCCTCGATTTGCATGCCAAGAATAAGCCTCTGCATGCTGAGGTGAATTTAGACAAGATCGCCGAGGAAGCCTACGGTTTCTCCGGTGCGCAGCTGGAGAGCGTCATGAACGAAGCGGCGATTTATATGATGCGCGAGAATCTGACCGAAGTCGAGCAGCGCCATCTGGCGATGGCGATCGACAAGGTGATGATGGGCGAGAAGACTGACCGCGAAACCAATCATGAAGAGAAACAGCGGGTGGCCATCCATGAGCTTGGACATGCTATTATGGCGGAGCTGCTGCGTCCGGGCAGCGTCAGCCAAGTTACCTTGACTCCGCGTGGACAAGCACTTGGTTATGTGCGTCACAACCCGCAAATCGAGCAGTATTTGTATACCAAGGATTATCTGGAGAATCAGATTATGATCGCGCTTGGCGGAGCAGCTTCCGAGGAGATGTATTATGGGGGCCGCAGCACAGGTTCACGCGGCGATTTCGATCAGGCGCTGAATATTGTCGAGACCATGATGAAGTCGGGACTCACGTCACTTGGGATCGCCAACCTGGAAATGGTAACTACAGAAGAGCTGATGAAGGAAAATAGCAAGATTCTGGATGAGCTCATGGTTCGTACCCGGGACCTGCTCCAGAAGCAAAGAAATGTATTTGATTACTCTCTTGACATTTTAATGAAGGAAGAAGTCCTCTCCGGAGAGCAATTTCGTTGTCAATTTCGTGACAGTGTCCTTTTACCGGCATAATTCTTTATGCCGGTTATTTTTTTTTACTTTTCAGACATGCTAAGATATTATTATATGTCGGGCTACATATTTTTTACGACAGAAAAGGTACAATACAAAAGTATAGATACCTGAAAGGATGGAGACTTTTTCATGAATTTTAAAAAAATAGGTGTCATCGGCGGTGGCACAATGGGACAAGGGATTGCTGAAATGCTGGCAGCCAAGGGTCTTGATGTTATGCTGGTGGAGAAAAACACGGAAAGACTGGAATACTCCTACGAAATGATCGAGACAAGTCTTGATAAGCAATTGGAGAAATGGGCGATTACCCAAGCAGAAAAGAAGCTGATTCTTAGCCGCATCCAAAAAGTGACACATT
Organism: Paenibacillus sp. IHBB 3054; assembly: GCF_051594305.1. Taxonomy (NCBI): domain Bacteria; kingdom Bacillati; phylum Bacillota; class Bacilli; order Caryophanales; family Paenibacillaceae; genus Paenibacillus; species Paenibacillus sp. IHBB 3054. The sequence goes on along the minus strand of NZ_JBOFBG010000001.1, from coordinate 275,923 downwards.
TCGCCGAGCTCAGCTCGTGTGATATGGTCATCGAAACAATTACGGAAGACCTGGAAGCCAAGCAAAAAGTATTTAATCAGCTTGACCAAGTGTGTCCGAGCCACATTATTCTTGCCAGCAACACGTCAACGCTCAGCTTGACGGAGCTTGCAAGCTCTACAATGTACCCGGAACGCGTAATCGGCATGCATTTCATACATCCGGTAGGTAAGGTGGATCTTGTGGAGATTGTACGTGGACTGAAGACATCCGATAGTACCTTTGAAGATACCAAAGCTTTTGTTGACGAAGTCGTTGAGAAAAAAGGCGTAATGATTTATGAATCCCCAGGATTTGTTACTTCGCGCCTCATTTGCTTGTTCATTAACGAAGCTATGCATGTTCTGCAGGAAGGTGTCGCTTCCCCAGAGGATATTGACGACGCAATGCGCATCGGTTATCAGTTCCAGCATGGACCGCTTGAAATGGCTGACCGTTTCGGTCTGGATTCGATTCTTGCCGCACTGGAGAACATGTTCCGCGAGTATGGGGAACTGAAATACCGACCATCGACTATTCTTAAGAAGATGGTGCGTGCGGGACAACTGGGCATGAAATCGGGCGAAGGCTTCTTCAAGTATGACAAGGATGGTGACCGTGTATGAACGTATTAGTAATTAACTCAGGAAGTTCTTCTTTGAAATATCAGCTGTATAATATGACAGATGAATCTGTATTGGCCAAAGGGCTGGTAGAACGCATCGGGATGGATTCTTCCATTCTGAACCATAAGCCAACAGGCAAACCGGAAGTCACTGAAGTCAGTGAAATTCTGGAACACAATACCGCCATCCGCAAGGTTCTGGCTTGCCTGACAGACAGCGAGCATGGCGTAATCAGTTCGATCGAAGAAATTAATGCCGTAGGCCACCGTGTAGTTCACGGGGGAGAATTCTTCAAGGAATCCTCATTGGTTGATGGCGATGCCAAGTCGAAGATCCGTCAATTGTTCGACCTTGCTCCACTGCACAATCCGGCTGCTGTGATGGGGATTACGGCTACAGAGAAGAATATGCCCGGCGTTCCGCAGGTTGTTGTGTTTGATACAGCTTTCCACCAAACAATGCCTGAGAAGGCTTATATGTACGCTATCCCAAGAGTGCTTTACAACAAATACAAAGTCCGCCGCTACGGAGCACACGGCACCTCGCATGATTTTGTCAGCAAAGCTGCAGCGGAATATCTCGACCGTCCGCTCGAGGATCTGAAGATTATTACTTGTCACATCGGTAATGGTGCCAGTGTTACTGCGGTTAAAGGCGGAGTCTCTATTGATACTTCCATGGGGATGACACCACTGGAAGGTCTGATGATGGGAACACGCAGTGGGGATCTTGACCCGGCAATCGTTCCTTATGTTATGAACAAGGAAGAGCTGTCCGTAGGCGAAGTGAATTCCATGCTCAACAAACATAGTGGATTGCTGGCTATTTCTGGCATCAGCAGTGACATGCGTGATATTATTGATGGTGCAGAAAAAGGCGAGCCTAACTCTACGCTTGCTTTTGAAATGTATGAATACCGTCTGCGCAAATACATCGGTTCTTACGCAGCAGCCATGAACGGTGTGGATGTTATCGTATTCACTGCCGGCGTGGGTGAGAATGCATCCCTGTTGCGCGAAAAAGTGCTGAATCAGCTTACGTTCCTCGGAATCGAACTGGATACAGAAGCCAATAAGGTTCGTTCCGGTGATCCGCGCCGCATCTCTACAGTTGATTCCAAGGTGCAGGTGCTTATAGTACCGACGAACGAAGAGCTTGTTATTGCACGCGATACCTATCGTATTGTGCAAGAGGTTAACGGCTAAACTAGAGGAGAGATCGTAGGCATGGCAAACAAGAGTGTAATTAAACGCGTTAATGAACATGTCGGAGAGAGTGTTGTTATCGGCTGTTGGGTAAACAACAAGCGCTCCAGCGGTAAAATTCAATTCCTGCAGCTCCGGGATGGTACAGGGTATATCCAGGGTGTTGTAGTAAAATCCGAAGTGCCTGAGCAGGTCTGGGATGATGCCAAAAGCCTTACCCAGGAAAGTTCCTTGTATGTGACTGGCATTATCCGCGAAGAGCCGCGCTCTCAATCGGGATATGAGATGACCGTAACGGGCATCGAGGTTCTGCATCTTACCGAGAACTACCCGATCACACCGAAGGAGCATGGCATCGATTTCCTGATGGATCATCGTCATCTCTGGCTCCGCTCCGCAAAGCAGCGGGCCGTACTGGTGATCCGTGCAGAGATTATCCGTGCTATTCAGCAGTTCTTCAATCAGAACGGGTTCACAAAGGTGGATCCGCCGATTCTGACACCGACATCGGCTGAGGGCACCACCAACCTGTTCCACACGAAATACTTTGATGAGGATGCCTATTTGACGCAGAGTGGCCAGCTCTACATGGAAGCTGCAGCAATGGCGCTGGGCCGCGTGTATTCCTTCGGTCCTACCTTCCGTGCTGAGAAATCAAAGACCCGCCGCCACTTGATCGAGTTCTGGATGATCGAGCCGGAGATGGCTTTCACGGATCACGAAGAAAGTCTGAAAGTTCAGGAAGAATTCATCAGCTTTATCGTACAATCGGTACTGACCAACTGCCGTGCTGAGCTGGAAGCGGTAGGACGCGATGTCTCCAAGCTGGAGAATATCAAAGCGCCGTTCCCGCGTATTACTTATGATGATGCGATTAAGTTCCTGAACGATAATGGTCATGAAATTGCCTGGGGCGACGATTTTGGTGCACCGCATGAAACAGCAATTGCTGAAGCCAATGACAAACCTGTCTTCATTACGCATTATCCGGCTTCGTTCAAGGCTTTCTACATGAAGCCGCATCCTGAGCGTCCTGAAGTTGTACTCTGTGCGGATATGATTGCTCCGGAAGGTTACGGGGAAATTATCGGCGGATCGCAGCGGATCGACGATCCGGCACTGCTGGAGGAACGTTTTAAAGAACATAATCTTTCGATGGATAGCTATAAATGGTACATGGATCTGCGCACCTACGGTTCAGTGCCGCACTCCGGCTTCGGTCTTGGACTCGAACGCACAGTGGCCTGGATTTGTGGTCTAGATCATGTGCGAGAAACGATACCGTTCCCTCGTACGCTGTACCGTCTCTACCCGTAAGGGCACAAAGGGGGCTGGTGCATGGACGGCAAAGGATGGAGTACATGGGGCGAAGGAATGGCTGCTGGTCTTCAGAACGGAATGGCCATCATTCCTTATGCACTCTTGAAGCATTACCGGAAGCTGAATCTCAGCGGCAGTGAGGCGATGCTGCTGATTCACCTTCTGTCGTTCCGGCAGGTGGAGGGCATTGACTTCCCTTCGCTGGAGGAACTGCAGGCTGTAACAGGCCGAAGTATCGCTGTCATAGCGGGAGAACTGCAGAAGCTCATGAAGGAAGGGTTTATCAGCATCGACGAAGATAATGATGAGCTGAGAGATATCCATTATGAGCGCTACAACTTCTCTGGAATGTATAACAAGCTGGGTGCTTATCTGGCTGAGGCTGCGAAAGAGGCTTCAGAGGATAAGCACGCTGGCACGGCTCCTTCACGGGAGGCAGCCCGCTTTACTACCGGTTTCCCCGTTCTGGACGGGGGATACGGCAGAACGGCTGTCGCTGTACCCGGCAAGGCCGCTGAGGAGAGCCGCAGTCTGTTCAGTATCTTCGAAAAGGAATTCGGCCGTCCACTCTCTCCGATGGAATGTGAAACAATCTCCGGCTGGGTGGATCAGGACCGGTACCCGGAAGAGCTGATTCTGCTTGCATTAAAGGAATCGGTATTCGCCGGGAAGGTTCATTTCCGCTATATTGACCGCATCTTGCTGGAATGGGCCCGCAACCGGGTGAAAAACGCCGAGGATGTTAAGAACTATACACAGAAGTTCCGCAGTGGTGGAAGATAGCGGCACAAACGGAAGAACCCTGTTGCTGGGAATAAAGCAGCAGGGTTCTTTTTGTTGTTTGCAACAATCGAAGCGTGGATAAGTTTCGAAGAAGCTGAATAATAAGAAGCCCGCGCCAATTCCGTGAGGAAGTAGCGCGGGCTTCTGTGCGATCCTGACTTGAAGAGATAGGAGTTTAGGACAGTTCCTTCTCCAGCGCAACACCCATCTCGCGTGAGCGTTCTGCGCAGCGGTTAACTGCGGCTATGACCGATTCGAAGAAATCGGCCTTTTCGAGCACCTCAATGGCTGCTTGCGTTGAGCCGTTTGGCGAAGTGACCTTCTTACGCAGTGCTGCCGGTTCCTCACCCGTCTGCTGCACCATGCGCGCAGCGCCGAGGACAGTCTGCACGGTCAGCTCAGTGCTTTGCTGCGGTGGAAGTCCGCCGCGGATGCCGGCAGCGATCATCGCTTCCATCATGTAATAGATATAAGCCGGACCGCTGCCGGAAATTCCGGTTAAGGTTTCCATCCGTTCTTCCTCAATCACAGCCGTAATACCAACGGATTCAAAGATGTTGAGCGCCGTACGGCGTCCTTCTTCATTAACTTCTTTGGAATACACAATTCCCGTCGCCCCAAGGCCAATGGAACTGGAAGTGTTGGGCATCGTACGCACAACAGGCTGAGGGGTGCCCAACAGGCCATGAATCGTGCGGACGGTCAGACCGGCAATTACGGAGATCACCAGCTGATCCGGTGAGAGCACAGGTCCTAATACGCGCAGCGCTTCGGCAGCGTCCTTGGGCTTCATCGCCAGGACAATGACTGGAGCCGTCCGCAGATGTTCCATTTTTTGTTCCGGATCATTGCAGCCAAGTACGCCATAACGGCTGCGCAGCTCAGCCAAACGCTCGTTGCTGCTGCGGTTCAGCATAACGATATTGTTGGAATCAATGACATTGCGGGCAATCATGCCCCGTACAATTGCTTCTGACATTGAGCCTGCGCCATAAAAAACAATTTTATGATTGATTAATGGAATTGCGGGTTGCTGACACATGGCTAAAAGTCCCCCTTGTTCTTTGTACTAACTCCGGATTTGGCCGGAGCCATATATTTTATATTTGCATGAAGTGAGCGCGGGCAGACCCATCGGGCCGCGGGCGTGCAGCTTCTGGGTGCTAATTCCGATTTCGGCGCCAAATCCAAATTCAAAGCCGTCTGTGAAACGGGTCGAAGCATTATGGTATACAGCTGCTGCATCCACTTCCTGCAGGAAGCGGGCTGCATGTTCAGTATCTTCGGTTACAATACACTCGGAATGTTTGGTGCTGAACTCGGCAATATGCCGCAGCGCTTCATCCAGTCCGTTGACTATCCGGACGTTAAGAATATAATCATTGTATTCTGTCGCATAATCCTCCGCAGTAACCGGCAGTGCCCAAGGTACAAGGGCAACCGTTTCCGCACAACCGCGTAATTCTACAGAAGCTGTGCGGAAGGATTCCGCAAGGGAAGGTAAATATTGTACGGCATAGTCGCGATGAACGAGCAGCGTCTCCATGGAATTGCATACGGACGGGCGCTGGGCTTTGGCGTTCAGGCTGATTTGCTCTGCCATATCAGGACGGGTGCTTGCGTCGAGATAAGTATGGCATATACCCGCACCTGTTTCAATTACCGGAACAGTAGCGTTGAGCACAACATTCTGGATCAAGGAACTTCCGCCGCGCGGGATAATGACATCCAGCAGCCCGTTAAGTTTGAGTATCTCATCGACGGAGGAACGGTTTGGGTCCTCAATCAGCTGCAGTGCACCAGGCGGCACCGCGGTTTGGGCCAAGGCGGCATGCAGCACTTCAACAATTTTGCGGTTCGAGGACAGGGCAGAAGAGCCGCCCCGCAGAACTACGGCATTGCCTGTCTTAAGGCAGAGACCGGCCGCATCCACGGTAACATTGGGACGTGCTTCGTATATAATCCCTATCACGCCGAGAGGTACGCGGATTTTCTCAATGGAGAGACCGTTCGGACGGTTGATGGTTTCCAGCGTGTCGCCGATAGGATCGGGCAGCACGGCGATTTGCTGCAGACCTTCTGCGATGCTGTTGATCCGTCCGACATCAAGGGCCAGCCGGTCAAGCATGGACTCTGGAGTGCCGGCCAGCCGGCCGCGTTCCAGATCTTCGCCGTTAGCGGCAATTATGGCTTGAGCTTCGCGGCGGAGGGCCTCCGCCATTACAAGCAGCGCTTCATTTTTTTGACCGGTAGTCAGGCTTGCCAGTACACCGGTAGTTTCTTTGGCCAATGAGGCTTTATTCACGACTTCACTCATATCCGTTCCTCCTAAAGTTTTATTAGCTAAGCGTTCAGAAACGTCTTTTATTAAGTCTGAATCAACATATTGTTGACTTGCTTAGGATCAATCATCAACCCGGACGTTACCGTAAAGTAATCCATTCATCACGGTGGATGACTTCAAGCCGGTGCACTTCGCCCAGCTTCGGCACAATCTCACGGCTGGGGAGCCCTTGAATGCTGCGGAGCTGGGCGTCATCATAATTCACAATGCCCCGTCCCAGCAGCATGGCGTCTGGACCGAGTACTTCTACAACGTCGCCGGAGTGGAAGCTTCCTTCGATCCGCTTGACCCCTACAGGAAGCAGACTGTGGCCCCCGTGGAGCAGTGCTTCAACGGCTCCGTCGTCCACATAGAGGGAACCGAGCGGAGTGGACATGAAGCCGAGCCACTGTTTTTTGACGGGCAGAGAAGAGAGCGTGGTGGCAAAATACGTACCTTTGCCGTCGCCTGTTGCTGCCAGCTCCAGATCGCCGGGTTCGGTGGCTCTGCCGATAAATACCGGCACTCCGCCGCGGGTTGCAATCTTGGCGGCATCAATCTTCGAGCGCATTCCGCCTGTCCCTACACTTGAACCTGCACCGCCGGCGATAGCATAAATCTCCGGCGTAATTTCCTCCACTTGCCGGTAACGAACGGCATCGGGATGCTTGCGCGGGTCTCCACTGTATAATCCATCCATATCCGTGAGGACCAGCAGACGTGTTGCCTTCAGGAGGTTGGCAACCAGAGCGGAGAGAGTGTCGTTGTCGCCGAATTTCAGCTCGTCGACAGATACGGTATCGTTCTCGTTAAATACCGGTACCGCACCCTGGCGGAGCAGCTCTTCCACCGTCATTACGGCGTTGTTCATCGCCCGCCTGCTGCAGAAATCGGTGCGGGTCAGCAGGATCTGTGCAGTTGGTATTTCATGCTGCGCGAAGGCTTCCTGGTACGCCTGCATCAGCAGGACCTGTCCAACCGCCGCCGCTGCCTGCTTCTCATGCAGAAGCTTCGGACGGGACGGGTAGCCGATGCCGCGGAATCCGGCCGCCACAGCGCCGGAGGTTACTAGCAGGACCTCGCAGCCACCCTGCCGGAGTGCGGCAATCTCGGCAGCGAAGAAGGCCACGGCGGAGCGGTTCAACCCGCCCTCCGGACCGGTAAGTGAGCTGCTGCCGATTTTGACTACGATTCGTGTCGTCATTGTTCTTCACTTCCTTCGCAAAATAATAAAGATAACTCAGAAAACGACAAAAAGCCCCCATCCTAAGACTTAGCAAAGGACGAAAGCATTGATTACTTCCGCGGTACCACCTTCATTGATGAGGGTTCATCCGACTTCATTCTCATAACGGGAGTTTCCGTCCTGCAGGGGCAGGCCGCTCGGGGGTAGGATTCAGAAATGACAACCGCGGTAAATTCTCTCAGCCTGCCGGAATTTACTCTCTGCTCGCGGATAGAGACATTTTCTTACTGGTCCCGTCTGCACGTTTCACTATTTGACATTTAGAATACCACGGTAAAGTGCGGTTTGCAAAGGGAGAACGAACTAATATTTTTCGGGAATAGCGGGAGTTCCAAATATTATGTTTATCCTCCGGGAGAATTTCAGAATCAGGCCATTCGGGAATTTGTAGAGGAAAAAGCCGGTGATTCCAGAACAAAGAGACCGGTCAATGAGAGCACAGCCCGTATGACGGATGATCAGAACCGTTTGATAACCCAATATAATTTGCGAAAATAGCGGGTGGCTCGTATTGAGCTGACTTGAAGATAGGATCTTATTCATACTTGAATACAAAAAATGCCCTTTCGTTTCCTTTGCCGGAGCCGAAAGCGCATTTCTAATTACAAGGGGCACAAAAATCATTTCGTTCTGTACTACTCATCCGCCAGACCGGCAACGGTTGCTTTGAAAGTGCCAATGAAGGCTTCCGCGGCTTTGGACAAATAGCGGCCCCTGCGGTACGCGATCACCAGGGTGCGGCTTGGCACAGGTTCGGCCAGCGGCAGATAGACGGGCACAAATTCGCTGCGCGGGGCACGGGCGATAAAGTGTGGCACGAGTGTAACGCCCATTCCGGTAGCTACGAGGGATTGAACCGTCTCCATATTGTTGCTTTCAAACACAATGCGCGGCTCAAATCCGGCTTCGCGGCATAGCTCCACCGTCATTTTGCGGAACCCCTGGCCTTCTTTAAGCACGATGAACGGCTCATCCTTTAATTCTTCGAGAGAGGTGCGTGTACCCTTTGTGCTTCGGGAAGCCAAAGGATGCTCCGGCGGCACGGCGAGATCAATCCGTTCTTCACCAAGCACCTCGTAAGCAAGAGTGGGGATTTCCAGCGGGAGGGAAAGCAGGCTGAGATCAGTCTGGCCGCTTGCAGTCAGTTTCTCAAGATTCATTGAAGAATCCTCAAGCAGTGTAATTTCCACATCGGCATATTTCCGCTTGAACACAGGGAGTACATGGGGCAGCAGATGTGCTCCGGTGATCGGCATACTGCCTACCACTACACTTCCCGTACGAAGCTGGGAAATATCAGACATTTCCTGGCGCAGCAGCTCCACGGCGTCGATAATCGCTCCTGCCTGCTCCACAAACTTATGCCCGGCATGGGTAAGCTCTACCGAGCTTGTATTGCGCTGAAACAGCATGACCCCAAGCTCTTTCTCCAGCTTGGACAGCTGCTGGCTGAGCGAGGGCTGGGCGATATGCAGTTTATCCGCAGCACGGGAGAAGTTCCGTTCCGCCGCGATTTGCAGTGCATACTGTAATTGTCTTAGTTCCATTAGTAAGCTCCTTGAATGAACATGATTGCTTATAAGTATAACCTATAGTAAGTCAGCTTAATATAGGTTGGGTGACCTGGCCAGAAGAAGGTGTATTCTACAATACTCCGCGAAAGTACATGATGTGCTATTTCCTTGTCCGGTCAAATCATTAGCTTATAGGCCTAACCTATCAGTTCTATAGAAACTATGTAAGTCAAACCCCTTTTGCATCAAGGGTTTGGAGTTGTCGAATTTATGAATGGGGACGGTTTGGGGACGGATATTATTTGCTCTCTTCTTTGTTCAGAATTGTATCGAAAATTTCTGCAGCTGCATGCTCAGCTTCTTCAAATACATGGGCGTAGGTGTTCATTGTAATACTGATATCAGAGTGTCCCAGCCGTTCAGAGACAATTTTAGAATGTACGCCGCTGTTGATTAGAAGAGAGGCGCTTGTATGTCTTAATTCGTGAAACTTAATGTAACGCAGCCCGCTTTCCTTAACGAACTCAATCCATCGGTTAGTGATGTAAGTTGATCGGTAGGGGGAACCAGTCGAAGTAGTAAAAACATGTAACCGATCATCACCTTTCCACTCGCTACCCAATCTATCGCGCTCACGAATGCTATGTTTACGTAATTCTTTCAGTAAGTCCACAACAAGCTGTGGAATGGAAACTGTACGACTGGCATCATCTGTTTTTGGGTCTGTTATGGTATGGCCAGTTTTTTTGGTGTAAACCATCTGCTGCTCAATTGTAATGGTTCTTTTGTCCAAATTTACATGTCGCCATTCAAGCCCCGCAATTTCTCCTCTGCGCAATCCAGTAGTTATGGCCAAAATAATAATCACTTTAAAAGCAAATGCCTCTTTATCGAGCAGAGTAGTCAATTGCTGCGCTTCCCTTTTGTTGTAACAATTTGCCTTGGTTTTCTTTGGCTTCGGGTACTTGAGTCCATTCATAGGGGAAACGGGAATTGCTTTCCATGTGACTGCCACACTAAAAATATTCTTAAGTAATCGATGTAGGGAAATTAATGTTGATTGGGCAAGTTGCTCCTTCTTTTTACTCTTCCTGAACTCCGGTTTAGGAATCTCACTGAAATAACTTACAAGGCGCATTGTGGTAAAATCACATAACTTTATGTGCCCGATGAAGGGAAGGATTAAATTATCCAGAAGAAAATCATTAAGTTCTTCTGTCTTCGGAGCATATTTGCCCTTGGCGAATTTTGTTTTCCACTCTTCGACGAAAGCTGAGAAGATCATTTTGTCGGGGGCAATATAAGCGCCGGCTTCAATCTCAGCCTTGAACTTGTACCACTCAGCATCCAGCCACTCTTTTTGCTTCTTCGCTGTAAGTCCTTCGGGTACCTTAACAGTCTTGCGTTCCCGGCCTCTAACCTGATTAATGTCAGCTTCTGTTTCTACAGTGAGACGGTAAGAGCTTTTTCCTCGGTGCTCATAAGATGGCATGGTGTGTTCCTCCTCTCAAATTGATCCTATTGTTTATTTTTCCCTTACACCACCTCCTTAATGTATAAAAATTATTTTATTCCACCCGTTAGAATGGCAAATCCTCTTCCGAAATTTGACCATAATTAGAGTTAACCGCTTTTGTCTCGCGATTTGGTACAATTACCAATCTGGATGTACTTGTGTGATTGGGCAGCGAGTGACTTCCCTTTTCGTCCCAGGCAGGTAGAATCCCGCTCTCATAATAAGTTGTTGAACAACCACAAATGTGGCAGCATCTCGCATAGCCAGGAACAATTGTGCCGCATGGAACAGATTCATCTTCATAACTCGAGTCAATAAATTTATAACCAGTGCAACGATTAACGAGCATTAAGCCGCATACAGGACAATACTCTCCTTTGGAATGAATATCTTCGTTATTACATCTAGGGCAGATAAGTGCTTTTCCTTGTTCATCAAGTGGATATCCTTCATATTTCACGACTTTTTTCCCCCTTTTAAATATTCTTTTAGATCCACATACAGGACAATAAATAGGATTAGTCAGGACAAAGGAATTTGAGCATTTCATACAAAAATGTTCATTGTTTTTATTATGTATTGCTTCTTTGAAGAGCAGATAAACTTTGTCTAAAGGGTTGAATTTAACTCCTTGTTCGATTCCTTTCCTGAAGAACCTAAGAGTATTAGCAGCTGCTTCAGTAGACAGACCAAACCAATAACTCAAGTCAAAAGCATTAAAAGTCCTCATAGCAAATAAAATACTTGGTGGAGCAAGTAAAGAACGCGCAAAGCAATTTGCTTCTTTCTCAAGAACGTCATATTCACTTTTAGATAAAGAGCTTCTTCCTAAAGTTGTACGATCACTAATTTCATTGTGCTTTAATACATAATGGCCAAGTTCATGGGCTAGTGTCCAACGGACTCTACCAGGCGTTTGCACTAAATCATTGTATAGTATCAAATAATCCTTTTTTGCTTCGTTATAGTAACAACAACCTTCTTCGCTTTCCGCAAACTCACAAACTTCTTGTATAGACATGCTTTGCTTTTTGGCAAACCAAGAATAGGACCTGATACGTAGATTGGTAAACTTTTTTGCAATTTGTTTTACCTTAATTGGAAACTCTTTCGTTTTGCTGCCGAGTAGTATTGCATTAGCGGCTAGCTCTGCTTTTTTGTAATTAGGTTTAAAGATCATCATCATCATCATTTTCAGAAAATGCATCTTCAAATGCTGCGTCCAGAATTTTGACAGCTTTTTCGAGATCATGTTCAGAAAATCTTTTAGCAAAGCGTTGAAGCTTGTGGTAGTTGGATCCTTCAGTCACTCCAGATTCTAACTCTTTTTTACGTTCATCACTTCTACCTAATAGAAAATCTGCATCGACATCGAAGTAATCAGCAATCTTTTCTAATGTTTGTAAATCAGGTTCTCTGTTTCCTTGCTCATAACTGGCATAAGTGGTTCGGGCAATACCTAATTTTTTTGATATTTCATTCTGGGTAAGATGGGAGTTCTTTCTTAACTCGAATAACCTGGATGAAAACAATTTATATCCTCCATTCATCTGGGAAACTACACTGTAAGTGTAGTATACAATATTACACGATATGTGTAAAGTTTTTCTTGACTGTACACAAAACGTATAGTAATCTTTGGATACACGAAACGCGTCATTTGATTTGGAGGTGATATCTTGAAGCGTGAATGGTTGTTGCAAAAGCGGGTTTCGTTGGGGAAAACGCAGGAATCAGTTGCTGAGGGTGCCTCAATTGCTAGAACCACTTATGCCAGCTATGAGCAGGGTGAAAGAACACCATCGGTACCTGCTGCGAAGAGGATAGGTGAGATTCTGAAATTTGATTGGACTATTTTTTTTGAACATTAAGTACGCGAAACGTGTAATTTAATAGTGAGGAGGTTACTTTAGTGCTAAGCCTTGCCGAAGTTCTCAATCAGAAACGCCTTTCTGTAACAGAAGCAGCTCATTACACCGGAATGTCCGTGGATACAATTCGAACACTCTGCCAGCAGGGTCAGATCCCCTTTTACCGAAGTGGGAAAGCCGGTTCCAAAAACGGTAAGATTCTTTTCCGGATTGAGACGCTGGATCGGTGGATGGAGCAACAGGAGAAAGTGAATTGTCCAGGCTGGAAATAAACCTGTTAGCCATCATAACCACATATTCACAGTTTATACACAGGAAAGGAGAATCCATGAACAGCATCCAAGAACAGAGCCAGCAGATTGAACGAATGTTATACCGGGGCAAGATTCTGATTAACGAAGCCCGGCGCGTGCTGGGGAAGCCTCCGCTGTATGATCTGGCTGCGGAACGGATGGAGGCGGCCTATGGACCATTCATTCGGTGAGTATCTTCGCATGTTGCGAAGATCAAAGGGGATGAACTCAAAAGAAGTTGCTGAAAGAGCTGGAGTTGTTGCCTCTTACATTACGATGGTTGAAACCGGAAAGCGAGGGGTGCCTAATCCTGATATGCTCCGAAAACTATCTGCAATTTTCAACTGTTCCTATCTTGGCATGATGATCAAGGCAGGACACATTTCGGAAGAGGAAGTGCTGGGATACAGAGAGCAAGAACAACGGGCGAGACAGAAGGGAGCAACACAATGAATAGTGATGTGCTAATCGAAAGTGTGAGTTTACGAGATTCATACGCTGGCCGTGTGGATGCACTGAACAAGGTAAAGGCACTTAAACTGCTGCCTGACAATGAGTGCGTGTCTGTAGAAATGGCGGCAAAATTTTACGAGGTTTCAAGAAAAACCATTGACAGCCTGATTTTTGATAATCGTCAAGAATTGGAGTCTGATGGTTTGAAAGTCCTGAGCGGCGATGAACTGATCTTCTTTAAGGAGAAGGCAATAATTGGAAAAATGGTTCGTTCCTTCACTGTAATCCCGCGCCGCGCAATCCTGAGGGTTGGCATGCTTTTGCGGGATAGTATGGTGGCTCGATCCTTGCGGGATCATTTGTTGGATACAGAGGCAGAGGCTACGCGGCGTGCGCGCACAGTTGACCCGGACTTAATTCATTTTAAGAAAGAGGCCTACATGTTGGAAATTGCAGCTGATATGCTCCGCCTGCCTGACAGTGGCCGGCTAAAGCTGCTAGGAGATTTTAACAAGCAGCATGGCCTGAATGTTCCAATTCCAGCGTATGCGGACGAACCGTTAACACGATCGGCGACTTCACTACTTCAAGTGAACGGCGCGGGAATATCTACTGAAAGATTCAACAATCTCATGATACACCATGGGTTGCTTGAGATTTTAGAACGACCATCCAAAAAATCCGGCATAAAAGAGTTTAAGTCGTTGACGGACGCAGGACTTGAATACGGCAAAAACATCGTTAGCCCAAACAGCCCACGTGAAACGGCTCCTCATTATTTCCCGGACCGATTTCCAGACTTGCTAAAAAAGGTCGGGTTGCTGATATGACCCTTGAGCACTTGGCCCGTATTTGGTTCCACAAGCCCCAGCAACATGCAATCATCGTTCGTAATCTTAAAAGACAATCCAAGGGAGTGAATTAATATGTCAGTTACTCAAATGCAGGAGTCTACAGCAGGAGAAGTCATTCACTTATTCAACACGATTCGTAAATTTGGGGCAACATGCTCTGTTGAAATGAAGTTGTATGAAACGTCTGATTCGATCATGGCTAGTTCAAATCAGTACGTATTTGCAGAATATCTCGAAGCTAACTCTGGTGAGGTTGACGGCGACAGCATTATCGTTCGCCTGGGAGAAGCGGAATTTTGTTTTGAACTGGGAAAAGTAAGTTTTTCTAAGGATATTACGAATCATCAGATCGACGTATTGATTGCAAGCGATAGTTATGCAATTTGGTTTTGCAGTTCCGGCCTGTCTATTATGGGTGCAGCAGAAGCGCGTAATTACAGAACAGAGCCTGAAGATCCCCTTCCTCAGATAAAGACTGACGGAGATATGTATTATGCAACACTGTCAATTTGCGCCGGCTTGAAAGCGGGGGAATATGACCACATGGAAGCCACTACCCGGATCTTCGCTGCTTTCGCCGATTATATGCTGAAGATCATGCAGGAAGGGCAGGGGAACTTGCAATGAATAATACCACACAACCTGTAGCCGAAGAGGAGACGGGAAAGTCATTGGGTTCGAGAGACTTCAATCACTTCACTTTCGTTGCAAGCATTAAATCAAAACTGGTTGATCTTCTATATTCACTCGAAAACGACGGTAGTTTTCGTTTGGAAGAAGCAGGAGAGAAAACCGGGGAACTTCTTGCGGAAGTAATTGATTTTGAAGATTATTTTACGCAAATATTCTTGGATAACCGGGATAAGAAAAGACAAAATGCCTTGATGAAGGAGATTGAAGCAAATGCGGCGCGTTGATTACGGGGATTTATTCCACATCGCTGGGATTAAAGCAGACATTGGTCTGGCTTTACACTATCTAAATGATAATCGACAGATATCAAATGATGAGATGAGAGAAGTCCTTGGTGATGTTCTAATAAAGATCGATGATTTTGAAAATGATCTTGTGGGAGCAGCTTTAAATGAATTGAAGCAAGAAAAGCAAAATCGCCTCAACGCGGCAACTTTGGCGAGTACGCGTTAAGACGACTGAAATTCAATCATATAGGAGCTACTTGGCGTAATTATACAGTCATACATTTGTTTGCGTCAAGTAGCTCCCAATAATTAGGAGCGTGTATTCATGATATCATTCATTCGCAAATTATTTTACCGTCTTCCCTCCAATGAAAAGCGCCGGCAGCAGCGCCGCGTCAAAGCATATGAAATCTTTCTAGAACAGCAGATCCGTGACCTGGGTTCTGAGCTGGCTGCGGCAGAATCAAAGCTCCAAGACCTTCAGGGCAATAAGAACGATATGTTTGCCCATTTGTGCCATGTATCGTCCTTGCAGGGCCGATTCATTGAAGCCTGCCAGCTTGAACACCAGTATGCCGAATTTGCGGCCGCAACCAGAGCAGAGAAAGAAGGTGCTGCTGTATGAGCACAGCCACACGTATACACAACCAGCCTGTAACACCTGCCAATTGGTTGAAACAAGCCTTCCGTGATGTACTGCGTTTGGGCGGCGTAAGCGCCTTGCTGGCTTCTCTTGAAGAAGATGTGAACCACCGCAACCCTGAAGACCGGGAACGCGTGTGGGAGCTTCTGTTGCCTGTAGCGCGGGCAGTGGTGTGGGAAGAATACGTGCGCTACGGGGAGACGCTGGAAGTCGGCTTTAATTTCACGATAGGCACTCATAAACCGTTTATTTGGGCGAGTGTAACGACTGAGGGCGGCGCCTGGGCAGATTGGCACATCAATCCGGAGCACAATACCTCTTACGGCTGGGATCGGGAGGTGCGGGGATGAGTCAGCAAACTGTTGAAATCAGTCCAATAATTTGCAAGATTTGGGGGGATCGCCGACCAGATTCAGATTATGAGGGGTATTGCCACCATTTGGGCTTTGATTGGTCAAATTTTGAAACTGACTTAGATACCTTTATCGAAAAGCTCAGAGGATTATACCCAATCATCGGACCCGTTGTTGTTAAAGATATTGCTGTGCAATTAACCTGGCGCGTTCTTGAGGGGAAAGAAGCGGAAGCATCCTTTCTGCAGGCTGTATTTGGGGAAGTGGGAGTTAACAGACAAAAAGAGTAGGTGGGAGTATGGCAGGGAAAGGATGGATAAAGCTGCATCGTAAAATATTGGATAATCCGATTTTTAACGATATGCAGCTTTATCGTCTATGGTCAATCTGTTTGCTGGAGGCCAGCTACAAGGAGCGAGAACAAACTATCGGTCGGCAGACTGTTTTGCTCCAACCCGGCCAGTTTGTAACTGGGAGATTTGACATTTTGGAGCTGTACAATAGGGGCTTAAAAGAGAGGGATAAAGTCAAGGGAGAGAAAACCGTTTTTAGATGGCTTGAACACTTGGAAAGTAGGGGGTTCCTGACCATCAATAAGACCAACAAATATAGCATTGTAACCGTTGATAATTGGGAGTTTTATCAGTCTGATGATGAATCTAATGACCAAGAAATGACCATCAAAAGACCATCAAATGACCAACAAATGACCACAAACAAGAAAGTAAAGAAAGAGAAGAATGTAGAGAAAGAAGAGAAGAAAGATTTATCCGCCGAAATCGAAAATTTCCGCTCCCGGTATCCTTCGGAACTTTTGAAAATCATAGATCAATACCTGGACTTCATTCGGGAGACCCGGAGCAGCAAAAAGATAGCAGATAGCATCATCCTCAAAATCCTCACTTACTTTTCCAAGTACAGTCCGGTGCAAGCCGAATACGCCATGCTTCAGCATATGAGCATGGAGGATAAACGGAGCGCTCCAGAAGTGTACACCTTTGGCATTATTCGCAAGAGCACAGAGGCTGAGGCAGCAAGGAAGCTCCAGCAGCTCAAAGGGGGCCGCGTGGGAGGAAAACAAGCTTGGGACTCTGATGCCTATCTTGATTCCCTGAAAGAGGAGTGAGCAATGTGGCAGGCAACATGAAAATGACAGAAAAAGAAGCTGGGATGCTGATCGTGATCATTCGGGATTTCGTCCCTTCCTACCAGCCTTCAAAAACAACCGCAGCAAACTGGCAGCGAATCCTTGGCAAGAAAATGACTTTCCAAGAGGCAGAGAAATATCTGCTTCAACATTTCGAGGAAAGTCGCTTCATTCCGCTTCCGGCCGATCTGATCAGCCGCTGGCAGGCCGATTTCAACCCAGATGATATTGTTCCGGTAAAACCTCCGGCAGATTTACGAGGGGGAGAACAACGTGAATGACTTCGAAACGGAGCAGAACGTGCTTGCTGGGATGCTGGCAGGAGAAAAGATGCTGTATGAGGGTTTGTCAGTGGCTACGGTGGATCACTTCGACGATGAAGAGCATCAAATCATATTTGCGGAGATCGCAGGTCGAGCTGATCACGCACTGCCATCTTGGAACATGATTTATAGACAGCTTCGCGACAAAATCAATCCAGATAAACTCATAGCGCTGAAAAATGCTGAAGCTTCTGAGAGTGGATTCAGTTATTGGCTCGACAAGCTGCACGACTTGTTTGTAAGACGAACCTATCAGGTCGCCGCTCAGGAAATATACAAGATTGCGGAAAGTGGTCGTCCATTGAAGGAAATTACTGAAATCGTCGAACAGAGAATCATGAAGGTGAATGCGGTTGAGGGAATAGAGCGGATTGTCACGCCGGAAGAAGCAGGGAATAATGCGCTGGAGGAATTCGAACGGCGCGTGAATAGTGGACAAAGCATCCACGGCATTCGACTTTCCAGAGAGGTTCCTACTGGGGGAATGCCAGCAATCGACGGTTTTCCGGGGATGGATGAATTGTTCCGTGGGTTACGCGGTGGGGATCTGATTATCGTATCTGCCCGTACTGGGGACGGAAAAACGGCGCTGGCTCAGAATATTGCCCGTCACGCCAGTGTTCACCAAAATTACCGAACGTTTTACCAGAACACCGAAATGAGTGAAAACGAAATGGTATTCCGCTTCGCCTCTCAATTATCAGAGAAAAACTTCGAGGATATTGACGGCGGAACGTTGGATAGTTGGGATCGAGCAGCGGTCCGGCGGGCATTTGAACGATACTCACAATCCCGGATATACATTTCCCACCTTCCGACACTAACGCCTGAGCGGAGCCGCGGTCTTGCCCGACAGTTCAAAACGCAGTTCGGCAATCCAGACTTAATTATCATTGACTATATTGGCCGGATGGAGTTGGCAAAGAGCAATAAGAATCGCAGGGATGATCAAATCCTTGTAGACGTTGCCAAGGAGTGCAAAAGGCTGGCTGCTGAAGTGGACGCATGCGTGATCCTGCTGGCCCAGCTCAACGAGGATGGTACCCTACAAGGTGCCAAGGCTATGGCAAACGAGGCAGACGGGTTCATGAAGCTGGAACCACTTGACAAGGAAACCCGCGAACGTGCACCGAGAGGCGCGACCCACATTATCAACACAGCAAAGGCGCGGCGCGGTCAAAAGGGCAAAGAGTTGTTCGTGAGTTTTAACAAGAAGCTCATGTACATGACTGAGGTGCGGTGATGCGGAGCCCAGAGGAGCGGGTGCGGCGGGAGAGGGAGTACCGGCAGCAGTATAAGACGCTGATTCTGGAAGCAACACGAATCGCTGTAAAGGGCGGGGTTTTCTCAGAAGCTTATGAGGACTTTGTCATTGATCATTTAGACGGCGTCATTGATCCGCTCAGTAATAACGATTTTGATTACCTGGTAAAGAGCGAACGGCTTCCGGTGCGAGAAATCCGCACAGAAGAAGACTTTACCGCTGCTCTGGAGATGTTGAGAGCGGCACAACAGCTTCAGGAAGAGACGAGCCTAACAGATATGGACCGGAGTAACTTGAAGGGCTACACGGAGGCGCTGGAAGCTCTGCTGAGGGATAGTGAATCAAACAGCACAACTTTGCACACTTTGCCAAAAGATGCGACGTCGCACCTAAGCGAAATTGACCAGCTCAGTGCTCGTATACTCAAAGCAGCGGACGTTCTAGATGATATGGCCCCGGATGATACCCGGCTACCTGAATACAAACGACTCTATCAAACCCTATGGGACAAATATAACGAGCTTCAAAAACAAGGAGGCTAACCGCATGTTGAAATTATTCCATCCAGTAAGTCAGGGAGTTATGCTGCAACGGGCTCCCGCTCGAGATCCCCGCAAGCAGGCAGACAACGAAATCAATAATCTGAAGCACATCAGCGAAGCAGCTGCAGAGCTGGACCAATATATGCGCATGGGCAATGATCAGCGCCGGCTTCATTGCTTGGCGGTTATCCAGGAGCGGCGCTATCTGATCCGGCAGCAGCCAGACAACCAATGGGACGTGTATGAACTATGCAAAGCGGTCTATGAGCTGGCTGAACTTGATCGGGTAAACTTCAATGCCGCAGGGCTGCCGGAAAAGATGCTGCTTATCCTGGAGCTGATCCCCTTTGCAGAAAACAAGGTCGTTTGTGTAGGCGTGCTGGAATATCATGACTCCCGCTTGCAGCAAGGATGGGAGATGGCGTACCTGCAGGAGCCGGCCCATGAGCAAGCCGATAGACTATAACCCACACTTAGGGTACAAGGACGATGTAATCCGGGAGAATATGGGGCTGGTTCATCATATCGCCAACAAATTTAGAGTCAGGGTTAATCAAGGCGTGGGATATGATGATTTAGCTTCTGAAGGCTCAATCGGGTTGCTTAAGGCCTTTGAATACTTCGACCCCACAAAGGTAGAGGGAGGCATTAAATTTGCCACTTACGCCGCCCGAATGATTCAGGGCTATATACAGAATTATCTTAATTCAAAAGGTTCCAGTGTGAAGACGCCCGCGTCCATTTTGAAAGTGATGAGAGTCATTCATAAGGAAAATCTATTTTGTGCATCGGCTTCAGAAATTGTCGAAAAAACAGGGCTGACTCTTGCCGAGGCTAACTCGGGCCTATTGTTTCTTGAAAACCAACAAGTGGCGTCACTGGATGTTCAACTCAGCGAGGATATGGAATCCTCTTCGCTATTGAGTATGATTCCAAGCACGGACGACTCCACACACATGTTTGTCTCAGAATTCATTGAAAGTCTGAAAGACCGAGAACAGCTTCTGATTAAAATGCTTATGGCTGGCACGAAACAACATGTCATAGCGGAAGAGCTGGGCATTTCGCAATCTTATATCTCTAAACTCACACTTCGAATCGGAAAGAAATATAAAAAATATCTGGGGATACCTGAAAGAGAGGGAATCAAAATGAGCAATGAAGTAAAAAACCGCAAAATCAATGTTGAAGAGGCTAAACGCCTTGGCGTAAAGACGGTCCTGGATGAAATCGAATGGTATGTCGGAGAAGCATCCTCCGGCGTTGCCAGCATCAGCCTGAACTCCCTGGGAATGCACATCAGTCGCCTGGCAGCGGAGACACTGGAACTGAAGGTAGGGGACTTTATCCAAGTGGGATTCAATGCTGGCTTGATGCGATTGGTTATACGTAAAGGCGATGTGGGGACCAAACTGAACAAATCCACCGGGACCCAAGGTTCGGTGGCAACCAACAATAAGGCAATTGGTCGCTGGATTCTTGGTAAGAATATTGTCCGTAGACGGTATGCGCTGCAATTCGATGAAACGTCTCAGGTACATTTCATCCAGCTGGAGGCTGCAGGAAGGGAAGTAGGTACCGCCTGATGGAGATTACAGCGAAAGAAGCCAACCAGCGAATTACAGATACGATTGCCGCGGCATTCAGCACATTTGAGCAGGCAGAGGCAGAAGTCCAATACCGGGATGATGAATGCGACGACTTAAAACACCTCATGGAATTTTTGCCCGACGATCATCCGCAGCGGGTTGGTCTGTCTGAACGAATTACTGAGAACCGCCGTAAGCGCCGTGTCGCCAAGGAAACTATAGAACAGTATGAACAATTCATTGATGTCCTTCGGCGGCATAAGAACTTTACGAAGGAATTAGCGCAGGCATTACAAACCATCAATGTCACGCTGGGAAAGCAGGCCAAACGTTATTACCGCATGCGGGTGCTGAAAGAGTATGGCGAATCATTGAATTACCGGGTATCCAATAACACCGCTTCGGCAGCTCCTGCCGTCCGGCGGGAACGGCGGGTACGTTGCGGTATTAGCCTGTGACCGAACCTATCGTAATGATTATTGTAATGATGGTTATCGCAATCGCAGCTGAGTGGGGAGAGGAAGAGGACGCATGACACAATTTGCTCTGGAACACCCGTATTTAACAACTCTCATCCTAATTGTATTGATTTGTGCAACAGGTGACACACTCATTGCATTTGCTAAACGTAGAGGGGGCGGCAAGGATGAATAAATGGGATGCACTGGTTATATGTGCAGTGCTAGCTTTCCTCTTCTTTCTGATAATCGCCCTGCTGCTGGCGGGATTATAGGTGCAGCAAAATCAACAGGAATTATCCCAATTATTATTCCTAAGAATCTGAATTGTCATTTTTGACTCAAATTATTCCTAAAATTATTCCGGAGAGGATGAACAGTATGGATTTCGATAAAGTGGGAGCACTCATGTTTTATGATTCTGAGAACCGTTTGGTTGGATCAGTAGGAATGGAGCAGAAGGATTACACCGGCGAGCAGATTCAAAGTATCGCACATGGCGCAATGATGGATGTGTTTTCAGTGGAGGAAGCGGAGGAAATCGCATACTTCAAGGTTGAGACTCATTATTTGGTGCTTCAATAGACATAACGAAACCCCTGCAATCCTTGGCTGGGTCCGCAGGGGCTTAATACGAAACAAACGTTCCTCTCACTATTTTACCACAAAGGAGCTGCCGAGAGGATGAATAAGGTTCAGATCAAGCCTGAATGGTCGGTGTTAGACTTAGGCGAGGCCACAGTGTTAAATTACGAACGTTCCCGCCTGGGCGCTGAGAGGGCATACAGAAGGGCTGACGCAGACGATAAGAAGGTTATCTCCGGTATGGTATCCGATTGTGAGTTTGTTATAGAGTGGCTATCCACCGGACGGCGCCCAGGTAACAAGCGCGGAATCGAACGGCGAGCAGCTTATCAGAACGAGAGGCTCATGGATCCGGTACGTATGCAGGCGTTTGTGCAGCACAGCACGGCCGGCAGTCCGAGCAATCTCAGCGATTGGGAAATGTTCCAACTCGAAGACGCGCTGTCCACGCTGAGCCCACGAGAGAGGGAATGTTATACACTCGCCCACGGAGAATGCTTCTCTTACGCCGAAATCAGCATGATGTTATTTATAAGCAAAGCTAGTGTTCAGGATTATGTTGAGCGAGCGCAGAAGAAAATTACAGAAGCATTAAAAAGTAGCTTATTCCTAATCCAATGTGATTAGGTTTTTTTCTGTCATAAATCTACAATATATAGTATATTCAAACAGATAAAATACAAAATAAACCAGCGCGGGGTGTTTCTTTTGAGAAATCTAATTTCAAAAAAAGAAAGAAATCTTATTATGAATAGTTATATTATTGATGATCATACTTGGCTGAAGGACTTACTTGAAACAAGACCATCTCTTAGAATAAGTGAAGTGCCAGAAGAACATAGAGTAGATTTTGAATATGTAGTTCCGTATATCCTGAAGCAGTGTGGCGATGAATGGAAAGGTGATGAATCTGTGTTACACCCGGTGGAAGATTTGGGTGATGAAAGACGTCCTTGTGGTCTTTGTGGCAGAGAGAACAGATACATCTATTATATTCAAAATAGACTTAACGGGAAAAAAATGAATGTCGGAGGAGACTGTGTAGAGGATTATGTTGATATTGATTTTCTTCGTGAAGGCAACTCAAGGGGGAAATTGCTTAGAAGAGCCAAAGAAATAAGAAAAAGAAGTATTCTAAATCAACGTTTCCCTGGGATTCAGAATAGAATAGATACTTGGTTGAATAGATCTGGAAAGAGTAATGTAGTGCTCCCATTATCTATAGAGGAACCTTATTTGAATATTGGTAATAAACTTCAGGATTTACACAACGCCTTTTTAAGAGGTGAAGATAACGAGATGATTCTTAATGAGATGGAAGATATCCTGAATGAAGAAGCAGGATATATAACGAGATTTGATGAATATATTCAGCTCAATAAAGATCACAAATTTATTGCGACAAAAAGTATTATGACATGGTTAGAGAATCGCCGTGATAGAAAGACAATGGAAAGCCTAAAGCAATATGGATTTGTAACAAAAGAAACTATTTCATTCATTTGGGAGAAAGGGTTTATCGAAAGAAATATAGATTCATTTAACCAGTTATTCGAGTCAACTATATTTAAAATAATAGAGGTTGATTTTGACAACGAAGGTTTTGTTATTCAGAGTGACCATTCAAGAGTGATCATGATAATTAGGTTTGATAAATTCATGTCAAACTTCGGTGAACGAGTATTGGGAGAGTCAACAAAAGCAGCATTTTCTGATAACAATATTGTTAAACTTAGTTCAATATACGGAAGCAATTCTCCATATATATTTAGAGATGAACTTAAGAAAAAGCTAAAAACATGGAGTGTGGGAATTAGCATGACGGATGAGGATGCAGAACTTAACCAAGTGTATTTGTATGATAGAAGGAAGAAAGATTATGTTCAAGTTAAATTAAGCGAGTTAATTGCGGAGGCTAAAGGGATTGTCTTTGGTTTGAGTAATCCTGACAGAAAGAAGTTTGAAAAATACGTTCATGAAAAAGAGGGAAAGAGGTATACGCATAATGAACTGCGAGACATTCGTAGCATAAGTAGTCAAATGGCAAACACTCCTATTAGGTAATTTTGCCCTACGATTGCCACTTATAGGTGTAGACTATAAATGATTGATTATTTATAGGATGTGGAACTAGTGAACAGATCCCGCATGCATCTCTCATTGAAGTGTAACAGGGCGGGACAATAAGGTGACTGGCGCACAAAAGGGGGCTACCGGCAGAAGGGCGGCAATCGGATTGCTGCAGCTGACGGGCCTCCTGAGCTCTTCACATACAGGCGGTCGCCCCTCCATGGTTTAGCTGGGCTGACATTTCAGCCAAGTGAGTCCGCCAGTAATAAGCCGTATCGCTCCCGGCTACAGGAGCTTATATCCGATGTGCTCACGGATAATTGAGCAAAAGAAGGGGTATGCTGGCAACGTCCCGGAGGCGTTAGGCGGCATACCGCTTTCTTCTTCTATTCGCTATGGTATATTATGTAAGAGAGCAGCCGTTAGTGGTTATGCTTTTCGGCTCTATGCCGGCTCAGTAAAGAGCGTAAATCACCGTATGCGTCTCACGGTTTATATGAGCGCTATTTAGTAGCAACTGATGGCCTTCATGAAGGCATGCGCAAAGGGAAGCTCTGAAACATGAGCTTGTAGATATGCGCCATCGGTTGCTTTTTCATATTCCTAAGCGTTTGGGAATTGGCGAAAGGATGAATGCCTTGCAGAACAGAGTTTCCAAAATCGCATCCATTCAAGCGGTTAATTGCTGGACGCTGGCAGAAGCCGGGCAGGAACGCTGTAAGAAAAGCCATAAGGCACTTATCAAGAGAAGACGCCGCGCACTTGAGAAGAGACAGAGCGGGCAGGAGATACGTGACGCCGCGCACTTTACATTTTCAGTGTAAAGCAAAACACGGATTTGACCTAGAAAGTGTAAAGTGATATTCCTGTATATGGGATATTGGTTGCAGAATTAACATGATTCTAGTGAGATAGTTGCAATGACCATACGTCAAGCAGGGAACGCTCCTAAATTGTCGAATTGAGTCCTATGACACTTAGGAGGGGTTTAATATGAAATTTCAGCGTGAGAGAGTTTCAATCGCAGAAGTGCAGGCAGCAGATCCAGCAACAATCTATAAAATGATGGAATTTTATGAGTCTTCTGTAGGAGATCATTTTTTCTTCATTGACCGTCCTGATAAAGTGTGGGTTGTTGAGGCGGAATTTGCAGATAATCCTTCAATATACACATATGATGGGGGAAAGGAATTTGACAATTCAACAGATGAGTACCGGTTGCTGCCTTCTGTAGTAGGTATGATTGATGTCCTAGCTTATTATGGTGCGTTCGAATTGAGAGCGCATCGTGATAGATGGATTGCTATACTTGAAAATCATGTTTTTTTTGAATCTGTAGATGGCGAGGATTTGGTTGCTTTTCTGTGGAGGGTATGGAAGGCAGCAGTTACGGAAGTCAAATACGATTAAGGAAAATTTTCCTTAGCAGAGGGTCGCTGAAAAGCGGCTCTTTTTGTTTGCTGATAATCGGGAAAGGGTGAAGGCATGGACTGGGTATCGTTGATGTGCAGTGTGGTTGGTAGTGTGCTTATAGGCTACTTGGTCTGGAAATCGACGAAGGCGGCTAACAGGAGAGAGTGGAACGAGGCATATTACTGTTTGGCACTTGCTGTTATGACATTGCTGATTATCAAATGAAAGGGTGACAGATATGGACACCCCGGAACATATAGCCGTGGAGATAATGAAAGAGTGGGATGATCAATTCTGCCCGAGGTGCGAATGGAATCTTAAGGGTGTAAAGCCCAATCGCTTCTGTACTCATTGTGATTATGTTGAAGAACTGAATAGAAAGGGTGAAGAGAATGGAACTTAACATGCTCAATCTTCCGGTGTTCAAGGCGGCGGTTGATGTCTTTGCTCAATCCCTTGAAGACGAACGAATCCCGCCAGAAGTCAGAGAAGAGTATCGTGGCCGTTACATCAGTGCCGTTGACCTAGCCAAAGAAACAAATGACTTCGATAAGGAATTCAGTGAGGTCAGTGACCGGATCAAGGGGCAACGCGAACGTATGGACTGCAAACCGCGCCGGCTTATTGGTCACGATAGGTAACAAAGAGCGAAATACTCACATTATGAGGTGGTGGTATGAATGAGGTTCAACCGATCCGGGACATGACCGTCATAATTCAGATTAAGAATTATCTGAAGGTGACCAGCTTCCGGAATTACATCTTCTTCTGCATGGGGATTCATTCCGGCCTGCGGGTGTCAGACTTGCTACAGCTCAAAGTGGGGGCTGTCAGAGACCAGGCACACATCAACTTCGTTGCTGAGAAAACCAAGAACCGTAAAAAGAAGAAACGGAAGCGCAAAAAGTTCATTATTCATCCTGACATTTACCGGGACTTAATGCTCTACATCGAAGAAATGGAGGACAAGGATTATTTGTTCCCCAGCAGACAGCGTAAGAAGACCACAGGTGCCGTGAAACAGCCAATCCATAGGATAACTGCCTATAAGATGATCAGTGGTGTGGCTGCCCGCTTCGGGCTTACAGATATCGGTGTCCATTCACTCCGCAAGACCTGGGGTTATCACCTTTATAAGGACAATCCTATGAACCTAGCGTTACTAATGGACATGTTCGGTCATGAGGATATTACCACTACATTGAGGTATATTGGCATCACTCAGGACAGCATGGACGAAGCAATTAGGCGCTTGAGTTATACACAATATGGCTAATGTTGCACTCAAAAACAGAGTTTGGAAAAAGGTTGATTTAACAATATTTCTTATTTCTTATGAGTGCAACAGAATTAGAGTTATGTTTCTCTCTAGTTACATTTATTAGGAGAAAACGGGCCTTGGAATCGGTGATTTTTGGTGATCAGGAAAGAGAAAGAGATTAGATGAATGCCTAATTTAGAATCATTCTAAGAAAACCAACTCAATTATTTATGCAAAGTGGCTGAATACACTGCATAAACGCTGCATAAATGCTGCTTCGAGGCAATAATTCCGGGAAATAATCAAAAGTGGCAATTTCCCAAAAAGCCCGTAGTGACGCGGTTCTTCGGGGTAATGTATAAATGATGTATAAGTGAATGTTCCGGTAGATAAGCGAAAAGGCCGTCGTATCAAGGTTTTCCGCGTGGTTACAGAAAAGTACATCTGCACAAAATGCCGGATTTTATACATATGTCCGTGCATAACCAGTGTATAAATACTATCGGGGGTGAGGGTGATGATTTAATGGCAAGAGAAAGAAGCCCGGACCGCAAAAAGGCGCTGGCCTTGTGGTTTGAAAGTGACAAGGCAATGAAGCCCGCTGAGATAGCGGCTAAGCTTGGAATTAGCGCTGCAATGGTTCGCAAGTGGAAGAGTATAGACCGATGGGACGAGCAGCCGGAGCCGCGTCCAGGCGCTCCCAAGGGAAACCGCAATGCAGTAGGTAATAAAGGCGGTCCCGGTGGTCCTGTGGGGAATGATAAGGCCGTCACGCATGGTTTATTCCGTAAGTTCCTGCCGGATGATGAAGAGACGCGAGAAATTTACGATTCGACAGCCGAGCTTTCTACGTTGGATATGCTATGGGTAGGTATTCGCATTCAGTTTACCAATATCATTCGCTCTCTAAAGGTCCAGCATGTCACCGGCAAGGATGAAATGATCAAAGAACTGAAAAAGCAGAAGTTTGAGGTTCACAGCAAGGGTCGTGGCGAGAAGAAGGAACTGATCCCTGTTCTGGTTGAGGAGGAATTCGAATTCCAGTTTGCTTGGGACCGCTCCGCTACTGCTCTGAAATCCTGGGCGGCAGCATGGACATCCTTGGCCCGCTCCATTAAGGAATACGAAGACACTCTACGTTTAACTCCTCCGGAAGAGGTTAGTGAAGAACAACGGTTACGGATGACTGAGTTGAAGGATAAGGTCGCTCTCCTGCAACAGCAAGTGCTTGATAAGCAGAATGGCATAAAGGAAACAGTACAGATTGTGGATGATATTGGGGATGGCTCAGATGCAGCAGATTAAGTTATCGGAGATTGTCACGCCACAGTTCAGGTCCTTCTGGCAGGCGTCCAATTCGCACCGCTATCTTAGGCATGTCTTAAAGGGTGGTCGCGGATCTGCCAAGTCAACGCATATCGGGCTGAAGGTTATCAAAGATATGATGAAGTACCCGGTGACAGCCCTAGTGTTACGCAAGGTCGCCCGCACACTGGAGGAGTCGGTATTTGAGCAGCTCAAGGAGGCCATCGAGATCCTGGGCGTGTCGGCTTATTGGCGGGTGCTCAAGTCTCCGCTTCAGCTGATCTACTTGCCCCGTGGGAATAAGATCATTTTTAGAGGAGCTGACGACCCGCTCAAGCTGAAGTCCATCAAGATCAGCAAGTACCCGATTGCGATTATGTGGATCGAGGAGCTGGCTGAGTTTAAAACTGAAGAGGAAGTCACGACCATTGAAAACTCTGTGCTACGTGCGGAGCTGCCGAATGGTCTTTTTTACGCCTTTTATTACAGTTACAACCCGCCGAAGAGAAAGCAGAACTGGGCCAACAAGAAATACGAGACCCAGTTTATCCAGGCGAACACCTACGTGCATCATTCTACTTATCTGGATAATCCGCATTTGTCTAAGGCTTTCCTGGAGGAGGCTGAGGAGGCCAAGACCAAGGGGAAGATCGACAAAGACGGCCTGTCGCTCCGCTACAAGTGGGAATACCTTGGCGAGGCCATCGGCAGCGGGGTTGTGCCGTTTGATAACTTAGTCTTCCGCGAAATTACGGACGATGAGATCAAGAGCTTCGACAACATCCGGCAGGGTACGGACTGGGGCTATGGTGTGGACCCGGTATCCTTTGGACGCTGGCATTACGATAAGACGCGCCGCCGGCTCTACGCTCTGGATGAGCGGTACGGGGTTAAGATTAGCAACCGGGAGCTGGCCGAGTGGATCAAGGCCCGTCAGTATCATGACGTTATGACGACAGCCGATAACGCTGAGCCGAAGTCGATTGACGAAATGAAGACCTACGGCATCCGTATTCGCGGGGCCAAGAAGGGTCCCGGCAGCGTGGAGTATGGCGAGAAGTGGCTGGATGATCTGGAGGAAATCGTGATCGATCCGAAGCGGACGCCGCACACAGCCAAAGAGTTCGAGGATATTGATTACCAGACCGATGCTGACGGCAACCCACGCGCCAAGCTGGAGGAGAAGGACAATCACAGTATTGACCAATGCCGCTATGCGCTTGAGGACGATATGAGCCGCTCCGGCGTATCATTCAGAAGGTAACAGGAGGGAGGGGTGACCAATGGAGACCCTACAGGAGATACTAGAGAATTTAGATGCTAATGCCCCGATGACACTGGAGGAAATCATTCAGGCCGAAGTCAGTGACTGGGAGCGGTCCGATGAACGTAAGCAGATGCTAAACGGCAAACGGTACTACCGGATTAAGAATGACATTCTAGACCAGCGCCGGAAGACGATTGATGGTGATGGCCGATTGGTGGCTGCTGAAAATCTGGCCGATAACCGGATTCCTCATGGCTTTGTGCGCAAACTGGTGGATCAGAAGGCCGGATACTTGCTGTCCAAGCCATTTCTGCCGAAGACGGCGCTGCCGGCCTATCAGGATGAGTTGGAATTGTTCTTTGATGATGATTTTAAGCTTCTGTTTAAGAATTTGGGCAAGGATGCAGTAAACTGCGGGAAAGCCTGGCTGCATCCGTATTACACCGTAGACGGCGAGCTGGCCTTTATGCGGATGAATCCGGAGGAATGTCTACCGATCTGGAAGGACGCCGCACATACTGAACTGGCCGCTTTTATTCGCGTCTATGAAATTGAGGGGTATGTGGCCAAACGGAAGCAGACCGTCAAACGGATCGAATGGTGGGATCTTGACGGCGTCCGGATATACGAGGAAGAGGCTGGCAAGCTGAAGCTATTGGAGCAGCAGAATCATCTTGCTGTGGTTGAGGGAACAGCTGAACGGCCTCTTAATTGGGAGCGTGTACCGTTTGTTTGCTTCAAGTACAATTCTGAGGAGCAGCCACTAATTGAGCTGATCAAGAAGCAGGTCGATGATTACGACAAGCAGAAATCGGCCAACAGCAACAACCTGGAGGATCTACCGAATAGCATTTATGTTGTTAAGAACTACAGCGGGCAGGAGGCTGGGGATTTTAGAAAGAACATTGCCCAATTCCGAGTAGCCTTTGTGGACCACACTGGTGGGGTCGAAACCATCAGCTTGGACCTGGACACCGAAGCTTACAGCAATCATATGGAAATGACCCGAAAAGACATTTTCGAGTTTGGGCGAGGGGTTGATACTCAGTCCGACAAGTTTGCCAGCGCTCCTTCTGGTGTGGCCCTCCGCTCCCTGTATCAGGATTTGGATCTGGATTGCAACGATATCGAAAGTGAGTTCCAGGCAGGGCTGAAGCAGCTGCTCTGGTTCATCGACACGCACTTGGCAGCCGCCACGGGAAAGGATTACACCGAAGAACCGGTGACCTTCATCTTTAACCGGGACGTGCTGATCAATGAGTCTGAGGCCATCACCGACGCCAGTAACAGTACCGGGGTAATCTCCAGAGAGACGATTGTGGCCAATCACCCATGGGTGACGGACACCAAGGAAGAACTGAAGCGGATCGAGGCCGAAGAGCAGGCGGCTCTGGAGAAGATGGAGGATTACGGCCTGCCTCCTAATCAGTCAAATCCGCCAGAAGAAGTTGAACCCAAGTGAAGTCAGCAGCTTATTGGTCCGGACGGATGGAGCAGCTCAATGAATCCCTGCTGAACAAGGGCGTACCCTTTACCAAGGCAATGCAAAAGGAATACCGCAAGGCTATGATATCTATCCAGACCGATGTAAACAATTTCTATCAGCGGTTTGCCGAAAATAACGGTATTGTCAGCCTGTCCTCTGCCAAGCAGGTACTCAGAGCAGGCGAGCTCAAGGAATTCAAGTGGACCGTAGAGGATTACATTGCCCGAGGGAAAGAGAATGCCATTGATCAGCGATGGATGAAGGAACTGGAAAATGCCAGCATCAGAGTGCGGGTGACGCGGCTGGAGTCAATCCAGCTTCAGATGAAGCAGCACATCGAGGAACTGTCAGCGAAGCGCCTAGCAGGCACCACGGAGCTGCTGGGTGGTGTCTATAAAGATGGCTATTACCGTAGCATATTTGAGCTGGAAAAGGGCATCGGTATCGGGGCTTCATTCGCTAAGATCGATAAGCGGCAGCTTGAAGCCATTCTAGCTGCGCCTTGGGCTCCGGATGGTAGTAATTTCAGCAGCCGTATATGGACAGACCGGGTGAGGCTTAATGGTGAGCTGAGGAACATATTTACTCAGGGGCTTATCCGCGGCGATACATCGAAACAAATGATTCAGCAGCTACAGGATCGGTTAGGGGTATCTGCTAGGAATGCTGAAAGACTGATACTAACTGAGTCGGCCTACTTCGCCGGTCAGGCCAGTCTTGCCGGGTTCAAGGAACTGGGAGTTGAACAATACCGCTATACTGCCACACTGGATAAACGGACATCCATCACCTGCCGGGACCTTGACGGCAAAGTTTTTGATGTCTCAGATGCTCAACCGGGCGTTAACTTTCCACCGATGCATGTATACTGCCGGTCTACAACTATCCCGCACTATGATGACAATATCAAGGAGCGGGTGGCCCGGGACGATGACGGCAAGACATACAAGGTGCCGGAGGACATAACCTATCCGGAGTGGGAGAAGAAGTATGCTCCTGAAGCAGCTGAACCGGTTACCGTAGAGACTCCGGCCAAGAAGGCGCCGGAAACACCGTTGCCTACTATCGACATGCCGGGAGCGCCGACAAAGGATGTTCCAATTCCTGAGAAATCTGTATATACCCCGGAGCCGGAGAAATGGTATGATGAAACCGGAAAGACCGCGCCGCCGCTGATTAATCTCAGCAAGATGGATCTGCCGAAGCTTGAACCGGATATACCCCGGAAGCTCGGCAATATCGATTTGTCCAAGCCAGAGCTTGTTCAGAAATATGTGGAAGATGCCGAGAAGGCGATTCGCACCGCGCCGGTGGAGCATGCTGTCACGCTGACCAAACAAGGCGAGGTCATCCATATCAAAGGTGACGTCGCCGCGGTTGACATCAACAAGATCAAACCAGAGCAGCTCAAGGGCAGCGTCATTACTCACAATCACCCTTCAAATGGCGACGATCCTGGAGGGTCGTTCAGTCGAGAAGATGTTCACATGTTCTTTTCTAAAGAACTGAAACAACTACGTGCGGTTGATCAGGCGAACCTATTTATTTTGAGTAAATCCCAGGATATCGAACTAAGCCAGGATGAAATAAATCTACTGCTGGATAAAGCAGAGGATATCTATCTCAGCAGGCTTACGATTGAAGACGCGATGAACGGTTACGATGACAAGCATTTGACCATGGAGCAGCTGGTATTGCTGATTGAGGGTCTACAATACAGAAGGGAGTGATGATCTTGCGAACGGAAGAAGAGAATAGAGCGGCTATCGCTGAACTTTTTGACCCGCAGCGTGAAAAGTTAGGTGACCGCTTTGATTCTTTGGTGGACGAGATCAGCGCTGTTAGATTTGAGTATCTTCAAAAGCGGGACCAACTACCGAAGTATCCGATAGGCGTCCTGGATGCTAATTCGGTTGAACAGCGGCGACTAAGCCGTGAAGAAGGACTCAAATGGATTCTCATCAAACAGAAATATGGATTGTGAGGTGAGTCCGTGGATAAAGAGAAAATTAGGGTCTTTTGTGAGCAGTTAATTGAAAGCTACGAAGTTGCCGAGAATCAAGTTAACCATGATCGCGGCACTTCTGAGGATTTTGAGAGAACAGCTAGGGAAGTTGAAGCATTGCGACAAGAACTTAATGAATTGTTAAAGTAGGCACTCACGCTAATAGCGAGGGTGCCTTTTATATTGCCGTCTTTTTGGTATTGCAGACGTTAAAGAACAAGACATCACCGGACGCGACCGGGTAAAAAGCGAAGATGAAACGGAGGAATCCTAAATGAATAAAGAGCAGTTTATTGCCATTGGATTGACGGAGGATCAGGCGACAAAGGCGGCGGCCGCTTCAGCGGATGAACTGAAGGGCTTTGTTCCCAAGGCTCGATTCGATGAGGTGAACGAGGCAAAGAAGCAGGCCGAACAGGACCGCGACAAGGTCTCCGGCCAGCTCGAAGAGGTGAAGAAGTCTGCCGGTGATAACCAAGCGCTGAAGGACCAGATCACGAAGCTACAGGACGAGAACAAGACAACCAAAACGGAGTATGAAACTAAGGTGAAGGATCTGCAGCTGACCACGGCGCTCAAGCTGGCGCTGGCTGGGGAGGCACATGATCCGGATATCGTCGCCGGACTCTTGGACAAATCGAAGATCGAACTGGATGACAGCGGCGCTGTGAAGGGCGGACTGGACGACCAGGTGAAGGCCCTGCGAGAGAGCAAGGGCTTTTTGTTTGCGGAAAAACAGGAAGCAAAGGGGCCGACTTTCAAAGGCTTCAAGTCACCGGACAGCAAGGATCCGTCCAAAGGTGGCGGTGAGTCCAGTGTGGCGGCGGACTTCGCCAAGGCTGCCAACGAGGCTGGAAAAGCGCCGGAGGCTGCAAATAACCCATGGGGTTAAATCAGAGAGGAGATTAACGAATATGCCATATATCAAGGATTACGGAAAGGCTGAAGATATCAACTTTTTGGCCAGTGCGAAATATGTCAGCTACACCTACCAGATCAGTGATGCGGGGGTAACCGCTAACGCGCAAGGGCGCAAGATCGTTAAAGCCGGTACACCTTACCCAGCCAACGATGACACAGCTATCGGAATTGTATTTATCGATACAGACGTCACAGAGGGGCCGCAGCCAGGGGCTATACTGGTGGATGCCTGGATTCTGGAGGCTCGCTTGCCGGTGGCACTTGCAGCTGCTGCTAAGACTTCGCTTGCAGCAAAGTCGAATATCAAATTTAAACTAAGCGTGTAATCGCGGAAGGAGATTAATAATATGCCAAACGTGTTAGAGTTGTTCAGCCAACCCGAGATTTTGAACTATCTCGGAAACCGCCAATACCCGGCTTTGCTGGGCGAAACCCTGTTTCCGGAGGTCAAACGGGAGTCGCTGGAATTTGACCAGATTAAAGGCGCAAGACGCATCCCTGTTGTTGCGTCCGTTCATTCATTTGATTCCGAGGCTGAGATTGGAAGCCGCGAATCTTCCAAACAAGCCCTGGAGCTTGCTTTGATTAAGCGTAAAATCCAGATGAAGGAAAAGGATATCATTGCGCTGGAGAATCCCCGTACACCTGCAGAGCAACAGTATCTGATGCGTCAGGTATACAACGATGTGGACGTCCTGACCGCAGGCGTAAGGGCTCGTGTTGAGGTTATGCGTATGGAGGCAGCGGCCAATGGTACGGTGACTCTGAATGAAAATGGATTGAATGTCACGCTGGATTATAAGGTGCCGGCCAATCACAAGCAAATCCTGTCTGGTACGGACCTGTGGAGTGACCCTGCCAGCGACCCGATCACACAGATGCAGGATTGGTATACTACACTGGCTACTAAGCCGCGCCGTGTGCTGACCTCTGCCGCTGCTTTGTCGGCCCTGCTTCGCCATCCGAAAGTCATTGGTGCTTTATTTGGTAGCAATGCGGCGAGAGTGGCAACACGACTTGACCTGAACGCCTTCTTGACTCAGCTGGAGCTGCCAACAATTGCGATTTATGAGGAGGTCTACCGGAAGCAGAAGGCAGACGGCACATATGAGCAACTGCGCTACTTCCCGCAAAACAAGTTCGTTATGCTGCCTGACGGTCCTCTGGGGGAAACGATCTACGGTCCGACGGCCGAAGAGATCCGCCTGGCCCGTGATCCACAGATCGACATTTCGAAGGTCGGCAATGTGCTGGCCATGGTCTACGAAGATGGCAAGGATCCGGTGAGCACTTGGACCAAAGCGGTCGCTACGGCTTTGCCATCGTTCCCAGCTGCCGATGAAGTGTTCCAAGCTACAGTACTTTAATCAATGGGCGGTTCGCCGCCCTTAAGGAGGAAGCTGCGTGAAAGTTGAAGTCATTGATATTCCGATCCGGCATAATGGTCAGCTGTTCCAGAAAGGCGAGTCCTTCAGTGTAACTGAGAAGGAGCTTGCCCGCCTTGAGAAGCATGTAACGGTTTTGGAAGCTGACGAAATTGTGCCGGTGCCTGTTCCAGAGATGAAATTGCCTGAGCTCAAAGATTATGCGAAAAAGCACGGCATCGACCTGGGTGAAGCGACCAAGAGGGAGGAGGTACTTGCTGTGATCCTGAAGGCAGGTGGATCCGATGGAGGAGCATCTTAAATATTTTGTGAAGCTGAAGCAGTTGCTGGGCATTCCAGTTGAGGAGACAAAAAAGGATTTCCAGCTGACGTTTGCCCTGGAATCAATCGTCCAGGGAATAAAGACGTTCTGCAACATCACTGCTATTCCTCGTGAGTTGGATACGGTGGTGCTGCAAATTGCAGAGGATTACTACCGGGCCAAATATCCAACAGAGTTCGAGCAGACGGCCCCGGCAGTCACCAGCATTAAGCGCGGGGACGTAACGACGACGTTCGGATCAGCTAAAGCGGTTGTAACCGTGGGATCCGGCGTGGCGTTTGTCCGGAATTATGAGGCGCAGCTAGTCGCGTTCCGCAGGATGAGGTGGTAATTATGCCAAGCTTCGGTAATATACCAGCTGAGCGAGCAGCTATCGAGAGCACCTACGAGGGTCTGTGTACCGTCTCTGAAATGAAGGATGTCAAAGACCCGGTAACAGGTAAGACACGGCAGCAGCCGGTTCCCGTGCTGGTTGACGAGCCATGCGCTCTATCTCAGACTTCTCTACCGGCAGCCACGCAGACAGTGACGGTGAACCAAGTAAATTATGACGCCAAGCTGTTTATCTCTCCGGATGTGTTCATCAAGCCCGGCAGCCGGATCAAGGTCCTGCAGAACGGCATGGCATTCGAGGGAGAACAAGCCGGCAAGGCGTTTCGGTATGCTACACATCAAGAGATCAAGCTGAAAGAGATTCTTAACGCATGAGCGGGCTGGGGAAATTTGATTTCTCTGATTTTAAGAAGCTGCAGAAGAACCTACAGCGGATGCAGAAAGAGTTTCCGGCATTCATGGAGGACTGCATCCGGGAGTTGGCCGGGCGACTGTTGGCAAAGACCATAGCGCGGACTCCTGTTATCACCAATAAACTCCGTGAGGGATGGCAGATCGGCCATGTGGTGAAGCTGCCAGGTGGCGGTGTTCATGTTGAAATCACGAATAACGTAGAGTACGCGCTATATGTGGAATTCGGCCATGTCACCCGGCTCCGTACAGGTTGGGTCAATGGCAAGTTTATGCTGACCTTATCCGAGCAGGAGCTGGAGCGGGAGCTGCCGGGCATTATGGAGCGCAAGCTGAAAAAATACATGGAGAAGCACATGGGGCGGTGAGCATGCAGGATATCAAGAACGCACTCATAAAGAAGCTTTCGTTATTTACTCCGGAGCTACCGGTATATGACGAAGCCGTGGAGCAGGGCATGCAGCAGCCGTGCTTTTTTGTGCTGCTCATAGAGTCCAGCCAGAACCGGGAGATTAACCGGCGGTACCGGAGGTTCAATCCTTTCGATGTTCATTACTTCCCGCACAAAGACGCTGCTGCTCCCCGGGAGGAATGTGAGCTCATGGCTGAGCGGCTTTACTCAGAAATTGAGTATGTGAGGGGAAGCGAGGGCGGTTATCGGGGAACTGGTATGCGTCACGAAATCGTGGACGGAGTTCTGCATTTCTTCGTTCAGTACAACTATCATGTAATCCGGACAAAGGATCCGGATATCAAAATGCAGAGTATGACACAAGGAGGCGGTATCAAGTGAGTGAAAAACCAATTAAGCCAGCAACAAGCACAGAGAGCCAACCCGCGGTAGAGGGCTCTACAGCCTCGTTTACCAAAGAGCAATTCTTGTCCTCAGCTAAATACTCCTACCAGGACAAGGACATGCTGGCGGCGCTGCTGGAGACGGATAAGCTGTACACGGCAGCAGAGGCTCAACAAGTGATTGATGACTTTAAAAAGAAGGAGGCGAAGTAAATGGCTGGAGGCACATGGACTCTACAGAACAAAGTTAGACCAGGCGTTTACATTAACGTGGAATCATCCGGTGGAACGCTGGGTGCTGCGGGAAGCAGGGGCATTACCAGTTTGGCGCTTTCACTACCATGGGGCGCGGCCAAGGTCATCACGCCAATTGTAGCTGGCGAGGATACTCTGACTCGGCTTGGATATGATTTGACAGCCCCGGAGCTACTGTTGGTACGGGAAGCGCTGAAACGGGCACAGAAGGTGCTGCTGTACAAACTTAATGAGGGCACAAAGGCAGCGGTCACTGCCGGTGATCTGGTTGCTACAGCGAAATACGGCGGCCTGCGGGGTAATTCCCTAAAGGTGGTTGTCCAGACTAACATTGACGACAACAGCAAATTTGATGTAAAGACCCTACTGGATAATGCGGTAGTGGATACGCAAGTTGTCTCTGACATTGCCGGGCTTACAGCGAACGACTGGATTTTATGGAGCGGTACAGGAGCGCTTACGGCTTCAGCTGGTGCACCATTGATTGGTGGTGCAGACGGCTCGGTAACAAATGCCGACCACACCGCTTTCCTGGGCGCGCTGGAGCTGTATGACTTCCAGACAGTGGCTTTACCTTCTACGGACAATGCCCTCAAGGCGGTATACGCAGCCTTCATCCGCCGGCTGCGAGATAATGAGGGTAAGAAGGTACAAGCCGTTCTGGAAAACTACCCTACGGCGGACAATGAAGGTGTAATCAGCGTTAAGAATGGTGTAGTGCTATCAGATGGTACAACACTAACAGCAGTCCAGGCAACGGCGTGGGTTGCGGGAGCGACGGCTGGAGCAGAAATGAATGAGTCTCTGACCTATGCGGCTTATGACGATGCGGTGGATGTGGCTCCGCGTTATACCAACGCCCAGATCGAAGCGGCCCTAACTGCCGGTGAATTTCTCTTCACGCCGTCAAATAACCGGGCTGTGGTAGAACAGGATATTAATACATTTTTGAGCTATACGCCTAAGAAAAATAAATTCTTCCACAAGAACCGGGTTATCCGGGTCCTAGATGGATTTGCTAACGATACGAAGCGGATTTTTGAGACCTCTTACATTGGCAAGGTCAGCAATAACGTAGACGGTCGAGCGCTATTCCGAAAAGAGCTCGTAGTATATGCGGATAATTTGCAGAGTATCGGTGCAATCCAGAACTTTGATGCTCAGACAGATATCACGGTGCTGCCTGGCGTCGATTCGGACGCAATATATGTCGAGGCCAACATTCAGCCGGTGGACTCCATCGAAAAAGTCTATATGAAAGTGCAGGTGAAATAAGATGGAATTTTTGAAAGCCGGAGATACAATCAGCGGTCAAGAGGGCCGGGCATATGCTACGATTAACGGTCAAGTTGAAGAGATGTTCTATATCAAAACAATAGAAGCAAAAGCTGAAAAAAATAAGGCTGAAGTGAAAACTCTCGGTCGTCGCGGCACACAGCATAAAACTACGGGATGGTCTGGCACTGGTAATATGACAATTTACTATGTGACAAGCCTTTTTCGAAAGCTGATGATCGATTATATCAAAACCGGTAGGGATACCAACTTCGATATTACGGTAGTTAATGAAGATCCGGGGTCATCAATCGGTTCACAAACAGTAACTCTACTGGGCGTCAACCTAGACAGCGTGGTCATGGCTTCCCTAGATACAGAATCGGAAGCCCTGGAAGAAGATGTGGATTTCACGTATGAAGACATCGACATTGGTCAAATGTTTAACGCACCAGCTAACTAAACTAAATTTCAGGAGGATAACATACAATGAGTGAATTTTCAGCATTTTTTGCACAGGCAGCAGCGGTAGCTGCTACAGAGGAATTCGTAGTTTCCAAGCGTTTTAAGGACAAGGAAGGAAACCCAATCCCTTGGAAATTGTCGAGCATTACAGAAGAAGAGAATCAGGAACTGCGGAAGGCTGCTACTAAAAAGGTGAAAGGTCGTAATGGCGTCTACAACCCTGAGTTCGATTCTAATGACTATCTGGCTAAAATGGTAGGGGCTTCTGTTGTCTATCCGAACCTAAAAGATGCCGAGTTACAGAAATCCTACGGTGTTCGTGGGGCGGAATCTCTCCTCCGAAAGATGCTCCTACCTGGTGAGTTTACGGTGCTGCTGGAAAAAGTTCAGGCGCTTAACGGCTATGATCAGGATATTAACGAACTGGTGGAAGAAGTAAAAAACTAATCAAGGAGGGTGACGGGGAAGCGAATTATGCTTACTACGCCCTCCATGAGCTGCACATACTGCCTCATGAATTGATGGAAATGACTCCCCGTGAACGCGCAGGGGTTTATGCCATGATATCAGTCCGGATCGACAAGGAGAAGAAGGGGCAGGCTAAAGCTGGCAAATAATAATAGACCCGTCAGCCCCCCTTTGGTATATTTATTTGTAAATATTACCTATGGGGGTTGACATGAAAAAGTTTTGGAGTGGTCTATTTATTGTTTGTCTGGTGCTAGTCTTTGCCGGTTGTTCATCGTCCAAAGAAGAAGATAATCTCACAATGGATAAATTTATTGAAGCCTTTAATAACTCTGGTGAGGATATTAGTAGCGGGACATCTTCGGATGATAAAAAAATCGTGGATGAAGAGAATAAGCCAATAGTTGAGATGATTGAAGCGAATGACGGTGTTATATTTTACCTTGAAGGAAACCCTGTTAAAATATATGAATACGAATCCATAGATAAACTAAAAAAAGCTAAAAAAAAGTATTCCCTGCCTGCAGAAGGCGATATCATCAGGGAGAGGTTCCTACTTGAAACAAATAGCGAGAAGGCAAAAGAAATATTCAACAGCGTAAAATAATACGAGCAAAGAGGCATCCCATACCGGGGTGCTTTTTTCATGCCTAGAAAGGAGGAACCGATGTCAACCCTTGAAGCCAGCATTAAACTGTATGAGGATTTTACCCAGCGACTCGCCGTT
This sequence comes from Paenibacillus sp. IHBB 3054, assembly GCF_051594305.1. Taxonomy (NCBI): domain Bacteria; kingdom Bacillati; phylum Bacillota; class Bacilli; order Caryophanales; family Paenibacillaceae; genus Paenibacillus; species Paenibacillus sp. IHBB 3054. The sequence goes on along the minus strand of NZ_JBOFBG010000001.1, from coordinate 235,913 downwards.
GTGGACAAGGCAATGAACGCGACGATTGCAATCATGGAGCGGCTCCGCACTCAAATGCAAATGGCTGTAATGCTACAGATCGGCGTAGGCAATGCCGTGACAGAGTTGGAGCGGATCAAGGAGCTGATTGCGGCGCTCGGCGCAGGTAATTCCATTCAATTATCTGTCAATTCAGAGCAAGTGCTTCAGCAACTCCGAACCGTCCGGCAACAAATCGGTTCGGAGTTTGGCTCTTCTGTGCTGGAGGTCCGATTGGCGTCCTCTGACTTTGCGGCGCAGATGGCGACCGTACAATCCTCTTTACCAGCTGTTCAACTTTCTGTTGTTTTAGATACAGCTGAGGCTGTTCGATCGGCTTCCACCGCCAGAGAAGAGATCAAGCGGGGGCTGGGTACTATAGAAGCCGCATTGAGGATCGAAATTCCCGATATGTCCACTCAACTGGTAGCGCTTCGGGCAGCTGTCCCACCTATTCAAATTGAAGTCACTATGAACGCCGGAGAGGCTCTACGTGCAGCGTCTTTGCTTGGAGTTCAACTCAAGACCCGGATCGGAACGATCACGGCTGAAGTGAAAGTGGAACTGCCAGAGGCTGCTGCCGTAAGGGGACAATTGCAATCCCTGATCCACAGCATGGGCAGCCATACTGCAGGGATTCGCGTTAGTGTCACTCTGGACACGGCGCATGCACTGCATCAGGCCACGCTGTTACGTTCGCAGATTGAAGCGCGTATCGGGACCATTACGGCAAGACTTAACTTGACGTTGCCGGCTACACTGGATTCCTTGTTGCGGACCCTGATTACAACAGTGGACCGGCTGCGGCAATTGGTAAACCGCATGTTGGGTAGTCGGGGCGGCGGAAGCGGAGGCGGCGGTCGCGGTGCCTCCGGAGGTCGAGGTGGAGGCGGAGGAGGTCTTGGCCTGGGAGGAATGATTGCAGGGTATGGCGGTGCCATGGGGATTAAAGCTCTCGGAGAGGCGACGATTGGCGGGGCTATGGAGCAGCAAAAGATGGTGGATATGTTTGTTGCACGAACCGGAGACGCTGAGATCGGTACGGCTATGTTTGAGAAGTTTAAGGCGGATGCCTTGAAAGCGGGGCAGGATGTCAATAAGTCACTGCAAAGCACACTTTCATTCTTCTCTACAACCCAGAATACCGATCAACTGGAAAAGCTGAATAATTTTGCACTCCGGATGAATGCATTTGACTCGGCCGGAAACGGAATTGAGGGTGCGGCCTTCGCGTTAAAAGAAGCCATGAGCGGCGATATCGTATCCTTGGCCGAACGGTTTAACATGTCGAAATCAGATATTCGTGGTTTTAAGATTGACGAGTTGGGTAAGGCCGGCGATATGGATGGCTTTATCAAGGCTTTCGACAAGCTGCTCGAAAAGCAGAAAATGGGTCAAGCAGCCTTTGACAAAATGATGGCCAGCCCTGCGAAGCAGATGGAGACGCTGGGCAACAATGCTCGTTCCATGTTCGCGGATGCAGGCGGAGCAGCAATGCAATCCTTAACACCGCTGATTACTCAGCTCAACGCCGCATTTCAGGCAGGTAAGTTCCAGCCGTTCTTCGATGCTCTGAGTTTGGGTCTGGACAATGTGGTGCAAGGCGTCATGAAATTACTAGACTGGATTACCCAGGTCTATTCCTATTTTTCGGAGAACTGGTCCTGGATTGAACCGATTATTTCCGGCGTGGGTGCGGCGGTCTTGGCACTGTATGCGGCCTTAAAGCTGGTGGCCATCGGACAAGCGATTGTCAATGCGGTGATGAATGCCAACCCGTTTGTGCTCGTCGCTACAGTGATTATTGGCCTCATTGTATACTTCTATCGCCTGTGGCAAACGAATGACCAGTTTGCGGCCGCCATGATGCGGGCATGGAATACGATTCTCAACTTTTTTGATAAAATACCTCTATATTTTATGCGGGTTGGCTACGGGATAGCTGATGCGTTCAGTTATGCCAAGGTCGCCTCCCTTAAGATACTGGAGGACTTAGCAAACGGAGCTGTTGATCGCATCAATGATTTAATTGAAAAATTAAACCAAATTAAAGGAGTGGAAATACACTCGGTTGCTCATCTTGAGTTCGCTGCAGGTGAAGCGGCTAAGGAAGAAGCTGCCCGTCAAGGCAGAGATGCTTCACTAGCTGCCAAAGAATCGGCCCTAGCCTCTAAAGCTGCTGATCGAGAAGCAGATGTACAGAAGTTCCTGCAGGACCGGAACGATAAACGCGCCGCCGCAGAGAAGAAGGCGAAGGAAGAAGAGGCTGCTGCCAAGGGTGGAGCCGGTAAGTCCTACAACTTTGACGAGTGGAACAAACGAGCAGATGCAGAACGAAAGGCATCAGCGCCTGCCGACAAGTTGAAAAAGGTCGATAAGGTTGGCAAGGTGGAAAAGCCGATTGATATCAGCAAAGATGACATTAAAATTATGCGTGACGTAGCAGAGATGAAGAGCATTCAGAACTATGTCACTTTGACGCCAGTGGCTCAGGTAAAAGTAGGGACCATTAATAATCAGGCAAATCTCGACTCTATTGTAACGAAGCTGACCAAGAAGCTGAATGAGGAAATATCATCTACGGCTAAGGGAGTACTTAATTAAAGGGGAGGGAATCAAGTGAAAATAGATGTATATCAAGCAGAGCAGATTGCCGAAGAAGTCTATTCTGTGCTGGTAAGACACAATCTCACCGTAAGTGAAGCCAAGATTGTGCTAAATCTTACTAAAACTAGCTTCAAGCACGCTCGGCTAAATGATAAAGAAAAACCTATGTTTGATTAAAAGGGAGGGATTGCTATGTTAAAAGAAGGAGCCAACCTGAACAAAGTTTCCGACGAAATCGTCTTCCTTTTGATCAGGCATGGCGTCATGTACTCTGAAGTCGAACAAGTCCTCAATGATGCGAAGGAGAAGACCTTTAACTCTGTCGTTCTCAAAGAATCATTCGATGCTGCTTTCGAGGAAGGAAAGGCCTTCTAAAGTGATTTTAGCATCGGCTGCAATTTTGAATTGCGTACCTGTTTTACCTACCATTCTCAAAGGAATTAGACCTTTAACGAAGCCTTTTTCATAAGCCTCAGAGAGGACTTGCTGGAAATCATCTTCATTAAGGCCGGCCTTTTCCCGCGGGATGCCTTCTCGAAAATTAATGAGCACTCTTGTCAGAGCGTCAAGAAGATCGTCTGTAGATTTAAACATGAAATTTACCTCCTTTCCGAATATTTGGTATGTCCGAACAACTACCAGTATTCGACAGAAAAGGGGTTATCCCTCTATAGAACGGAGGTGAGCCTGTGGCCGATGGCTACAGCATAGAACTTAGCTTTAACAACCGTGCTATTTGGTTTGAGATCCCTGTCCTTCCGGAAGAGATTGAAATCTCAGGCGAGGGAGACGGTGAAACCTATTCAATTACAGATTTGGGCCAGATCAATGTGATTAAGGCCCCAGGACTTAAAACGATTAACTTTGAAAGCTTTTTCCCTGCGATCCAGCCAGGCGGAACGGTGCCCAGTTATGTTACCTCCACCAATTGGGGGGAGCCTGCCGACTACATCCAACTCATTGAAGACTGGATGAACAAGCGGAAGCCGATCCGGTTTATTTTTACCAGCCAGGGACTGAAGATCAATCTAGCGGTGAGTATTGAGATTTTTAACTACAAAGAGGTAGCGGGCAGGCCGGGTGATTTTGAATATGAGCTGGAGCTGAAGGAGTATGTTTTCTACGCCGCTAAAAAAGTGACGCTGAAGACGAAACCAACGGCCAGTGGTACCGGCGCCAAAACCACCACAAAGAAAGAGCCGGCCAAGCGGCCAGACGAACGGGCAAAGTCGAAAACGGTCGCCGTGAAGTCAGGCGATACGCTCATGAAGATTGCCAAGCGAGAGCTGGGCGACGGCGGACGGTGGAAAGAGATTCAAAAACTGAACGGGCTGACGGACGTGCAGCTGAAGACGCTGAGAATTGGCTCTGTCCTGAAGCTCCCGGGGTGATCGAATGGAATTATTGATCGACAATAAGGACGGTAATCTATGGGACCTCTCGGAGATTGTGTCAGAGATAACCTGGAGCACCTACCGGATCGGCAAGCCGGCATCCTTGGAATTTACGATTATTGACCGCGGCATCTACCAGGATAAAGGATTCAAGCTCAATAATGGCGATGTTGTTCGATACACAGATGAGGGACATAAGGTCTTCTATGGCTATATTTTCAAAATAAGCGAAGGCCGCGAGGAAGAAATTGAGATCCTAGCCTATGATCAGATTCGATATCTCATGAATTCCGGAACATACGTATTTTCGAAGCTGACGGCCACGCAGGTTGTTCAAAAGATTGCCAAGGACATGCAGCTTAAAACCGGCACGCTTGAAAACAGCGCTTATGTCATTCCTTCGCAGATCCGGGACAACAAAACCTATATTGATATGATCTGTATGGCGCTGGATGAGACATTGATTAATAACGGGACCAATTTCGTTTTTTATGATGACTTTGGCAGCCTGACCTTGCGAAACATCGCCGGGATGCGTTTCCCTTTGGTCATTGGTGACGACAGCCTGATGACGGACTACTCTTACAGCCGGAGCATCGATGACGAAACCTATAACCAGATCGTCCTTTACCGGGACAATAAGGAGACTGGTAAGCGCGAAACCTATGTCACCAAGGACAGCGCGACAATTAGAAAGTGGGGGCTGCTGCAGCTGCATGAGAGTGTGGACGAGAACCTGAATCAGGCTCAAATCAATGAGCAGCTGGCACAGTTACTTTTTACAAAGAACCGCGAGTCCCGGTCTTTAAGCGTGGAAGCCCTGGGGGATTATCGCCTGAGGGCCGGATGCTATGTGAATTTATATATCAAAAAAATGAACATCAATAAATTTTTCTTGGTCGATACATGCACTCATAAAAAAGCTGATGGCGTGCATACCATGGACCTGGAATTGAGGCTGGTGTAAATATGCTGGAAGCCATTAAGCGGGCGGCAAAGGATGCGGTGGATGCAGCCGGGCCTGTGGTCGTGCACCTGGGAGTCGTAACAAAGATGAATCCTCTTGAAGTGTTAGTCGATAACCGGCTATCTCTTCCAGAGGATTTTTTAATTGTGCCAGAATCATTGACGGAGCTGAAGGTCATTATAGGCAATCAGGAAATTGTAATCCGGAAACCACTTGCTGCAGGCGATAAGCTGCTGCTGATCCGCATGCAGGGTGGTCAACGTTACGTGATCATGGATAGGGTGGTGAGCGGATGATCCCACAGAGCGAGATGGTGCTGCTAAATGAGGATATGGAAGAGACGCCGCAGCCAAGTCTTACCTACAAGCTGGACCTCACAAACGGGCGTATAGGGGCTGTGGCAGTGGATGGTTTAGATGCTGTGAAACAGGCGGTGTTTAAAATCTTGTCCACCTCACGCTTTGAACATCTGATTTATAGCACTGACTACGGCAATGAGGCAGATGTCGGAGCGGTTCGGGGGCGCGCCGTGTTTGAAACCGAGATCGAGCGCTGGGTCAAGGAAGCCCTGAAGCAAGATGACCGGATCATATCCGTAACTCAATTTAGATTTACCTATGATCTGGACACAGCCCTGGTGCAATTTTTGGTAGAAAGTGATTACGGCAACTATACAGACAGATTGGAGGTGTAGCGATGTATGAGGATCAGACCTTTGAAATAATCCTGCAGCGGATGCTAGATCGTGTCCCCGCGGATATTGATAAACGGGAAGGGAGTATTATATACGATGCCTTGGCCCCTGCAGCCATGGAGTTGGCACAGATGTATGTGGAGTTGGATGTGAATGCAAATTTGAGGTTCGCGGATACAGCCAGCGGGGATTACCTGGACAAAGCGATTGCCTGGTCAGGCGTAACCCGTAAGGCTGCAACCAAAACGCAACTGAGAGGGCTTTTTTATGACTCTGCTAATGCCCTAATGGACATACCTATCGGCAGCCGGTTTGCCATAGGAGACGTCAACTACAAGGCGACAGAGCGCCTATCATTGGGAGATTATCGTATGGAGGCCGAGACGGCCGGAGCTGCCGGCAATCAAACCTTCGGGAGTCTGCTGCCTATTGACTATATCAATAATCTTGCTCGGGCTGAGCTTACGGAAGTACTCATCCCAGGCGTAGACAGGGAAACGGATGCATCACTTTATGAGCGATACCAGGAACGAATCTCCAAGCCAATCACTAGCGGCAACCGGTATCAATACGAAGAATGGGCCCGGGAGATCAGCGGGGTAGGCCGAGCGAAAGCCTTCCCTTTGTGGAACGGCCCCGGGACGGTAAAGGTAGCGCTGCTGAACAATGATATGCGCTCGCCTTCTGCGGCCGTTGTTGCTGCCGTCCAGGATTACATTGATCCAACACAGGATGGCATGGGAATTGGTACTGCACCTATCGGGGCTGTGGTTACGGTAGTTGGGGCAACGGAGGTGCCTATCAATATATCAGTAAGCGTAACTTTAGCCTCTGGAGCGACCACATCCCAAGTTAAAACTCAGCTGGAGGCAGCCACCAAGGCGTATCTGGCCAGCCTGGCCTTTATGGACACTTTGGTCCGTTACACAAGAATTCAGAGCCTTATCTTAGACATACCGCCGGTGATTGACTATACCAATCTCAAGGTAAATGGCGGCACTATCAATATTGAGATCCCAGCGGATGCAGTGCCAGTGATCGGCACGGTGACGGTGACAGCGATATGAGCGGTACAGAGCAGTTAAAGAGTTACCTGCCGGGTTATTATGGCGGGATCGTTGAAATGGACGAGTTGATGAATTCCGAGGGGCCTGAGTTTGATTTGCTTGGCGCGCGCGTTGAGGAGTTGCTTAACCAAGCCTATCCGGAATACGCAACTTGGGCGCTGGACCGATACGAGAATGAGCTGCAGATTGTCGTGGATAGTAACAAGCCGGACGAGCAACGCCGGTCCGTAATCATATCCAAAATGCGGGGGTATGGCAAGGTATCGGGCGATATGATCAAGAACGTTGCACAGGCTTATGACGGCGGTACGGTAGACGTAGCTGTTGTGCCGGCAGAGTACAGGATCATTATTACCTTTGTCGATACGCTGGGCATCCCGGCAAATCTGGATGATCTTAAGCAGGCCATAGAGGATCTTAAGCCGGCACACATGGCATTGGATTACAAATATCGTTACCTCCTTATCCGAGAAATCCATAATGTCATGACTATTAACCAGATTCAGCAGCACAAGCTTACCGATTTCGCGCCGTTTTTAGATTAGGCAGAAAGGAGATGTAAAAATGCCAAGTAATACACCGAATTTAAAGTTATACAAGAAAAACCCGGCAACAGACGGCGATGATACTTTTAATATTGAGACAATGATTAATGAAAACTTGGACAAGATTGATGAACATGCAGGAGACAATACACGTCACATCACGACAGCCGAACGCGATACATGGAGCGCCAAGGAGACAACAGCCGGAGCACAATCAAAGGCAGATGCAGCGAGAGACGCCGCTATCAATACTGCTGCCTTAGATGCTACAGCTAAAGCTAATGCTGCAAGGGATGCAGCAAAGAATGCTTCTATCCCTGTTGGGCAAAAGGGCGCTGCTGGTGGCGTGGCTGATCTTGATGCGAACGGTAAAGTGCCAAGGGACAGGAGTTATAGTTCGCTAGGTGGTCGGGGCGGAGCAACTAACTTAGATACGGCTTTCCTTGCTGGAATTTGGGTATTCATTCCCGGCGCAACAGGCAGTCCAGAACCGAGCGGTTACGGACTTTTGGAGAATATCGTTAGTGATGGCGATCTTTATGACGGCTCCACCAACTGGATTTTTCAAATTGTGCGCATGACTGGCGGGGCAGTATATTCACGTATAAAGGTGAATCAGGGGGTTTGGAGTGCGTGGAATCTTGAGGGTGGGGACCGTGTATTCAAAACCAAGAGCATTGTGGACGTAGATTACAACCTACTCACTACAACGGGGATATACCAGATTTATGGAATTATACCTCCTAACGCTCCACCACTAACAGCACCGTGGGGTATCCTTAACGTCTATATGGGAAGTAACGGTTATATTGTGCAGGAAGCTACACAAACAACCGCCCCATACGGAAAATTCTACAGAACACGCACAGAATCAGACTGGTGGCCTTGGCAAAGTGTTGCTGTCCAAGGAAGGGACGCCAGATTTGACGGGGTGGACGGTAGAAACGTCCAGAATTTTAGGTCGCCCACCGATGCGCCGTCCACTTATCCCGGAGGAGAATCTATCTTCTTTGTCAACAATGTTGCCGGATGGCCCGCGCTATACGGAACCGTCTCTTCGACTAGAGGTCACACCAATACGGGAGGTCATGCAGTCCATCAGTATTTTTATCCGTATGTTGCAAAAGCGCCGATTAAGGTTAGATACTCAACTATCAATAGCGACACATGGGGTGAGTGGGAAAATATTCTAACAAGTACTGACGCCAAGGGATTTGCTAGAACAGTAGGTATTCAAAGCTTTGGAAATTCTGCTGGCCCAATTAGTACAACGCAATTCATTGATACACTAGCTGGATTTGGAGCATTTAGCAATGAAGGATATTGGAGCATGCGCGGCTCATGGTCATACGGAGCTAACAAATATATAGCAGATTCTGGGTTTGGAAACATCCCACTAGCTGGGGCCTTTATTGAAGTTGTTGGTTCAGCAGCTCATTACACGATAAGGGTAACGACCGCCACATCTTCGGATATACCAAGTGCTGGTATATCATCAGAGTTTGTCTATGTAAACAACGGACCCACTTATAATCCGGGATGGAGAAAACTAACCAATAGTACAACTGCCGAATCCGCCGATTCATTTGTGAAACGCAGCGTTCCATCATCTGGAGAAAATCTGAACGATAAGATTTCCTTGGGAATGTACGGGCTTGGAGCAAGCGCGAACTATGTTAACGGACCTGGATTGGATTGGTGCTTACTAAACGTCTTTATGAACAGTATAGGATACATCGTGCAGGAAGCTACCAACGTAGGGACTCCAAATCCTCAAAAGAGGTTCAGAACGCGAACTGAGGCGGGCGTGTGGAGTCGCTGGGTTGATGTTGTTACCACGGATTCTACCGGGAAAATTCCGAATGTAGCTGCTAATAGAGCGGTAGGGACGGGAATTGCACCCAATGGGACCAGCCCGACCATAATTGCGGGGTTCACCACTTCGGTTGATTGTTTGGTTAGTGTAAAGGCAACCATGTTCACCGATGCGCTAAGAACTGTAAGTATTACGGTTACGTATGTAGAGCCGGGGGGACAAGTCAGTAATCACGAGATATTACCCGTCACACAAATGCAGCCGGGGCGGTGGAGTTTTATATCCCCGTTGCTTCATGTAAAAGGGGGAACGACTATCAATACGGTAGGTCAAACGCCATCAGCCGCAGGTAATGCTTGGATATCGGCAGTAATGACAGAGGAGGGGTAAACAATGGCCTTATGGATACCAGGTAACGCAAATGAGGGACTAGTGGTGGCGGGATTTACTTTTTCGGCAGGGGTTAAGTACAACGCTGTGGGTACAATGCCATTAAAAACACCTTCGAACGGGGACGCAGGATCAAGCCCTAACCATCACAATCACAAGGGAATAGAGGCATATCCCGGACTAATATATGTGCGTCCGGTTGCTCCCACGGACCCGATTACGGCTTTTCAGGGCGACCTATGGCTTAGGATTGTAGAAAACAACCTTAACCCGGCATACTGGAGATCGGACGTTACTATTTTCGGCATGCAAGGAACAATACCAGTTCGCGGATCAGGAGGGACCGTAACGCCAGGACCTACAGCGCAAACGAAATCGGCGGGGTACTGGTCCTCCGACATTACCATTGCCGCCGTTCCCGTTCCGGCGGGCGCCGTGTTAGTGGGTACAACAATAGCGGGGACTGCTGGGGCAATGCCAAACAGGAGTGCGCAAAATATCCATTTACCTGCCGCTGCAGTAACAGTATGGGCTAATGATAGAGTGTTTTTGCAGCCCCCACAGGGTTACTATGATGGGTCCACGTGGGTTACTACTGCTGCTCCACAATTTAATGCTTCAAATATTCGTAATGGAGTGAACCTTCTTGGAATCACGGGAACTATGGTAGAAGGCAGGCGCTTCGCGGAAGGAACATTTGTTCATGGATCCGGGCAAACCGCCACAGTTACTGGACTGGGATTTACACCTAGTACAGTGGAAATCGCATGGACAGAGGATCAACACACCTTTCGTATAGGACGTTCGTACGGAGCATGGTACGCTTCGCAGGTTACAGGTAATGCCACCCAGCAGTATTATATAAACTTTGCTAATAGCACAGTATTTAGTGGAGGTTTTACAAGTGATATGTTATATGGCAATGGGCGACTAATCACATGGCGGGCGACAGAATAAAAAATAGGAGGATATCAAAATGCAAATCGGAAGAAGAATATACTATGACAAAGCGACAGGAAATCTAATTTTAGATATGGGCCCAAGAGTTGGTGAGGTCGTTAAAACAACTCGCGAGCAAGATTTTGAGGCCTATAAGGTTCTAAATGAACGTGTAGAGGAAACAGTGGGTATGATCGAACTAGAGTTTGGTCAATTCGAAACAGAGTTCCTTGAGTCAAGGTTTCGGTTTCGTGTAAATCCAAAAACCGAAGAACTGGAGTTTAACTATGGTCCCATTGATCCGGAAGAACCCACGGAACCAGTTTACCAGAAGCCACTCACGGAGCGGATGGCAAATACGGAAGCAGAGACTGCGGGAATGGCTTTGGAGCTTGCTCAGACTCAGGCACGACTCGATCAGTCCGAGCGGGATCAAGCATCACTACTCCTTAGCCTCGTGGAAGGAGGTGTTATCTAATATGGATTGGTACGCACTGATTAAGCGCCATTATGAAGCTGGCCGTTATACCGTTGAGCAGGTCCAAGTATTTGTGGCTGCTAAAAAGATTACAGAAGATCAAGCTAAAGAGATTAAAACGAGCGCCGCATAGTAGGCGTTTTTATTTTGCCCTCGGACATCGTCCGGGGGTTTTTACGTTGAGGGAGAGAACGGGGGAACGGGAGTGGAGATAACAACAATCACAGCAATAGTTGCAGCAGTGAGCGGAGTTGTGCTTGGGTGGGTAACTCGGACATCTGCCTTTAAAAAGGATGTTGCTCAGGAGGCTGGCAGCGGCGCGGCCTTGCGTACAGACGTTGAGTATATCAAGCGCGGCGTGGATGATATCCGGGCTGATGTTCGGGTGCAGGGGCAGCGGACAGACGCTTTGTCCGAGCGAGTTACACGGGTCGAAGAGTCAGCTAAGCAAGCGCATAAGCGGATAGACAAAATTGAGGAATAAGGGAGAGGGAATTAATGGAATGGAATGCAGTCGCAAATTTTATTAAGCCGGAGCTGTTGGCTATTGTCGCTGTATGTTGGGTTGTCGGCTATATCCTGAAGCAAACTCCACGGGTGCCAGACTGGACGATTATTTACGGTGTTACCCTAGTGGCCATTATCCTTGTATCGTTCACGCTGGGTTTTACCGCTGAGAGCTTTTTGCAGGGTATCTTATGTGGAGCTGTGGCTGTATATGGTAACCAGCTAGTCAAGCAGGCCCAAAAGAGCGGTGACGAGTAATGGCGCTCACGTTTGAAAAGGTAAAGCTTAAATCCCAGTCACGCCTTAAAGGGCTGCATCCAGTCGTTGAAGCGGCTACGGTGGCCCTCATTGAGCGTTGTTACGCCCGAGGGGTCAATATAGTCATTACCCAAGGGCTACGGACCATTGCGGAGCAGAACGCGCTTTATGCGCAGGGTCGTACAAAGCCGGGGAAAATCGTCACGAACGCCAAGGGCGGGACCAGTTACCACAATTTCGGACTTGCCATAGATTTTGCTTTGCTGCTGCCGGATGGGAAACAGGTATCCTGGGACCTGAAACGCGATGGTGACGGTGATAAGGTTGCAGACTGGACGGAGGTTGTTCAGGAGGCCAAAGCGCTGGGATTTGAGTGGGGCGGGGATTTTGTTTCCATCAAGGATGCACCACACTTCCAAATGACCTTTGGCTTGAAAACTTCGCAGTTAAGAGCGGGCAAGGAGCCAACAGCAGCACAGGTAAAAGCGGCTTATGCCAAGATTGATAGATGTAAGGAGGCGGACGAAGTGAAAAAAGACGTGCCTGTGTCAGTAATCGTAGACGGCAAGAAGGTGGCCGACGGTGTAGCGGATAACGGAGTAACCTATACACCAGCAAGGGCCGTAGCAGAGGCTTTAGGGGCTAAGGTGGACTATGACGCTAAAACCAAAACAATGACAATCACCAGTAAGGGGGATAACTAATGAAAAGCAAATGGCGTAATTATGGATTGTGGGTTTCTTTGACGGCAGCAGTGCTGCTAGGTGTGCAAACGGTCGGAGCAATCTTCGGGTTCCAATTGGCCCCGGAGAAATATGACGAGGCTACAGCGGCGGTTAATGCTATCCTGGGGATTCTAGTTGTGTTGGGGATTGTAAGTAATCCGAAGGAAGGAACAGGGTATGTCGATAAAAAGTAAATGGAATTACCCCTTCTGGTAGGGAAGTTTTTAATTTATTCCAAAAAAAGAAAAAGAACAGTCATATGAAGAAATATGATTGTTCTTTTTACAAATTGGAAGAGCATTAACCCCAAGCTATATTTTTATAAAGTTCTGTGAATTTTGCTTCGATGACTAAATTTGGTATAGCATTTCTGCTGCTTTTAGAAATATGAATTAACATGTTTTTTACATGTATATCAACAGCAGTTAAGCTAAATCTTTCTGCCAGAGCTTTGAAGTTCTCTGCACAAAGACTAAATTGAAGCCGTGAGCGAATGTCACTATTAAAAAGCAGATTAATAAACTCCATAATCTGATATTCAGTAAATCTACCAATCATTTCTTCATAATACTCGAGTGCACTACCAGAAACTCCATGACCGTTACCTATCCTACACATAACAACAACCTTTACATAATGTTCTGAAATTGGAATGGGTACAACTCCAGTATCAGGAATGTATCTCAATAACGAGCGAGCATGCACGGGTTCGTTATAAAAATTATTCCAACCATTATGTGCGGTCAATAGGGATTCGATGACTTCCTCCATTTCGACTACTATTTGTTCGGCTGGCAAATAAGTCAGTCCTTCAACTATTGTTAGAAAATCATATGCCAATTTTTTTCTCGGGAGATCTGCATTTGCAGAGAAAATAGCATATTTTAAACCAATATCATGTTTGGACTGTTTATTGCTGTAATTCCATAAACATGGTGTGATGAGTGTTAGATTGTTCCTTATGTTAGTTTGAAGTTCAGGGTCAACAAACATTCCAAAAACCGTTCTAATTGTAGAAGTAATTAGTTCTTCTGGTAACTGTCTAATATTCGAAGCGATAGGCGGTATATCAGCAGAGGTGAGCTGATTAGCTCTTAGGTTCTGGAGAAGTCTGCGAACCTCCAAGACAGGTCCTTCAGGTTCTTTTCCAAGAACTTCTCTAATACAAGTTTGTAACCAACTTGACAACTGTAGTCCATCTAAGTCGTTATGGTTGGGGTGCGCAGCACTTGCATGATTTCGCATATCTCGTATGTAGTCTAAATGTTTAAATCCGATGTCTGTAATAATACCAGTATCTTTACAACCTTTAATTAATTCCCAATCGTCAAGTTTTGGGAGATCCGCTTCAGATTTGAAAGTTGCTCGTCTCTTTGGATCATTTATTATACTACCCAAGAAGTAGTCTAGATCAAATCGAACGACTTTTGATCTTAAATTGATTACTGTCTCATTCCATAAAAAGTTTAATGCAGCATCAAATAAACCAGCACCACAAGCTGCAATAAATTTTGATATATACATTGACTCAGCTTTAGTCTCTGGTGAGAGTCTAGTCACAATTGTAGGTAAATTATTAACTACAACTTGTCTCTCTTCCGGAACTACTAAAACATTAGATGTCGGTAATCCTAAGTACTCAAGATATCTAGTTAATCCGAGTGAAAAACTGTCTACTTCACTGCTAATTGAAACAACGTCTGCTTTAACCAAAGGTATTAAATCTTTGTCCAAGGTTCATTTCCTCCCGTTATACATATGAAATTACTTTTGTCTTAAATTTAGAATGAATATCTCTCAATCCACATTGGAAATTATATCAAGTAATTATTTAGAAGTCTTGTATAAAATTTATCGTATAATATGCAAATGAATATTATAATAAATATATTGTTTGCGCGTTTATTTCATGAGATTTGTAGTAGGTGTGACATAGGAGTGAGTGCGCTGAACCTTAAATATAGAGTGCTTAAAAGTGGTGCAGACTTTTTGACGGTTGTCCTTGCGTAATCAAAGGTGTCTGTACGGTATTGGGAAGATCCAGACCCAAACGGGCACCTAATGGATTACAGTGGCATAGTCGAGGGGGATACTCCGGATGCTGTTAATTGCCGGAGTTTACTTCATTAGGGAACGATTTGAATTTAGAGCATACATAGCAAAAGCCCGTCAACTTTAACTGGTCGACGGGCTTTTTCCTACCTGTGGTATACAATATTAGTTGAGTTGCCAAATTATATACGTTGATTTTCAATACCCAAATTGCGTTTTAACCCTTCCTGCAGCACTTGGCTAAAATTAAGGTGTTGGCGCTCAGCTTCGTCATTCAACCATTTAGGCACGGTGAGCGTCTTCTTAACCGCCTTAGCTTCCATTGCGTCCCGAACAACCGGCATATATACCTGTACTTCACAAGCTGCTTCTGTGGACTCTGCTTGTTTCAAAATGTCGCCAAGCGCTGAAGGGGCAGGGATAGAGTCATTGTCTTGCTCCATCATGTACATAAACCCTTCCAGCGCTTCCCGTGCTGCAGCGTGGGCCTCTTCGGCTGTATCTCCCGCCGTCAGACAACCGGGAAGGTCCGGAAAGCGGACAGAGATTCCTTCATCTGCTGTATCCAGCAGCGCCCAGAAGCGATAAACGTCTTTCTTGCTCATTTCTATATTAACCTCCTTGAGGGAGAGGGGCTTGCGCCCCTACAACCCTGCTGATTTTAGGATACTTACTTGTGTCTTTGGAGGAAAGCTTTTTCGTGGATGTGGCACCGTAACTTTACCGGGCTTTGTCGGATGTTTGAAGTAATGGTGACTGCCATGAACTCCGATTATGTACCATCCGTCCTCTTCAAGAATTTTTATGAGTTCTCTTGAACTGTAAGCCTTCATCTCAACCCTCCTTACATTTCTATTATAGACGTATAATTAATACGTGTCAACGTATGAATAACACGTACTTAAGTGAATTTGCTGAAGAACCTTCCGATAATGAATATAGGCAGCCGTAGCCTAAATTAATGTTTGGATAAGAATTTAACTTCATCTGCATAGAGATAATAAATCTTTACCTCCACACTGCTATTCCGCCAATATCGGATTTCAAAAATAACACCTCGATTACCAATAAGAGCAACAGCTATGCGCTGATCTCTGCACGCTGAAGAATCAAATGTATGATCGAGAGTGACTTGTATGTCGGCTATTGATGATTCTTCAAATCCTTCAATTACACTCTTAACCTCTGTAACTACCTCGGCACTGCTAACATTTAGCAACCATTCATAATCTATTTTCATACCTCCACCTCTTCCCATCCTGGCGGCATCGGATCTTCCGATACTGCTTCCAGCGCCTCTGGATTAACTCTGACCAGCAGTGGTTCTCCTATATCTACAGTTACCTCGATCGCAACAATCCTGCCTATGCGGCTGCCGTAGTCACTGGCATGTCCTTCCTTAATGCGGATTCTCCCACCGGGATTTAATTCTTCGATTTTCATGCTTATCTACCTCCAGGAAAAATTTCCTTAGCTTATAAAGTCTGATTGGTGCATTCCGGTTTCTTTCGGAGTAGAAGCACCGGCTTCGCGTTCCCATATCCTTCATCCATGCTTTTGTAATGGCTCCGGCGAAAGATAGCCACTACTCCAGGCAGGCCGACAGTATCCCATATGTCTACCTTTTGCCTATACAATACGGTATGTCAGGCCGGCTGTAGCTGCGGGAGTGTGGCTGCTCGAAATACTTATCTATGAATTGCTGGAGCGGCATTGATTCTATCCTCATTAACTCATTCCCTTCATTAAAAATCTCCGTCCCCATGGGGACAAACTGGGGACGAAATGCAGAATACCTACCCCCAACCAACCCCAAACGAGCATAAACATGAATTACGTAACCCCTTATGTAACAAGGGATGTACCAACTCACCTCATCACAGCTTATAGACGCAGCCTATCAGTTCTATAGAAATCATATCTTGGAATTATAAACGGGGCGATGTTATATTTAGATCATTCAAGAGAGACTCCACACTCTCTTCCATTGAACGATTCTACTATATGAGGTGAAGACATGAGCAAGAAGACAATGTTTGAGAAAATTTGGGAAAATCACGTAATCCATCAAGAGGAAGGTAAACCTAGCATTATTTATATTGATCTGCATCTGGTGCACGAAGTTACCTCTCCACAGGCCTTCGAAGGTCTCCGTCTCAGCGGACGCCAAGTCCGCCGTCCCGGCCTTACTTTTGCTACCATGGATCATAACGTTCCTACGAAAGACCGTTACAACATTACAGATCCGATCTCCAAACAGCAGATTGACACACTGTCGCAGAATTGCCGTGATTTCGGAGTCAGATTGTTCGACCTGAACGATATCGATCAAGGTGTCGTGCATGTTATGGGCCCGGAAATCGGCCTGACACATCCCGGCAAAACCATTGTCTGCGGCGACAGCCACACTTCCACGCACGGAGCATTCGGCGCACTGGCCTTTGGTATTGGCACAAGTGAAGTTGAGCATGTTCTGGCTACCCAGTGCTTGCAGCAATCCAAAGCCAAAACGATGGAAGTCCGCTTCATCGGCAAACGCAATCCTGGAGTGACTGCCAAGGATATGATTCTCGGTGTCATTGCCAAATACGGCACTGATTTTGCAACAGGCTATGTTATTGAATACACGGGCGAATCCATCCGCGAGCTGTCGATGGAGGAACGCATGACCGTCTGCAATATGTCGATCGAAGGCGGGGCAAGAGCGGGTCTGATCGCTCCTGATGAAACTACCTTCAACTATCTGCGTGGTCGCCAATATGTCCCTCAGGGTGCCGCTTATGATGCTGCCGTTGAAACTTGGAAAGGCCTTGTAAGTGATGAAGGTGCAGAATATGACACTATTGTTGAGTTCGATGTGGAATCTTTGATTCCGCAAGTGACCTGGGGAACTAGCCCGGGCATGGGCACAGACATCAATTCCAGTGTGCCGAACCCGGCTGATTTCTCGACTGAAAATGAACGTAAAGCCGCTGAAAAAGCGCTTGAATATATGGATCTGGCACCAGGTACACCTATTTCGGAAATTCCGATTGATTATGTCTTTATCGGTTCCTGCACGAATGGCCGGATTGAGGATTTGCGTGCTGCTGCCGAGGTAGCCAAAGGTCACAAGGTATCCGACAAGGTTACGGCAATTGTTGTTCCGGGCTCCGGACGCGTGAAGCTGCAGGCGGAGAAGGAAGGACTTGATGTAGTGTTTACGGAAGCTGGTTTTGAATGGCGCGAAGCAGGCTGCAGCATGTGCCTGGCGATGAACCCGGATGTACTTCAGCCTGGACAACGCTGTGCATCGACCTCGAACCGCAACTTTGAAGGACGCCAGGGACGCGGCGGACGCACGCATCTCGTATCCCCGGCAATGGCCGCGGCTGCTGCAATCAAGGGACGTTTCACCGACGTCCGCGACTGGAACTACAAGACAGAAGCCGTCAATTCATAGAAATCGTAGAGAGAGCGGGAGGATACAACAATGGAAGCTTTTGAGAAATTAACAGGAATCGTTGCCCCGGTTGACCGGGTAAATGTAGATACGGATGCTATTATTCCGAAGCAGTTTTTGAAACGGATTGAACGGACTGGATTTGGACAATTTCTTTTTTACGAATGGCGTTTTGACGAAGCGGGCAATGACAATGCTGCTTTTGAGATGAACAAACCGCGCTATAAAGGCGCATCTGTATTGATTTCGCGGGCCAACTTCGGCTGCGGCTCCTCCCGGGAGCATGCGCCGTGGGCGATTATGGACTATGGCTTCAAAGTAGTGATTGCCCCATCTTATGCCGATATTTTTTACAACAACTGTTTCAAGAACGGGATTCTTCCGATCAAGCTGTCGGAATCGCAGGTCGATGAGCTGTTCAGCCGTACGGCAGCCCATGAAGGCTACAACCTGTCGGTTGACCTTGAGAACAACACGCTCAGCGATGAATACGGACTGTTGATCAGCTTTGAGCTGGATGAGCACCGCCGCCAGTTCCTGCTGCAAGGGCTCGATGATATCGGGCTGACACTTCAGCATGCGGATGAAATCGCCGCCTACGAGGAGCGCCACGCGGCAAAGCTGTTTTCGTAAGCGATGTAAAGAGCACGTCCGGTCACAGGGGAAACTGAGTTTTATCCCTGAAGAATACGTAATCTTTACAAATTTTACACAAAACTTCTATTTCCGGGTGTCGGAAATAGAAGTTTTTTTGCTATAATCGATATATTAATTGCCGCAGAAGGCAACTTTTGGAGATTTCTGTCGTCTTAATCTTATCTATGTATCTATCATTTACCAGAAGGAGAGGAAAAGAAAGGATGAGAAGAGCCGGACAACGGGTGTTATTTATGCTGCTGCTGCCACTGTTACTGCTATCATTCGCCGGCCGTGAAGCTGCCGCCGCCGGAAGCGGGACAGGCAAGATTATTATGGATAATCAGGAGCTGACAATGCCCAAAGGCGCCAAAATTGAATACGTCGATGGAAGCGTTATGATTCCTATTCGAGTAGTTGTGGAGAATCTGGGGTTCAAAGTCGACTGGGAGCCGAAGTCGCGTAAAGTAACCGTTCAACAGGATGGCAGAAGCGTGCTGCTGGCCGTAGGAAGCAAAACGGCTGAAGCCGATGGAACTACACTAGCTCTAAATGCGGCACCCAAGCAGAATAATGGAACTGTACTAGTGCCTATCCGATTTGTAAGTGAGCAATTTGGGCTTATAGTGGGCTGGGACAACAGCGACAAAACTGTCTATTTAAGCGGCGGTTCTACAAGCGGTACGGACATTTCTGCAACTCCAGCGCCGTCCGCCAGTTCAACACCGGTGCCTGCATTGAGTCCAAGTCCAACCCCTGTCCCGAATGAAACTGGATCAGAGGGAGAGATCGTGACAGGAACCGCAGGCCCAACACCAACGCCGATCCCCGGCAGCGGCGGTACGATAGTTACGTCGCCTCAGATCATGGGGGCGGTGTTCAGCGAAAATCGTTTGATCGTTTCCGCCACGGGTGGAGCCAAGCCTACTGTTACCAAGATGAGCGGCCCTGACCGGATTGTGGTTGATTTCCCCAATACCTCGTTCGCGGCGGATTTCGTTGGCAGTCTGCCTGGCACAGCCCCTAACGGCAGTCCGCAAGGCAAGCTGGATGTTACCGGTTACCCATTGATTTCGGAAGTCCGTTATGCGCTGTTCAGTTCCAATCCCTCTACCGTAAGGTTCGTTATTCAAACGATCGGAACACAGCCCTATCAGGTAAGTATTGACGACAGCACCGGGCTGGTTACAATTGATTTAAATGTAGTGGCTAATGGAGGCAGTACTACCGTAGGACCGGGAATCACAGGCAAGCCGGTTGTCGTTCTTGACGCGGGACACGGCGGTAAACAATCTGGAGCCGTAAGCCTGACAGGGAAGCTGGAGAAAAACTTCAATCTCTCAGTTGTGAATAAGGTTGGAGCGCTGCTTCTGCAGGAAGGTCTGGTCGACGTTGTGTTTACCCGCACGGATGACAGCACACTCGGTCTGCAGGATCGGGTCGTAATTGCTGAAGCAAATAAAGCGAACCTGTTTATTTCAGTGCATGGAAACTCGCTGGAGCTCACTTATCCCAACAGGGAAAAGATCAATGGCAGTGAGACTTACTATTCCCGTACTGAAAGTCTGCCGCTCGCCCAGGTTCTCCACAAGCATCTGGTCGCGGGAACAGGCTTCAAGGACAACGGAATCAGGAGCAAAAGTCTGCATGTTACAAGAGAAACTACAATGCCGGCAGTGCTGCTGGAGGTAGGTTATCTTACCAATCAGGGGAATGAGGCGGGCATGTATGATGGCCAGTTTCAAGACAGGCTGGCTAGGGAAATCGTAGCCGGAATTAAGGAATATTTGGGAATATAGATATAGAATCTTGTTAATAGGGCGCGGAATTACTAGCTTTTTAATGGGATTTATTCGCAACTTTTAGCGGATACCAGCGTCTAATCAATGTCGAGGGTTGTCAATGGCGAGATCATCATGAACGCCGTTCTCTGGCGGAATACTAGATTTTTAGAGGTGAAGAATGAAGAAATTTGCTTTTACGCTGTTGCTGCTGCTCTTTGTACTGGTATTGCCCGAGCATGGACATGCTGCTGCCGGGAATAAGATCTATCTGGATGGCCAGGAGCTGACAGCAGGGCAGGATGCGCCGGTCGAAAATGTAAAGAACTCAGTTATGGTGCCGCTAAGAATGATCGCCGAAAACCTTGGCTATAAGGTGAATTGGGATCAGAAGAGCAAGACAGTTACAATTGAACAGCAGGGCAAGACGATCAAGCTGATCGTGGATCAAACGACAGCTTCCGTTGATGACAAAACCGTGATTCTCACGGCGGCGCCAGTAGCGCGCGCAGGTACTACACTCGTACCGATCCGGTTTGTCAGCGAGCAGTTTGGCCTCACTGTCACCTGGGATAACGCCCAGAAGACTGTAAACATTATTACCCCGGAAACTGGCGGTAATAACACCGGTTCAGAGGGAAGTTCTGGTGACGGTGGATCAACCGTCGTTGTTCCTCCGGCAGAGTCGACAAGCGGCCTGACAATGGTGAATGGCATCAGCTTCAGCCAGAACCGTCTGACCATTGCAATGGATGGCAGCTCCGCGCCGAATATAACGAAGATGACAGGGCCGGACCGGATTGTGGTCGATTTGCCAAATGCCACGTTCTCGGATGTGTTCGGAAGTGGACAAGAACTTGACCCCAACCTGAATGGCAAACTTGCTGTAACGGATTACCCGGATGTATCAGGAGTACGTTATTCTTTGTACAGTACAAGCCCTTATACCATCCGCTTTGTAATTGATTTGAACACTTCCAAGAACTATAGTCTTGAAGTATCCGGTGATGCTTCCAAGCTGATTGTGGTTGATCTGAATGCGCAAAGCACGGAAGATACGACGACACAGCCCGGCAATAACGGCCGGAAGCTGGTGGTGCTGGATGCCGGCCATGGCGCCAAGGATTCCGGAGCTGTAGGGGTTACCGGTAAATATGAGAAGAATTTTAATTTGGCCGTTGTTCTTAAAGCAGCAGAGCTGCTGAAACAGGAGAATAAAATCGATGTAGTGCTTACTCGCAGCGATGATACGTTCCTGGAATTAAAAGACCGTGCGGGTATGGCCAACAAGCTTAAGGCCGATCTGTTTATTTCCGTCCATGCGAACAGCAGTGGTTCATCGGCTGCAAGTGGAACAGAAACATATTATCAGCGGGAAGCGAGCAAGGCACTGGCGAAAGTGATGCATAAGTATCTTGTCAAGGCGACCGGGCTTAGCGACCGTGGTGTGAGGTATGGAAATTTCCACGTCATTCGTGAGACGACAATGCCTGCCGTACTACTTGAAGTAGGTTACTTAAGCAATAAAGGCGATGAATCGCTGTTGTTCTCGGAAACATTGCAGAACAATGTGGCAGCATCCATGGTCAGTGGTATTAAGGAATATCTGGGAATGTAACAGCAGACTTAGCGGCAGATGAAGCTGCAAAGCCAGCTTTCGGCCTGATTTGCAGGCGAAAGAGGCTTTGCAGTTCTGTCTGCCCGTATTCATCTAGAGGGGGTAAATGTTGATGAACAAAAAACTGACATATGCAGGGGTTGCAGCACTTCTTCTACTGGTGATATCAGGCTGCGGAGACAAGCCGGCTGCAGCACCGGCTGATGAAGCGGGACAAAATTCTCCTACAGTCGTTAGCGGAGCCGAAGGAAATAACGTAAATGGAGACAGCAAGAGTGACAGCAACAGCAATGCAGGAGGGCTCAATACACCCGCCACTGCAGAGCCGGTCAGCACCGATGCTCCTGTTGCAACGGACAAGCCTGTTGAAGTCGACAAACAAAGCCAGAGCATTTCCACGTACTATACGGATTCGCAGCAGATGGAACTTGTGAAGGCTGCAGCAAAGATAAACTTCGCGAACGATACGGAGAAATATACTGAAGCATTCAAAACGCTTCAAAACAGCGATAAGGCGGATATGATCCCGTTATGGAGCGGTATTGAGCTTAAATCACTTAAATTTACGGATGGACAGATTCTGATGGACATCCACAAACCGGCTGAGGCTCAACTGGGCGCAGGCGGTGAATCCATGGCCATCAGTGCGCTGGCCCAACTCTTCTTCCAGTTCGAGGAAGTGAAAAGCGTTGAGCTTCTGGTAGACGGTGAGCAAGTGGAAAGTCTAATGGGGCATGTGGATTTAGTGCATCCAATAACCCGGGAGAACAGCGCATTATAAACGTCTCACAGGAATTTTGGGAATGTTTGCCGAATTACTAATATACCACTTACATGAAGCATAGAGAGGGGAATAACCTATTGTCCGGTCATAAAAGATCCAATCACTCTATTAAAGCTTATTCCACCAAAGCGGCATCTGCTGTTCTGGCCGGCGCTATGGTGTTTGGTAGTGCAGGGGCTGCATTCGCTGAGAGCACAGCTACGGCTGCTGCCCCTAAAGCTACAGCCGCGCCAACAGCAACAGCTACACCAAAAGCTACGGCTACGCCTATAGCAACAGCTACACCAAAAGCTACGGCAACGCCTGCAGCAACAGCTACACCAAAAGCTACGGCTACACCTACAGCAACAGCTACACCAAAAGCTACGGCAACGCCTGCAGCAACAGCTACACCAAAAGCTACAGCAACGCCTGCAGCAACAGCTACACCAAAAGCTACGGCAACGCCTGCAGCAACAGCTACACCAAAAGCTACGGCAACGCCTGCAGCAACAGCTACGCCAAAAGCTACGGCAACGCCTGCAGCAACAGCTACACCAAAAGCTACAGCAACACCTACAGCAACAGCTACGCCGCCTGCAGCTGCACCAGGATTGTTCAGCGATGTAAAAACAGGCTTCTGGGCAGAAAAACATATCTATAAGCTGGCAGCGCAAGGTCTTGTTGTTGGAAATAACGGATTATTCCGTGCGGGTGACTCTGTTACCCAGCAGGAAGCTGTGCTGATCGCACTTCGCTTCATGAAGCTTGAGGACAAAGTAAATACCGGCACTGACGTGGTGCTTCCGACTAATTTCCAGGTGTCCAATTATTTTAAGCCGTTTGTTGTGCTGGCTTTCCAGCAGGGCCTTCTGGACAAGACGGTTGAAATGTCGGCGGATAATCTAAAGACATCCTGGGGTGACCGCAAGGCATCACGTGAATGGATTGCCGAATTGCTGGTCCGTGCTCTTGGCAAAAACTCCGAAGCGGCCGCAGTATCAGGCAAGCCGACTAGCTTCGCTGATGATGCCAAGGTTTCGGCGAATAAGCGAGGTTACGTGAACACTGCCGTGGAATTGGGACTGGCCAATGGTCTTGACGGCAACCGCTTTGATCCACAAGGAGCGGTAACCCGTGCACAAGTGGCAACTTTCTTCAGCCGCGCAGAAGCATTTAACACTATAGGGTATGACAACACAGTCAAAGGGAGCATCAGTGCCTTGAAGGACGGGAAAATGACCGTTTACAGCAACGGTTTACCGTCTGTCTTCAATTTGACTCCCGTAACTGCATACTACACTAGTACGGCAGACACAAGAATCAGTCTGAATGATGTTCAGCCGTATACCAAAGTAACCGTTATTGGTGCAACCTATAATGCAGCTTATGTTGAGGTGACAGATCCTGCCCAGCAGGTGGTAAGTGTCGAAGGGAACTTTGCCAAGATCACTCCAAGTACGATTTGGCTTGATTCTGCTACGGGATATGACCAGTACAGCTATGATACCGATACTTCTTTTGTTGATGTAAATGGAAGCACGATTAGTTCTGGAGCAATTACCGCAAACAGTAAAGTTACCTTGCTGCGTGAAACTTTCACAGGAACTAATAAGGTGGTAAAGGTTCAGGTGACCTCGGGCGTTGTGAACAAAACGACCACAGGGACAATTCAAAGTGTGGATCAGGCAGCAAAAAGCATCACGTTCAAAAATGCTTCCGGAATTGCGGAAACGTTCAAGTGGGAAGACGGGGTTACACTGTTCAGTTCGCAAAACGCAGTTCTGTTGCCAGCCGACCTGAAGACCGGAGCCGCTGTGAAATATACGATAAATAGCAATGTCATCCGTTCGGTGGAAGTGACTTCGGGCACGGAGCGAACGGTAGAGGGATCGATTTATGAGCTTACAAGCTCAAGCATTATTTATAAAAAGTCTGACGGTGCGCGCGAAGTGAAGCTGTTGGCTACATCGCCGGCGCCGACAATTGTGATACCTAACGTTGCTAACCCGGTAATCGGTGATCTGCTTGCCGATGCGACCAGTGGAGACAATGTTCAGATTACCCTCAACAGCTCTGATCAGGTAACGAAGATTGAAGTGCTGAACCGCCAGCTGGATGAATTTATCGGTGCGACTGTAATTGCTTTTAATAGCAAGACAAAGCTGCTGACAGTTATGGACGGCAAAAGTAAAGCACATCTGGTACAGATTGATGACAAGACAAAACTTGCTTTTGACGAGGGCATTACCACATCATTGACTACTATGGGGATATATCTCTACGAAGGGCGCAGGGTGGATGTAAAAGCTGTCGGCCAGCGGGCCCTTTCGGTAGAAACCAGCACCAAATATACAGGAACCCTGTCCGAGATTAATACAACAACCAGAACGATTGTTCTGAAGCTCGCAGGGGGGCAAACTATTACCCTGGGTTATCCACAGGTAATAGATATTCTCGGACGTACATCTTCTGCCATCACAGATATACCTCTTAACTCTTCGGTAACCGCAGTGCTTACGAGCAATCAGGATGTCATCTCAGTGCTTAAAGTGAACTCATCAGTACAGGTTGAAATCACTACCCTTAATGCACCAATGAATAAGCTGGGTGTGAAATGGTCCGGAGGGACGCTTGAACTAAATACTTTGACTTTAGCAATGACCAATGAAGCAGGGCAAACCCTGAAAATTGGCGACTTGAAGGTCGGTGATTATGTGAATTTGACCGTAAGCGGCAGCACTCCAGTATCACTTCAGTACATCAAGCAGAATACTGGTGTTGTGTCGTCAGTAGATGCAGCTGCGGGTTCGTTCGTGCTTAAGGATTATGCAGGCACCTCCCAGACGATTGCAGTCAGCGGTGGCGTAAAAATTATCCGTGACGGTGTCACTACGACAGGTCTTGGCAGTCTGACTACAGCTGACCGGGTAGATGTCCGCAAAGATGCTGACGGATCAGTGATCGTCACTGTACTGAAGCAGCTTACCCGCTCGGTTTCGCGTTACGACAGCCTAAATAACCAGATCGTAACCAAACGCTCTTCTCTGAGCGATACGAATTATCAGTTCGCGATCACTTCGAGTGTATATATTCACCAGGGTGACACGACTTTATCCGTGCAATCTCTCAAAGAAAATGATAATATTATATTGTATTTCAAAAACGATGTCTTAGTTGAAGTCGTGAAACAATAGTAGCAATGGTGATTTTCCGTGAGAAACACCGTCTTGATCCAGGAGATTGTCTGGATCAAGACGTTTTTTTTGAAATATAAGCGGTTATACTTGTTTATATTTCTTTACATCAGAGAAGATACGCTCGTCTGGTTTGTTGAGTGTAAATACTCCGTGGAGGGGACGCCGGTGAAAGTTGCAGAGGTCCGCCACATTCTGGATACGATTCGAGACATGTTTCCTGATGCGCATTGCGAACTGAATCACAGCAACGCTTTTGAGCTAACCATTGCGGTGCTGCTGTCAGCCCAATGTACGGACGCAACAGTGAACAAAGTGACCGAGGACCTGTTCCAAAAGTACAAAACCCCTCTTGACTATATTTCCGTGCCGCTGGAGGAATTAGAGAGGGATATCCGGCGTATCGGCTTGTTTCGCAATAAGGCTAAGCATATTCAAAGCCTTTGTTCTATTCTTATAGAGCAATATGGCGGAGAAGTGCCACAGGCTCATGACTTGCTGGTAACATTGCCGGGGGTCGGCCGCAAGACTGCGAATGTCGTTGTGTCCAACGCTTTTGGCGTACCTGCGATTGCTGTGGATACCCATGTGGAACGGGTAGCCAAGCGGCTCGCACTTGCGGGCTGGAAGGATTCCGTACTGGAAGTGGAGAAGAAGCTGATGAAGGCGGTGCCGCGTGAGGAATGGACACTTACACATCATCGACTGATCTTTTTTGGCCGCTATCACTGCAAAGCCCAGAATCCAAGTTGTCAGGTTTGCCCGCTCTTGGATGTATGCCGTGAGGGCAAGAAACGTATGAAAACAGCTGTAATCAGGAAAGATAATGATGTTTTAAAGGCAAGTAAAAAGTTAGAGATGAAGAAGAGGATGGGATAGAGATGAAATGCATTTCTGTATATACCAATAATTTTGAAGCTTTTTCCGATATTTTTGACCGTGTAGTGGAAAGTCCGTTGGAAGAAAATGAAGAGCAGGAAGTAGAAGGCATCACGATCAGCCATTCCGGCGATGTGCCTGAGCATTACCTGGAGCGGATGTCCCAGAAGCCTGAAGTTGTTGTTATGAGAGACAAATCCCGTGGTCTGACCATTCTGCAGCACGGTAAAGTATTCGAAATTCTGCTTCCGGTACTGGAAACAGCGTAATAGGATTTACACACAAAGAGTCGGCCTTGGGGCCGGCTCTTTGTTCGTAGTGCGTTATTGAAAAAGTGGGCATCTTTGTGGAATGAGCTTAAGATGAGAACTTCCTTAAACGCAAGGAGTATGCAATATAGACCATTGTTGAAGGTACGAATCCCATGACGCACAACATTACGACTACGAAAGAAGTATTTTCTAGAAGTAAACTGTTCCATACCTTTGTAGACAGGAACCTTAAAGCAATACTTCCTAAGGTCAGCAACAGTGTTACAAAAGCTGCTATCTTGCTGATTCGGGCAACCTTGGTATATTTGTCATAAATAGTCGCACGGTCGGTATGGATAGGAACAGTTCCCGGTTCTGCCGAGAAGATATGGAGATCACCGGCGGAGCATACATAAGTCCAGCCGCTGTCTGCAAAAATATTATGGTACTCCGCTTCCTCCTCCTTCGGCAATTCACGTATATCAAGACAGTAAATCTGCTTATGCGGCTTTCCCCTGCGGATTACGTAACCAAACAAAGAGAAATGATCCAGAAACCAGCCTTTTTCTGACAGCGCGCTTAATTTGTTCATATCCGCATCCTCGGCAAAGGCCAGACCTTTCGATATCACATAACGTGTTTGTTTATCCTTCTTCATGAGATGATTCCTCCTTCGCAGTTTGTATTGCGGCATTCCCGTGTGCAACCATTCTAAGTCTCCGTTCGATTTCTGCTGTAATAATAAGCTTCCCACTCTGAGTAATCTGATAAGTCTTCCGCCGGTCATCATCGTCCTCATTCAATAGAATATAGCCTGATTTCTGCATTTTCTTGATTAGGGTGTAAAGTGTTGCAGGCCCGATTTTGACTTCCCCGTTCGTCAGTTCTTCAATATATTTCATGATCGCATAGCCGTGTTTCGGAGAGAGTAAGGCAAGCAGGATGTAGTAAGCCGAATCAGTCAACTGTTCGGTCTGCAGTGAATTAGCTCTGGACATTGGCACACCTCCATTTTCTAAAATAACAGGTATATCTGATATAGATATATCCATTAGTGATATATCCGATATGGATATAATAATTACATAATATTGCATTGTCAAGTCAGGGATGCATAATTTTTAGTCAACTGAATTTTGTAAAGGTTTATAGGGGATTTTGTAATTCGTGAATATTTGATTTGTGGCAAACTGGTGATAAAATGTAATTATTCTAGTTATGCCATTTATTTTTACGTTAAGATATATTTATTTTAGATATCGCTTTATGAAGGGTACGTACATAGACTTCAAACAAAGTCGATTTTTTCTAGGATGCAGCGGAGGTGGATATAGTGGCAGCAGAACAAACCAAGATTAAAACAGAGAATGTGACGGATTCGCCGCTTACTCTGCTGGGAGCGCTGATGGAACGGTGGGGAGAGACAGAAACGCAGCGGGTACTCTCCGATTTGGAGAGTAAAGAGTGTGCCCGTGAGCTGACACTCGCCTTTTGCGGACATTTTTCGGCAGGGAAGTCAAGTATGATTAACAGGTTATGCGGCAGCAATGTACTGCCTTCCGGGCCCGTTCCGACCAGTGCCAATGTCGTGTCTATCCGCAGCGGAGCGCCCCGCGTACGGCTCTATCCCAAGGTGGAAGGACAGAATGAGACAAATTCCGCATGGGAGACCACACCGGAGAAATTGCAGGAATATTGCCGCAAGGGCGGTGATTATTCTGCGATTGAAGTCTGGGAGGATGTGCCATTGCTTGGAGCACATGGTGTTCTGATGGACACCCCGGGGGTTGATTCCACGGATGACGGGCATCAAGCCGCGACGCGCTCCGTACTGCACTTGGCCGATGTGGTGTTTTATGTGATGGATTACAATCATGTGCAGTCGGAGAATAACCTGGCTTTTGCCAAAAACCTCAGTGATTGGGGCAAACCGCTGTATCTTATTATCAATCAGATTGACAAGCACCGTGAACAGGAAATTGCCATTGAAGCCTACCGGCAGCAATTGGAAAGCGCTTTCCAGGAATGGGGAATTCAATCCGCCGGTATTTTGTTCACTTCACTTAAGGACATGGAGCATCCGCTAAATCAATGGGACGGTCTGCTTATGCTGATTCGCCAGCTGCTGGATCATCGGGAGGAGCTGCTTGGCTACAGCTTGTCCCGCTCGGTACATCATGTGGCCGATGCGGTTGTGACAGAATACCGCGAGCAGCAGCAGGAGGAGCGCGAGGCGCTGCTGGAAACATCGGGTGGTGCGGTCGAGTACTCCGTGGAAAGAGCGCTTCAGGCTTGTAACGAAGAGCGTAAGGAGCTTGCAGAGCTGCCTGATCAGTCAATCCTAACGTTGCGCAACGCACTCGATGCGCTGCTGGGCAACAGCAATCTGATGCCTGCCGATGTAAGGGAAGCTGCGGGTGCTTATGCTGAAAGCATGGCTCCCGGCTTCCGGCAGGGCCTGCTGTTTACGGCTGCGAAACGGGAGAAGGTGCAAGCAGAAAGGCTAAAAGCCTGGCACGGACTGCAAACGCGGGAAATCACCGCCCAACTGGAATGGCATATTCTTCAGTTGGTCCGGGAATGGGCCGAAGGCCTTGGCGTGTGGGAGGAGGGGGCCGAGAATCTGCTCAAGCAAAGTTTTCCGGCGGTGAGCCAGGAGTGGCTGGCGGCTGCGTTGAAGCCGGGAACCGGGGCCTCGGGCGAGGCGTTGCTTAATTTCACCCGCACGCTTGCGGCTGAAATTAAAGCCCAGTTCCGCCGGGCTGCCCTGTCTCTTGGCGATGAGCTGCTGGCGAAGCTGCCGCCGCTGCTGGAAGAGCGGCGCACCGAGCTGTCGCGCCGCGAAGAAGCCCTGCAGCGGCAGGCGCGCGCGCTCGCCGCGCTTGCTGCCCTTGACCGCGCGGCGGATGCCCGCGCGGCAGAGCTCGCGGCGCTATTGCCGCCGCGCCGGACCCTCACCCCCGGCACTCTGCCGGAGGTGAGGGTTGCCCCGCGGGCAGGCGCCAGCAGCGCCGCACCGCGCGTGGTCCAGCCGCTGCCGGGCGCAGCGGCCGGAAGGCCTGCCGCCGCAGCCTGGGCGGCAGGGCCGGTCTCGCCGGCGGGCGGACGCCGCCGGCTCACGAAGGCCGCAGCGGCGCTGAGCGCTGCGGCAGAGCTGCTGCGCGGCGAGCAGGCCATGGCCTCGGCGGCGCGCAGCCTCGCGGCACGGGCGGAGAGCATCGCCGCCGGCCGCTTTACGATGGCGCTGTTCGGAGCGTTCAGCGCCGGTAAATCCTCCTTCGCCAATGCGCTGCTGGGCGAAGAAGTGCTGCCTGTGTCTCCCCACCCCGCCACAGCAGCGGTGAACCGCATCCTGTCACCGGAAGGGGAATTCCGCCATGCCAGCGCGGTGGTAACGATGAAGACCGCGGAGGATTTCTGGGAGGACATCCTCCATTCCTTCAGCGTACTGCAGCTTGCGCCCCCGCAGCGGCAGAGCTGGACCGCTGAGGTGGCAGGGCTGAAGGTCAGCGGCCTGCATCCTTCCGCCCTGCCGCATGCCGGATTCCTGCGGGCGGCCGCTGCGGGCTGGTCAGAAGCGGAGGGACTGCTGGGAACGGTGCGGACTGTTGATCTGCAGGAATACCGTGGACTGGTCGCCGAGGAGACCCGGGCCTGTTTTGTGCAGGGGATTGACCTGTATTATGACTGTCCCTTGACTGCGGGCGGCATTGTGCTGGTGGATACCCCCGGCGCGGATTCCCTGCATGCCCGTCATACCGGTGTAACCTTCGGTTACATGAAGAATGCGGACGCGATATGTTTTGTGACCTATTATAATCATGCCTTTTCCAAAGCGGACCGTGGTCTGCTGGCCCAATTGGGAAGAATTAAAGACAGCTTCGCGCTGGATAAAATGTTCTTTATCATCAACGCTTCTGATTTGGCCGCAGACGAAGCGGAGCTGGAAGAGGTGAAGGGGCATGTCGCGCAGAACCTGCGTGCTGGCGGCCTTACCTCGCCGCGGATATATACCTTGTCCAGCCTGCTGGCGCTGCAAGGCAAAACAGACCACAACCGGGAAGCTTATGAAAGCTCCCGTTTCCAGACCTTTGAAGAGGCGCTTGCGGAATTCGCGGGCGGAGAACTGCCGCGGTTGTCGCTTGCAGCCGCGCAAGAGAACATTGCCTCCGTGCGCATGCGGGCGGAAGAATGGCAGAAGCTGGCCGAGATGGAAGCAGGAAGGCGTGAAGCCGGACTGCTGGAGCTGCAGGAACGCCGCCGCACCGCAGAAGCACGGCTCACGGCACTTTCCGCCGAGGAACGTCCGCTGCGCGACCTTCGCCGGGAAGGTGAAGAACTGCTCTATCATGTGCGGCAGCGGATCGGATTTGCCTTCGGCCGTTTCTTCCAGGAATCCTTCCATCCTTCCGTGCTGCGCGAGGATAGCGGAAATCTGAAAGATATCTTTACAGCCTGTGGCAGAGAGCTGGAACGCACCCTTGAGCGCGAGCTGGAACAGGAATTGTGGGCGACTACCCTGCGCCTGGAAGCGGCAGGTCAAAAACTCGTGCGGACGGCAGCTTCATCGGCCGCGTCGGAACTGTCGATTTCGGCTCAGGAGCTTCAGCTCATGGACAATGCCGAAGAACACTGGCCTTCCCCGGATAAGCTGGAGTGCCGGTTATCCCCTCTGGATTGGGCAGCATTAGGGGGCCGCTTCAAATCGCCGCGTCATTTCTTTGAGGGGCCGGGGCGTAACGAAGTCAGAGCCTCAGCGGACCCTTGGCTGAAGGAAGCAGTTGCCGGAGCCGCCGGAATGCAGGAAGATTTATTATTGGATTTTTATACGGGTGTAGCGGAGCAGGCGTTGAAACGTTCGGCAGAAACACTCCGAGCAGCTCTGGCTGAGCGGGAGGAAGTGATGTCCGGTCTCTTGAAAGGGGGTGATTCTGCGGAACATTGGGGCCAAATTGGCCATCAATTAAATGTTCTGGAGAGAAATTTCGACGATCTCGTAGACGGCGATCTGTGAAGATTGTAGGAAAATGTCGAAGAAGGCTTGCAATCTGGTCGTTGATGGAAGAAAATAAAGAAGCCTGAAAATTTACAATGAAAACTGCGACATTTACAGAAAAAGAGAGTCAGCAGTCAAATTAGCCGAAAGAGGTTGGAGTCGACAATGTGGGGAGCTCCTTTTTCAGCTCAAAGCCGTAAGCTGCTGCTCTTGGGCAGCGGGGAATTGGGTAAGGAAGTCATTATCGAAGCTCAGCGCCTTGGCGTAGAGACCGTAGCTGTGGATCGTTATCAAGATGCCCCGGCGATGGGTGTAGCCCATCGCTCCTATGTAATTGATATGCTGGACGCGGACACGCTTAAGACGCTCATCCGTTCCGAGAAGCCTGACTTGATTGTGCCCGAGATTGAGGCTATTGCCACTCATGCGCTGCTGGAGCTGGAGGCGGAAGGATTCTTCGTAGTCCCGACTGCACGTGCAGCCCGGCTGACCATGGACCGGGAGGGTATCCGGCGTTTAGCGGCTGAAGAGCTTGGCCTGCCGACCGCGGCATACCGCTTCGCGGACAGTCTGGACGAATTGCGCCAGGCAGTGGAAGAGCTTGGCACACCCTGTGTGATCAAGCCGATTATGAGCTCTTCCGGCAAAGGACAAAGCGTCTGCAAGAAACCAGGTGATGTGGAGGACTGCTGGAATACGGCTCTGGAAGGAGCGCGGGCCAAAGGGACACGGGTCATCGTGGAGGCTTTCGTTACGTTTGAAAGTGAGATTACCTTGCTTACGGTCCGATCGGCAAGCGGAACTGTATTCTGTCCGCCGATCGGCCATATCCAGAAGGACGGCGACTATGTAGAGTCCTGGCAGCCGCATCAGATGAGTGAGCGCACGCTGGCAGAAGCTCAGAATATCGCCAAAACGGTAACTGATCAGCTTGGAGGCCTTGGTATTTTTGGAGTGGAGCTGTTTCTTACAGAGCAGGGAGTATTGTTCAGTGAAGTATCGCCCAGACCGCATGATACCGGCATGGTTACAATGATTACGCAGGATTTATCGGAATTCGCTCTGCATGTCAGAGCCATTCTTGGATTTCCGCTGGACTCGGTTGCGCTCGTAACACCGGGCGCTTCGGCTACCCTGAAAGCAGATAAAACCGGACAGGCTTTTGCCATATCCGGAATCGGCGAAGCGCTGGCGCTTCCCCGTACGCAGGTTAGGGTATTCGGCAAACCTGAAATCCGTCCTGGACGGCGGATGGCAGTAGCCCTCAGTGCAGCGGAAGATGTAGAAATCGCGCGGACTACCGCCAAACAGGCGGCGTCTATGCTAAAAGTGGAGGTATATGAGAATGAACAGTAGTACTCAGGAGCAAGTACTGCAAATTCGCAAATGCGGCATGAATGATCTGGAGAGAGTGACAGCCCTTCTGCGGGAATTCGGCTATCCGACAACACTTAGCGTGATGAAAGAGAGAATGGAAGGCATGGAGAATGATCCGTTCCATTGCACACTGGTCGCTGAACTGGACAATGAAGTTGTGGGAATGATTGGACTTCGGCAGGTGAAATCCTATTACAAACATGCGGATTGTATTACGGAAATCAACGCGCTGATTGTATCAGAGGAGCTTAGAGGCAACGGCCTCGGCAAAAGATTGGTAGCTGCAGCGGAAGAATGGGCCCGCGGGCAGGGTTGCTGCCAGCTGTTCCTTAGAAGCGGCAACCGTGTGGAACGTGCGCCTGCGCATGCTTTTTACCGTCATATGGGTTTCGAGCAGACTACCGGCTACCGCTTCAATAAAGCATTGCTGTAAATCTAATACGTACAATCATCCCCATCCCGGCAACCGGGATGGTTTTTTTTCGTCGTAGAGGTAAACCCCACCGTTCTGAGCTGAAGAATATCATTCCCTCAATTTGCTTATGTATACCCGTCCATTGCCACTGTATAATGAATTAGCTGAACCGGCGGAATAGCCATTCAGTATCTTTTACCCCTTACTTAAGTTAAACATAGATAGAGTTGATCGAATCAGCTAGAATAGTTTTATAATTACCTAAACAGAAATTATAAGAGGGATGAAGCATGTATAAATTGATTCTTGCCGAAGACGAAGAGGACGTAAGAGAAGGGATTATCGCACAGATCGACTGGGGCAGCTATGGTTTTGAGGTCGTAGATCAGGCGGAGAATGGCCGTGAGGCTGCGGAATCAATCGACCGCCTGCTGCCGGATGTGGTCGTGACAGACATCCAGATGCCATTTATGAACGGACTGCAGCTGTCCGAATGGATCCGCAGCCGTCATCCCAATACGAAGATCATAATTCTCACCGGCTATGATGAATTTGAGTACGCCCAGAAAGCGATTAAACTGCAAATTGACGAGTATATTCTGAAACCGTTTTCTTCTCAGGAATTGATCGACACACTGCTCAAGGTTAGAAAAACCATAGAGGCGGAAATCGCTGAGAAAGAAAATGTGTTTGTGCTGAGCGAGCATTACCGGAAGAGTCTGCCTGTACTTCGTGAACAATTCCTCTCCTCGCTTGTTTCCCGCAGGCTGCGGCCCGCGGAAATCGTCGAGAAAAGTGCGGAATACGGCATCAACCTCTCTGGTGAGAGCTTTCAGTCTTCGGTAATCAGCATAGATTATATCCGTTCGGAGAAGAATGCAGGAGTTATCCAGAGTCTGCCCGTATCCCTGCGTGACACCGGCGACCGCAATTTGCAGCTGTTCGCGGTACTTAATATCGCTGAGGAAATTTGTCTGAAGCATGGTTTCGGCAAAGTATTTATACACCGGGATGATGTCGTGCTGCTCTCGGTCAGCATGGAGAAGGATGAGGCGGAGATTACCGGCAAAACCTTCGCGATCTTGGAAGAAATCCGGCAAAATGTACAGCGGTTTCTAAAGCTGACGGTGACCTCAGGAGCCGGAACAGTATGCCATACAGCATCCATGCTGTTCAATTCATTCGGCGATGCACTGCAGGCACTTGATTACCGCCTCATTCTCGGCAACAACAGAGTGATCTGGATCGAAGACGTGGAGTCAAGATCCAATCAAATGCTGGCTTATGACGAGCTGACCCAACAATCGCTGATCCGCACAATCAAGCTGGGCACGGTACAGGAGCTGAAAGAGGTTGTCGACGAACTGTTCGGGGGACTGGACACCGCGCAGGTTTCGACGCAGGACTATCAGGTGTTTCTGCTGGAGATCATCACCTCGATTCTACGGGTGGCCAAGGAGTCAGGCAGTGAGACTACCGATTACATCGGATCAGGGCTGTCTTCGCTGACGGAGATCCATAAATTCAACAATATGGGCGAAGCTAAGCAGTGGATTATCAATGTGTGCAGCCGCCTGATGGATTCCATCGCTTCGGAGCGGCAGTCGAGCTACAAACAGCTGATTGACCAAGCCAAGGAATATATCCGGGGTCATTATGAGGAGTCCGACATCTCGATCGGCAAAGTCTGCCAGCATTTGCATATCAGTACGGGATATTTCAGCAGCATTTTTAAGAAAGAGATGAAGATGACCTTTGTCAGCTATCTGCTGCAGATCCGTCTGGAGGCTGCCAAGGAACTGCTGCGCTCAACAGAGCTGAAGGCTTTTGAAATTGCCGAAAAAATCGGCTTTGCCGACCCGAATTATTTTAGCTTCTGCTTCCGCAAGAAATATGGACAATCTCCCAAAGAGTATAAGAACAGCTCCCGGGGAGGCTAGCCATGAACAGGCCGAAGGCTTATTTTTTCCCGCTGCGCCCGCAGCAAGACAGACGCGGAAAAACAAGGATATCCTCCAAACTTCGGAGTATTCAGCTTATCATTACGGTGTCGTTCACGGCGGTTACTGTGCTGGTTGCGGTGATCGTCAGCTTCATGCTGTACAACAAGTTTGCGAAGACAGCCGAGGAGAATGCCAATCTGAATATGCAGCAGATAATAGAGCAGGTGAATTATAATCTGGAGCTGTATGTCAAAGGAATGAGCAATATTTTTGAGACGGCGGAGGAACAGGTCACGACGAGTGCCTCTATTGACTCCCCGCTGCTGTACGAACGGATGGATACGCTGATGAACAGCAGAGAAGACTTGGTGTCGGTCGCCGTGTTTACGCTGCAGGGGAAATATGTGGTCGGGACCCCGGGCCAGAACATGCGCCTGAATACACAGCTGGAAAGTCAGAGCTGGTTCACCACTGCCAAAAAAAGCTCGGAGATTTCCTATTCCGCACCGCATATCCAAAATTTATTCAAGGGGCGGTATACCTGGGTTGTCTCCATCAGCAAAATGATTCAATACAGAGAAAACGGAGAACTGAAAACCGGCATCCTGCTGATCGACTTCAACTTCCGGACGATTGATGAGCTGAGCCGGCAGGTCAAGCTTGGCAAAAGAGGATACGCTTACATTTTGGACTCGCTGGGCAACATCGTTTATCACCCGCAGCAGCAGCTGATTTATGCCGGCCTAAAGTATGAGAACGTGGAACCGGTGCTGGAGTATGCTTACCGCAGCTATCTGGATGAATCGACAGGAGAGAAACGTTTTATCACCGTACGCACGCTGGCGGAGACCGGCTGGAAAATCGTCGGTGTCGCTTATTACGATGAAATTGTGACTACGAAACGGGATCTGAATCAATTTCTGGTCTGGTTTCTGGCTGCTGTTATTCTTGGCGTCATTGCTGTCTCCGTCTTCCTGTCCTGGCTCATTGCCAGTCCCATCCGCAAGCTGGAGCGGACCGTCAAGCAGGTAGGTGAGGGTGATCTGAATACTCCGATCAATGTCAGCGGCGCTTATGAGGTTGAACAGCTTTCGCGGCGCTTTAACCTGATGCTCCAGCGGATCCGCCAGCTGATGGACCAGATAATTTATGAGCAGGAGACCAAGCGCAAAGGTGAGCTTGAAGTACTGCAGTCGCAGATCAACCCGCACTTTTTGTACAATACGCTGAACTCTGTCATCCGGCTTGCCGAACGGGGCAAAAACGAGGAAGTGGTCACGATGATCCAATCGTTGTCGAAGTTTTTCCGGATCAGCCTGAGCAAGGGTAATAATATTATTACCGTGCAGGAAGAGCTGGACCATATCCGCCATTATCTTGTCATCCAGAGCTTCCGCTTCAAGAACAAATTCCGCTTTGAAATCAAGGCGCAGGATGAGGTGCTCCAGTACCAGACGATCAAGCTGATTCTGCAGCCGATTGTAGAAAATGCACTGTATCACGGGATTGAAATGCTGCCGGACGAAGGTCTGATCTCCATTAGCGCGGAGCTTCAGCATGGCTTAATTGTCATCACAATCAGCGATAACGGGCTAGGAATGCCGAGGGAAATGCTGAATATGATCTTGAGCGGCGGGGCCAAAAGCGGCAGCGGCTCTGGTGTAGGCGTGCGGAATGTGAATGAGCGGATCAGACTTTATTACGGACGCGAATTTGGTCTTGCATTCGAAAGCGAGCTTGAGGAAGGCACAACGGTCACTATTACATTCCCGGCAATCCAAACCGCAGAGGGGCCGGAGCCGCAGAAGGAGGATGAATCATCTCCATGAGAAGCAAACGATTGTGGCTGATCCTGCTGCTTTGTCCGGTGCTGTGGCTGACGGTCACTTCCTGCTTCAATACGTCTCCCGCCGCTTATATCAGCACCAATAAAACGCATAATATCGATATGATTGTCAAGATGAACAAAGGGGATTACTGGAACACGGTTAAGCTCGGTGCTGAAGCCGCCGCCAAGGAATTTAATGTCAAGCTGACGTTCAAGGCACCTGATTCCGAGAGTGAGATTGATAAGCAGATTACCATGGTTGAGGATTCTATTAATCAAAAGGCAGAGACGATTATTTTGGCAGCCAGCAGCTATATGGGATTGGCCCAGGTAGTAGATCAGGCCGCCTATTACAAAATCCCTGTCATTTCCGTCGATGCCGAGGTTGGTTCGGCCAGAGTCAAAGCCTACGTGGGTTCAAATGGCTATGAAGCCGGACAGAAATCAGCGGAAAGACTGATACAGCTGTTGAACGGATATGGTGAGATTGGAATCATCAATTTCACCAACTCCTCTCAGAACGTGCAGCCGGAATCCAGCGGACCGATTGATTATGGAGCCCGGGACGCGGAAGAAAGGGAAAAGGGTTTCCTGAACTATGCGGCCCGTTATCCGAATGTTCAGGTCGTGCAGATTTCCTACACCTCCTCGAATACAGACCATGCGGAATCATTAACCCGGGACATGCTGCAGAACCATCCCGATTTGCGCGGAATCGCCACATTGAATGAAACGGCGTCGCAGGGCGCGGGCAAAGTGCTGCAGAATCTGAAGCAGCATAAGGTTAAAATGGTGGCTTTTGACAGCTCTCCCTCAATGATGGAAATGCTTCAGGATGGAACCGTCCAGGCAACTGTAATCCAGAATCCGTTCAGCAACGGTTATCTGGCCGTGAAATATGCAGCCCAAGCCCTGGAAGGCATCGACATTCCGGAGCGTGTGGATACTGGCACTAAGCTGATTGACCTGGAAAACATGCTATGGCCCGAGAATCAAAAGCTACTGTTTCCTTTTGTCCGGTAGCACAGGGAACTCATTAGAATTTTTATTGAATACAGTAGGATTTTATATTCGCAACTGTGCCTTTTTCAGGCATAATGATGTACCTGGGACAGATCCGGCATAAGAAAGATTTACCCTCGGGAGGTCAATTAGTGATGAAAAAAATGTCTTCCGTTTTATTCGCCGCCGTGTTGCTGGGTGCTGTTATGTCCGGCTGCGGAGGCAGCCCTGCGAATACCGGCGGCAGCGCTGAGACGGCAATCCCTGGTGGTACCGGCTCAGCTCCAAAAATTGGTGTAGCCATTTATAAATTCAGCGATACGTTTATGGCCGGTGTCCGCAAATCGGTTGTGGCGGCAGCCAAAGGCATCGCAGCTGTGGACATTGTAGACAGCAAAAACTCCCAGCTTACGCAAAATGATAAGGTTGACGTTTTCATTACCAAGGGATATAAAGGCATGCTGATTAATCCGGTTGACCGCACTGCCGCAGGAGTTATCATTGACAAAGCAAAAACCGCCGACATTCCGGTCGTCTTCCTGAACCGTGAACCGTTTCCGGAAGATATGAAGAAATGGGACAAGGTGTATTATGTAGGCGCCAAAGCGGAAGAATCGGGCACCATGTCCGGCCAGATTATCGCGGAATACTGGAAATCCCATCCCGAAGCCGATAAGAACGGCGACGGAGTGCTTCAATATGTCATGCTGAAGGGCGAGCCGGGACACCAGGATGCCGAGCTGCGCACCAATTATTCCATCCAGGCGATTGAAGATGAAGGTATCAAGGTCGAGAAACTGGCGGAAGACAGCGGAATGTTCGACCGGGTGAAGGGCCAGGAGAAAATGGCGGGCTTTCTGAAGACCTGCGGAGACAGGATAGAAGCTGTGCTTGCCAACAACGACGATATGGCCCTCGGTGCAATTAAAGCTCTAAAAGCTGACGGATATTTTTCCGGCGGGAAATACATGCCGGTAGTCGGTGTAGATGCGACAGCTCCGGCCGTTAAAGCACTCAAAGAGGGGACCATGCTGGGCACTGTGCTAAATGATGCCAACATCCAAGGCAAAGCAGCAATCAAACTTGCGGCTGTTCTCTCTAGAGGCGAAGCGCCAACCAAACAAAATATTGGTTTCGACATTACCGATAACCAGTATGTATGGATCCCCTACAAGAAGATTACCAGAGACAATGTCGCCGACGTCGAATAATTAGGAAAGCGTCAGAGCTTACTACCACACACCCTTTCTCCCTTGACCACATATCCTATAGGCAAAAGCCCTTGTAAAGGAGAGCGACGGGATGCTGAGGATTAAGCTGAATGAGCTGGCGAAAGGAACGGATAACAGCCTGGTGCAGACGGAAGTGTGGAGATGGGACGGGATTGGCTGGAATGAATGTATTCCTCAGCAGGAAGAGGATTTCATCCGTGCGGATGATGATCTGTTCGTAACGATTCCTGCAGAAGCGGGTTTGTATCGGGTAGATTACTCCAAAAAGCCTGTAGAGGCGCTTTATTTCCTGCCTGAGCTGGATGACAGCGAGCTGCGGGCAGATTTGCTGCATCCCGCTCCTTTTAAGCTTAAAGAGGGGACTCGTTGGGGGTATATCGACAATGTAGGACGGACGGGTATTGAACCGAGGTATGAGTATGCCGAGGATTTTCAGGAGAACGGCCTGGCGATTGTGCAGCGCAACGACAAGAGCGGCCTGATTGACAGCTCCGGGCGGGAGAAAGTGAGACCGGCCTATTCCTTTATTGCCCCTTTTTCAGAAGGCCGTGCTGTGGTTTCCGATGCCAAAGGCTATACGTTGATTGACGAAAGAGGCAAGCAGGTTACAGCAACGCGTTATGATTACTTAAACTCGCTGCATGAAGGGCGTGCGATGTTCTCCAAACAAAGTACGACGGGTACTTCCCACTACGGATATCTGGATGCCCAGGGAAAAGAAGTACTGCCTGCGGTTTACGAGGACGCCAGTGATTTCATGAACGGAACGGCACTGGTCAAGCTGGGCGAAAGGGAGTTTGCGCTGATAGACCCGCAAGGCACCGTGCTGCATACGTATAAATATCCATTTGTAGGTTATCCGGGGGATGGCCTGCTGGCATACCAGGCTACCGAGAACGGTAAATACGGGTATCTGCGGATAGACGGAAGCATCGCGATAGAGCCGCAGTATACAGCCGCCCTGCCATTTTCTGCGGGAAGAGCGGTGATCAATACGGCAGAGAATTATGGCAATGCCTACGGCCTGATTGACAAGCAGGGTAAGCTCGTAGTTCCGGCCCAGTATTATGAAGTTCAACAGCTGGGTGAAGACCGGGTGGCATTGGGTACACCAGTGTATCCAGACCAGCCTTACCGCGGTTCACGTTATGCTATCGCTGATGCGGTAACCGGCAGAATCCTCAGCAGCCACCCCTTGCTGGGTGTGAACAATTATCAGAATGGACTCGCCTCAGTGTTTGACGCCACAGATACCTATTTCATCGACAAAAGCGGAAAAAAAGCAGCTCAGCCGCCCGTGATTGCCGGTTCAGGCACACTTTCCTTCAGCGGAAGTCTGATCAGGGCTGACGTGGATCAGCGGACAGCCTATTACGACCGGCGGGGCAATCAGGTATGGAAGCAAAATGGAGTCATAACGCTCCGTCCGCCTTATTCAGTGCTGGAGAAGAAATACAAACCGAATAGAGACTATTTGGTGTATTATCCGGTTATCGAAGGGATCGCAAACTCCGAGGTCTCCAGAGAAGTAAATGACAAGCTGCGCAGCCTTTCCCTTGCCGAAGGAGCGGGGACCGGTGAAGGCACGCAGGATTACAGCTATACCGGGGATTTTGCCGTCTCCTTTTTCCGCAAAAATCTGCTTGTCCTGGAACTGAGCGGCTATAAGTACCCTTTTGGCGCTGCCCATGGCATGCCTACCCGCATTTTTGTTCATATCAATTTACGCAACGGCAAATTTTATGCTCTTCGTGACCTGTTCAAGCCGGGCAGCAAATATGTGGCGAAGCTCAGCGCTATTGTCGGCAAACAGATTGCGAACGATCCACAGTACTCTTACGTTTTTCCGGACACCTACAAGGGAATTACGGCGGATCAGCCCTTTTTTGTAGATGAAGAAGCGCTGTATCTGTATTTCGCTCCCTACGAGATCGCCCCATATGCTGCGGGTTTCCCGACATTCCGCATTCCTTATGCAGAAATCATGGGTCTGATCTCGACCGAAGGCGAGTTCTGGCAGTCTTTCCATTAAGCTTCCAGCAACAAAGATAACGTCTTAACCTGTACAGAATGTACAGCGAAGTCAATAGGAGGCTGCTGTCCTGATGAGGATGGTGGCTTTTTTTTGTTGTATGGGAGTTATGAAATGTACAAGCCGTCTGCTTGCCTGTCTGGTAATCTATTAATGTAAAAATTTAGAAGCGCACAGCTGAGAGATTTATGCTACAATGACTGAGGAACAGATTACAACTTTGTAATATTTGGAGCCCATTACTTCGGCCGACAGCAACATAACAAATACATCATGAACAAGGAGATGGCAGAATGAAGAGCAAAACTTTAAGAGCAATGATAGGTGGAAGTGTGGCGGCAGTGATGGCGCTTAGCATTTCTCTTCCAATACAGGCAAATGCAGAGGCGGGTAATACTGCGACTGGAGCACCAACTAATTTCGCACAATTCATGCAATATTTTAACCAATATAGCCTTAAGGGATTTCCTTTTTCCAATACAACAGTGACAGTTTACAAGTCTCAACCGGTTGTTGTTCCGACAAACACACCTGCACCGGTTGCAACAGCTAAACCAACAGCGACACCCGTAGCAACAG
Source organism: Paenibacillus sp. IHBB 3054 (assembly GCF_051594305.1). NCBI lineage: Bacteria > Bacillati > Bacillota > Bacilli > Caryophanales > Paenibacillaceae > Paenibacillus > Paenibacillus sp. IHBB 3054. The sequence goes on along the minus strand of NZ_JBOFBG010000001.1, from coordinate 193,485 downwards.
CGGCACCAACGGCAACGCCTGTAGCGACAGCTAAACCAACGGCGACACCCGTAGCAACAGCCGCACCAACGGCGACACCAGTAGCGACAGCTAAACCAACGGCAACACCAGCAGCAGCAGCAGTCAGCACTCAAGAGTCCTATATCCAGCAAATCGTTACGCTTGTGAATAAGGAACGTGCGACAGCAGGGCTGTCCCTGGTCAGCGCTTTGGAAAGCCTGAACAAGGTGGCCGCAGCTAAAGCAACCGATATGCGTATTAACAACTACTTTTCGCATACATCCCCGACGTACGGATCGCCTTTTGATATGATGGCCACTTTTGGCGTCACTTATCGGGCTGCCGGGGAGAACATTGCAATGGGCCAGAGAACTCCGCAAGAAGTAATGACGGCCTGGATGAACAGTGAGGGACACCGTGCCAATATTCTGAGTGCGAACTTTAACTATATCGGCGTAGGTTTCGACAACAATTACTGGGTTCAGGAATTCATCGGAAAATAAACCTAATGAAAAGTACAAAACCCGTTCTCCCGGCATTGCCGGGGGACGTTTTTTTTTGAGAAAAATATGCTTTCGATTGATATAATAGACTATTAAGGACAAAAACCGCCAAATTTCGCTTGAACGGTGGATATTTGCAAATTAAGTATAGAAGAATTATGTTTATCTACATAGTTAAGAAGTTTGTAAAATGTGGAACACTGGTGATAAGAACTGCATACGGAGGGATGGCTTTGAACGATTCAAAATGGACCTGGCGCACTGTGAGCCTGATTTCCATAGCAGCAACGTTAGTTTTGATCGTTGGGTTTGGATATGCGGTGAACGATATTATATACCCGAAGGGTGAAGTTTTTTCAACCTCTTTGCCCCAGGAAACACCGGTTCCCACGGCGGCAAGCAGCGATGAAGTGAAAATATTGGCACTGGGCGACTCTTTGGCCAAAGGCACCGGTGACAACACCGGAAACGGTTTTGTAAAGCGGACACTGGACGGGCTGTCGGCTGGCGGAGGCAAGGCGGAACTGCTTGGCAATATGGGCATTAACGGGCTGACAACCGCAGGCCTGCAAAGCAAGCTCAAAGAAGAAGGCGTTCGGTATGCCTTGCGGCAGGCCAACGTCGTGCTGCTCTCGATCGGAGGCAATGATTTGTTCAGGGGATCGGATATAATGGGAACGGGTAGTGCAGAACAGGGAACAACGTCAACGGAGACAGGGAGTCCTGCGGACATTGCTTCAATGCCTGGAGTAGATCCTTCTGAAACAGGGACAGCGAGCGGGAAAACCGGCTCATCCGGGACAACCGTTCCTTCGGCAACTGAAGATGAGGTGACGCCAGAGTCGCTGCTGGCCGCGCTGCCAGATGCTTCGAAACGGCTTGGCGGGATTCTGGAGAGCATCGCTGAGATCAATCCGCAGGCGCAAATTTTTTATGTCGGATTATATAATCCATTTGGAGATATCGAGGATCTGCTGGTGCCCGGCAATCAAGCGGTTACAGCCTGGAACAACGCAGCAATGGATATCATTAACACGCACAGCAATATGACACTCGTCCCAACCTTTGATTTGTTCAACCGCCATCTGGATAAGTATCTTTCAAACGATCATTTTCACCCGAACGGCGACGGCTATCAGCGGATGAGCGAACGAATCATACAGGCTGTGCGCTAAGGATGTACTTCACCGCAAGTCAGAAATGATCGTAGCAAGGAGTTGTGAGAACATGGATAAAGACATAAGCGGAGAAGCCGGGACAGTTATTCTGTCAGTGGAAGGCGTCCGCAAAAAAATCGGCCGGAAATGGATCATTGATGATGTTACCTTCAACGTGAAGGAAGGGGAAATCTTCGGTTTTCTTGGACCTAACGGGGCCGGAAAAACAACTACAATCCGTATGCTTGTGGACCTGATTCGCCCAAGTGAAGGCAAGATAACCGTCTGCGGCTATAACGTTAACCGTGAACCGGAAAAAGCGCTACAATATGTTGGCTCGATCGTAGAGAATCCGGAAGTGTATACCTATCTGACAGGCTGGGAGAATCTGCAGCATTTCGCCCGCATGCAGCCAGGCGTGGACAAGGCGCGTATTGCTGAGGTAGTGGACATTGTCCGGCTGGACCAGCGCATTCATGACAAGGTGAGCACCTATTCGCTGGGTATGAGGCAGCGGCTTGGGATTGCCCAGGCGCTGCTGGGCCGTCCCCGGCTGCTGATTCTGGATGAGCCGACAAACGGGCTGGACCCCAAAGGGATCAAAGAATTGCGCGAATTTATCCGCGAGCTTGCTGCGGAAGGCCTCGCGGTATTTGTATCGAGCCATTTGCTGAGCGAAATTCAGCTGCTGTGCGACCGGGTTGCCATTATCAGCAAAGGCCGGGTGCTGGCTGTTGGCGGAGTAAATGAACTGGTTGCACGTAATTCCCCATATGTGCTATGGGATCTGGAGCCTTTGGACAGGGCCAGAACGATACTGGCCGGACGTCCTGACATCAAGCTTCTCGAACTGGATGAGGTTACACTTGACGACTCCGTCATTGCCGGAATGGGCGCGAATTCCCTCATCACGGTCATGGATGAAGACCTGATTCCGGAGATTGTTGCCGTGCTGGTCACAGCGGAAGTGGAAGTTAGCGCCGTGCATAAAATAAACCCCACACTGGAACAGCTATTCTTGAAGCTAACGGAAGGTGAAACTATTGATTAATTTGCTTCCGCTCATCCGTAATGAGTGCCTGAAGATTATAAAAAAGAAACGGTTTTATGTTATACTGCTGATTCTGGTCGTACTTGTGCCTATGTTTACCTATGCACAAATGCGTATAGCCGAGCGCAGCCGGGACAAGTTTAACTCGGACTGGAGACTGGAGGTACAGCAGCAAATTACCGATAATCAAAATTCACTGGGTAGCGACCGGATTCCCGAGGAATGGAAGTCCTACCGGCGGATATTCGTCCAGCAGCTGCAGTATTATCTGGACCATGACGTCAATCCGAATGAGCCCAGCGGGGTTACCTTTACCCGCGAGTTCCTGGACAACTCGGTCTCCTTGTTCATTCCGCTGCTGATTATGGCAGTAGCCTCAGATCTTGTATCCGGGGAAAGGACGACCGGTACGATCAAGATGCTGCTGACCCGGCCGGTCAAACGCTGGAAGGTGCTGTTCAGCAAGCTGGCGGCGCTGCTGATGTTCGTCTCCTTGATTGTACTGTCGGTGTTTGCAATCAGCTATCTGATTTCGGGGCTTGTTTTTGGATACAAGGGCTTTAATCTTCCTGTATTTACCGGGTTCCAAATCAGCGGAGATGCGGTGGATATGTCGGCTGTCCATTCAGTTCCGCAGTGGAAATACCTGCTGATGCAGGGCGGATTAATCTGGTTCGTGAGCGTAGTCGTTGCCCTGCTGGCGTTTATGGTATCGGTGCTGGTGCGCAGCACAGCGGCAAGCATCGTGGTGATGATGGCCGCACTGATTGCCGGAACGATTCTGACCAATATGGCTTCGGCCTGGACGACGGCTAAATATTTATTTATGGTTAATCTGGGATTAACCGGGTATTTGGCCGGAACACCCGCACCGATTGAGGGGATGACACTGCCCTTTTCCATGGCTGTTCTGGCCGTTTGGGGGATTTCTGCAGTAATCATTTCATTCGCCGTCTTTACGAAACGGGATATTTTGAATTAGAATGTACAAAGTGAACCAAAACGTTTGTTTGCATTTCATAGATAGAGAGAAAGAAGGAGGAGCATGAATGCTCGAACAGATCGATATGTTTGCAAAAGTCTCTAAGAACGCCGAAACAGGCCGGACTGGATACGATGCTGACGACATTCAAGTGCTCGAAGGTCTGGTTGCGGTCCGCAAACGGCCCGGCATGTATATCGGCAGTACGAGTTCCTCGGGACTGCACCATCTCGTATGGGAAATAGTGGATAACGCCGTAGATGAGCATTTAGCCAAGTTTTGCTCGAAGATTGATATTACACTGCGCAAGGACGGTTCGGTTACCGTCATTGATAACGGCCGGGGAATCCCGACCGGGATGCATAAGACTGGAGTGCCTACACCGCAGGTTGTTTTCACGATCCTGCATGCCGGTGGTAAATTCGGCGGCTCCGGGTACAAGAAATCGGGCGGATTGCATGGCGTAGGGGCTTCAGTTACCAATGCGCTGTCCGAGTGGCTGGAAGTCGAAATTTATCGTGACGGCAAAATCCACCGCCAGCGCTTCGAATATTGGGTAGATGCAAAGGGGAAAGAGCATGTCGGTGAGCCTGTTACCGGTCTTGAGGTGCTGGGAAATACGAATAAGACCGGTTCGAAGATTACCTTCAAGCCGGATATTCGCGTCTTCCCGAATGGCATTGCCCTGAACTATGATACCCTTGCGGAACGGGTGCAAGAGATCGCCTTCCTGAACTCCGGGCTGCGGATTAATCTAAGTGACGAGCGCAGCGGCCGCCAGGATGAATTTTTCTATGAAGGCGGAGCAAGCCAATTCGTGCAGTTTCTCAATGAGGGCAAGGATGTGCTGCATGACGTCATCCATTTCAGTTCGGAGAAGGATGATATTGAAGTTGAGGTGGCATTGCAGTATAACGCAGGTTATACGGAGACGCTGGCCTCCTTCGTCAATTCGATTCCTACGCGCAGCGGGGGAACACACGAGACCGGCTTCAAGACGGCCTATACCCGTGTGCTGAATGATTATGCCCGCCGGACACAGCTGCTCAAGGAGAAGGACAAGAACCTGGAGGGCAATGATCTGCGCGAAGGCATGATGGCGGTAATCAGCGTCAAGATGTCCGAAGTAGAATTCGTCGGCCAGACGAAGGATCAGCTCGGAAGCGCTTCTGCCCGCAGTGCCGTCGACTTTATCGTGTCCGAGAACATGGCCCGTTTCCTTGAGGAGAATCCGCAGGTGGCGCAAAGCCTGCTGAAGAAATCCATCCAGGCCTCCAGAGCCCGTGAAGCGGCGCGCAAGGCCCGCGATGAAATCCGCAGCGGCAAGAAACGCAGTGAAAGCTCCAACCTGGGCGGCAAGCTCTCGCCTGCGCAGTCCAAGGACGTTACGCGTACAGAGCTGTTTATCGTCGAAGGCGATTCCGCCGGAGGATCAGCCAAGCAGGGGCGTGACTCCAAGATTCAGGCTATTCTGCCGCTTAAGGGCAAGCCGATGAATCCGGAGAAGGCCAAACTGCTGGACATTCTTAAGAATGATGAGTACAAGGCGATTATTTCCGCAATCGGTGCGGGAATCGGTCCGGATTTTGCCGTAGAAGACAGCAATTATTCCAAAATTATCATTATGACCGATGCTGATACGGACGGTGCGCATATTCAAGTGCTGCTGCTGACCTTTTTCTACCGATACATGAAGCCGTTGATTGACGCCGGCAAGGTGTTTATCGCCCAGCCGCCGCTCTATAAGCTGACGCGCAAGTCAGGTAAGCTGGAGACGGTGCGTTATTCCTGGAGCGACGAAGAGCTCCAGAATTACCTCAAGGAATTCGGCAAAAACTTCGAGCTGCAGCGGTACAAGGGACTCGGCGAGATGAATCCCGATCAGCTGTGGGAGACGACGATGAACCCGGAATCACGCACGCTGCTTCAGGTGCAGATTGAGGACGCTGCAAAGGCGGAGCGCCGCGTATCCACGCTGATGGGCGACAAGGTCGATCCCCGCAAGCGCTGGATTGTCGAAAACGTCGACTTTACCGAGTTTGTAGAGTAGTGTGCAAGTGACGATTATCCCGATTGTTAAAAAGAGCTTGGTGATCTGAGGAACGAAGGGGAAGTTTGGAACTGCAGAAGCGTCAGCGTTCGCCTTTATTCTCGAATTTCAACCGTAAAGCGGGTCAAATTGAAGAAATTCGGGAATAACAGCGATCGGAAGTCCAAACATTCCCCGCAGTGACAAGGGATCACCACACTTTTTTTAGGCGGGCAGTTTGAGGAACAGAAGGTGAGCCAAGTGAGCAGTTTATCAGAACAATTTTTACCGGCTTTTCTGGAAGAGGTCGTCGGTGACCGCTTTGGCCGGTATTCCAAATATATCATTCAGGACCGGGCGATTCCGGACGTCCGTGACGGGCTGAAGCCTGTACAGCGCCGGATTCTATACGCCATGTACGACTCCGGGAATACCCCGGACAAGCCGTACCGTAAATCCGCCAAAACCGTCGGGGACGTCATGGGTAATTATCATCCCCACGGGGATTCGTCGATTTATGACGGAATGGTGCGGATGGCGCAGCCTTGGAAGATGGGCCATGTGCTTGTGGACGGACACGGCAACTGGGGCTCGATGGATGATGATCCGGCAGCAGCGATGCGGTACACGGAAGCCCGCCTGTCGCCGATTGCCATGGAGATGATGCGCGACATCGAGAAGCGCACCGTGCTGTTCAAAGATAACTTTGACAACACAGCCAAGGAGCCAGTGGTGGTTCCTTCGCGCTATCCGAACCTGCTGGTCAACGGAACGAGCGGCATTTCTGCCGGATTCGCCACGGAGATTCCGCCGCATAATTTGCGTGAGGTCATTGATGCCTGTATCGCGGTGATGCAAAAGCCGGATATCGAGCTCGAGGACATCATGACATTTATCAAAGGCCCGGATTTCCCGACAGGCGGTACGATTATGGGCGGCGAAGGAATTATGGACGCCTACCGTACCGGCAAAGGCCGCATTTACCTGCGCTCCAAGACAGAGATTGAGAATCTGCGCGGCGGCAAACAGCAGATTGTTATTACGGAAGTGCCGTTCCAGATCGTGAAATCACGATTGGTTACCTCCATGGAGAACATCCGTCTGGAGAAGAAGATCGAAGGTATCGCAGAAGTCCGCGACGAAAGCGGACGGGAAGGGCTGCGCATTGTGGTGGAGCTGAAGAAGGAAGCTGACGCCCAGGGCGTGTTGGCTTATCTGCTGAAGAAAACCGACCTGCAGGTCACTTACAACTTCAATATGGTGGCGATTGTCAACAAGGCTCCGCAGCAGCTTGGCCTCAAGGCCATCCTGCAAGCCTATATCGCCCATCAGCGTGATGTGGTTACCCACCGCACCCAGTTCGACCTGGAAAGAGCGGAGGACCGCGCCCACGTCCTGGAAGGGCTTGTAAAGGCATTGAACATTCTGGACGAGGTTATCGCTGCGATCAAGGCATCGAAGAACCGCCAGGATGCCCAGAACAATCTGGTATGGATGTTCGGCTTCAGCGAACGCCAGGCCGATTCCATTCTTACTTTGCAGCTGTACCGTCTGACCAATCTGGAGATTCATTCGCTCCAGAAGGAATTGGACGAAATGCAGGCGCGGATTGCCACATTGCGCGGCATCTTGGACAGCGACAAAAAACTGATCGCCGTCATCCGCAAGGAACTGCTGGAGATCCGTGATAAATACGGGATAGACCGCCGCTCGCTTATTCAGGGCGAGGTTGAAGAGCTGAAGGTCAGCCTTGAAGTACTGGTTAACGCCGAGGATGTGCTTGTAGCACTTTCGGCCGATGGTTACATCAAACGGACCGGAATGCCTTCGTTCACGCGTTCGGGTGGTGAACGCCAAGCCTCCGGTGTTAAGGAAGGTGACCATATCGTCAAGCTGCTGGATCTCAATACAAGGGACAGCCTGCTGGTATTTACCCGCAAGGGGCAATATTTCCTGCTTCCGGTTCACCAGATACCGGAATTCAAATGGAAAGATCCCGGCACGGCAATCGTGAACGTCATCAGCCTGGCGAAAGGCGATGGCATTGTCAGCGTGCTGCCGGTGGGCAATCTGGAGGAGCCTCAGGCGAGTCTGGTCTTCGTCACGCGTAAGGGCCAGGTCAAACGTACGGAGCTCAAGGAGTACTCTACGAGCCGTTCCGGAGCCGTGGCTGCCTGCAAGGTGGCAGATGGCGACGAGATCATTACAGTGGCGCTGAGCAGCGGAGACAAGGACATCGTGCTTGTGACCCGCGAAGGGATGAGCATCCGGTTCCGCGAGAACGAAGTCAATCCGATGGGCCGTGTGGCCAGCGGGGTCCGCGGCATTCAGCTTCGCGAAGGCGATGAAGTGGTTTCCTGCTTCTGGGTAAGCGAAGACGAAGGCGAAATACTGGTTGTCTCCGACCTTGGATATGCGAAACGGACGCTATTAGTGGATTATCCGTCGCAGAGCCGCGGCGGCAAAGGGATGCCGACCTTCGAGTTCAAGGAAGGCAAACGGGTCAAACCGAACGGCAGCAGGCTGGCAGGGGCATTCCACTGCAAGGATCCGCTGGAGTTAGTCGCCTTCACCCGTGATGGCTTGCATCATCAGTTCTCTTCTGAGGCTGCTCCGCTGGGTGATCGCCGTTCTACAGGCAAACAACTTGTTCCGGTTGAGAAGAAGGATGAGATCATCATTCTTTTGCCGGCGATTAAGTAATTTGTATTCACAGCAATAGGGCTAACATACAAAAAGGCGTTTGACGGCTCCTCACGGGCTGGCCACAACGCCTTTTTGTATAGGTAAAGGAACGGATAACAAGGGTTTTGGTTATTTATTTTTTCGTTTTGCAGGAAATGGAATTTCTTTCTCGAAAATGTAGATATACCGGATTGAAATCCGCAGGGAAAGGAAGGAGTAACTGTGCATTCCTCAGAATTCAGTAAGATTTGGCATAAAATATTGAAGGACTATAAGCTACATATGGATAGCAAGCTTGCGCCTACGCTGACAGATGCCCAACTCACCGTGCTTGAATTGCTTCAGGAACGTGACGCAATGAAGCCTTCTGATCTGGCCCCGCATCTCGCGACCAGCCCGGCGGCGGTGACGATGCTGCTTGACCGGATGGAGAAGCATAATTTGATTGTACGTGAACGCGATGCAGCGGACCGGCGGATTGTCTGGGTGAGCATCACGGAGAACGGACAGAAAGAGACCGAGCGCGGACTCCAGATCCGCAGTGATTTTTTTGCCGAAGCGCTTGATCCGATTTCTTCACATAATCAGCAGCTGCTGCTTTATCTGATGGGCAAGATGGCGGTTGCTCCAACGCCGGAAGGCTCTACACCCTGAACCTAAACTTGGATCTTATTAATACTTATATAAGCTCAAAAAACAGGCCATCCGTTAACGGATGGCCTGTTTTTGCAAATGCCGGGACCACAGATTCCAGGGGAAAGTCTGCGGCGGCAGCGAGATAAGCTCGATTTCTTCTTTGGTAACCGGATGCGGAAAGCCGACCAGTGCGGACCAGAGGGCAATTTGCTGCCCCGGTCTGTTCACCGCCGAACCGTATTTCTGATCCCCGAACAAGGGACAGCCGATTCCGGCAAGCTGCACTCGGATCTGATGTGAACGTCCGGTAAGCAGGTCTATCTTCAGCAGAGTATACCCCTCCGCGCTGCCCAGCACCGTATAATCCAGAATAGCCTCTTTGCCGCCCGGTGTTCCTTTGCGGACAATGGTAACTGTATTGCTCTTGGCATCCTTGAGCAAGGTATTGATCAAACGGCCCTGGGAGGCCGGAGGCTGGCCGTGCACCACGGTCAGGTAGACTTTATGGAAGCTGTGGGTACGGACGCTTTCGGACAGCCGTGAAGCGGCTTTGGATGTCTTGGCGAAGATCATCGCACCTCCGACTGGACGATCCAGCCGGTGAACGAGCCCCATGTACACATTACCAGGCTTGTTAAAGCGTTCCTTCACATCTTCCTTAAGCAGGCTCAACAAGTCTGCATCGCCAGTAGCATCCTCCTGTACGGGGATATTTACGGGCTTCACGATGCCGAGAAGGTGATTGTCTTCGTACAGAACTTCAAAGCGGGAATTTCCCTCTCCGGCCACTCCGGCTGTACCGGAATTGTGTGCAGTCATGGCTTACGCCTCCCAGCGGCCCAAAATTCCGCAAGGCAGGTTCATCCCGGAGGAGGTAATCGGCAGTCCGATTTCACCGGAGGTCAGCTTGCCGCCGTACCGTTTGCCCATCGTCATCGAGAGCATGTTGCGCAGAACGGTTGGAGAAATGCCTGTCGTATAGGAGTTAATGAGCATGAACAAAGGTCTGTCGCTCATGATTTGCATGCAGCTCTCCAGGAACGGGTACAGACTCGCTTCAAGCTTCCACATTTCACCGCCGGGTCCTCGGCCATAGGAAGGCGGGTCCATAATGATTGCATCGTATTTGCTGCCGCGGCGCTGTTCGCGCTGTACAAATTTGAAGACGTCATCAGTAATATAGCGGACCGGACGTTCAGCAAGGCCGGACAGTGCCACATTTTCCTTCGCCCATTGGACCATGCCTTTGGCCGCATCCACATGGACTACTGAAGCTCCGGCGCTCGCTGCAGCCACTGTAGCCCCACCGGTGTAAGCGAACAGGTTGAGCACTGAGATCGGACGGTTCGCCTCAGCGATCTTGTCCATCATCCAGCGCCAGTTGGCCGCTTGCTCAGGGAACAGGCCAGTATGCTTGAAATTTGTCGGACGCAGGTGGAATTTCAGCTTGCCGTAGCTGATTTTCCAGTCGTCCGGAATGGTTTTCTTCATTTCCCATTGTCCGCCGCCTGCCGAGCTGCGGTGATAATGTCCGTGCACATCCCGCCACTTCGCCGTTTCGTTCGCGAGCGGCCAAATGATTTGCGGGTCCGGGCGGCGCAGAATAATATCGCCCCAGCGTTCCAGCTTTTCTCCGCCTCCGGTATCAATAACTTCGTAGTCTTTCCAATCGCCTGCTATATACATATTTAATCCATCCTTCAAAAAATTCATTTAGCCTTTATTGTACAACATTTAGCACGGGCCCTACAAACAAAAAGGTAACAAAGCTGCGACTCTTCTCATTTTGCCCATTTGGGGATGTGCGTATAATATTTCCAAATATATCAGCGAGTTAGGCCAACAAATGACAAGAAACTATCTGCTTCTCGGAGGAGTGCTGACGGCCGTTATTGTAGCGTTTCTGGCAGTGATTGTGTATGATCAGGTTAAGTATGTTTATCGGAAGTTGAACAAGCACAGAAGGGGGCAGCAGCTTCATGTACAATCTGTCGGAGCTGTATTATCCGATTACGGCGAATCCGAAAGGGGCAGGGGAGATTCTGCCCTGCAAGGCGCTGCGTCCTTATATCCGCTGTTTCTGGGGTTCTTCGTCTCTGAAGGAAACATACAGGGGAGAGCCAGAGAAACAGCTTAATGATCCCTCGGCCCCCTCCCTTGGGGGAGAAATTATTATACCGGACAGCTGCATGGACATCATTTGGGAGTGGGATGAGCAGACGGGAGAGTCGGGCGGGATTTTTTGCGGGATTAACGATACGCCTTTTGAAGCCGGACAAGCTCACGACGATACGGGAAAACTCCGCTTCGCCATCCGCTTCCACTTCTGGGCCGTGCACTTGTTCGCCGATGACCATCTCAGGGAGGTCCTGAACATTCATACCGGAGTGGACCAATATTTCGGTTCCTTCCGCAGCGAACTGGGAGACAAGCTGCCGGGGACCCGTACTGTAGCAGAACGGATCGCCTTGGTGGAAGCTTATCTGCTGCGTCAGCTGGAGAAGACCCGGCACAGCAATGACGGCATGCTGAGTGCTGTGTATGCCATCGTGAAGTCCAAAGGCGTCATATCCGCCGCTGCACTGGAAGGGAATTCGGGGTTTAGCAGCCGGCAGCTGGAAAGGCTTTTTCGTGAATATATCGGAATTTCGCCCAAAAAAACAGCCGATCTTGTGCGCTTTCAGAATGTATGGCTGGATCTATACCGTACACCCTCACAGAATAGAAATATTCAGGATGTTGTATATAGCTACGGCTACAGCCATCAGTCCCATCTGAATAATAATTTCAAGAAATTTGCCGGCAAAACGCCGCTTGAGGCTCTGGCCTATGCACGGAATTAACATGTCGTTTTTTTGCAATACAGCGGGGACGGTCACCAGGTATACTGTTGTCAGATGGCCAATGCGCCGCTAACCAAATGATGAGAATGAGAGGGATATACTATGATTTCTGCTTTTGAAGGCATCAATTTGTACAGCAAGGATACTGCAGCCTTGGCGGCATTTTATGCAGAGGTGCTGGGGATTCCCGTACCGTTTGAAGGCTATGGCAACTCTGACGGGGCGAAGATTGGCTTTGAGAAGAGTCAGCCGGGCATCATTATCTGGAATGAGAATAAATGGGATAAGCTGACGACAGGAGCAGTCAATCTGGTGTTCTCCTGCAGCAATCTGGATGAGACCTATGAAACGCTCAAGGCAAGAGGATTGGATTGCCAACCGCCGGTTACAATGGAATACGGGGGTAAGGAAATGAATTTCCGCGATCCTGACGGCAATAGCATTACCTTGCTTGAAGGAGCATATTAAGTTATAGCAAGCCTCGAGAATACAGAATCGACGATGAACGCGAACATCAACCGGACTCCCGGTCAGTGTTCGTGTTTTTATATATTGACAATGATAATCATTATCAAATAAAATGAGGTTAGTAAAAGTTGGTTTAAATTTAATGTTTACCTTGGGGAGGAACAGATTCATGGCTAAGGTGCTCGTGGCATATGCCAGCTTGACCGGCAATACGGAAGAGATTGCTGAGCTGATTGTGGAAGGAATACGCCAGGCAGGCGGAGAGGCCGTTCTGAAATCGGTCACCGACTGCAATGCGGATGAGATAAAAGCTTATGAGGGCGTGCTGCTTGGCGCCTATACCTGGGGTGACGGTGAGTTGCCTGATGAATTTTTAGATTTTTATGAGGAGATGGATGATCTGGATCTGACGGCTTATAAGGCAGCTGCTTTCGGAAGCGGGGACACCGGATATGAAATCTATTGCGGAGCCGTGAATCAGATTGAGGAGAAACTCAAGGAACGCGGCGCAGAGATAGTTCAGGAAAGCTTGAAGATTGAATACGGTCCGAACGCTGCCGAGAAAGAGGCCTGCCGGAATTTCGGTCGTCAATTTATCGAAACCTGCGCGGCGGTTTCTTAAGAATGGGCGGCGCGGCAGGATATCAGGTGGCGGGAAGAAGGGAAGTGCCGGACGCAGGCTACAGCCGGCTTAACGATTTCCGCATGGAGCATATCATGCTGGGCGGAGCCGAGGATCCTACCGGAGGGGCTGCGGCCACAGGGCTTCCGCGCTGGAGGCAGCAAGTCCAGTATGCAGTAGGACACACTCTTAACGATTTCTACAGTCTGCAGCCAGAGGTGCGCAGGGAGACGCCTATCCAATTTCTGCTGGAGCGGCGCTGGCCGCCCAAAGGAACAGCTTTTCCTTCGCTAATGCACTATTGGGATATCAAAACGGCGGTGGCTGACGAGCTGATGCGCATTGTCTCCGGGAATCATACCCGCGAGGTGCCGGTGATGCTCTATGAGCAGTGGCATGTTCCGGTACCGGAGCTGGCGATCGAGCTGGCGATGATTTTTCAACTGGCCTGGAATTCCGCATTAAATGGACGCTGCTTGAATATCCAGAAATTTATGGTGAAGGGAAATGAAGATGTGATCACCGGATTTCTGCACATGGCTAATGTGTTCTGCCATAAGGCTTATGGAGAACCAGCTGAAACCATTGAAATATATACTTTGCTTGACGGCCGCCGGCATATCTTTGACGGAGCAGGTGTACCGCTTGGCGAATCACTTGATTATGTGCGATTGTTGTCTGTATTCCTGGAGGGCGAAGCCATGGCCTATCCTGCATTAAAATACGGGGAGCGCAGGAACGAGAAAAGTGAGGAATCCTTCGGAAGATACGGATTAATGTAATCCGTAACCAAGTGGACTATCCATTCCTTCCCGGAGCGCGATAGGCTTGCCAAGCAGGGGACATGAAGATATGGTTAAGGGCAGGAGGTGTTCCAGCCAATGCCGGAAACAATTAAAACCTATAACACCGCAGTGGAAGCGACGCTTGAAGTGATCGGAGGCAAGTGGAAGCCGGTGATTCTATTCTTTCTTACGTTTGGCAAGAAACGCAATGGGGAACTGATGGGCCTGATGCCTGCTATTACACAGAAGGTGCTAACGCAGCAGCTGCGGGAATTGGAAGAGGACGGAGTCATAAAGCGGACTTCTTATAATGTGGTTCCACCGAGAGTAGAGTATGAGCTGACGGAATATGGCTGGAGTCTAAAAGCAATTCTTCACCTTCTGTGCAAATGGGGCGATACGCACATTGAACGGGTGTACGGTGATCGGGCCATTGTATTGTCTGAACGTGAGTGGAATGATAAAACGGCCGGCCTCTGAACCAGGGACCGGTCGTTTCTCTTAAGAAAAGCAATCATACATACAAGCGTATTGCTTAAGGGATAACCTTGGCTTTTCGGAGCCCGTCAAAAATATTCATGAACATACTCTCCGTTTCTACGAACTCATGGAAGCCCAAGCGGCGTGCTTTAGTACCGTCTGCAAAAAAATCGTAATCCCAGGAGAAGACAAAGTCCCCGAATGCCCAGGATGATACGCTCTGATAGCTGTTTTTTTCCAAGCCGTACTTCTCTACCATGTTATTCCACAGTGTCTCCTTGTCCTCCATGACTACAGACAGCGACATCTGAAGAGGCGGAGCCGTTTCAAGATTAAAATACGCGGCGATTTTGGGCCACATCTCACTCCAGCGGAACAGGTCGCCGTTCGTAATATTAAAAGCCTGATTAGCACAGCGCGTATCGGTTGCTGCCCATATGGTCGCTTTCGCCAGCAGCCCTGCGTCAGTCATTTCGAGCAAGCTATGATAGGCCCCCGGTTTACCGGGAAAACGCAAAGGCAACCCAAGCTCCTTCGACATGGAGGCATATATGGCAATAACGAGGGCAAGGTTCATAGGATTGCCAAGTGCAAACCCGCCGACGACGGAAGGTCGCAGTGCTGACCAGGTCCATCTTTTCCCTTGCTGCCGCTTTTCAAGAAAGTTCTGCTGATCAATATTGAATTCCGGCGGCATATGATTGGGATCGGTTTCTCTGGCAGGCGTTTTAAAGGGTCCAAGGTGAGCGCCATACACTTTATAGCCCTGCATAAGACTGATGTGCTGCAGAGCATGGGCCACCGGTTCAATAACATCTACTACGTTAACCAGCATGGCGAGGTTTGGGGGGACAAGCTCCGCCCAGGTGGGCTTATCCTGATAGGCTGCGTAAAAAATATGTGTCACTTCCGAAAGGCTGCCTAACTTTTGGCGGACGTCCAAAGGGTCGAGCAAATCGGCGGAAATGTAGCGGATGCGCGTAGTATTCTCTCCACCCCGGCGTGACACGCCGATAATGTCCCATTCGGGCAGCGTAATGAGATGTTCGATCAGATTGCGTCCAATCACGCCGCCTGCGCCGACAACGAGGGCTGTTTTTTGCGGTGTATGTTCTTTTGAATTCATATTCATTGTCCTCTCTCTGTGTATTGGATACACCCCAAGTATGGATCGCGGGAGGAGGGATGAATAGTACGCACTTTGAAGTCATATAGGAACCTGCAGGTAACATAAGGAGCTGGACTCACCGGCAATCAAGAAAGCCCCTTGCTGCTGGCGAAGGGTGCCAAGCGACAAGGGGCTGCTGTATGTTGTACTATTTATGCTGCTCTAGATAGGCAGAGAATTCAACCTGTATAGCGGTAGTAATCCTGCTTGTTAAGAATAACGAATCCGCAGCTCTCATATAACTTGAGCGCATTGGGGTTGTCCAGTGAAACCTCCAGATTCACACCGTTATAATTGCGCCGCTCCCGCTCGATGGTCTGCAGCAGTGCACTGCGTCCGATGCCGAGCCCGCGCAGCTTCTGGTCGACCGTAAATCCGTAAATCCAGGTTTCGTTATCCTCCGTGTACAGCCGCATCTTACCGGCAGGCTGCCCATTCATTTCAATGATGATATGCTCCTGCAGTCCTTCATGTTTATGCATTTCATATTCTTCGGCCGCGTCCTCTTCTGACATGTCAAAGCCGCCGCTGTCCAGTTTAATGAGGATAGATTCCTCGTCCTCGCGTGCGGGACGCAGCACCACAGTACCGGCAGCAGAACTGGCTGCTCCAGAGCCTTGCGGCAAGGTGATTCCATCCCATCTCATCTGGTATTCGGCATGATTGAAGACCAGCGGCATTGTCTGTAGGAATGCCGAGGCTGAAGCCGAATTGGAGGGAGCATTCAGCAGCAGGGCGATAACCTTTTTCTGCTTGATAATGCTCTGGGCCCGCTTCCAAAGGGAGGTGAAAATTCTGCGTCGGCGGTAACCCGGGCGGACCATGCCGCAGATCTCCATATCGCTGCCGAAGCTGTACAGTCCGATGAAGCCAACCAGCAGCTCCTCTTCGTAGGTTACCAGCCACTCTGTTCCGTCGGCGGCCGAAGGCAGCCGCAGCATATCCCAATTCAATTTGAGGGAGATTCCCTCGTATTGCTCGCAGCGCTGCTGCAATTCTTCTATATCTTTTAAAGTGTCAGCTGTAGTCAAACCGTTTCCTCCTAAGGTTGTGGGCGCTCAGCGATGAAGCTTTAGCTCCCATAGATTCATAGTATTTAAGGAAACGGGCATGGTCTTAAGACCGGTTTCCGTCTCCGCTGAGTACATCCGAGTACTCTTCATGTTTTTTGAATTGATGCGCAGCATAAGAGCACACGGGGACAATCTTCAAATCCTCTTCACGGGCCTTGTCCACAACCGCCCGTACAAGTTTTTCACCGGCACCTTGACCGCGCAGCTCCTCAGAGACGTAGGTATGGTCAATGACCAGTGTTCCAGTAGCCTCTTCCAGTCTGTATGTAATCTCGGCAAGGTCCTTACCGTCGCCTGCAATATAGAAACGTCCTTCTCCTTGTTCAATCAGTTCCATATTCTTCACTCCTGCCTAAATGTAATGCCTTTATTTTACTACCCTGATTTGGAAAAAGCGAGAACTGTACACAATGACTGCCTGTTTTCATGGAAGAACTTAACACCAGCTGGAAGGGGATGCGGAATGACTTGCACTTACGCTGCTTCATGCCCTAAGATTAAGACACTAACGCTGTAACGAATAGAAGTTGCATCAGGAGGAAAGCCCATGGAATACGAGATAGAGGTTCAGTTTGAGCCGGTTTATGAGTTAGTAAACAGCATACATACATTTATCTGCAAGAAATCCAATAAAAAAATTGATCTGGGTACCCCGTGGGCTGCCGAAGTGGCAGGCAAGCTTAGTCCAGGGCTTCTTAGTGCACTGGAGGAAACAGATCTCGGGAATGACTGGAAGCTGCTGAACCTGCTGATCTATTTATGTCCGGCCAAACAAAATGTGGAGAGTGCGCTGAACTGGCTGGAAAGTCTGTCGGTCGGTGAAATATACGAAACCCTTGCCGGGCATGTCAGTGTGTTTCCTGTCCAGATGGAGCAGTTCCGCAGCCGGATGACCTACCTGTTAACCGAATGGAACCGGCAATACTTCAGCACCAGTGATCCCGCCATTCTCGCTAAGCTGCAGGAGCATACGAAGGAACGGAACCGGGAACTCAAGACAAACAATACTTCCGATTTTGTCAACAAGACAACCAATGGTTTCTATTTCTTGCCGGGGGACGGACTGCGCAGGCTGGTGCTAATCCCGCAGTTTCATTTTCAGCCTGTCAACATTATTTACAACTTCGGCACTTTGACCATTTGTCATTATGCGGCGAGAATTATGGTCACAGATGAGGAAATATCACCGTTCATGTACAGGACTCTACGCAGTCTGGGTGAAAAAAGCCGGCTGAAGATTCTTCAATCGTTCGGCGGAGAACGCAAAACATTCACGGAAATCGTAAAGCAAGCGGGCATCTCCAAAGGGATCGTACATGATCATATTTTCAGTCTCCGGTGTGCCGGCCTGCTACATGCCTACATCGAAGGGGAGAATGTCACCGCATACAGCCTCCGTCTGGAGGGGATTCACCGGATGAATGAGCAGCTTTTTAAATATTTGAATTGAACCCGGTACACCCTATAATCCTTTACAAAGCCAAGGTATTCTCTGCTGAAGAGAAGCTTTGGCTTTTTTTGTAATGGAAAAAACGCCAGTGAATTCTGTTTGTGGAGAATTATTTTTAAGTTCTCTCTTTACAGAACAGAATTTACTTTCTATAATGTGAACTATCGGTCATTAATCATACTTAGTAGGTAGGAATTATCAGTCTTTATAAAATGGAGAGAAAAGAGATGATTTTGTGAGAAAAAGTACGATTTTATTGTCCACCTTACTGATAGCAGGTTCACTGCTGCTGTCGGCCTGCTCGGACAACGGCAGTGCGAACAACTCTGAAGTTGTGGACACCCCGGCTACGGCCTCTGCAGATACTGGCGGAACCGAAGCGGCAGCTTCACCGGCACCAGTGCCGGCTGGCGCACTCAGCGAGCCTTTCACGGCAACCGACTTGTCGAAGCTGCCCGCAGTTGCCCAGAACCGTACGGATACGATAATCGTCGGACTCACCGACCCCAGCGGCGCGTTTACACCTTATTTCCAGGAAAGTGGTTATGACGGCAACGTTTCTTCTCTACTTTATGCTTCACTGGTAACGGTAGATGACAAAGGTGTTCCTACTCCGGAGCTTGCCGAAAGCTGGGATGTGTCGGAGGATCAGCTTACATACACCTTCCATTTGCACAAAGACCTGAAATTCAGCGACGGCTCACCGCTCACTGCGGATGATGTGGCTTTTACCTGGACGATTCAATATGACAAGACTTATGACGGCGGGTCCTCGCTGCCTTCGCTCAATGTGAAGGGCGGCAAAGCTTACAAAGAAGGTACTGCTAAAAGCATCGAAGGCATTAAGGTTATTGACCCGCAGACGATCTCGGTAACGCTGGATCAGCCAAATGCTACGGCACTTGTGGTACTTGGCTCCAATGTGTTGTCGAAAGCCTATTATGGCAAGGACTACAAATTCGGTGAGCTGGAGTACATCAAGAAGCTGCATGAGAAACCGCTTGGCGACGGTCCTTACAAGCTGGAGAAATTCATCCCCGGGCAAGAAGTTCGGCTGGTGGCTAATGAGAACTACTTCAAAGGCAAACCGAAGACCGAACATTTCATTTACAAAACCTCTGAGGGCGACGTTTGGCAGTTCCTGGAGACAGGAGAAGTCGACTATGCTTCCTTCAGTGCCACAGAAGAAAATATCGAAAAGCTGAAGGGACTCGGGTATGTGAATATCATTCCTTATACACCGAGTACTTACGGCTACATGCAGGTTAACCTGAAGCACGAGCAGCTCAAGGATAAGCTGGTGAGACAGGCGATAGTCTACGGCCTTGATCGTCAGAGTATTTACGTGGACGCTGCCCAGGGTGCAGGCTCCATTGCCAATATTCCGGCATCGCCGATCTCCTGGTCATATACGGAAGAGGGCATCAATCCTTATAAATATGATCCGGAAAAAGCCAAACAGCTGCTGGATGAGGCCGGTTGGACTGTTGGTGCGAACGGTATCCGCGAAAAAGACGGCAAACCGCTCAGCATTCACTATCTGGGCTCCAAGAGTAAAAACACCGACATTTTCATTGCTGTAGCCAAAGAGAACTTTGAAGCGCTGGGCATTGAGTTTCAACCGGAAATTTTCGCAGACTTTAACTCGCTGGTTTCGAAGGTGGAAGGCGGGGATTATGATCTCGTATCCTTCTCCACACCTATGCTGACCGATCCGGCTGACGGATTCATGCAATTCTTCGACGGTGAAATTACCGATTACGAAAATCCGAAATTCCTGGAGTTGTACAATAAAGCACTGGCCACTACCGATATTGAGCAACGTAAGGCAGTCTACAAAGAGCTGTACCAGCTGTTAAATGATGAACTTCCGATCATTTTCACCAGCTACAAAAAGACAGTGTATGCCTATAACGGCCGCATCCAGAATCTTACGGTCAGCCCATTCATCGGGCTTGCCGGCAGCCTGCCGGACTGGACTCTGCAATAATTAACTGTTCGTCCCCTGCCAGGTATGCAACGGCAGGGGACGAATCCATAAGGAGCCAATCATGAGTACTTATTTGACAAAAAGACTGCTGTATATATTCATCATTCTGTTTGCGGCATCACTGCTCATTTTTTGCCTTTATGCTACTACGCCGGGGGACTTTATCACCGGGAATATCAAGCTGACTGCAGAACGCAAGGCGGAGCTGCGGGAGATCTACGGCCTGAACAAACCGGTGCTTGAACGTTATGGCATATGGATGAAAAATGCACTGCACGGGGATTTCGGATATTCGCTCGCCCAGCAGAAGCCGGTGCTTCAGCTGTTCAACGACTATATCTGGAATTCTTTTTTGCTGGCGGCGGTATCGACCTTTCTGACCTGGGTTATCGCGATCATTATCGGAGTGATTTCTGCCTATAAGCAGTACTCCTGGTTTGATACGCTGGTGATGATTGCCATATTCGCGGCGATGTCGCTTCCGTCTTTTTTTATCGGCCTATTCCTGATTAAAATATTGGCGGTTGACTTCAAATGGCTGCCGCCTGGCGGAATGACGACTACAGGCAGCAATGCTGCCGGTATGGTATATCTCAAAGATGTTGTGCGTCATATGACGCTGCCGGTTATAGTGATGACCTTGCTGGGGCTGGGCTCACTTACCCGGTATTTCCGCAGCAATATGATAGATGTGCTGAAACAGGATTATATCCGCACAGCCCGGGCCAAGGGCTTAAAGGAGCGGAAGGTGCTGTTCACCCATGCGCTGAGAAATGCGCTGCTGCCGGCTATTACGCTCGTTGGTTTCGAGCTTCCGGCGCTGTTCGGCGGGTCGATTATTATCGAGCAGATCTTCAACTGGCCGGGCATCGGCCAACTTTATATGAAGTCCTTCGGGCTGAGGGATTATCCTCTGCTGATGGGCTTTACGATGCTGCTTGCCATTCTGACCGTGATCGGAACGCTACTCTCGGATATTTTGTACCGGGTTGCCGATCCGCGTGTCCGGTTATAGAGGGGGATGACATTGTGGCAGCTAACAGCACTTTAAACGAGCTTCACAGGCCTGCAGCCAAAGTCCAGAAATCTTCACTGTTCCGGCAATCAATACGGAGACTGCTTCATAACAAGCTGGCGGTATCCGGTTTTGTAGTCGTTGTATTTATGTTTGTTCTTTGTTTTATCGGACCTTTGTTCTCGCCGTATACAGATAACAAAATCAATATGGCCATGATGAATAAAGCGCCGAATCTCAAGCATTGGCTGGGAACGGATGCGCTGGGCCGCGATATACTGACGCGGGTGATGCAGGCCGGACGCATCTCGCTTACAGTCGGACTTGCTTCGATGGTATTGTCGGTATTTCTCGGCGCCCTTCTGGGGGCGATAGCCGGTTATTACCGCGGAATTGCTGATCAGATCATTATGCGTATTGCTGATCTGCTGATGACGATTCCCAGTCTGCCGCTGCTGTTCATCTTCGGTGCGCTGCTGTCGGAATGGAAGATTCCGACGGACTACCGGATGTATATTGTTATGCTTATGCTGAGTATCGTGAACTGGCCGGGTCTGGCACGGATGGTGAGAGGCCAAATGCTCAGCCTGCGGGAACGCGAATTCATGCAGGCTGCGGTAGTGCTGGGGCTTAGCGACCGCCGAAAGCTGTTCAACCATCTGCTTCCGAACATCGTTCCACTGCTGATCGTGATGGCGACGCTTAACATCGGCGGAGCGATCCTCAGCGAATCCGTACTCAGCTTTTTCGGCTTGGGGGTTATGCCGCCGACGCCGACATGGGGGAACATGATTGATGCTGCGAATAATATGATCGATTTCCAGAATCGCCCTTGGCTGTGGATTCCGCCGGGTCTGTCGATATTCGCCACGGTCATTGCCATTAATATATTCGGTGACGGCCTCAGAGACGTGCTTGATCCTAAACAGAAGAGGTAGGTGTCCAACATCCGATGAAGGATTTAATGACGATAGACGGTCTCAGCACCAAGTTCTTCACAGAAGAAGGGAATGTAACAGCCGTTGATAATGTAAGCTTCCAGGTACACGAAGGGGAAACGGTCTGCATTGTCGGGGAATCCGGCTGCGGCAAAAGCGTAACCGCCATGTCGATTATGGGACTGGTGGAGAAGCCCGGAGGGCGGGTTGCCGGAGGAAGTATAGATTTTCAGGGAGAAGATTTATTGCAGCTAGATCAAAATACATTGCGGGCGATCCGCGGCAACGAGATTGCCATGATCTTTCAGGAACCGATGTCATCGCTCAATCCGGTAATGAAGATCGGGGAGCAGATTATGGAGCCGCTGACCGTTCATTTGAAAATGAAGAAAAAAGAAGCCCGGCTGCGGGCGATTGAGCTGATCCAGCAAGTGGGGATCTCCCGGCCTGAGCAGATTGCCGACAGTTACCCGCATGAGCTGAGCGGGGGAATGCTGCAGCGGATCATGATCGCCATCGCTATTTCCTGCAATCCAAAGCTGCTGATAGCCGATGAGCCGACTACGGCGCTGGATGTTACGATCCAGGCGCAAATTCTGGATATGCTGCGCGGGTTCAAGGAAAGCTCCAAAATGTCGATCCTGCTAATCACCCATGACCTTGGGGTCGTGGCAGAGATGGCTGACTACGTGATTGTGATGTATTCCGGCAAAATCGTCGAGGAGGGCGAGGTTGTCGAACTGTTTAAGAATCCCAAACATCCTTACACACGAGGTCTGCTGAAGTCAAAGCCTGTGATGGGCCAACGTCAAGAGGAGCTGTATTCAATCCCGGGGCAGGTGCCTAATCCGCTTACGCTGACTCCGTCTTGTTATTTCCATGACCGCTGTGAGCACTGCATGCCGGTCTGCCGCAGCCGCCAGCCGCAGCTCCAGGAGACGGGCAGCGGGCAGAAAGTATCCTGCTGGCTGTATGAGGAGGCGGAAGTCCATGTCTGAGGCACTGCTTGAAGTTAATCATTTGAAGAAGTATTTTCCGGTTACGCAAGGTCTGCTGAGCCGTACGGTAGGACATGTTAAAGCTGTGGACGATATCAGCATCCGGCTTCAGCCGGGTGAGACCTTCGGGCTTGTCGGGGAATCCGGCAGCGGCAAAAGTACGGTAGGCCGGACCATTCTGCGGCTGACCGAAAAAACAGCCGGCGAGGTTAAGTTTAAGGGTGTGGACATTCACAGCCTTTCACCCGCTGAGATGCGCCAGCTGCGGCCCCGGATGCAGCTGATTTTTCAAGACCCCTACAGCGCGCTTAATCCCAGAGTCCGGGTTGGTGACGCCATCGGCGAAGCTCTGCTGGATCACGGACTCTGCTCCAAAGCGGAGGTCCGGGGACTGGTGCTGGATGCGCTTGAAGCCTGCGGCTTGTCCTCCTATCATATCGACCGCTTCCCGCATGAGTTCTCCGGCGGCCAGCGCCAGCGGATCGGAATTGCGCGGGCGCTGATCCTGAATCCTGACCTCATCATAGCCGATGAGCCGGTCTCGGCACTGGATGTGTCCATTCAGGCCCAGATCATCAATTTGTTCAGCAAGCTGCAGCAGAGTAAGGGACTGGCTTATTTGTTTATTTCCCACGATCTCAGCGTAGTGGAGCATTTATGCTCCCGGATCGGTGTGATGTATCTGGGCTCCATGGTGGAGACAGCGACTCGGGACGAATTGTTCCGCCATCCGCTGCATCCGTATACCAAGGCGCTGCTTTCGGCGGTTCCTGTTCCGATTCCGAAGCTGAAGCGGGAGCGGATTGTGCTGCAAGGCGATATTCCGAGCCCTGCAAACCCGCCTTCCGGCTGCAAATTCCATACCCGCTGTCCGTTTGCCGTGGAGGTCTGTAAGGCGCAGATTCCGGTTTTCCGCGATGCCGGCGGAGGCCATTATGTAGCATGTCATTTGGCATAACTTCTTATAAATATGTATTATAATTGAATATTTACCGGTTTTGACTTGGTGTACTGGCAGTGCTATACTGTTTCCACAGCAGGTAAATATGGTTAATAATAGACTGATTAGACCTATACATCTAATTGGTCTTGTTTTTTTAATACTTAAGTCAGTTGTTCGTAGTAACTCATTGCAGCCCAAGCTGACAAAACTAAGCAAAGGCTTTCGAAGCCAGTTTTGTTCGTAGTACTTCATTGCAGCCCAAGCTGACAAAACTTTTAGGAGGAAATATCATGAATACCACAGTACGTTTGACTGAAAGATCCGGCTCGACCTCTTCACAGCGGAGCAAAGGCTTTGTACCGATTGTCGTCTACGGTGCAGGTTCAGATAGCCAATCCTTTACAGCGGATGCGAAGACATTGAACGAAATTCTCGGCAAGAACCCGCGGGCGATTCTCAAGGTGGAGCTGCCGGATTCCGGCTCCAAGAATGTGGTGATCCAGGAAGTGCAGCGTCAGCCGCTTTCACGCAAGCTGCTGCATGTGGACCTCCATCAGATTGACATGAAGGCTGAGCTGGACACCAAGGTTGCTTTCCACTTCACCGGTGATCCTGTAGGCGTCAAGAGCGGCGGCAGTCAGCAGGTGGAGCTCTATGAGCTGGATATCCGCACCTTGCCGGACAAGCTGACTGCTACCTTTGAAGTAGATATCAGCGGCCTTGATATTGGCGATCAATTGCTGGTCTCCGATCTGCCGAAGCATGAAGGCTGGGAAGTATTGACACCAGAGGATACACTGATCGTACGAATTTCGCCTCCTGTCGCTGCTGAAGAGCCGACGGATACGGATACTGCCGAACCGGCAGCAGCCGTGGCTTCCGAAGAGGGCAAGACGGAAGAATAAGCTACTTAGCGGACTTGAAGATTTAGTTTAAATAGGAGCAGACATTTCCTTAACAAGGAGCTGTCTGCTCCTTTTGCGTGCAATGATTTGGCTGATTTGGCTGATGTGACTTGGTAAGGGGCCGGGAAATTTGCTGTTTCATAATTTACAACGTAACAGTGTTATGTTACGATCGTTTCAAGGAGTGATCAAGATGGAAGAAGATTTGATCTCCAAGAAGGATCTGCTGGAGCTGACCGGCATTTCTTACGGGCAGTTGTACCGCTGGAAACGGAAACAGCTGATTCCCGAGGAGTGGTTTATCCGCAAATCTACGTTTACCGGGCAGGAAACCTTTTTTCCGAAAGACAGAATTCTGGGTCGGATCCATAATATTATCCACATGAAGGATGATCTTTCACTGGATGAGCTGGCAGACAGGTTAGGTGATACTTCAACCCTCTACAAGCTGTCGTTGACGGCGAAGCAATTGTTAGAACGTAACATTGTTTCGAAATTGACCCTGGATAGATTCGGTGGGTTGGACGGAGGCGGAGTTCAGGAATATGCCTTTGAGCAGATTGTACATCTATTTGCCGTTGACCTCTTGCTTAGCAAAGGCGAGGTGAATCTGGAGGAAGCCGACAGGCTGTTCTATACACTGACGGTGAATACGCAGAGGTTCGAGGGGAAGAGCTGGGAGCTGTTTTTTGTCCGCAAAATGGGCGTCAGTATGTTCCTGCTCGCTGCATCTCCAGCCGATCTGGTTTTTGATGAGGGTGTAAGGCTTGTTAGCAGACTCGCTTTCACGGATTTGCTGGAACAGCTGAAGGGCAAAGTGAATTAAGGAGGAATGGTTAATGCTTATTGATAAACAACTGCCGGATTTGCAGATGGCCGGAGTGAGCGGCGCCGCAGGCGGGACCTATAACAACGTTAATTTGGACGGAGTAAGCCGGGTGAACGGGCCGGTTCTGGCGCGGAATTTCAAGGGCAACGGGGTTATACAGATGAACGGGAATCTTTCAGCAGAAGAAATGGACGTGAATGGAAAGCTCAAAATCAACGGCAGCTTGGAGTCCGTGAGAATGCAGCTGGACGGAATGGTCACGATAGACGGTCCCCTGCGCGGCGAGAACTGTATCCTGAACGGGATGATTCGTGTAACAGGAAGCTGCGAGCTGGAGCGTTTTGAGGGTGAGGGGAGTTTTACAGTAATCGGCTTGCTTAGTGCGGGATATATGGATTTCACTCTTGAGGGGCAAAGCAAGGCGGATGAGATCGGTGTAGAGAGCCTGATTGTCCGGCAGAGGGATTCACATCTTGTGAGCAAACTGCTGGGCGGGTTAATTCCACGGTTTAGAACAGAGCTGCTTGCCAAGGTCATTGAAGGCGACTATCTTGAACTGGAAAATACGACAGCGGATATTGTGCGGGGCGACAAGGTCATAATCGGAATAGGCTGCAGGATCGGGCGGTTGGAATACCGCTCGGAACTGAAAGTGCATCCTGGTTCAAGTGTGAGAAAGGTGGAGAAGTACGGTGAGTAATGATGCTGAGTGCAATAATCTGAAAATTCTTGGAACTTCATCGTCTATGGGCGGATGCTTTCTCGATGTGAAGGTGACCGGTGAAGGCAAGTTTGCCGGAGATGTGGATTGCCTGAGCTTTTCTTTGACAGGGAACAGCGGGATTTCTGGTAGTCTGCGGACGGAGAAGTTGAAGCTCACCGGTGAAATTGAAGTGAAAGAGCGGCTTACGGCAGGAGCCCTGCACGGACAAGGGGAGATAAAGTGTGGCAGCTTAAGCGCTGAACGATTCAAGTTGAGCGGCGATCTGGAGGTGTCTGGAGATTGCGAAGCGGAGAAGCTGCAAATGACCGGTGCGCTTAGGGTAGGCAGGCTGCTGAATGCAGACAATCTGGAGCTTGTGCTGTTTGGACCCAGCCGATCGTCAGAAGTCGGGGGAGGCAGCATTACCATCAAGCGCAGCAAGGCGGGGGCTCTGCTGAAACAGGTTCAGTCGAAGGGGATTCTGTTCACTGCACGGGTGATTGAAGGAGACCAAGTAGACATTCAAAATACCCGTGCAGAAGTGGTGCGGGGGGAAAACGTCATCATTGGTGCAGACTGCGAAATCGGGATCGTGGAATACCGCAGCAAGCTGGAAATTCACAAGAGTGCTACCGTGAAGCAGCAGGTGAAGGTTACGAAGTAACTTGCCGGGAGACCTGGAAGCGAAGGACGGTCTTCAGCTTCTCCGGCGATGTTCTGCGGGCATCTGAAATATAGATTTCCCTGTGGGTGTGGGTAACCCGCTGCAAGTCATGTTCGGAACAATATTGTTCCATCCGCGCGAAGCTCTGCGGCTCCTCATCGTAAGAGCCCAGATGCAGCATTTGCACACTTAGGCCGTCTTCGGAGCTTCCGAAGGCGGCTTTATGCAGCAGTGGATGCGGTTTGGTTGTCTTCAGCTTCTCCAGGATGTCACCCGCAAGATCGGCGGTCACAAAATCGGGCTGCCGGATCATCAAGGTATAGAGCAGGTCGTCTTTGTCTAGGACAGCTTTTTTGCGGCCCTCAGGGTTCAGATCCCAAATACCTTCCAGCGGGAAAACGGTATAATCGTAGTAGCTCTCAGGTGCTGCTCCTTTTTTGGGCAGCATCTTTACCGCGTAAGCCAGAGAGTACAGCACACCTACAGCATCGGCAAAGGTTTCGCTGTTCGGATTGCCCTCCCCCTGCAGCATAAAGTAAGGAAATGCAGGTACTGTAAGAATTGCTGGTTCTACGGCGGGCAGATACAGGGCCTTGTCCTGCTTTTTCCATTCGTATTTCATAGGAATTACCTCATCAATAGATTGTGTTGTCATCTTCGACCGGAGTAGATTAGGCAAGTGGATGCGTGTAGAATAAAGAGAAGTGTAATATACTGGCATGAATTAGGAGGAGCTTCAATGATTGGACAAGCTGAATTGGTAATTGACGCGAAAGCACTGCTTGGGGAAGGCGCCCACTGGGACGGACAGGAAAGTAAACTTCATTGGGTTGATATCGAGGGCAGACAGCTGAGAATTTATGAACCTATGGGACAAGGCGAGGAGATCTATTCCTTCGATATCATGGTCAGTGCGGCAGTGCCGGCCGCAGGCGGCGGCTGGATACTTGCGCTGCAGGACGGAATCTACAGCTTCAAGAAGAACGGGCAGCCGCAGCTTATCGCTGCAGTGGAGCCTGAGCTGCCCCGAAACCGGCTGAACGATGCCAAATGCGACAGTGCAGGCCGGCTATGGTTCGGCACCATGAGTATGGATTCAACACCGGGGGCGGGCAATCTGTATGTCATGGAGCCTCATGGAGAGGTGCGCCATGTCTTGCCGGACATCGGCATCTCAAATGGACTGGCCTGGGATGACAGCCGCAGCTTGATGTATTACATTGATACGCCGACCCGGGGCGTGGATGTTATGGATTATGATCTGCAGAGCGGGACAGTCAGCGGACGCAGGACAGTTTTTACTTTGCCAGAAGGTGCAGGCGGTCCTGATGGGATGACGATTGACCGTGAGGGCATGCTCTGGGTGGCCCAGTGGGGCGGGAGCTGTGTCTCGCGGTGGAATCCGCACACCGGGAAGCAGATCGGCAAGGTTGAAGTGCCGGCCAAGAATGTAACCTCCTGCACTTTCGGCGGCGAGGCGCTGGACGAGCTGTACATCACTACAGCGAGAAGCGGGATGAGCGAAGAAGACTTGCAGCACTGGCCGCTGGCTGGAGGACTGTTTAAGATCAAAGCCGGGGTGCAGGGAGTGCCGGCCAATGTTTTTGCAGGTAAAGTGCGGTAGTAGAGGCTATCTGGTGTTCAAAGCAAACAAATTGTTAGACTGACCCACATATAAGAAACAACGGCAGCCTTGAACGAAATATCGTTCCAGACTGCCGTTGCTCTATTGAATTAAGGTATTCCGTTGGTTTAACGAGAGATGAGTTTATATCGGGCAAGGTGAATTCTTAGAAAAAATGGTTGGTGTTAACATCAAAGGTGTTGAATAATAGACATTAAATTGGCGTCTCTCATAGTGATATCTTGATAACAATGTTATTCTTCGATATTGAACCATGGACCAGAAGCCTGGATGACGCCCCAAAGTTTTTCTGGAAGTTCAAGCTCACCAACTAGCGAAGCTTTTATAGCTGTTTGGATTTCTGACTCTTGTCCATTTTGAACCTGTTGAACCCAGTCAGGATTCATGATTAATGCGTGGCCAATAGCAGCTAGGGATAGCCCCTTATTAATTCCTTTAGCAACATCATCCGGAGTAACCATAGTACCAGCGGCCAGTACAGGTACTCGACCATTCACATGTTCAATAATAAGTTCTAGATACGTTTTTTCATCTAGGCTGTCGGCTGGCTTCGATGAAAGAGCATCGGCCAATGAAGCATGTACATAATCAATATCCTCTTCAATCAGGCTTTCAACCAATGCATAGGTATCCTTCATGCGTAGACCGCCTTTTTGATGTTCATCAGGAGAAATCCGGTAGCCGATAATAAATGGTTTAGTAGCATGTTTTAAAATGACATTCTTCATTTTCTGAATAACGGCCAAAGGGAAACGCAAGCGGTTTTCCAGTGATCCTCCCCAGTGATCCTCACGTCTGTTGAAGAACGGAGAATAGAAGTTTTGAAGTAAAAATCCATGCGCTCCATGAATTTCAACGCCATCAAACCCTGCTTCAATGGCCCGTCTTGTTGTTTCTCCAAAAGCATGGATTACTTCCAATATTTCATTGTGCGAAAGTTCTCTTGGTATAATTGAAGGGGCAAATGCAGTGGCTTCCGTCTCTACAGCGCTGGAACTAACCACTTCTCCATTTGGTGTAAGGTTCGGTAGCGCTTTGTTACCTGCATGGAAAATTTGAAGTACCGCAGTAGCTCCTCCGCTTTTCACCGTATCTGCTAATTTGCGTAAACTTGGAATAAATTTATCGTCATAAGCGGCGAATTCATTCGTAAAACCGATACCGTTTGGTTGAACATGTGTACATCCAGTTATTACTAGACCTACGCCTCTTACTCTTTTTCTGTAATATCTTATTTCATCGTCTGAAACTGAGTAATCATCATTACTGGCCCAAGTGGTCATTGGAGACATAACAACCCGATTCTTAAGGGTAATTCCATTCTTGAGGGTAAAGGATTCCATCATGTTGTTGTATTTTGCGTTCATACTTTTAATACCTCTTTCTGTATTGTGATTAATAAACGAATGATTAATAAACGAATGTTCGTTTATTTAATAACGCCATTCTTCACTGGCTTATTGCTAGCACTGCCAATAATAAACGATCATTCGATTAAAAACAAGCTGTAATTATTCAGAGGGCTTTATTTTCTAGCATTCTGAAATAGGTTTCCCTCTGAAAATTACAAATCAAGCTTTTAAAGCCTCCCAGCTCATTTGGATTATTTCGTTCAAGTTTTCCTGCTTCAATTCTACTTGTCCGCTCAAATATTCCTTAACATATTGCATAACCGGGTAAAACATGAAGATATGGAGTAGGCTTGTATCCACTTGTTTAAAAATATTTTGTCTTTTGCCTTTTTCAAACAAGCTAAAGAGCGGCTCAAACAACTCTGATCCTTCTTTTCGAGATAAGTTAAGAAGGAGAGGGGAGTTCGAAAATTGCTCAATACATAAGAATTCATCCTGATTGTTCAGAATAAAATTCGCGAATTTTTTCAACGTATTTTCGAAAGCGGCTTGAATCGAAATCGAGTCATCGTATTTAAAAAGCACTTCTTGACTCATTTTCTTTTTTACATTCAAGTACAACTTGTTCAGCATATCCTCCTTATTCTCAAAATAGACGTAAATTGTTGAAGCAGATACGCCGGCTTTCTTAGCGATCTTGGACATCGAAATTTCCGCTAACCCTTCTTCATTTATCAATTTGATCGCTGCATTAAAAATACTCTCACTTTTATTTTCATCTTTATGTCTCATAGGCATATGGTGAATGATCATTCAATTAAAGTCAAGTAAGCTCTAACGTCTCTCCCGCAGTAAAACTATGCTGACCTTTAGCTAAATGAAAAAGGAGCTCCTGTTCATCAACTTTTCCTTATGTCATTTAACTATCATGTCCCGTTAGCGTAACGATCGGACGTACATGAGCCGTTACTCATCGGCCCCTATGTTAACTGATGCTCCCCGTAGTCTTGCTTGACCGTCGATGTCCAAGGTTTTGACGATGAAACTGTAAGATTTACCCACATCGATTGCGGCGGAGGCAGCTCTAAGGTGAAAATCATGTGAGGCTTGATTCACAAATCCAGGATCGGCAAATACAGAATGGCTATCATTTCCGGTACGGGTCTTATAGGTGGAGAAACCGATATACTCCTGGTTTTTCCAAATCCAACTTGCTTTCGATACGTCTCCGGGAGCGTAATAAAGATTGTAGTCCACTACATTCCCCGAGTTTTTCTTCTGTTCGTTATAGATGAAGACATTCGATGAATTCGCAAAAATGATATTATTGGTGATCATATTATTTTTGGTATCGTACTGTAGCAAAATTTCACCACTTCCATCATTTAGTGAATTGTTGTGATATAGGGTATTATTGATGATCTTGCTATTTACTGTTGAACCTCGTTCCGTATCGTAACCGCCCAGCGCTATTCCCGTATACCGGTTACTGTAGACTATGTTGCTCCGCACGGTAACCTCGCTAGTGGATTTCCCTGCATGTTCACTGGCAATTTCAATGCCAATATCGTTGTTGTAACTGTAATTTCGTTCAACAACGCTGTCTTTTCCCCCATCAATGTAAATACCGCCAGCTGCATTGCTATGGTTAGGAAGTGATGTACCGTAAGATGGGTTAAAGTTAGATGTGATGTTATATACTCTATTGCCACTGACTAATCCGTTTCTCACTTGATCGTAGGACGGATGCGGCGCCGTTCCTTCGAAGCCGATGAGATCGATACCGATATTGTCATTATCATGAATGAGATTGTTCGTCACGGCAAAAGTATCGACATTTCCGTTGATAACAAGGGACTCGCTTGAACCCAGTACCAGCTTATATAGCTCATTACCTTCTATCGTTACATGATGAATGGAGGCGGGAGCCTCAGTGCCATACACAGCGATACCGTGAGCATCCCGGCCAAGCAGGTCACTGCCGGCTGGTGTTGCAGTATTTTTGATATCATGTACTTTGTTATTCAGTATCTTAATATAGCTACCAGAACCGTGGACAAATATACCTATTGGCAATTGCTCTGTTTTTGCTGTGCTGAAATTACGGATTTCAAACCCCTTTATCGTAATATAGCTGGCATTTTCAATCTCAATCAGGCCTTGTTGTCCTGTGACAGAAAGTCCGCTGCCATCAAGGATTGCTCTTTCCTGCGGGAAATTAGCGAACGTGATCGAACCCTCCCGGGCTGAGCCTGAACGGCTTATTTTAAGCTTTTGTTTATAGACGCCCCCTCTTACATACACCGTGCTGCCCGGTTTTGCGGAGTCTGCTGCATGCTGGAGCGTTCTCCAGGGAGATTTTTTGGTGCCCGCATTGTCATCGTTGCCTTTGGAGTCTACAAAATAAGTAGGAGCAGCTGCTGAAGTAGAAGTGGCACGCAATTGCAACAGCATAATCATTACGGTTGCAACTACCAAACTCAGTATGAAAAACTTACGCTTTGTTTGCATTGAGCTGGATCTGCCTTCCCTGAATGTTTTCTTGTAATTATACTACAGTCATCCGGAAGTGGCTCTTATGCGCTATCTAGTAATGTAGTTACAAGAAACGACCTCCAATAGTGCCCCGTTAGCGTAACGTCAGCTCGGAAGAATGAAATCCACCTATTACTAATAATGCAACTCTCATGGCGACGTCCTCTTTATGAGTAGTTACGTTCCCGGTAGCCCATTGAAAGGCACCTTCATGGATGACTTGTGCAAAAATAGGCACATAAATATTTTTCTCGTCAGCTGTATAGATGTCTTCCAGACTTTTCGACAAATATTCCTTCAACTCATTTACTATTTTTTCTTTCAATTGCGGTACGACTAAGCCTACATAGCTGCTGCGGCATTGGATGTTAGGTGGTCGATAAAAATCGCATACCGCTAATACGAGTTGATGGATGCTGTCTTGATCGAATTTCACTACGCCTGCAGTACGTTTTACAATGGCAGCTGATGCGGAATCTCCCATAACGTAGTCCAATAATTCGTATTTGTCAGTAAAGTGCGCATAGAATGTAGCCCGGTTGACTTGTGCTCCTTTTGTTATATCCGCTATTGTTATTTTTTCAAAATCCTTTTTGGAAACCAAATGAAAAAATGCGTTAATCAAAGACTGTTTCGTTTGTGTCATTCGCACATTCATTACTTTTGCCGCCATTTGCTTCACCCCTAACCCGACATATTAACAAGCTTGTCGCTATAGCAACATTTGTGCATCAATTGTTGGTTGTTGCATTAAATCATAGGTTGTATATTATCCATTAAAGCAACACCTGTTACTTTAATATAGCACAGAAAAGGAGCTTACGAAAAATGAAAACTATTGCAGTAGTGGGTGCAGGTCCTGGATTAGGTTTGTCGCTAGCCAAAAAATTCGGAGAGAACGGATTTAGGGTGGCTGCCATTTCGCGTAATCCAGAGAAATTATCAATGATCATAAGCGAACTTAAAGAATTAAATATCGAAGCACAGTCTTATGTAGCGGATGTCACGAACTTGGCTGCTTTAAAACTAACCATTCAAGCGGTTAAAAAGGATTTTGGTTCTATCGATGTGCTAGAGTTTAGCCCTTATGCAGGGTGGGATAAATTCACAAATGTGCTGGAAACAACGCCAGAGAGTGTATTAGAACAAGTAAACAGCTATGTGTTGCCTGCCGTTCTTTTGGTCAATGAGGTATTACCGGATATGATAAACAACCATTCGGGCGCCATTCTATTTACAACAGGCTTATCTGCTATGTTCCCGTTGCCTTTTGTCGGGAATGGTGGAATCGTTATGTCGGGTATTCGTAATTACGCTACAAACTTGCACAATGAGTTGAAAGAAAAAGGTATATTTGTCGGACATCTTTCCATCGGAACCTTAATACAAGCCGGTACAGCAGGCGAACCGGATGTCATTGCAGATACTTGGTATGACCTATACGAGAAGAAGGACCGCTTTGAAGAAATATTCCCGCCAGGGTTTGATCCGACGAAAATTCCTAATCCATAACTATTAATTCATTCATTTTTTGTAAAAAAGGCTGGCTCTGTTCAAATCAAGTTCGGTGGAGGTAAGGTGAATAATGCTCTCTTCCGCTGCCGACAGAACGGCGGTGAAACATACCGGCAAAAGCCATGCCGTTTGATCCAGGTGAAGGATGAGCGGAGTTGCAAACAGCAAAAAACCGGCGAGTTTGTTTCCCCAGGTATGCAGGATGGCAAATGAATGATATTTATACGCCGCAATGACCAGGTTGGCTATGCGAATGAGCACGGTGGCAGCGATCCATGGCAGATATTCTAATATTTCATCCCCATTCTTGAAAATGATCGACACCATAACTACAGCAAAAAAACCGAGGTCTGCAATGGAGTCCAGCTTCGCGCCCAAGGTACTTTCACTTTTGGTCTTACGGGCAATATACCCGTCCAACACATCGCTAAGCCCGCAAGCCAGATAGACTACCGTAAAGAGCAGGGCATTGCCGTAAGTAAAAAACAAGGCGGGCAGGAGCACGATGCGGCTGATTGAGAGGATATTTGCGGTATTTTTAATCAACGGCATAACCTCCTATGAAGGATGTGTACTCCTTCATTTGGTTGATGCGATAATCATCCCAGTTACCGTCTTCATGTGCAATTCATAACTTCACAATAGAACTGTAAACAGGCCACCGGTTCCCGGCGGTCTGTTTCTTTTGGCAGCTCCCTGTGAAAATGGTCTAATCCCCTGCGAAAATGGTCCGAAACTGTGCTACAGCTCTCCCGGAAAGGCAATCTTTCCTCTCTCCCGGCGGTGTGCTTAGGTCTGCTAGGATGAAAGCGTAAACAAAAATCTGGATAGAGGAGATTCCGATATGGGGGTACCTTCCGAAGAGCTGCTTCGCGGAGTGGAGCCGGTCCGTCCATCCCGCAGGAAGCTGCAGAACAAACACAAGCTGTTTCTCATGGCGCTTCCGTTTCTTGTTGTGACCTTTATTTTCTACTATTTGCCGATCAGCGGATGGATCTACGCGTTCTATGATTTCATCCCCGGCATTCCGCTGTCGGACACGCCGTATGTCGGGCTGAAATGGTTCCGGACTATGGTTTCGAATCCGACGCAGACCGCCGAAGTGCTGCGCGTGCTGAAGAACACGGTGGTGATGAGCTCCCTGGGGCTGATAACCTCTGTTTTTCCGGTCATTTTTGCGATACTGCTCACCGAAATTAAGTCGGGCTGGTACCGCAAGTTCGTACAGACACTGACCACGATTCCGAATTTCATCAGCTGGATTCTCGTCTATGCGCTGGCGTTCTCGCTGTTTTCCGTGGATAGCGGGGTGGTGAGCGGCATACTCGTGCAGTTGGGCATAGTCGATGAGGGATACAATTTCCTTGCTTCCAGCTCAAATATCTGGATCACGATGATTGCCTGGTACTGGTGGAAATCGCTCGGGTGGGGGGCAATCCTGTATTTGGCGGCGATTGCAGGCATTGACCAGGAGCTGTATGAAGCGGCAGAGGTGGACGGAGCCAGCCGGTTCCGCAAAATCTGGCATATTACCGTGCCCGGTCTTATCCCTACCTTCTTTGTACTGCTGCTGCTCTCGATCGGGAACTTTGTGAATAACGGGATGGAACAGTATTTCGCCTTCCAGAACGCAATGAACAAGGATGCCATCGAAGTGCTGGACCTGTATGTGTACAATATCGCCTTTGCCAACAACTTCCCGTTCGCCACGGCGGTCAGCATGCTGAAATCGGTCGTCAGCGTCATTCTGCTGTTCGCGGCCAATACGCTGTCGAGAGTGGTGCGCGACGAATCTATCATTTAAGGGGGTGACTCCACTTGCGAAAAAAGCTTAAGCCCGGCGATGCCCTGTTCCAGGGAATTAACTATCTGCTCTTTGGATTGTTCACCCTGAGCTGCATTTATCCGTTCTATTATCTGTTCATCAACACGATCAGCTCCAATGATCTCAGTGCGGCAGGCTATATCAAATATTATCCGCGTGAGATCCATTTCGACAACTACTTCAAGGTGCTGCGGATCAGCGGGCTCAGCCATGCAGCGCTGGTGTCGGTCTACCGTACAGTAGTCGGCACAATGCTGACCGTAGGCGCTTCGGCTTTCCTGGGGTATCTGTTCACCAAAAAGGAGATGTGGGGCCGGCAAATCTGGTACCGCAGCGTTGTGGTTACGATGTACTTCAGCGCCGGGCTGATTCCCTGGTACATTACGATGCACAACCTGCATCTGACCAACAATTATCTGGCTTATATTCTGCCGACGATCATTACGCCATTCAATATTATTCTGGTCAAAACCTTTGTGGAGGCGATCCCGCCTTCACTGGAGGAATCCGCGAGCATGGATGGAGCAGGTTATCTGCGGGTGTTCTGGAGTATTATTGTCCCGCTGACAACGCCGATTCTGGCTACGATTACGATATTTTCGGCGGTAAGCCAGTGGAATTCCTTCATTGATACCGCATTTCTGATGACGGATACGAAATATTACACTCTGCAGTTTCTGCTCTGGCGTTACTTAAATGAGTCCAGTTCGCTGGCAGCGCTGATCCGCAATTCACCGGATATGGCAGCCAGCGTCCAGAACATGCAGACCCCGACCTCGGTCCGGATGACAGTAACGATGATTGTGGTACTGCCGATTCTGATTGTGTATCCGTTTTTCCAGCGTTTTTTTGTCAAAGGCATTATGATCGGCGCAGTCAAGGGCTGACACAAGGCAGCAACTGCAAGGAACAGGAATGGAGTCCGGCTCTGCCAGTGGCGGAGCTTGCACTTATGCAAATGTACACAAAACTTAAAGTGTATGCTTACGAAACGAGTTTTGTTCGATGCAGATTCAAGAGGAGCAGATTCTCACAAAACTTTTAGGGGGTAACAAGCTATGAAATTCAGAAGGTTATCGCTGCTTCTGCTGAGCGCCATAATGGTGTTCGTTCTGGCAGCCTGCGGCGGCGGAAACGGGAATTCAGGCAATGGAGGCAAAGCGGAGAGTACAGATAAACCGGTCACCGAGGCTACGAACGCGGCAAAAGAAACCGCAGCACCGGATGACGGCGCACTTGATCATTCCAAACCGCTGAAGCTGACGGTATTCTCAACAACCGCCAACTATGCGGGTCCGCAGACCGGCTGGTTCGCTAAGGTTATCAAGGATAAATTCAACATCGAGCTGGATATCGTCGCCTCCAACCTGACCGGCGGGGACACCAAAATCTCGGCGATGATGGCTTCCGGCGATCTCGGAGATATCATCGTCTTCGGGGATGATAAAAACCACTATCCCAATGCGATCAAAGGAAAGCTGCTGCTGGACTGGACGCAGGATGGGCTGCTTGAAAAATACGGCACCGATATCATGAAGCAATTCCCCAAAGCTGTGGAGAAGGCTAAAGTTGCCTTTGGCGGGGGCAGCGCAGTCTATGGCATCGGAAACAGTGTTGCTACCAATCCTTCCGGTCCTTCCGAAGGCAAGGATATGACTTGGGGACCGGATTTACGCTGGGATCTGTATCAGCAAATCGGGGCACCAGAGATTAAATCTATTGAGGATTACCTGCCGGTACTGAAAAAGATGCAGGAGCTTGAGCCGAAGAATGAGCAAGGCAAGAAAACCTATGCCTTCTCGCTCTGGTCCGACTGGGACGGCAACTACAAGATGACGCTGGCAAAGCAATTCGCAAACATGCTGGGTTATGATGAAATCCCTGATACTGCAGTCTACGTCAAAGCTGATGAAGAGAAATATTATGATTTCCTCTCCGAGGACAGCTGGTACATGAAGTCGCTCAAGCTGTATTACGAAGCCAATCAAATGGGGCTGCTCGATCCTGACTCCCTGACCCAGAAATTTGATGATGTGGTGGCGAAATACAAGGATGGCCGTATGCTGTTCTCCTGGTTCCCGTGGCTGGGTGCCGCCAATTACAATACCGCGGAAAGAACGGCGGAAGGCAAAGGTTTTGCACTGGTGCCGTTTAAGGATGAACTGATGTATTCAACAGGCTTCAATGTGTACGGCGGCAACGGTATTATTTCCATCGGAGCAAAAGCCAAGGAGCCTGCGCGGATTATGGAGTTCCTCAATTGGATGTATACGCCGGAAGGCGCGATGCTCTCGGCAGGCAGCGGAACAGCTGTACC
The DNA here is from genome assembly GCF_051594305.1 of Paenibacillus sp. IHBB 3054. NCBI lineage: Bacteria > Bacillati > Bacillota > Bacilli > Caryophanales > Paenibacillaceae > Paenibacillus > Paenibacillus sp. IHBB 3054. The sequence continues at coordinate 155,379 of NZ_JBOFBG010000001.1, read as the reverse complement.
TAACGGTCCTAAAGGCTTGACCTGGGATATTGACAGCAAAGGCCAGCCAGTAGTCACCGATTTCGGTTGGAAGGCTTACACTGACCAGCAGAACACCCAAGTACCTGAAGAATTCGGCGGCGGTGACTATTATTACGGGTCGAATCAGATGAACTTCTCGTTTGTTGTTCCGGCGATGGAGAATCCCGAGACAAGCGAGCCGTATGACCACAATCTGTGGAAGACAACACTGGAACGCAACCCATCGAAGCTTGATAGTGACTGGAGAGCAAAGATGGGCGTACTGACAGCAAAGGAATACTTTGAGAAAAACAATCTGCTTGCTGTTGCGCCGCAGGGCTTCACCGGCAAAGAGCCGCTGATTATGGATAAAACGCTGGAGCAGAAAAATAAACAGATCGGTACAGTCATTCAGCAGATTTCCTGGAAAATGGTTTTTGCCAAAAATCAGGCTGAGTTTGACAAGCTGAACAAGGAAATGCATGACAAGGTCAACGGTCTCGGCTATGCCGACGTTATTGATTTTTCGGTCAAAAAAGCGGAAGAACTGTTCGAAGCCCGCAAAAGTGTAAAGTAAACAGGGGCAGAGCATAAGGATAAGGCAGGGCGGCGCGGTGAGCTGTTCTGCCTTATTATTTTCAGTTCAGGTTAAATCTGGTATTCTAATTCTATTATATAAAACGCTTACAAAAAGAAGAGAGGATACGGATAATGAGCAGAATCAAGCCAGGGAGCCATACACCGGCAGTCAAATCTTTGCGGACTACCTTGGTAATTTATTTGTTGATCGGTACGCTGCTGCCGCTCCTGATCGTGGGAATTGTATCCTACACTTCGATTTTTTCGATTCTTTCGGGGAAAATCGGCAGCGGGATCAGCGCAAGCCTGCGCCAGGAGGCGCTCAGCCTGGAGAATGCCATCGACAATCTTGATTTTGCCTCCAAGCAGTTTGCGCTTGACGGCCAGATTGTGGAGGAAATGTCTTCTTTTCTGCTGGAGAAGCAGATTTACCGCAAATCGCAGATTATGAGTTCGATCAACCAGAAGATTAATCTGGTCAACTTCACCAATCCTTACATAGGGTTAACTGCCTATATCATGCCTGGTAGCGATGACCCGGTGCTGTTTACCAACATGAGCGCGCGGAGGAACTTTGATATCAGCACGCTGCCTTCTTTTATGCGTTATAACGGAGCTGATTATTACGGGCCGCATGGCACGATGTATGCTGTAGGGGATAACGTGGTTTTCTCCGAGCAGCGGATTGTCAGAGTGAGCGGCCAGCATCAGCTGTATATCTATCTGGAGACGAACTACAGTCTGCTGCGCAAAATTTTCAAGCAGGAAGCCTATGGAATGAAGGTAAACCATCTGCTGGTCAACCAGAGCGGTACACTTACCCATGTCATCGACGGCAAGCTGCCTGGAAAGATCGTCAAAGCGGCCGGGAAATCTTCGGGGCTACCGCATGAGGAGCTGGACGGCTACCATCTGTTCCGATACGAGAGTCCGCAGGGCTGGAAGCTGGTGGCTGTCGTGAAGAAATCGGTATTTAACAGCGAAATTTACTCCTGGTTCTACAAAATGATTCTGCTCGCCCTCTCCACACTGCTCTTTGCCGGAGTTCTGGCCTGGCTGATCTGGAAGCGGATTTATGGCCCTCTGCGCAAAGTCAACGTGGAAATTATCCGCATGGCCGAAAATGTTACTGCCCCTGTTGCCTTCACGAATGTGGAGGAGTTCGACTTTGTACTGAGCAACTTTCAGCAGATGAAGGATCAGGTTAATGAGCTGCTGCTGGCCGTAGCCCGCAATGAGAAGCAGAAAAGCCAGTTCGAGATTGAGAAGCTGCTCAGCCAGATCAACCCGCATTTCCTGCACAATACGCTGAACACGGTGCAGTGGCTCGCCAGGCTGAACGGGCAGAAGGAAATTGACAAGCTGGTCACGCTGCTGGTGAAGGTGCTGCATTACAATCTCGGCAAACAGAGCATTATTGTTACGATCGGTGAAGAAATCGAAGCTATCCGCAATTATATGGAGCTTCAGCGTATCCGTTACGATTATGAATTTGAGTTCAACGTGCAGGTGGAGGAAGATGTGCTGTCAGCTGCGGTCCCGCGTTTTCTGCTTCAGCCGCTGGTCGAAAATTCGATTTATCACGGGCTCAGCGATAACGGGAAGGTCGAGGTTATAATTACTGCGCATGATGTAGATGAAATTCTGCTGTGTGTGAAGGATAACGGAACGGGAATGGACCCTGACAAGATTGAAGAGCTGCTCTCGGATGACGGTGCCAGAAAGCGGGGACTCGGCATCGGCTTCTCCTACGTCATGCGGATGCTGAGGATGTATTACGGAGATCAGATGACGCTGCAAATTGCCAGCAACCCGGGGGAAGGCACATGTGTATCCATTATCATACCTAAGAAAAGCAAGGAGGACTTCGATGATTAAGGCTGTTGTGGTCGATGACGAGCGGCTTGTGCGCAAAGGCTTCATCTCGCTGATTGACTGGTCGTCCTTTGGAGTTGTGATTGTCGGCGAGGCCGGGGACGGCAACGCCGCGCTGGCCCTGCTCCGCGAGCAGGAGACCGATTTGCTGTTTGTCGATCTCACCATGCCGGGGATGTCCGGGTTCGATCTCATCCGGCAGGTGCGGCAGCGGTTCCCAGCCATCCGCTGTGTAGTGCTGACCTGCCATCATGAATTTGATTATGTGCAGGAGGCGCTGCGCCTGGGTGCGGTTGATTATATCGTGAAGACACTGCTGGAGGTGGAGAATGCGGATGAGACGATCCGCCGTTTGGTTGAACGGATCAAATGGGAGGAAAGCACCCGGGAGTCGCTTAGCCGCGGAGAGGGCAGGATTATCGCTGCGGACAAGGCGTTGCTCTACATGCCGCTGGACCCCCGGGCCAGCGAGGAAGAGCTGTTTCAGCTCTCGGTGGTGAAGAACCATCCGTTGATCACTTTTCAGGACATGTGGATCACGCCGCTGCACCAGCGGTATGCGGAGGAAGATGGCAGCCGTGAGCTCAAGCAAATGCTTGGGGGCCGCTGGCAGACGGCGCTGGTGAGCGGACTGCGGGATCAAAGCCTGCAGGAAGTGGAGAAGATCCTTGGGCTGTCAGCGCAACATGCGTTGTTCTATTCCGGCGGAGCCGAGGAACCGGCCAGACTGAACTATGCCGAGCTTAAAGTAATGGCATCGGAAGCAACGATCTTCAGTGATGAGGAAGATGTTCTACAAGGAGCACTGAATCTCAGATGGACGATAGACCGCGGCGGATGGGAAACTTTCACGGCCGGAGTAGTGATACAGCAGCCTTCACCGCAGCGGGTTTCCAACTTTGGGTATGCACTGCTCGGGAATTGGGGGGCTCTGCTGCTAAAGCCCGAGGAGACGGCGCAGCTGCAAGCGGCGGCAGGGAATAACCTGAACTGGTGCCAATGGAAACACTGGCTGCGGCAGTTCTCCGATCATGCGCAGCGGCGGATGATCGAGCTGGGCCTGAGCAAAGAGGTGATGCTCTGCCTCATCCGGGCTGTCCGTTATATGCAAAGCCACGCCGGGGACAAAATCAATCAAAGCGATGTTGCAGCCGCTGTCAATATGAGCCGGGGCTATTTCAGCCAATGCTTCGCCCGCTTTGCCGGGGAGAGCTTCGGGGAGAGTCTGCGGGAGATGCGGCTGAATCTGGCCAAATCGCTGCTGCTGGAAAGTAATGACCCCATTTGCGAGATTGCCTGCAAATCAGGCTTTGAGGATGACCGTTATTTCAGCAGGCTGTTCCGGGATCGGGTCGGCAAGCTGCCGAGTGAATACCGTGCGGAGGGGATGAGGACTTGACGAAGAGGCTTACTGTTTTCATCTCCGCCTTGCTGCTGCTCTGTCTGCCGGCATGCCAAGGCAGCAGGGTGCCGTCGGATTCCGCAGGGAGCGAACCGGGCGGCGGTGCCGCCGAAACTGCTGCTTATGGCAGATATGAAGACCCTGTCGTAATGCGTGTAGGGTTCAAAGTGCCTGATTCCCGGCTGAACACTGGCGACAGCAATGACAATAACCCGATTTCCCGGTATCTGGAGAGCCTCACGAACATCAGGGTTATCCACTCCTGGGAGGCAAAAGGTGAGGAGCCGTTTAATCAAAAAGTGCAGCTGGCCATCGACAGCAACGATTTGCCCGATGCCGTGGTTGTGGACAGGGATCAATTAAAAAAATTGATCGACAGCGATATGATTGCGGATCTGACCGGAACATACGAGCAATACGGTTCAGAGCTGATCAAGGATATGTATGATTCGACCAAAGGCGAGGCGCTCGGCGATGCCTCCCGCAACGGCAAGCTGTACGGGCTGCCAAATGTGGCGATCAATGCGGATTCCCTGTCTTTGCTCTGGGTTCGTCAGGATTGGCTGGACCGGCTGGAGCTTCCGGCTCCGCGGACCTTTGAGGATATTGAAGCCATCGCGAAGGCATTTGTTGAACGGGACCCTGATGGCAATGGTAAACGGGATACACTGGGGCTTAGCGCCTACAAAAATATCGTGTACGGAACCAAGCCGCATGTGAATGGCCTGGACTCCGTGTTCAGCGCCTTTCACGCTTTTCCTACCAACTGGATCAGAACGGGCAGCGGCGAGATTGTTTACGGGTCAGTTGCACCGGAAACCAAAGAAGCGTTAGCCAAGCTGGCCGACTGGTACAAACGCGGCCTAATCGACCCTGAATTTGCGCTTTATAAAGAAACGCAGGAGCCGATTATCTCCGGCAATGCGGGGATGTTTTTCGGCCCGTGGTGGATGCCCTACTATCCGCTGTCAGAGGCAGTGGCGCTTGATACAAAGGCGGAATGGCGGGCCTATGCCGCGCCGCTGGACAGCGCAGGCAAATTCGTCGCGCATATGGCACCGGTAACTGACCGCTATCTTGTCGTCCGCAAAGGGTATGAGCATCCCGAAGCCGTTATGAAGCTGCTTAACGTCTTCACCCGGCTGGAGAGAAGACGGGACCCCAACACAGAGGAAGTCAAGAAACTGGATGACTTCTCGGCGCAGACCGGCATTCAGCCGCGTGCGTATTACCCGTTTGATCTGCTGATTGATTATTCCGGCGCTATTGAGAAGCATTATGCTGACATTCAGCAGGCGCTGCACGGCAAGATCGACCCGGATCTGCTCGACCCGGATACCAGGGTCATCTATGAGCGGTGGCTCGCCGAGGAGGAGCAGCCGAAGAAGAATCTGGAGGGCTGGAAAGCAGCCAATTCATACAAATACGGGGCAGCTGTATTGTCCACGACGGCGATCGAGGGCGTGCGCAGCGTTTTTTATGGCAGCACAACCCATATGCAGAGTGTATGGCCGGCGCTGCAGAAGCTGGAGAGCGAGACCTTCCTGAACATTATCGTCGGTGATACGCCGGTGAGCAGCTTTGATACTTTTGTGGCGGAATGGAAGAGGCAGGGCGGGGATCAGATCACCCAAGAAGTCAACGTGATCGTGAAAAGCAGAGAGGCAGAGCAAATTGGTGATATGGCGGAATAGCGAGCTTTGGCGGTCTCTCATGGAAAGGCCGGTTGGGGGGATTGGATAGGGAGTAAAGTATGGAGTAAGGCTCCGTTCTGGTGTTGACTGAGAGTTAAAGTGACGTAAACGTAAAGGATGACGTATGTAAGGAGATTACGGGTGGAGTGCAATTAGACATTTGGTTTCGAGTGAGTGGACTTAGCAGCTCTAGTGTTGTATAAACAAGCTTTCGGACCCCAGCGTCCTTATTTAAGATAGATCATGTGTTTTTTTGGACTTTCGGACTCCAGTGACGTTATATGCTGATCTTTATGCGGATCATGGCTGTAATCGAAGGAATAGCTGCACCTGAGTCCGCTTGTGGTATTAATCATCTTGTTTTTCCACAATAGCTGCATCTGAGTCCGTAAGGATAGGAAACATTGTAGAAAGTAGGTAACTATGAGTAAGTGCTACTTCACAGGTTGATTAGCAGCTGTGAGTACAGTGCTACGTTCCAGGTTGATCAGCCGCTATGAGTACTCTCATCAGCTTGTAAATGCTCGCATTCCGGTGAAAAATGCTTCCGCTGCCCGTAGCACCCGAACAGACAGAAGGCCGGAGTTCCCATCAGGGAAATCCGGCCTTCTGTGTTGTCCAAACCATTTCGTCTAACCCAAAAGAATATTCTCCCGCTTCTCCTTTACGGAGCGGCGGTTATATCGCCGGAAAAAACGGCTCCGGCACGGCCGCTCGTTGACAGGTAGCTAAGCCAAGCCCCGGCCAAGGCCAGCACAGCAAGGACAGCGGCAAGCCAGGGAATTGAGGATAGGCCGAATGAATTGATGGCGACCCCGCCGAGATAAGCACCTGCCGCGTTGCCCAGATTAAGTGCGGAATGGCTTGAGGTTGTGGCCAGCAGCGGCGCTTTATGCGCCAGGTTCATGATCCGCAGCTGGATGCCGGGCATAATGCCGAACGCCGCGATTCCCCAAAGGAAGATATTAATAATGGTAAGCACCGGATTGTGCAGCGTCAGCGTGAACATAGAGATAATCAGTGCGAGCACGCCGAAGTTGACCATCAGTGACGGCATGAGTTTCCAGTCAGCCAGCTTGCCGCCGGCAATATTTCCGATGGTGACGCCAACTCCGAACAGTACGAGAATCCAGGTGACATGATGTTCGGCAAAGCCGGTAATGTTCTCCAGCATTGGCGTGATGTAAGTGAAGAGCGAGAACAGGCTGCCGCAGCCCAGCGCTCCGGTGAGCAGAATCAGCAGCACCTTCGGATTCACCAGACCGCGCACCTGTTCGCGGAGATTGGCAGTCTGCTCCTGGACAATCACGGGAATAAACCGGATAATACCGAACAATGAGATGATGCCCAGCACGGTAATAGCCCCGAAGGAGGCCCGCCAGCCGAGCTGCTGGCCGATAAAGGTGCCGAACGGCACTCCGATAATATTGGCGACGGTCAAGCCTGCAAGCACGACTGATACGGCCCCGGCCCGTTTCTCCGGCCTTACCAATCTGGCGGCAATGATTGTTCCTACCCCCAGGAAGGTTCCGTGCGCGAAGGCGGTAAGAATACGGGCGATAATCAGCAGCGTGTAGGTAGGCGCAATCACCGACACAGCATTGCCGAATATAAAAATGTACATCAGAATAACGAGCAGCTGCTTCTGCGGCAACCGGTGCGTAAAGATAGTCAGAATAGGTGCACCGATGGCTACACCAAGCGCATAGCTGGTAATAAGCTGTCCGGCTTGTGGAATGGTTACCCCGAGATCATGCGCAACATTGGGCAGAAGACCCATGATGATAAACTCGGTCATGCCAATCGCAAATGCGCCAAGGGTAAGACAGAGAAGTGACAGCGGAAACCGTTCCTTTGGCTGCGATGGCGATGTGTGGCCCTTGGCCGGATTCATCTTCATAAGGCTTGTCCGTCCCCGGACAGTGGCGGCTCATCCCAGGCTTTGCACACGTCCACCCAGTCCGTACTTTTAGAGTACAGGGCTAGTTCATCACAGGTCAGCTCAATCGCAGAATTGGTGCTGCCACAGGCCGGAAACAGCGTATCGAAGCGCTGCATGGAAATATCCAGATAAACTTTAAGCTCCCGGGCGAGGCCGAATGGACAAACCCCTCCGATCTCATGACCCGTCTGCTCCAGAACTTCATCGGGACTGAGCATTCTCGCCTTGAAACCGAAGACTTCTCTGAATTTCTTGTTGTCGACCTTGGCGTCTCCTGCAGCAACGACCAGAATGGCATCGTCATTTACCCCGCGGAAGGACAAGGTTTTGGCTATACGGGCAGGAATTACCCCAATCGTCGCCGCCGCCATCTCTACGGTAGCGCTGGAAGTGGCGAACTCCAGTACATCCTGCTCTCTGTTAAAAGTACGGAAATGTTCTTTTACACTTACAATCGACATGAGCCTTGCTTCCTTTCTGAAAGTTCATTATTTTTTCATATTGGTTTACATTTTAACTTGTTTTTTATGAATGGGCAAAACATTCCTAATCTAGCATCCAAGCATTTTTGGCTCAAGGGCATTAAATAATACAAAAACAGGATAGAGGTGAGGACAGATGAGGTTTGAGGAGATCAAGGGGGCTTATGATTGCATTGTAAGCCTGGGAAGCTCTTGCGAACCGGCGGCGCATTTGCGCAGAAGGGGTTTAAGGACTTTTTCATCGCCTCTGGACTGGGTTGTTTCGTTATCCCATACAGATGTGAACCTACTGCTCAGCCGACGATTCCCGGAATACATGGAGCTGCCGGATAGGGCACCGGACGAAGGGGACGATGTCTTCGTGGAGAATGAAGTTGTAATGCCGGTCCGATCGTATTTTATAAAAGATTACTATTATTATGTGATTTCCGTTCATGATTTTCCTATTCTCGAGGAGCAGGAGTGGGGCTCCGTGTATCCGGGCTTTAAGGATAAAATCGACATGCGCAGCCAGCGTTTGCTGGATCAGCTGATTGTCAGCCGGAAGGCGTTGTTCATCCGCTGGGGAAGTACTTATGAAGAGTCACTGCAGCTTCAAAAAGCGCTGGCCTCGTTAACGTTGGGAACCTTCCATATTCTGATCGTAAACGGAGTGGACGGACTGGAGTCTGTGATCGATAACGAATGGGGACTACCCGGCATCAGTTCACTGAGCATTCCGAACCGGGCCGGGGACAATGAGACCTGGGACTATATTCTGGAGGGGGTTAGCCTGGTATAGTCAGCTGGCGTTAATTAAATGATCTGCCCTTAGTGCATCGTTGACAGATGATTCACGCAATTGTATAAGTCACATTGCCACCGGCCGTTTGCTTTGGTGAGCAGGGTCAGAGAAGTATTTCTCATATGAGTTGCAGTAAATTGAAGTGGCAGCAAATGCTGCAACGTTAACCCGATTAACGCACCGTGGCTGACTGCCAGGATGTTCTTGGCAATATAACTGGAATGAATCTCTTCCAGGAAAGAGGCGCCCCTGGCAGCAGTGTCATGGACACTCTCCATTCCCAGGTTAAGATCACGCCAACGAAGCCCCCATTTGTCGATTCGTTCTTCTTCCGTCATTCCTTCGATTTGTCCGCAGTCGATCTCGCGTAATCTGTCATCGGTCAGACATACCGGGATTCCAGCTGCAGCAGCAATGATTCCTGCAGTTTCCTGTGCACGGGACAAATTGCTGGAGATGATCATATCCCAAGGCTCTTTCAGCAGTCGGCCTGCCAAAGCTTCAGCCTGCTGTCTGCCTTCCTCATTTAGCGGTTGATCGGACAAGCCCAGCGCCTTCCCCTGCACATTCCAATCGGTAATGCCGTGTCTGATGAATCCGATCAAGGCCATCTAATCCTCCCCCCTCCCCGAATCACAACTCTCCGGAATTTATGCTGATCTTTTGGAGCAGAGTAACCAATAGATCTGCTTCCTCCTCTGTTAAATTGGCCGAAAGCTTGCGGTTAAGTTCATCCATTATAGCTTGAAATACCGGTGCGAACTCAAGTGTCTTAGCGGTCGGATACAGGAGCGAAGAGCGCCGGTCTTTCGGATCGGTTCTCCGTTCAATATAACCCAAATGCTCAAGATGTTTGACGGACCGGGCGGTTGTTGCTTTATCGAACTTCATCTCATTTGTCATTTGATCCTGGGTAATTCCAGGCTGGCCAAGGATCAGCTTAAGAAAGTTGTGCTGCCCGCCGCTGCCGATCCCATAAGGAGCCAACTCCCGGGCTAAATATTTCTGGTTTTGACGCTGAAGGTTGGAAATCAACTTGCCAATCGGTTCTTTTTTCAAAAATGACACCTCTTTAGGTTAAATGCTATTGCAACCCTTTATCTGTTCAAAATTTTACAACAAAGTTGTTGCGTGCGCAACTAATTTGCGGTACACTGGGAAATGCCAGATAGTTGCGTATGCAACTATCTCTAAAAACTGATTCAAGAGGGTGTTAGTTATGAGTTCCATTGCCGCAACCTATCAGGATGATGCCGCCATCCAGAAGAAACGCTGGATTATCCTGATCGTCTTAAATCTTTTTACCTTTATGTCAACGCTTGACGGAAGTATTGTCAATATTGCTTTGCCGGTGCTGGTGAAGCAGCTGAACCTGCCGGTGGCTCAGGTCGAATGGGTAACGACAGGGTATCTGATGGCTATTTGCGCAGTCATCCTGCTTTTCGGGAAGCTTGGAGATATGCTCGGCAAGATCCGGATTTTCAAAATCGGCACGATCGTCTTTATCGTCGGTTCGCTGCTCTGCGGGCTGAGCACAAGTTTGCCTTTCCTTATAATATCGCGTGTGATTCAGGCGATCGGGGCCTCCATGACCATGGCGAACAGCCAGGGGATTGTGACGGATATTTTCCCGGCTACAGAGCGGGGCAAAGCGCTGGGGCTTATCGGCACCTTCGTATCGTTGGGGAGTATTGCCGGACCGAGTCTGGGCGGGATTATTGTTTCAACACTGGGCTGGGAATATATTTTCTGGGTAAACCTTCCGATTGGCCTGATTGCCGTTGTGCTTGGATGGAAGGTTCTGCCTAAGGATCTGGTACGGGTAAAATCGAAAATCGACATTCCCGGAAGCATGCTGTTCGCGGTGTTTATCCTAACGCTGTTTGCCGGACTGCTGCTCGGGCAGCAGCTTGGGTATGGGGATGCCCGCATCCTCACTGCGCTGATCATCGCAGTTGCTGCATTTATTGCTTTTATTACCGTAGAATTACGCCGCACGGAGCCGCTGCTGCAGCTTTCGCTGTTCAAGAACCCCTTATTCTCACTCAGCATTTTGTGCGCATTTCTCGTGTTCGTGGCCAACTTTTGCTTCAACATCATTGCCCCGTTCTATGCGCAGAACATGCTGAATCTGTCGCCTTTTTATGCCGGATTTCTGCTTATGCTGTTTCCGATCTGCATGGTGGTGGTTTCGCCGGTCAGCGGAGCCTTGTCCGATAAGATCGGTTCCGAGTTCCTGACCTTTGCCGGACTAATCGTGATGGTTATCGCCCAGTTTGGGCTGGCCCGGCTGCATGACGGAAGCTCTGTGCTATTGGTCGGATTGTGGATCGCGATGCTCGGTGTCGGCAGCGGCTTGTTCCAATCGCCCAACAATTCACTCATCATGTCCAAAGTGCCGCGGACACAGCTCGGTTCCGCAGGCAGCGTCAACTCGCTGGTCCGCAATGTGGGCATGGTTGTCGGCATCACCATCGCCACCTCCATCCTGTTTAATGTGATGAGCAGCAAGGCAGGGCATCGGGTAACCGATCTGGTTCCGGGCCGTCCGGATATTTTCCTCTCGGGGATGCATGTTGTATTTATGACTTCCTCGGCAATTTGCCTGGTCTCGGCACTGCTTACCGGCTGGCGGCTGATCACGGCAAGAAGAGACAAGAGAGCAGCAGCTTAACTTGAACAAATTTATTGAAATAGGTGTCACAAAATAATCCGCCCGATTGTCTACAGTATTGTAAACACATTGAGGAGGAGATTATGATGAGTTTGAGATTTAATTACAGAGAAGTGAACGCGCCTGCTTTCCGGGCAATGATGTCGCTGGAGCAGCATACCGCAGGCCGGGGCAGCGATAAGTTGCTTACTGAATTAGTCAAAATACGGGTATCCCAGCTGAACGGCTGCGCCTTCTGTCTGGATATGCACGCCAAGGATTTGCTGAAGCTGGGTGATTATCAGGACAAACTGCTGCTGGTCACGGTATGGCGCGAGGCGCCGATCTTTACGGATAAAGAGAGAGCTTTGCTTGAGCTTGCCGAAGCTGTCACACATATCAGTGAAGCCGGCGTGCCTCACGATGTATATGAGAAGGTCCGGGAGCATTTCAGCGAAGAAGAATTTGTGGATTGGATTATGGCGATCAATACGATCAATTGCTGGAACCGGTTAGCGATTTCTACAGGAATGTATCCGGGAGCTACCCTCTAAGTCGCTGAGGATAACTTCAGGAGCAGGAGGAGGAGTGCCGTTGAAACCACAAAGCAACGAGGCCGACACAAGGTTAACTGCATCTCAAGCACCGGGGATGGAGGAGCTGTTTCTCAGTTACAAGGCTTACGCCTTCTCCATAGCTTACCGGATGCTCGGAACAGCGGTTGATGCGGAGGATGCGGTGCAGGATTGCTTCGCCGAGCTGCAGCGGCGTGACCGGACCGGCATTCACAATATGAAGGCCTATGTGGCAAAAGGCATTACCAACCGCTGCCTGAATATGCTGAACTCGGCGCGCAGCCGTAGAGAGACCTACATCGGCGAGTGGCTGCCTGAGCCGGTAAGCGAGCCTTATGACGGACCTGAGGCAGCAGCGGAACGTAAGGATACGCTGTCGTATGCGTTTCTGGTGCTGCTTGAGCGGCTGTCGCCCACTGAACGGGCGGTATTTGTACTTCGCGAGGCCTTTCAGTACGATTATGGGGATATCGCAGAGATGCTGGGCAAAACGGAAGCCAATTGCCGGCAAATCTTTAGCCGGGCCAAGCGCACGCTTCAGGCCGAGCCTTCTGCAGCCATGGCCGGGCCCGGGACAGGAATGGCGAGGTCTGGCCTGCTGCGGCGCTTTACCGATGCTTTTACCGCTTATGATGTCAGTGCGATGCTGGAACTGCTGTCCGATCATCCCGTGCTTGTTGCCGACGGCGGCGGCCAGGATGTCCATACGATCCTTAGGCCGATGGTTGGCCGCAAGGGCGTGCTGGCGCTGCTGACCTCGCGCCGGGTGCTGAACCGGCTGCGGGAATTGGAGCCGTCTGTAGAAACCGTCAACGGCGAAGAACAACTGGTATTCAGGCAGGATGGCGAGGTTAAAGCCGTGCTATGTCTGGTGTTGGACCGGGCAGGGGAGCAGATTCAGAGCTTCTATCTGGTTGTAGGACCGGAAAAGCTGGGTCATGTCTTCTAAGCCGCGAGCTGTTCTATCACCCGGTTGGTTTATAAAAAGCGCCGCCCACCAGTAATGAGGTGAGGCGGCGCTTTTGTGCAAATATTAGTTCTTGAAGCTGTGGATTGGAGCGGGAATACGTCCGCCCCGGTTCACGAACCCGGCGCAGTTAAAAGGATTCACCGCCATCACCGGGGCGTAGCCGAGCAGACCGCCAAATTCGACCATCTCGCCGACTTCCTTGCCGATAACCGGGATCAGGCGGACGGCGGTTGTCTTGTTATTGACCATGCCGATTGCGGCTTCATCAGCGATAATGCCGGAGAGGGTTTCTTTGCTGGTGCTGCCCGGAATGGCAATCATGTCGAGGCCGACGGAGCAGACGCAGGTCATCGCTTCAAGCTTCTCCAGCGTCAGCGCACCGCGCTGAACAGCCTGGATCATGCCATGGTCTTCACTGACCGGGATGAACGCGCCGCTAAGTCCGCCGACATAAGAGGAGGCCATGACGCCGCCTTTTTTGACATTATCGTTCAGGATGGCGAGTGCTGCCGTGGTGCCGGGAGCTCCGGCTTCTTCGAGGCCCATGACCTGGAAAATCTCGGCGATGGAGTCACCGACCAAAGGGGTGGGTGCCAGCGACAGGTCAATGATGCCGAACGGCACATCCAGCCGTTTGGAGGCTTCCTGTGCAACAAGCTGTCCTACACGGGTCACCTTGAAGGCGGTTCGTTTGATCGTCTCGCATAGCGATTCAAAGTCCTGGCCCTTTACTTCTTCCAGTGCGCGCTTGATTACACCAGGGCCGCTGACCCCAACGTTGATCACGCATTCCCGCTCGCCCACGCCGTGAAACGCTCCGGCCATGAAGGGATTGTCCTCAACGGCGTTGCAGAAGACAACCAGCTTGGCGCAGCCGATGGAATCACGGTCCTTGGTGCGTTCCGCTGTCTGGAGGATGATGTCGCCCATTAGCTTCACGGCATCCATATTGATCCCGCTGCGCGAGGAGCCTACATTCACAGAGGAACAGACTCTTTCCGTCACAGCCAGCGCTTCAGGGATGCTGTCGATCAGAATCCGGTCCCCTTTGGTGCAGCCTTTCTGCACAAGCGCCGAGAAGCCGCCAATAAAGTTGACGCCCACTTCTTTGGCCGCCTTGTCCAGAATTTCGGCAACCGGCACATAAGTATCCGTATGCACGGAACCGGCTGCAATGGAGATCGGGGTGACGGAGATCCGTTTATTGACAATCGGTACGCCGAATTGCCGTTCCAGATCCTCACCTGTCTTCACCAGCTTCTCGGCGGACCGGGTGATTTTGTCGTATACATTCTGGTTAAACACCCGCAAATCCGTATGGGCACAGTCCATCAGGCTGATCCCCATCGTAATGGTGCGGACATCCAGGTTCATTTCGCGGATCATTTTATTCGTTTCCTGTACTTCCACAAGTGAAATCATCCCTATCTCTTCCTTTCGCTGCTAGCTAGATGCGGTGCATAATATTGAAAATGTCCTCGTGCTGGAGCTTGATTTCAACGCCGATTTCTTCGCCCACCTGCTGCAGGTCCTCCACAATCTCTTCAAAAGACTTGCTTGGCGCGGAAATATCCACAATCATCATCATGTTGAAATAGTCCTGCACAATCGTCTGCGAAATGTCGAGAATGTTCAGATTGTGGCCTGCAAGGTAGGTACAGACTTTGGCGATAATCCCTACTTTGTCTTTTCCCAGTACTGTTATAATCCCCTTCAATGAAAAATCCTCCTATTTATCTATTCTCTGTTCATCCGCCGCATTAACGGAATGAACCGTTGCAATTATTATTGCAAATGATGTCGCAGTCATCAACCAAAGGTTTTTTGTCGGTCTGATTATAAATTTGATCTTATGCCCTAATTTCATTAGAATACAGTTGACAGTGTTAAAAATATATGATCAACTGAGAGATTTACATAATCGTCTGAAGGAGTAACTATGACAACGAGAAAATACAAAGAGCTGGTCGAGCAGCGTACCAGGCAAACCCTGCAAAAGTGGTCGGAACAGCCAGACGTCGAGGAAAAGGAAATCTACCGCTTTTTGCATAATTTGAAGGGCACGGCCGGAACGGTAGGCCTTCACCTGGTGGAGGAGTATGCCGGCAGCACATTGCTTTATTTCTCGGATGAATCTTATAAAAATTGGACAGAGGCCGAGTGGGGGGATTATTTGTATCCTTTGCTGGGACTTTTTGATGAGCAATTGATGAACGGAACATTACCTGTCCCGGGTTTGCAAGCGGCAATGTTGCCGGACGGCAAGAAGCAATACGAAATTCTGCTCATTGATGATGATGTAGAGCTGGTGGCTTTTTTAAGGGAATCGCTGGAGAAGCAGTCCTATTTTGTGAGTATTGCATTATCCGCCGAACGGGGACTCAAAATTTTTTATGAAAGCAAGCCGGACATGATCCTGCTGGATATTCAGCTGCCCGATCAGAGCGGGATTGATGTCCTGAAACAAATCATCGGCAAGGCGAAGAAAGAGCGTATTCCGATTATTATCGTCAGCGGTGAACATTCCAAGGATGTGCAGATGTATGCCTATTCGCTGGGCGTGATGGATTATATCCCGAAGCCTGTAGATATTGATTTATTCCTGGTACTTATTAAGAACCGCTTTGAGCTGAAGCTGGAATGGCAAAAATCCATAATTGTGGATGAGCTGACCGGGGCTTTTAACCGCAAATATTTTAATCAGACGATGAAACAGCTGATCTCTGACTTTAGGCGGACCGCGCGGACATTTTCGCTTGCGTTTATGGATCTGGATTACTTTAAACATGTGAATGACAGCTACGGCCATCTGGTTGGAGATGAGGTACTCCAGACTTTTTCCGAGCTGGTGCTGAAATCAATCCGGGTGGAGGATACCTTCTGCCGTTATGGTGGTGAAGAGTTTGCCCTGTTCATGCCCAATACCGATGCCGCATCGGCCATGCTTGTCATCGAGCGGATTCAGCAGCAGTTTTCCTTAAAAGAGTTTTGGGCGAAAAATGAACGGTTTAATGTTTCCTTCTCCGCCGGGATCACAGAGGTAACGGAAACTCACCTCAATGCCGATAAACTTATTGACGAAGCGGATCAGGCGCTGTATGCCAGCAAACATGCCGGCAGAAACCAGACCACATTATATGACGAGCATCTGCCGGCAGGCAAGCTGGAATCGGTTCTGAATGTCATCATTGTTGATGATGATGCGCTGATCCGCAGAATAGTGACCCATCAGTTTCAGACTTGGGAGCCGGAGGGCATCGCCAAAGTGAAAGTAAGCAGCTATTCGAACGGACCGCAGTTTCTCGAATCGGACTGGTATGCTCCCGAGGAGAAATGCATCATCCTGCTTGACGGCATTATGCCGGAGCTGGATGGGCTGGAGGTGCTTGAGCGGATCCGCGGCAGTTATCCGGAAGTGAATATTCTTGTGATTATGGTGACCGGGCGGAACGACCAGCGGGATATTATACATGCCCTGCAAATGGGCGCCGATGATTATGTCATCAAGCCGTTTCACTTGCCGGAGCTGCTCTCAAGAATTGAACGGCTGGCCCACAGATTTTTGTTCTGAAACATTTAGCGCTGAAACGCTGATAATGGTTTAGGGTACATTGAAAGGTGAGAGAGAAAGATGCAAAAAGTACTTGTAGTAGATGATGAAGACGTTCTGCGCATGCTGATTGAAGATACGCTGGAGGACCTCGAAGATGTGGAGATTCGTACCGCTGAAAATGGGGTTGAGGCGCTTGCCAAGCTATCGGATGATCTCTACGATCTGGTGATATTGGACTATATGATGCCGGAAATGACCGGCATAGAAGTTTTGTCTGAGTTGGACGAGGAAATGAAGAACTCCACGCCGATAATGATGCTGACCGCCAAGGCGCAGGAAATGGACCGGAGCAGAGCTAGGGAGGCTGGAGCGCGTTATTTTATGCCTAAGCCGTTCAGTCCGACAGAGCTCCTGCAGATCGTGGAGGGTATTCTTGGTGAAAAGAAAAAAATTCGTTAATTTGAGCATCAAAGATAAATATTTCCGCATTATTTCAAGCTTATTCGTTATTGTCGCGTTGATTGGGATGATCTTGTTCTTCTATATAACTTCGCAGCAGAACAAGTTGAGCCATGACCGTGAAGTGCTGCAGAACAAGGCGGAGACGATCAATGAGCTGGCAACGACGCTAAATGATGTTTTTTTTCGGGTCAGAGGCTACACGGCGCTGAAAAATGAAAATGAGCTGAACCTCGCTTATGAAGCGCTGCAGAAGCTGGGGGAAGTTCTTGATACGTATTCCCGGCTGAAGCTGTCCCCGGAAGAATTGCAGTTCAGGGACCAATTGACGGCATACAGTCAACATTATCAAAAAGTTACGCTGCCTAAGGCGATCGCTCTGGTCGAGCAAGATAATTATGTTGAGCTGCGGGCGCTTGCAGAGGACGGCAACACCCAGGCAGTTAACAAATTTCTATCCTACACAAAGCAATACAAAGAGCGTTCAGATGCACAATTGAACGAAATGGCTGCCGATTCCATTAAGCAAGCCAATAGGTTTACCATTGCGGCGTTTGTATTGAGCAGCTTCCTGCTGCTTTGCTTCACCCTGATGATCTGGAGGATTCTGAAGGTTCTAATTGATCCGATCGTGAAGCTGGAAGAGGCAACGATTTCGCTTGCGGAAGGCCGGTCTGTATTGCTAAGCAAGCTTCAGAGGCAGGATGAAATCGGCCGGCTCTATGAAGCATTCCTGAATATGGCGAGAAGCATACAGGACAAAGAGGAAGAGCTGACGATGCAGAACGAAGAACTGCATGCGCAGCAGGATGAGCTTCAGGATCAGCAGTTTAAGCTGGAACGGTCTTTAAGCGAGATCGAGAGCATGATGAAGGCGCTGGATCAGTCCTCCGCAGTCGCCATTCTTTCGAACAAAGGCGTATTCACCTATGCTAATGAGAATCTGAGCGAGTATACGGGGTATAAGAACCCGGAGATCATCGGTTACACCTTCAGGCTGTTCGAGCTTTATAATATTTCAGGTGATCAGGCGCAGCAAATTCTCCGCAAGCTGACCACGGGCGGGGTATGGAGCGACGAGATTCAGATTCGGGCCAAGGACGGTTCGGTGATCTGGCTGCATTTGACAGCGATGCCTTATCTGAATGATGAAGGCCATGTCTACCAGTACATTCTCATCGCCAACAATATTTCTTCCATGAAAAGTGTGCAGCAGGAGCTGGCGGATACCCTGAAGAAGACGGAACAAACCAAGATTCTGCTGGAGCGGAGCAATCAGCTTAACCATGACATTACCTATACCCTGGACAAGCAGGAGTTCGCCGATAAGTTTCTCCGGTTTATGAATGAGCAATATGCGTTCGACTCGAGCTTTTTTCTGATGGTCAAAGACAAAATTGCCGTCGTTAAAGGCGTACCTCTGGAGAATGTGGAACGTTATCTTGACAGTGATAATAATGATATGCTCTTTCGCATGCAAACGGAGAAATCCTATATTACTAAACGTCCGGCATCCTTACGGGAGCAGGGCATTTCTCCGGAAGGCATTTATGCCTATGATTACTACACAACGGTTGTAAATGCTGATGATGAGGTGCTGGCTATATTCTGCGGTACCCGGATCGGACATTCCTTTGGCGAAGAAGAAATCGACGAGATTCATGGCATGATGAACCGGGTAGCGCTGGCTATTGAGCGGCTGTTCATGTATGAAGAAATCGAAGATGGCCGGATGCTGAACAGGGACATTGTCAATAACGTCAATGAAGGGATTCAGTTTGTCCAAATGGACGGAACGATGCTGCAGATGAATAAAGCCCTTAGCGAACTGTTCGGGTACGGTGAATGGACTGAAGGGGAAGTAATCCTTAAGGAACGCTGGACAGAACATTTCATAAACAGGGCCAATGAGCAGGATGATCTGCAGCTGTTCTACCAAACCGCGATGTCCGAAACGTTCTTCGATTCCAGCACGATCAAATATTCCATAGGCACGGAAGCGATGAAACATGTGGAGGTGTATGCCATTCCGGTATTCCGCCGCGAGATCCGCTTCGGGACGTTGTTTGTGCACCGGAACATTACCCGGGAATATGAGCTGGATCTGATGAAATCCGAACTGGTCAGCACGGTCAGCCATGAGCTGCGGACACCGTTATCCAGTGTGCTCGGCTTCACAGAGCTGCTGTTATCCAGAACAATGAAGCCGGAGAAGCAGCTGAAATATCTGGAGACCATTCATAGGGAGGCGCACCGGCTGACCGATCTGATCAATGATTTTCTGGATCTGCAGCGTATGGAATCAGGCACCCAGCAGTACAATGCCGAGCCTGTCAATCTGAGCTCGCTTGTCCTCGGCGTTATTGACCAGTACAAACTGAGTGGCACCCACCATATTCTGCTGGAGGATGCAGCGCGGAATGCGGAGGTGGAAGTGGATAAGGACAAGATTGTCCAGGTACTGACCAACCTGCTTAGCAATGCGATCAAGTTCTCACCGAACAGCAATGAGATCAAGGTGCTGCTGCATAATGAACCTGAGCGGATTATTGTGGAGATCCAGGATCACGGGCTGGGGATTCCTAAGAATCAGATCGGCCATTTGTTCCAGAAATTCAGACGGGTAGACAACAGCGCGTCCAAACGGATCGGCGGAACAGGTCTAGGCCTGGCCATCTGCAAGGAAATCATTGAGAAGCAGAAGGGTGCGATCGGCATTGATTCGGTGGAAGGCGAAGGCACCACTGTATGGTTCAGTCTTCCGGTTCTGAATCATAGCGGCAGCCGGCATGAAGATGAGCCGTATAAATGGAATTCGGAGAAGGAAACGAAGCCGAACGTAATGATTGTAGAGGATGATTACAGTCTTTCCCTGCTACTGTCGGAGGAACTGAAGGGCAAAGGCTTCCGGGTGACACATCATTATCATCCGCAGCAGGCGTTTGATCAGGCACTGAAAACACCTTTTGTGGCGATTGTCGTGGATCTGATGCTGGGTGATGAGCTGGATGGCTGGGACCTGATCCGCATGCTGAAGGATGATGAGCGCACAGCGAACGTTCCGATAGTTATTTCCTCGGCGCTGGACAAAACAGATAAAAGTCTGATGAACAATGTTCAGAAGTATTTGACCAAACCTTATCCCCCTGGTGATCTGTCGGTTACCCTGCAGGAAATCATAGCGATTGAACAGGGAGCTGGAGAAGTGCTGTTTCCGGACAGCGGGCATGATGGGGAATAGGAGAATTATTTTGGAGCAGCACTTATCGAAGGAACAGGCCATGCACAAACGGCCTGTTTTTTTCTTGAAAAAAGCTTGCCTTATAGTGGACTCTAAGGCTTATAGTGGGAGGGAATGCGGACAACCATACAGGGATGAAAGGGAGGAATTGCGATGAAGTACAGTTATTTGGGAAAATCGGGTTTAAAGGTCAGCCAGTTATGTCTCGGCACGATGAATTTTGGTCCGGAGACCGAGGAGAAGGACGCCTTCAGGATTATGGATGCCGCATTGGATGCGGGCATTAACTTTTTTGATACTGCGAATGTCTATGGCGGCCAGGAACGGCGCGGCTGGACTGAAGAGATTATCGGACGCTGGTTTCAGCAGGGGGGCGGACGGCGCGAGAAGGTGGTGCTGGCGACCAAGGTTTACAATGACATGCTTGATGAGCAGGACGGTCCCAATTCAGGTTCGGGTTTATCCGCTTATAAGATCAGACGACATTTCGAGGGCTCGCTGAAACGTCTGCAGACCGATCATATTGAGCTGTATCAAATGCATCATATCGACCGCAATGTTTCCTGGGATGAGTTATGGGGTGCTTTTGAAATCCTGGTCTCCCAGGGTAAGGCGGATTATATCGGTTCCAGCAACTTTGCCGGCTGGCATATTGCACATGCTCAGGCGCAGGCGAAAGCGCGCCACTTCCTGGGCCTCGTCTCCGAGCAGCATCTGTACAATCTGCTCGAACGGACGCCGGAGCTTGAGGTGCTGCCGGCATCACAGGAACTGGGACTTGGCGTCATCCCGTGGAGTCCGCTTGCGGGCGGTCTCCTCGGCCGCAACGCGCTGGCCAAGACCGGCGTGCGCAGCGCCCGCTCCGCAAAGCTGGAGCAGCACCGCAGCCAGCTGGAGCAGTTCTCTGCCCTCTGCAAGGAGCTTGGCGAGCATGAGGACCAGGTAGCTTTGGCGTGGGTGCTGGCGAATCCAGCCGTGACTGCGCCCATCATCGGACCGAGAACTATCGAACAGTTCGAGGATTCGCTGCGCGTGACTGAAATCGTTCTGGATGAAGTTACGCTGAAGAAGCTGGATGAAATATTCCCGGGACCGGGACGTCCGGCTCCGGAGGCCTACGCCTGGTAAACCATTCAGTAAGATTCTGATAGAGTGGGGATATGTCCGAACACCGGGCATATCCTCTTTTTGGTTTCTTTAGTGGGAAACCGAGGAGACTACGGCAAACTCGCCTTCTTCAGTGATTTCAGCATAAGCTACAGCCTGCGGGCCCGAATATCCCAGTTTGCGCAGCTCGCCGTCCAACCAGGCCTCGTCATGGCCAAGTTCGCTTAGCGTACGCCGCTGAATGATCCCGTCCTCAATAATACTCTGGGGCAGCGTGGTTTCCTGTATGGCAACAGCCAGGTCCTCGCGGGTGGCTGCCTCGAATTGCGGCTTTTTCATAATGCTCAAAGTAAGCGACCTCACTGACAGAGAAAGTATCCTTAGCCCGCAGCATCATCCGCAGCTGGTCGAAGTCAAGGTTGTTCTTGCGCAGCTTGACCAGATCGATCTCTCCGTCACGGATCAGAATTTCCGGTTCACCCTCAAGCGGTTTGCGGAGCGCACGGATTCGCTGGGTAACCTTCTCGAACGTCAGGGATAATACGGTCCAAACAGCCAGCGTAAAGATCAGCATCAGCACGGAGTTTTCTGGCGTATATATGGTATCCCCGACCAAATCGCCCAGAATCACCGCAGAGATAAAGTCAAAGGGCGTCAAGGCGGAGATTTCCTTCTTGCCCAGCAATCTCGTCATTGCCCATAACCCGATAAAACCCGCGATCAGCTTGATGAATATCGCTCCGTATTCCATTTGGCACCCACCCTCAAATAAACGATTTATAATCTAAGAGTGTTTAACCATAACGCTTTCGAATGTAACATTTCTCCCAAAGGTGAATCCGGGTGGTGCTCTGTGATAAGCTGTCTTTAAGAACCCGTTAATGGAGTGAGCCTAACAGACGTGAAAGGGGCACAGAGATGCTTTTTTACCTGATTTCAATATTGGTGTTACTGGCGGACCAGGCTGCTAAATGGATGGTGCGGTTAAACATGCAGCTGGGGGAGACCATTCCGTTCTGGAACCCTTACGTGGAATTTACTTATTATGAGAACAGTGGTGCGGCCTTCAGTTCTTTTCAGGGTTTTGGGAAGTATTTCTCGATTGTTGCGGCAGTATTTGTAGTTGCGATTTTTTATTACCGGCGTAAAGGAGTGCTGCGAGGGCCCTTGCTTGAAGCCGCCAGCGGATTTTTGGTGGGCGGTGCTATCGGCAATGCTATAGACCGCGTAATTTTCCATCAGGTTACGGATTTTCTTGTATTCGGGGAAGGCGGCGGCATCATGAATTTGGCTGATCTGGCAATCAATGCCGGCGGCATCCTGATCGTGATCCATCTGATTATCGATCAGGTGAAGAGCAGCACGGCCAAGAGAAGACGGGTGAAAGGCAGCGGCACCGGACAGGCGTGACTGTTCTTACCCCCGGTTTTAAGTATAGGGTTGTCCTATTAGTCATTATTATGACTATGGACAACCCTATTTCTTTGGGATTTACTTATCGTTTGCTGCAATACATCGAACCTTTATTCCAGCGGACCGGCGTTTGATTCAAGTTCCCCGATGGCCCATTCGCAAAAGGCTACAGAAGATTCCATATCCATAACCCGCTTACGCAGCAGCAAATACCGCCCGAACGTCGTTGCCTTAAGCTCGCGGGTTTCTCCGCGCTCCTGGCACAGGGCTTCATTGGCTTTAATCATGAGGTTATACCGGTCCAGTTCACTCCTGCAGAATTCCGCACGCCTTACCAGCAGCGCCTTTGCCTCCTCCGGCCTTGCGAGCCACAGGCTGTACAGCTTGAAATGCAGTTCGTCCCGCAACACGGGGGGATCAGCCGGCGTCTCAACCCACTCCCGCAATTGTTCAAGTCCTGCTTCCGTGATCGTATATATTTTTTTATCCGGCTTATCTGACTGCTCGATCCGCTCGTAGGAGATGTATCCCTTCTGCTCCATACTCACCAGCAGAGGATAAATTTGACTATGGCCCGCCCGCCATAGCGGCTTAATGCTATGCGTTAACTCGTATCCGGACAGCGAGTTGGCAGTCAGCAGGGCAAGGAGCCCGTAAGACAGAGTATTCATTACTATGAGTTCCTCCAATCCAAATTAATCCGTTTTCATTAGGGATATTACTATTATGTCATCATTGACATATTGTAGATTCGATTATAACATTATTTAAGTTAACTCACATATGTAAAAGTAGACATATAAATAATGATGAGGAGGAACTGCCATGGAAGAGAACCATGAACGACGAGGCAAAGTTCCTTTTTGGCCGATTATGATTGCCATATTCTTCGGAAACTTTGTCTCTGTCTTAAGCACCACAACGATTAACATTGCTGTTCCCCTACTAATGAATCATTTCCATACCGGCTTGCACACGATGCAGTGGATGGTTACCGGCTTTATGCTGGCAACAGGTGTAACGGCACCTTTGGCCGGTTATCTTGGCGGCAGATTTAGTTATAAGAGACTTTATTTGTTCGCTTTATCGGGCTTTACACTGTTCTCCCTGTTATGCGCCGTAGCGGGTAACCCGCTGATGCTGATCATTTTCCGGATGCTTCAAGGCTCATGCAGTGGACTGATTATGGCCTGCACGATGACGATTATCTTTCAGGTCATTCCGATTGAGCGCCGACCGTTCGCCGTCAGCCTGTGGTCGCTGTCCGCAATGGTTGCGCCGGCCATCGGGCCGACCTTCAGCGGCTGGCTGCTGCAGTATGCCAGCTGGCACTGGCTGTTCCTGATTAATATCCCGGTGGGACTTGTGGCTATTATATTAACCCAACTGTTGATCCCTTACTACCGGATGAATGTACCGAAGTCATTCGATGTTCCCGGGCTGATTACGGTGGTGACGGGCAGCCTGGCGCTTCTGACTGCTTTTAGCCAAGGCAGCAGCTGGGGCTGGGGTTCCTGGAGAACTCTGTTGTTAATCGCTGCCGGGATCGTTCTGCTCCTCTTGTTTGTCCTGCGTGAATTGCGGACGGAAGTGCCGCTGCTGAATCTGCGCGTATTTCAGAACCGGCGGTTCACGGCTATGCTGTGCATCTATAGTCTGGTAACGGTAGCGATGTATGCCGGCACTTACTTAACACCGCTTTTCCTGCAGACTGTGCAAGGCGCCACGACGCTCAAAACAGGGCTGATTCTGCTGCCTTCATCCATCCTGCTGGCATTGTTAAGCCCGGTTGTGGGCAAGCTGTATCCCAAGTTCGGTCCGGTGAAGCTGATTTCCGCAGGAATTGCCTTTATCTTTGCCGGTTTGTTTATGCTGAGCAGGCTGCATGTGGATGTTTCGCACAACTTTATTTTGTGGGCGATGGTCGTGCGCAATCTGGGGATCGGTCTGGCCAATGTCCCAAGCAGCACGGCATCCATGGAGGAAATTCCGGTGGAATGGTCAGGTCATGCCACTTCGATCAACAACTGGGTGCGCAATGTATTAAGCTCATTGGCCATTGCCGTATTTACCTCACTCTTGTCGAGCAGATCCGTGATTCACTCCAAAGCGCTCGTTGAGTCCGGTGCAGCGAGTTCCGATTTGATCACCCTGCTCTCATTTACAATGGGAGTAAATGATGTATTTGTCGTTGCTGCCATCATCGTGCTGTTTGGTTTTCCGCTCATGCTTCTGCTGCGCCGCAAAGGCGGAACAACGCCTTTCCAAATGCAGACCCATGTCCGTAAGATCGCGAATCAGTAATCAAAAGCTGAATATTAAGTATCATTTTATCTAATGCAAGTTATCATTAATTATAATGAAGCTGCTTAAATCGGGGTCATTTACTCTGATTTAAGCAGCTTTTACGCATTTTATAGACAATATTACTAATAAAACCAAATTTTATGATAAAGAGAGTTCGTTGATCGTTTCATCTAATTATGATAGCCTGATCACATGAGGTTAAGAGGGAACTAGATTCCATGTTAAGGAGAGGTCGATATTGGTGCAACTACAAGTTACGAACAGTCCATTTAACGAGAACCAGGTTGAGCTTCTGAACCGCCTTCTGCCGACATTGACAGAGACGCAGCAGATCTGGCTTGGCGGATATTTGTCCGCGTTGTCTTTGCAGGGAAATGCGGCAGCGGTTTCCACTGGCACGTCGCTGCAAGCAGAGGGGATTGCGGCAGTCGCCTCCCCGGCGGCACAGCCGCAAATCTCCCGCGAAGTGACGGTGCTGTTCGGCTCCCAGACCGGCAATTGCCAGCGTCTGTCGTCCAGCATGTCCCGCAAGCTGGAGGAGCAGGGCTTCCAGGTTACCGTATCGGCAATGAACGGCTTCAAGCCGAATGGGCTGAAGAAGGTCGAGAATCTGCTGCTGCTGGTCAGTACGCACGGAGAAGGCGAACCGCCGGATAATGCCCGGGCCTTCCATGAATTTATCTATAGCAAGAGAGCGCCCCAACTGGATCACCTGCGTTATTCCGTACTGGCGCTCGGCGACACCTCCTATGAGTTCTTTTGCCAGACCGGCAAGGATTTCGATCAGCGTCTCGAAGAGCTGGGCGGACGGCGTCTGAGCCCGCGTGTCGATTGTGATCTCGATTACGATGAGGCGGTAGCTGAATGGTTCCAGCAGGTCATCAGCTCACTTAGCGGTCCGCAGAATGCCCCGGCAATTGCCGAGGAAGCGGTACAGGCAGCTGAACATGCGGAGTCGCCGGATTCAGCCTATTCACGCAACCATCCTTTCCATGCTGAAGTGCTGGAGAATCTTAATCTGAACGGACGCGGCTCTGACCGCGAGACCCGCCATCTGGAGCTGTCGCTTGCCGGCTCCAATCTGAGCTTCGAGCCGGGCGACTCGCTGGGAGTGTACCCGGAGAATCATCCTCAGCTGGTGGCGGATATTATTGCCGCTATGGGCTGGAATAGCAATGAATCTGTTCCCCTTAATAAGAAGGGGGAGGAAGGCACTCTGCGCGAAGCGCTGCTGCGTCATTATGAAATTACAGTCCTGACGAAGCCGCTGCTGGAGCAGGCGGCACAATTGACCGCATCGGCAGGGCTTCATGCGCTGCTTGCTCCGGATCATCAGCAGGAGCTGAAGGCATATATCCAGGGACGTGATCTGCTGGATCTGGTCCAGGATTTCGCACCATGGGAAGTGCCTGCACGCAGCTTTGTAACCATTCTGCGCAAGCTGCCCGCAAGACTGTATTCGATCGCTAGCAGCTATAACGCGAACCCCGATGAGGTTCATTTCACGGTTCGCGCGGTGCGGTATGAGTCACATGGCCGTGACCGTTACGGCGTCTGCTCGGTCCATTGCGCTGAACGGGTACAGCCGGGCGATACCCTCCCGATCTATATTCAGAACAACCCGAATTTCAAACTTCCGGCCAATTCCGAGGTTCCCGTGATTATGATCGGGCCGGGTACGGGGGTAGCGCCATTCCGTTCCTTCCTGGAAGAGCGGGAAGAGCAGGGTGCAAGCGGCAGAACTTGGCTGTTTTACGGTGACCGGCATTTCGTGACCGATTTCCTCTATCAGACGGATTGGCAGAGAATGCTTAAGGATGGCGTGCTGAACAAGCTGGATGTCGCGTTCTCCCGGGATACGGAAGAGAAAGTATATGTACAGCACCGCATTTTGGAACAGAGCCGTGAGCTGTATGCCTGGCTGCAGGAAGGTGCGCATGTGTATGTATGCGGCGACGAGAAGCATATGGCACATGATGTTCATTCCGCACTGGTTACTGTGATCCAGCGGGAGAGCGGCCTAAGCCCGGAAGAGGCAGCAGCTTACCTGGAGCGCATGCAGCAGGAACAACGTTATCAGCGCGATGTGTATTAAGGGAGGAGAGGTTCAGCTATGGCGAATAATGAATCAGCGGTGAAGCCGATCGGCGGCCCGCCTAGTGATGTTGAACATATAAAGATCGAGAGCAACTACCTGCGGGGCGCACTTGTGGAGACACTGCGCAACCCGGTAACCGGAGGACTGCCAGAGGATGACAACCGGCTGCTTAAATTTCATGGCAGCTACATGCAGGATGACCGGGATTTGCGCAGTGAGCGTGAGCGCTCCAAGCTGGAGCCGGCCTATCAGTTCATGCTGCGTGTGGTGGCTCCGGGCGGAGTCGCTACTGCGGCACAGTGGCTGGTCATGGATGAGCTGGCCCATAAATATGGCAACGGCACACTCCGTTTGACGACACGACAAGCGTTTCAAATGCACGGTGTACTGAAATGGAACCTGAAAAAGACGATCAAGACCATTAACGATACGCTCATGACCACACTCGCAGCCTGCGGAGATGTCAACCGTAACGTGATGAGCGCCCCGAATCCGTATCAGTCCGAAACGCATGCTGAAGTATACGAATGGGCCCGGAAGATCAGCGATCATCTATCCCCGCGTACTCCGGCATACCATGAAATCTGGCTGGACGGCGAGAAGGTTGTGGACAGCAAGGAAGGCGTAGAAGTGGAAACGATCTACGGTCCGGTCTATCTGCCGCGCAAATTCAAAATCGGTCTGGCAGTGCCGCCCTCCAATGACGTCGATGTCTTCTCCCAGGATCTTGGCTTCATCGCGGTATTGGAGGAAGGCAAGCTGGCCGGATTTAATGTTTCGGTTGGCGGCGGGATGGGCATGACGCACGGTGATACGAACACCTATCCCCAGCTTGGGCGGGTGATCGGCTTCTGCCGGCCGGAGCAGATGATTGATGTGGCGGAGAAGACGGTCACGATTCAGCGTGACTATGGCAACCGCTCCGTCCGCAAGAATGCCCGTTTCAAATATACCATCGACCGCCATGGTCTGGATTGGTTTACGGGCGAGCTGCATCACCGGCTGGGCTGGCAGCTGGAGGCTGCCCGTACGTTCCATTTCGACCATAACGGCGACCGTTATGGCTGGGTGAAGGGCATCAACGGTAAATGGAATTTGACGTTGTATATCCAAAGCGGGCGGATTCAGGACCAGGAAGGGTATCCGCTGATGACCGGACTGCGGGAGATCGCTAAGATACACACCGGGGATTTCCGTCTGACGCCGAATCAGAATCTGATTATTGGCAATGTGAGCAGTGCGAAGAAACGTAAGGTGGACGAACTTGCCCGGCAATACGGTTTGACCGACGGAGCACAGCACACTGCTCTGCGGCGCAGCGCTATGTCCTGTGTAGCTTTGCCAACCTGTGGTCTTGCCATGGCCGAAGCGGAACGTTATCTTCCCCTCCTGCTCGATAAGCTGGAGCTGATCATTGATGAAGCGGGCCTGCGCAACGAAGAGATTGTCATCCGCATGACCGGCTGCCCGAATGGCTGTGCCAGACCGGCACTGGGTGAAATCGCCTTTATCGGCAAAGCTCCTGGCAGATATAATATGTATCTGGGTGCGGGCTTTACCGGAGACAGGCTGAACAAGCTGTACAAGGAAAATATCGACGAGAATGAAATTCTTGAAACGCTGGGGCCTATTCTTCACCGCTTTGCCAAAGAACGCGCGGCGGGCGAACATTTCGGAGATTTTGTTATCCGCAGCGGCTATGTGAAGGCCGTCACCTCGGGGCTTAATTTCCATGACTGACTAACAAAGGAACCTGTTCTCCAATGCAACACGGAGGATGGGTTCCTTTTGTTTTGTGGGGGAAATGAGGATTGAACTTGAAATTTTCTACAGCGATTCGCGGTTAATTTCATAAGCGAAGAATGAATTTGGATTTTCGGCGGTTTTCTTACATAATATAAAGAGTACCCATAACATATCCAAGAGCCATTATAGTGAGTAATGCGTTCTGTACAGAAGAGGCGAATGTGATGATCATCATGAAATCGATGGAAGAGATCGAAAAAATGCGTGCAGCCGGCAAGATTCTTGCTGAATGCCACCGGCAAATCGCCGGAATGCTGAAACCCGGAATTACGACCTGGGAAATTGACCAGTTTGCCGAGAAGTTCATTCTTTCCCAAGGGGCAACACCTGAGCAAAAAGGGTATCATGGATATCCTTACGCAACCTGCGCATCCGTGAACGATGTAATCTGCCATGGCTTTCCCAAACATGAGCCGCTTAAAGACGGTGACATTGTAACGATTGATATGGTCGTGAACCTGAACGGCTGGCTGGCTGACTCTGCTTGGTCCTACGGGATAGGCAGCATCAGCGATCAGGCAGCGAAGCTGCTGGAAACGACCAAGGAGTCACTGTTCAAGGGCATAGAGCAGGCAGTTGCAGGCAACCGGATCGGCGATGTCGCCCATGCCATTCAGGTGTATGCCGAGTCGAACGGGTTCTCAGTCGTCCGTGATTTTATCGGGCACGGCATCGGCTCCGAAATGCATGAAGCCCCTGAGGTGCCTCACTACGGACCTGCAGGCAAAGGACCGCGTCTCAAGGAAGGCATGGTCTTCACCATTGAGCCGATGCTCAATACCGGAAGCTACCGGACAAAGGTAGATGCGGACGGGTGGACAGCCCGGACGATTGACGGCGGCTTGTCGGCGCAATATGAGCACACCCTGGCGATAACTCCGCAGGGAACGATTATTTTGACGGAGCTGTAATCTTAACTGTTTGAATCGTAGTTTGGAAAGAAGTACTGCTGGTAAACCCGGTCAGCCGCTCATGCATGTCATGGCGCTGACCGGGTTTATTTTTTTTGGTTATTTGTCTTAATGTGTCGGAATTCACGGTTTTATGGGGAGGGAATGAATATAATGGTAACTCAAGGCTGAAGGGGAATAGAGGATCAGAAATGGCAACAGACAAACATTGCAAGAATCAGCATGGCGCACCCAGCCCTCAGCAGTGTATGGAGCACTAT
The DNA here is from genome assembly GCF_051594305.1 of Paenibacillus sp. IHBB 3054. Lineage (NCBI taxonomy): Bacteria > Bacillati > Bacillota > Bacilli > Caryophanales > Paenibacillaceae > Paenibacillus > Paenibacillus sp. IHBB 3054. Next base: position 125,268 of record NZ_JBOFBG010000001.1, on the reverse strand, counting down.
GGCTGTATTTATGAGAATAACCATTTAATTACCTTGATGGTTGACCCGGCTGATGGAAGCATCGTTGATGCGAACAGGGCAGCCTGCGATTTCTATGGCTACCGCCTCCGTGATTTCAGAAGACTTCATATCTCGGATTTGAATGCAGAGGGTGAGGCGGGGGATCGGGACTTCGTGGATAAGGCCATGCCCGGCGGAGAATATCTGGGAAACCAGGTGTTTATGGACAGGCATCAGTTGGCCGGAGGCCAGATCATAGTGGTGGAGATTCATACAGGGATCATGACGATGTTAGGAAAGACATGTGTCTACACCGTTATTCATGACGTCAGCGAGCGGGTCCGCTCCGAACAAAGACTCCGGGAAAGCGAAGAACGCTACAGGGATCTGGTTGATCTCTGTCCTGAAGCCATTCTGGTTTACAGCGGGGGAACGATTCTGTTTGCCAATCAGCAAACCGAGAAGATGTTCGGCAGGAAGAAGAAGGAACTGATTGGTAAGGGCATCGATGATTTTTTTTATGAGGAGCCGCTTAGCAGCACGGAGTATAAAAAACTAAAAACCAAAGGTTCCATGAAGGACCGGTTTCGGATCGAGCAGCGTTTTATCCGGCATGACAAACATATTTTTGATCTGGAGATCTCGGGCGTACCGATTGTATATGAAGAAGAAGTAGCTCTGCAATTGGTATTAAGGGATATTACGGAGAACAAGAAGGAACTTGAACGGGCGGTCAAGCTTCAAGAGCACCGCCATGCCGTTGCTTTTCCTCTGGAGAACAGGGCGGTGCTGGATAAGATCTACATTCCCGCTACAACACTCAGCGGCGACTTCTTCATCTTTCACAAAATTGATGATGAACAGGTCATCGGAATCATCGGTGACGTCACCGGTAAGGGTATTTCGGCCGCATTAAGCATCTCCGCGCTGCGCGTACTGTTCCTGGACAGTCTGCTCACTTCAAGGGAGCCGGTTCAGGTTCTGAAGGATTTGAATCTGAAAGCGGGACAGTATCTGGGAGAGGATTATATTGCCGGCTGCTGCTTTCATCTCGATTTCGGCGCCAGTGTGCTTAAGGCAGCAGGGGCCGGGATCAATGAATTCATCTATGTGCCGAAAGCGCAGGCCGGCCAGCAAATAACAGTCAAAGGAGCTCCGCTGGGCATGTTCAGCGACAGTGAATTTGAGCAGCAGGCTGTTGCATTTGGATCGGGTGACCGTTTCTGCTTCTATAGCGACGGTATGGAGCTTTTGTTTGAAGAAGCGGAGTTAGGCCGTGATTACGAATATTTGCACGAAAAGGTTGCAGGCGTTTGTCTGCAGGACGACTGCACCTGGCTGAGCCTGAATATCCAGTGAGACAAGGGGTGAATTATGAACGCTGTACATAAGGAAGTGCTGCTTCACGGACTGGAGCACACACAGGGAATTATTGACGGAATTATCGAAGAGCTTGATTTGGAAGCCTATGCTTTTGATATCCGCCTGATTCTGGTTGAGGCTATTACGAATGCATATTATCACGGGAATCTCAGCGATTGCACGAAGCCGATCTATATCCGGTATTTGCTTAGAGATGAGCTGCTTAAGCTTCAGGTCGAAGACTCTGGAGAAGGCGGCCGGGATCTCGTTATTCCGCAGAATATCAGTAGTGACGAGCTGCTGGATGACGGAGGAAGAGGGCTGTACTTGATCAGCTGCTTCTCGGATAGTGTGGAGATGATCCGAAATACGATGTACATCAGCAAGAATGTATGTCCTAGTTGACAGGTTCTCTTCTGAGGACTGTTTTCTGTGAATGGAAAAGGGGAGAATTCGGTGAAGTTAAGTTTAAAGGTTAGAATCAGCATTCTTTTGTTCCTCATCATTAGCGTGCCGTTGTTTGTTTCCGGTATCATCTCTTACAAACTGGCGGCAAATGCACTGCAAACGACAATTGAAGAGGAATTAAGAACAACTACAAGTTCAGCCGCCAAGTCTGTTGAGAGCGAGCTTGAAGCGGTAGGCAATTATCTCGAAATCGCCAGTAAAAACAGCACACTGGCCGATTTCGCCGCAAGTCCAGCCTCGGAGGGAGAAAAAAAGGCGTCTTTCAGTTATCTTTCCAGTATCCAGCAAGACAACGCCAAGCTGCTTGAATCGCTGATCGTTGCTGATGTGAACGGCAAGGTGCTGCTTTCCAGCAGTTCTGAAGCTCCGGAGCTGGATGTGCAGGACCGGGAGTATTTTCAGCAGGCGCTTCTGGGGAAAGAGGCGATAAGCGGTGTCCTCACCTCCAGGGAAACCAATCAGCATATCGTTGCGATTGCCCATCCGCTGCGTCAGAATAATGTTATTAAGGGCGTATTGATCGGGACAATCGTCTTTGACAGCATTTCCGCGCCCGTAGCCGAAGTGAAAATTGGCGAGAGCGGATACGGGTATATGATCGACCGTACAGGCCTTGTGGTTTATCATCCTGATAAAGGCAAGATTCTCACAGAAAATCTGGACGGCAACAGCAATAAGGATTTAAATGCGCTTGTACAGATTATGAAAAGCGGAAAAGCTTCCCATGGCTTTTATACCTATGAAGGCGTCTATAAATATGTGTCCTTTCAGCCTGTAGGAAACTGGGTTGTGGCGACCACTGCGAATTACGGGGAATACATGGCATCTGCAACAGAGATCCGAAATACGACACTTATCGTTGTTATTGCCTTCATTCTGGTAGCTCTTCTTGCAGGGTATTTCTTTACCACCCGGAGTATCATAAGTCCAATCAAGAAGCTGGAAAAGGCCATGGCTCAGGCCGGTGATGGCGATTTGACAGTACATACGGCCATCACATCAGGGGATGAGCTGCAGTCGCTAAGCGATTCCTTTAATGCAATGATTGACAAGCAGGAAGCCATTATTGAGAAAGTAAGGGCGGGTTCGGAGGTTCTAACCTCCATGTCGGAAGAAATGGCGGCTTCTTCAGAGGAAATCAGCGCATCGATTGAAGAAATCAGCTCCAGCACTCAGGAAATTGCCGCCGGTGCGGAGAATAACAACCATTCCGTAGTGAATGCCTCGCAGGTTCTGGTGCAGCTTTCCAGTCTCGTGCAGCTGGCTCAGAGCAAGGCGGCAGCGACCTCCCTGAATGCGGACAGCACCAACCGGGCAGCACAGGATGGCAGAATCAAGGTCATTAATACGGTTGAGGCGATGGATACGATCAACAGCAGCACCAAGGAGACAGAAGAGCAGCTGCAGACTGTGAGCGAGTTGTCCGGCAAAGTTTCCACTATTATCGGAACCATTAATGCCATCGCCAAGCAGACCAATTTATTGGCGCTGAATGCCGCCATCGAAGCTGCAAAAGCGGGAGAACACGGGCGAGGCTTCAACGTGGTGGCCGGAGAGGTGCGGAAGCTGTCGGATGAAACGCACAGGCAGGCAAACGAAATCTCATCGCTGGTACATGATATGGTCTCACGGATTGCGCAAGCTGTGAACTCGATGCGGGGCGCCTCGGAAGCCGTGGAGGGCGGAGTGAGAATCGTTAATGAAACCGATCATGCATTTATTCATATCATTGAATCGGTGGAGATGATTAACGATAGTGTGCGGGAAATCCTGGAGATTACCAAAGACGAGGTTGCCACCTCGGATCAGATCATCAAGCTCATTGACTCTATGGGCACGATCTCGGAATTGGCGGCAATGAACAGCGAAAGTGTATCCAGCGCAACCGAGGAACAAGCGGCGACAGTCAACAATTTCGTCTCTTCCGCCCAGGAGGTCAGCGCCATGGCCAATGAGCTGGAATTCCTCGTTGAGAAATTTATAATTAGGGGGAAATGACATGAGCGAGATTATTATTGAAATGCCGGAGATGTTTTCCGTAGAAGAAGCAAGCAAGTTTAGAGAAGATATCCGCAGTTATATCAGCACGGGGTATTCAAGTTTTCTGCTTGATTTCGGCGGCTGCCGGTTCATCGACAGCACCGGGCTTGGGGTGATTGTCAGCTCTTATAAGAAATGCGTGGAGAATGGCGGCACGATCAGACTGCAATCCTTGAATTCAAATGTGTTGAAGATCTTTGAACTAACAAGGCTGACCAATGTGTTTGAGATATTATAAGTAAAAATACAACCAAGGCCTCCCACCGCTTTCTGCGGGGGAGGCCTTGGTTGTATTCGCGAATTAATCAGTTATATTCCGGGTGTAATATTCAATGATATCCTTGCGGCGGATAATACCGAGGAAGACTCCGGCGCCATCGACGACAGGCACAAAGTTCTGGTCTGCGGCGAGTGTAAGCATATCCTCCATCTGGGCGTGAATTTCCACGCTTTCATTATGCACATGTCTCTGGATCTCGCTTACGGTAACCTCACGCATATTCTCAAAGCCGAGGTCCGCTGTGTTCTTCAGCTTCCATAGCAAGTCGCCCTCTGATAAGGTACCAACATATTTGCCTTCATCGTCAATGATGGGTATCGCAGAATAATAATGCTGTTCCAGCTGCTCCATAGCTTCCAGCATGGATATGGAGGAAGCAATAAATGCCACCTGATCTTTGGGCAGCAAAAAAGAGGATATTTCCATAGGTTCGACTCCTTTACAGTGGAATAAATGCGTAGCGGTAGTTTAATTAAACCATAGTTTAGTATGTAAGCGCATTAATAAAAAAGATTTTTAACTTCTCACGAACCTGTAACAACCGTCTCAGCTTGTTTTTTCATTTCAAGAAATGTGATTTCTCGCCCACAAAAAAAGAATATAGAACCCTGCGAAAAACGAGCGGGATTCTATATTCTCTGTTTTAGATATCAATATGCATTATTCTTACTTGCCTGCTTCGCCATTCTCGTGGCTGATCTGCCATTCGATGCCGAATTTATCCTTCAGGCTGCCATAACATTTGCTCCAAAAGGTCTCCTGCAGCTCCATGACTACCGTTCCGCCTTCTTTCAACTGATGGAACCAGGATTTGAGCTGCTCTTCATCTCGGGATACCAGAGCGAGGCTGATATTGTTCCCTACTGTGAAAGGCATGCCCGGAAACACATCAGAGAACATTACATTGCTGCCGTCAATGTTCAGTCTGGAGTGCATGACCAAGGATTTGGCTTCTTCCGGAAGCGGATATTCGGGGTTTGGCGGCGAATCCCCAAAGGTCATGATCTGTGGAGACTCTGTACCAAACACCGCAGCATAATACTCTACAGCATCACGGCAGTTCCCATTGAAATTCAAATACACTTCAACAGACACATGCTTCACTCCTCTAATGTTAAATTAAGCCAAGCGCATATTACCATTTTGTATGATGGCCTTGTCCATAGATAAATATTCTTTCGGGTCTATATTACAAGGTGCAATGAACAAATACAATGAAAACACTAAAATTTAAATTAATCCAGGTAATATCACGCAGGAAGGGTTGGCCATCAGAATGAAATGATCCCGCTGTCCGGCTGCGCTGCTCTGTTCAGGATTCCGTCAACCCATAAATAACAGCGTTGCAATTGTTCCTCCGAAATAAGGTCAGAGCGGTGCTCGAACATGATTTTTACGTCGCTGTTTTCTGTGCGGATAATCCGCAAATAATCCTCGATTGGTGCCCAGCCGTCTTGCGGGCTTAATTCCGGAAGAACCGGATAGTGGCTGTTGTGCACGCTGTCATTCACCTGAACATTGGAGAGGTGGATCAGACCTGCATAGCGGGTAAACTTTCTCAGGATGGCTCTGGCGTCAAAATACGGGTCGAGCTTGTCCTGCAGAAATAACCTCGCAGTATCCAGGCAGAGCTTAATCCGGGGGTACCGGATCAATAATTGCTCGAAAAAATCGTGGTCGTAAATATATCTGTTTAATGCATCAAATTCCAATACGGGGACAAATTGATACTGAAGGCTCTGTGCATTCAGCCATTCAAAGAGTTGCTCGCTGCGCATTATCAGCTCTTCCAGCGTGATTTCAGATTCATAGATAAACTCCCGGGAATCTCCAAACCGCCATCCTGTCCAATTCACACGTTCGTCCAGAATCACAGGTTTCGGATAATGAAAAAGAATATATTCCGGATGAAGGGCTGTCAGAATATCCAGTTCTTCCCGTACATGCTGATAGGCATCCTCACGCACCTGCCCGTCTGTGGAGAGGAAGAGGGGATCGCGTAGCCTGGTGGCGTCAGCCCGGAACGGAAAATGTACGCCAACCTGAAATCCGTTGCTGTGGGATTCTTCGATTAAATGCTGCATATCTTCTGTCCTCCATATTGTCCAATCATAAACTGCTGCAGTCTAACCGCCTCGCTTTTAAGTCATTTTTTGGTATTAGCTTCGCTGGACAACTTCCAATTTCCTGCCTGGGCCGTAGTATTTCGGATAGACAATTAACCAGCCCGTTCAATATACTAGGGGAAAGAAATGGTTTCAAAAGGTTTTAGCAAAGGAGAATAGAAGTGACTAACCAGCGGATTGCCGGCCTTCGGCTCTTGAACCAGCACATCAGCAGTCCCGCGTTTCAGCAGCCGGAACAGGTCGTAAGGGCACTAGGTGCGCTGCAGGCACAGGACTATATGCAGGCGGTCTGGGCTATCGGCTTGCGCACAGCATCGGCGGGATTGGCCGATGTGGAGCGGGCCATCACGGAACGGAAAATTCTTCTGACCTGGTCACTTCGCGGGACCATTCATTGTGTACCGCCTGAAGATGTGAAGTGGATGCTTCAGCTATGCGCTCCACGGCTGCTGCGGGTGACAAAACGCAGGCTGGAACAATTGGAGCTGGACGACAAGACTTTGGAGCGCTGCAGAAGGATCCTCTATCATGCCTTAAAAGGAGGGCGGTGTATTACGCGCCCTGATCTGCTTCGGCTGCTGGAGGATGAGGGGATCAGCACTGCCAGCCAACGGGGCTACCATATCCTGTGGCACTGCGCGTATAACGCTTTAATTTGTTTTGGGCCTCTGCACGGCAAGCAGCAAACCTTCGTCCTGCTGGATGAATGGGTGACCGGGTCCAGGGAGCTGTCCTTCGATGAATCACTTGCTGAGCTTGCCCTGCGGTATTTTACGACCCATGGGCCTGCAACCGTGCATGATTTCGCCTGGTGGACAGGTATGACGCTTACGGATGCCAGAGCAGGACTGGAAGCGGTAAACAAAGAGCTTATAAGTGAAGTTATAGAATCCGGTGAGTACTGGATGCCGAATAAACCTGGTGACGGAACAGAGACCGGTAAATCTTCCGGTGTCTATCTGCTTCCGGGTTTCGATGAGTATATTCTGGGCTACAAGGACCGCAGTGCGGTCCTTGAGCCGGAGGCCGCTCCGCTAATTGTTCCCGGCAACAACGGTGTATTTATGCCGACGATTGTATGGGATGGACAGGTCATCGGGATATGGAAACGCACCCTCAAGAAAAAAGGTGCCGAGCTGATGTTATCCCCCTTTAGATCCTTGGACGGCGTCCTCAAAGAACAGTTGGAACAGGCTGCCGGACGCTATGCTGCTTTTCTGGGACTCCCGCTCACCAAGCTTGATATGAAAGAAATATAAGCCGAAAAGGAAGTGCATCACTTTTGGAAGACTATGCCCCGTTATTGGAAGAGATTCTTAAGCAGGAACAGGAGCTGCAGTTCAGCAGATTTACCAATGGAACCGCGATTGAGCTAGGTAATGCCATTCTTGAAAAGGCTACGAGGATGGGCAAACAGATTGTTGTGGATATCCGCAAAAACGGACAAGTACTGTTCCATGCGAAAATGGATGAGACCGGACTCAACAACGACCGCTGGATTGCCCGTAAGGCCAATGTTGTGAATCATTTTGGACACTGCTCTTATTATATGAATGTGCTCTATAAATCATGGAATACAACGATTCAGGATAATGCGTTCGTTGACCCCATGGAGTACGCCGCCGAAGGCGGATGTTTCCCTTTGCTGATCCGGGGTGTCGGTCCGATTGGAACGATTTCCGTCTCCGGCCTGTCTGGCGAAGAAGACCACGGGATGATTGTCAGTGTACTTGAGCAATTTCTGAAATCCAATCAGCCATGACTAAAGACGGGCAGCCGCCGCAAGGCATGAGCTGTCCGTCTTCTTTACTGTGAAGAGGAGGTGGGTCGTTGTAGGAATTAATGCACAGCCTAAGTCGGTTCTTCAGCCTTCGGGAATAAGTATTAGACTAAAAAAAATGTTGTAGACTGGTTGAATAAAGATATAGACTATATAAGCCTGCGTACTACGCCAGTTTGTTAAATTTAAAGTTCAGCTTATATAAGATACGCTTGATGACCCTTCTGCCGAAGAAGTGATACAAAACTATAACTAAACTACAGGAGCATCTAAATATGTCAAAATACGTTGAAATTGGTTACCCCATTTATGAAGGAATGCCTGTTTTTCCAGGATTGCCAGAAGTGAAATTAGAGCCTAAAGAGCGCTTGGACAAAGGGGATGACTGGAACGGAAGTGTGTTAAGCATCTATCTTCATGCCGGTACCCATGTTGATGCCCCGTGGCATCACATGAATAACGGTAAGGGAATAGATGCTATTCCGATTGAAGACTTCATCTACCGGAAGCCGCTATTAATTGATTGCCCGCTTGGCCCGAACGGCTTTATCACCGTCGAAAAGCTTGAGGAATATGAAGAACTGAATGAAGCCGATCTTCTGATTTTCAACACGAGTCATTGGAAACACCGGGATACTGATTTCGGGAAATACGCCAATAATTTCCCCGCCGTCTCTCCTGAAGCCGCTGAATACATCCGGACGAAGTTGCCAAACTGCAAAGCGGTGGCTATTGATACCTTGAGCATTGAGAATATGAGTGAAGCCAAAAGAAACGGTTATTTTGTCCACCATGCTTTCTTAGATCATGAAAAGTATAAAGAGAAGACTATGCTCATTTATGAAGACGTCAATCCAGCGCCGTTGGTTGGCAAAAAGTTAATTTCTGCCTTTACAGCTCCACTTCGCATTAAAAACCACGATGCATCTATCGTTAACATTATCGTTGAAATTGAAGAATAAAGCCTGACAAGGAATGTGCGGACGATCCGTCCAGGGAAGGAATAGCAGCATACATAGAGAAGATGAGCGTAAAGGCGCTCGGAAATGGAGAAGAATAAGTGATTTGCGTAGTCTGACTTTTATAACTACAACAAACCGCCCATGGACAATCCACGGGCGGTTTGTTGTTTAGCTCTTAGTACTCATTGAACATTGTGGCAATTTCATCGTACTGTACAGTTTGCGTCAGTGCCAGCGACAGCAGAATTCTCGCTTTCTGCGGCACTAGGCTGTTGCAGGGAATTGAATTGGCGGAAAGGTCAATGTAAGAGTCCTTCAGCGTAATTCCACTGGAGATCCGCGAGCAGCGGACGACCGGAATGTTGTTGTTCTTAAGTTCCCCGACTTTATCAATCCACGGTTTGCTGTATATTCCTCCGCCCGCTCCCGCAATTACAATTCCTTTGGAGATCGTAGCCAGGTAATCGAGAATGCCCGGATCGGCATCGACGTGAAAATAAGCGACTGACACTTCAGGCAATCCACTTAGAGCCGATACGTCGAACTGTGCTGCAGTGGTATGTCTTTTAAGGGATCTTGTATAGAAGAAAGCCTGACTGTCGCGCATGTAGCCCAGGCAGCCGAAATCCCGCTCGTCAAAGGCGTTGGCTTTAAAGGTATTCACCTTCTGCACATCTCTGCCGCTGTAGATCCCCTCTGCAAAAACAACCATAACCCCTTGACCGGAAGCGTCCGGATTCGCTGCCAACGCTACCGATTGGAACAGGTTCAGAGGACCATCTGCGCTGATCGCAGTTGCAGGCCGCATTGATCCGGTAATAATCACCGGTTTGTCGGTTTTGATGACCAGGTTCAGGAAATAAGAGGTTTCATCAAGGGTATCGGTTCCGTGCGTAATGACGAATCCGTGAATATCCTCGCGGAGGGCAAGGGTGTTGATCAATGTAGCCAACGTCAGCCAGTGGTCGCTGGTAATGTCGGCACTGCAAAGGTTGCTGACCTGTACTCCGGCGCAATTTGCGATCCGCTCCAGATGGGGGACACTGTCCAGCAGGTCTTGTATCGGCAGGGCGCCGGGTTCGTAATTCAATGTTTTGTGGGCTTCCCCACTTCCGGCAATGGTGCCGCCGGTAGCCAGAATGACCACATTTTTAAGCACGGGATTATAGTAAGGGGAAGTGTCAAAATTCACTTCAGGGATTGGAATAATCATCTCTTCGTTTCCTTTCAGGTCAATCTATTATGTGAGAAAGCTAATGTTATGCCATTAACAAGTCAATAGAATTGTATCAAACCTTTCCTATAATAAATAGCCATGTGCAGTATTTTATGATGAAAAAAAGTGCTGGACCGTGATGTGAGGATATTCAAGAAACAAAGGAGAATTTTCTATTCCGGGTGGATAGCTCAAATGATAACATCAGGATGAAAGAACAGCAGCAGCCAAATATAGGGAGGGGTTTTTTAGAATGAAAAAGTCTTTGAGAGCGATACCCTTAGTGCTTGTAGCCATGATGCTTGCAGTGCTGGTATCCGCTTGCGGTAACGGTGCAGGCGGTAAGGTGGATGTAGGCATCGTGCTTCCGACTAAGGATGAGCCGAGATGGGTGCAGGATGAGCAAAGATTCAAGGATGCGCTGAAAGACACCAAATATACCTCGGAGATCCTGTTCAGCCAAGGTTCTTCTGCTAAAGAAAAAGAAAACGTAGAAGCCTTGATTGCAAAAGACATTAAAGTCCTGATCATTTGTCCGCAAGACGGTGATGCCGCCGCTGCAGCAGCTGAGGCCGCTCAAAAAGCAGGTATTAAGGTTATCGCCTATGACCGCCTGATTAACAACACGGATGCCGTTAATTACTATGTAACTTTTGACAGCATCGCAGTAGGTAAAGCACAAGCCCAATACCTGGTGGATCATGCCAAAGGCAAAGGCCAGCCATTGTATTTGTACGCGGGTGCAGCTTCGGATAACAACGCATTTCTGTTCTTTGAAGGCGCTTGGTCTGTGCTTCAGCCGAAGATTTCTGACGGCACATTCACCATCGCCAACTCCAGTGAAGCTGTTGCTCTGAAGGATAAAGCAGAGCTGACCCGTGAGGAACGCAGTAAAATCATCAGCCAGGTGACCACAAACTGGGATGCCAACGAAGCTAAGAACAAAGCACAAACTCACTTGACCGCTGCAAGCGCTGATCAAAAGGGCGATGTGGCCATCCTTGCTCCAAATGACGGCACAGCCCGTTCCATTGCTGACGTATTCGCTTCGGATTCCGCAGTGACCAGCTTCATCATTTCCGGCCAGGATGCTGAGAAGGCTTCCATCCAATACGTCATTGACGGCAAACAATCAATGACCGTGTTCAAGGATGTCCGCAACCTCGTTAAAGATGCAATCAACATGGGGGTTTCCATTCTCGACGGCAAAACGCCTGAAACAACCGGCTCCTACGATAACGGCAAGATTGAAGTACAAGCGAAGCAAACCGATGTTCAAGTCGTTGACAAGGACAATGTCAAAGCAGCACTCATTGATTCCAAATATTACGAAGCAAGCGAGTTCACGGGACTGTAAACGCACCTGAACATAGTTTAGACGGAGTAGTGATAGATACATCTATCACTATTCCTCTATTCTAAGACTTGTTTTGTGAAGGAGCACAAGCTAATTATGAATCCATATATTTTAGAAATGAACAATATTTCCAAGGAATTCACCGGCGTAAAGGCACTCTCGAATGTCAATTTCAAAGTTAACAAAGGCGAGATTCACTGTCTGGTCGGCGAGAACGGTGCCGGCAAGTCCACACTCATGAAGGTGCTTAGCGGGGTGTATCCGCATGGAACATATTCAGGGGATATTGTCTATGAAGGCAACGTGCAGAGCTTTGGCAGAATTAGCGACAGCGTCAGAACCGGGATCGCAATTATTTATCAGGAATTAGCCCTGTTTCCGGATCTGACCGTATATGAGAATATTTTTGCCGGGAACGAAGTGAAGAAAGGCGCAATCGTTGATTGGAATCAGACGATTGTCAAAGCGAAGGAAATGCTGAAGAAAGTGAATCTTAACGTCAATCCTGAAGTGCTGATTAAGGATTTGGGTGTCGGCAAGCAGCAGCTGGTCGAAATCGCCAAAGCGCTCAGCAAGGATGTAAAGCTGCTTATTCTCGATGAACCAACAGCCGCACTTAATGAAGATGACAGTGAGAACTTGCTGGAACTGCTGAGAGAACTGAAGAAACAAGGAATTACCAGCATCATGATCTCCCATAAATTGAAGGAAGTCATTGCCATAGCGGATCATGTTACCGTGCTTCGCGATGGACGGACGATATGCACGCTTGATGCTGCCAAGAATGAAATATCGGAAAGTGTAATTATCAAGAACATGGTCGGCCGTGACATCGATGATATCTACCCTAAACGGAATACTGAGCATTTCGGAAATGATGTGCTGGAGGTCAAGAACTGGACGGCATTTGACCCCAAGCTGGGCCGGGATGTGGTCAAGGATGTGAACATTCACGTGAAAAAGGGCGAGATTGTCGGCATCGCTGGTCTGATGGGCTCAGGCCGGACGGAATTGGCACAAAGCATCTTCGGCAATCCGAAATCCTATAAAATACATGGCGACTTATATATGAACGGCGCCAAAAAAATATTTAAGCACACCAAAGACGCAATCAATGCGGGAATCGCCTATGTGACGGAAGACCGGAAAGGCGACGGCTTATTTTTGATTCAGGATATCAAGCAAAATATTTCAGTCTCCAATCTTGAGGCCATTTCTTCGCAGGGGATGATCAATACCAATGAAGAAGTGAAGATTTCGAACGAATATAAAAAATCAATGAATATCAAAGCCCCTTCTGTTGAACAGCTGGTCGGCAATTTAAGCGGCGGCAACCAGCAGAAAGTTTCCCTTGGCAAATGGCTGTTTGTAGGACCGACCCTGCTCATTCTGGACGAACCTACACGCGGCATTGACGTCGGAGCGAAATTCGAAATTTATACGATTATGAACAAGCTGATCAGCGAGGGCATGAGCATCATCATGATTTCCTCGGAGCTGCCTGAAGTGCTTGGAATGAGTGACCGCGTGTATGTCATGGCCGAGGGCAAAATCAAAGGCGAGCTGTCCGCCAAGGACGCAGATCAAGAAAAAATAATGAAACTTGCTACGCAATAGGAGGAAGACCCGTGAAATTATTTAACGAAGCGAAATCATTGATCAAGGTTAATATCCGGGATTATGGGATGTACATTGCTTTATTCGTTATTATGCTGACTTTTTCGATCATGACGGATGGACTGTTCATGTCTTCGCGGAATATAAGCAACTTGATTGATGCCACTGGCTACATTGCTGTTCTGGCTGTCGGAATGACACTGGTCATTGTGATCCGGCATATCGATTTATCCGTCGGTTTTGCAGCCGGGTTCCTGGGGGCAATTGCCGCCATCTTCTTGACGCAGGCAGGAGTTCCGGTCTATTTCACCATTCCGCTTATTTTGATCATGGGGATTATTGTTGGACTCTTTAACGGTTTCCTGGTTGCACAGATGGGTATTCCTTCTTTTGTGGCTTCTCTGGCAGCGATGCTGATTTTCAGAGGTGCGCTGCTCCGCGTAACGGAGAAGACAGGAACCATCATCGTTAAGGATGAGCATTTCAACGCAATCGGCAATGGCTTTATCCCGGCCATCGCCAAGATCGGCAATTTGAATCTGCTGTCGCTGATTATCGGCGCACTCATTATCGTCCTGTTCATTTATTTTGAATTCTCCAAACGGAACAATAAGCTCAAATACAACTTCGAAGTATTGTCAAACGGCATGTTTACCGTCAAGCTGGTCTTCGTGTCCGCCATCATTGCTTACATCACTTGGATTCTCGCAGGCTACAACGGATTCTCGTGGACGGTAGTCATCGTGATGATCGTCGTTGTCATCTATCACATTCTGACGACCTCCACTGTAATCGGGCGTCATATCTACGCAGTCGGGAGCAACCCGGAAGCCGCGAATCTAAGCGGGATCAGCGTTAAGAAAATTACGTACATTGTATTCTGCTCCATGGGACTCTTGTCTGCATTGTCGGGGATACTGTTCACCTCCCGCCTGCAGTCGGCGACTACCACAGCAGGAACGCTGTTTGAACTGGATGCCATTGCGGCTGCTTATGTTGGCGGCGTATCCGCTGCCGGCGGGGTAGGTAAGGTTACCGGTTCCATTATCGGTGCGGTCGTTATGGCTTCACTTTCCAGCGGCATGAACCTGCTAGGCGTCGGTATTTCCTATCAGTACATGATCCGTGGCGGCGTGCTGGCCGCAGCTGTAATCTTTGATGTAATGACACGCAAGCAAAGAGCATAGTTCAAGACAGAACTCACTGGTTAAAAAAGCTGCGGAGTGCTAAGAGGCACTCCGCAGCTTTTTTTGCTAATAAATGATTACTCCAAGCTTCCCATAATATAGTATAATGTCTGATAAATCTGTGATCGCTCACTAAAGAAACGTGTGAGAGATTCGCACCATTTTAGGTAGATATAGAGGAGGTAAAGCATACGAATCCTTATTTTACATTGCAGCAGGTGGCGGAAGGTGTCTGGGCCGCTATCGTTATTCCCGGAAGTGGAGCTTTGGGGAACGCGTCGATCATAGATCTGGGCGATGTAACAGTAGTTGTAGACACCTTCAGTCTTCCGCAGGCAGCCGAGTTCCTGCGTTCTGCGGCAGAGCTGCTTACGGGTAAGCCAGTGAAATACATAGTCAATACCCATTATCATGGAGATCATCATTATGGCAATCAGGTATTTGCCGGCAGCATCATTATCTCCACAGTGCTTACCCGGGAGGTGCTGACTCAAGGTGGTGCTCCAGATCTGAATACTTGGCAGAGCTGCCTGCGAAATCAAATTGAAATGCTGGAACAAGGGAAAAAGGCTGCGGCAGATCCCCGTCTCCGCGCAGCACTCGGTTATGAAATTGCCGACAAGTCTGCGTTGCTGGCGGCAACGCCTATGATCCATAGAGTGACAGCATCCGTTACTTTCTCGCAGCAACTGATTATTCACGGCTCGGCCCGTTCGATTACTCTGCTCACCTATGGCGGCGGGCATACGGAAAGCGATGCGATGGTGTATATCGAAGACGCCAAGGTGCTGATTGCCGGTGATCTTATCTTAAGCCACTCCCACCCGGCGATGTTGAGCGGCTTTCCGGTTGCCTGGATTGAGATTCTGGAACGGATTGATCGCGAGATTGATGTCAATCTGGTTATTCCCGGGCATGGCGGGGTCACCGGCAGGGAAAGCCTTGCAGTAATGATAAATTACCTTACTGATATCCAGGCTTACACGGAAAAAGCTGCCCAGAGTGGAGAATCCGCAGATCGCTGGCTGGAGAAGGGGATACCGGCACCGTATGATCATTGGATGATGTCCCATGTATATGAATGGAATTTCCGCTGGCTTTTTAATTTACTACTTAAAGAAGAGAGAGGATAACATGTTACAACTTGAGAGCAAGGATTATTTCAAAGTCTTGCCGCTGCTCGATCATGTGAATATTAACACAATGTTTGCCCGGGCAGTGCTTGAGCAGCTTGTTCCCGGCAGCGTTTATGTAGATGCTGTGCACAATCCCCGTGCCTTCTATGTGGTGCATTCCTATGGCATGTCCTTATTGTTTGGAGAGGCCGGCAACGAGGCGTTTACACAGGGACTTCATGATTATATGACTAATCTAGCAG
This sequence comes from Paenibacillus sp. IHBB 3054, assembly GCF_051594305.1. Lineage (NCBI taxonomy): Bacteria > Bacillati > Bacillota > Bacilli > Caryophanales > Paenibacillaceae > Paenibacillus > Paenibacillus sp. IHBB 3054. The sequence goes on along the minus strand of NZ_JBOFBG010000001.1, from coordinate 109,495 downwards.
GAATGAGACAGAGTGCGGAGTGGCTGCAAAGTGATCCGGCAGCAGAGTGGACCCCTATCCTTGATTCTATTTTATCTATTCATAACAGCTCTCTGATAAACAGCGGAATTTCATCCCTGGAGAATCATTCCCGGGCCATTGAGCGGAATACAAGAGTGAACTTCTGCTTCAACCGAGAAGCCTACATGGATGCTAAGGCGAAGCTTCCGCGACCTGACGGCATTATCATGCGTACGACCAAAGAACAGTTCCTGGCTCAGAGCGGAGCGGTCGTTCCCCGGTTTTTTTGGCGGGATGAGGAGCATTTTGCTGCCGAAGGGATAGGCTACACTTTAGTTTCAGACGGAGAAGCTGCCGCTACCTCTTTTGCGTCTTGCCGCACAGCGGGTCAGCTGGAGATCGGAATCGAAACGGCGGAGAATCATCGCGGAAAAGGCTGCGCACTTGCTGTATGCTCAGCACTGATCGATTATTGTCTGGAGCATAATCTGGAGCCGGTATGGGCTTGTCGTTTGGAAAATCAAGGTTCATATTATTTGGCGCAAAAGCTTGGTTTTAGGCCGACGGTTACTCTGCCATATTACCGGCTGGCTGTGTAATCCTGTAAGGGCAGGCGTATAAGCGGCAATCAATTCCTAAAGGGACACATTGTAGTGTCTCTTTTTGTTGAACGCATTTTGAATATCCGGCCGTAGCGATTGACCGGATACTGGAAGAGTTGTTATTGATGTTTTCAGCACATTGTCCAAGCCCGGAGCAGGATAGAGTCCATGGATACACGGGCGTGTATCCTTTATAATCTCCAATAATGAGAATGGTTATCATTAGGAGGAAGTGCCATGAGTAAAGAACTTGAACGGAGTTATCCGCACCGTGGTTGTGAAGAGCATGTCCTCTACGCAGGTGAGCGGAAGCTGGAGTACCGGATCCTTGTCTCGCATCCTTCCGGGGAAGCGCCGCCGGAGGGCTACCCGGTCATCTACGCACTTGACGGGAATGCCGTATTTCATACGCTGGCAGAGTCCGCGCGCTTGCAGACACGCAAGCCGCATGGCTATGATCCTGTTGTGATTGTAGCCATCGGCTATCCCTCCAGCGAACCCTTTGACATGACCCGCCGTTGCTATGATTTCACGATGCCTGCGGAGTTAGAATCACTGCCGAAGCGGCCAGACGGCAGTGAATGGCCTGAACATGGAGGCGCGGAGAGCTTCCTCGATTTGCTTCAGAACGAGATCATGCCGTTGATCTCCGGACTGTTTCCTGTGGATAGCCAGCGCCAGTCACTGTTCGGACATTCGCTGGGCGGCCTGCTCGTCCTGCATACCCTGTTCACACGGCCGCAACTGTTCACCCATTACGCAGCAGGCAGCCCCTCGGTCTGGTGGGGCGATTATTCCCTTCTGCTTGAGCAGAAGCGGTTCTCCGCCATGTACCCTGGGCCTGGGCTGAAACTACAGCGGAAACTGCTGATCACCATTGGCGCAGAAGAGCTGGATCACATGGTCGAGGATGCCGAGAAGCTGCCGGTTCTGCTCGCCCCGCTTGCTGCGGAAGGCTTGCAGGTCAGCCTGGCCAAATTCCCGCAAGAGGGCCATGTTACGGTCCTGCCCGCAGCGCTCAGCCGTCTGCTGAGATTCGCTCTGGAATCACATGAAGAGGCCCAATAAGTGCAAAGTCCGAATAGATCCAAACTATACCTATCTCTTGTGGTTCACCCGTCCCTATAATAGAGAATACGTATAAATTTGGAGGCGGATTAGAATGACATTGCGACCTGATATCCAGGCGATTGTTGATACACTTCAGGACCTGGGAGTGATTGAACATAACAGTCAAGTCAACGGGGAAATGAAAGGAACAACCGACGGTCTCGTTTACATTCTGACCGTCAATAAGGAAAAGAAATATGTGCTGAAGGTGGACAAGCCGCAGAGCATTTCCTGCGCCGAACTGCTGCTGGCAGCCTATCCAGGGAGTTCGCTGCTGCCAAAACTGCTGTATACCGATCCGCACGGGAACTACATTCTGTATACCTATACTGCCGGTACAACTCATTATAACCGCGGTGCCAAGATAGATTGGCTGACATGCATCGTAACTGGTCTTCTGAACCAATATGAAAGCTCGGCTGCGCCACAATGGGGCCGCCTGGAAATGCCGCGGGATTCATGGGCTGAGTTCAATAGAATCAGTTTAGAAGAGGCACGCTCCAATGTGGGGAATATATTGCCTGCGGAGGATTATGATAAAGTACAAGCCTTGTCTGGCAGAATCTCCAGCGCGGAGGACAAGTATCTTCTGCATGGCGATACAGGTGTTCATAATTTTGTATTTCAGGATCACAGCCTGGTGGGCGTCATTGACCCTTCGCCTATGGTTGGACCACTCATCTATGACTTCACTTATGCTTTCTGCTCCTCACCGGATGACTTGAATAGGGTCACCTTGTTTAAGGCGTTTGACCAGCTCAAGCAGGAGGCAATAGGACATTCCAGATTGATAGAAGAGGTAGTCTTCCAGCTGTATTGCCGGATTGGCATCTGCGCCAGAGTCCATCCGCATGACTTGAAGGACTATTTGACCGCTTGGGAGCACTGGAGAACACATCTGGTGTAACAACAAATCCTATTAAAATATGGTAAACTTATCTCATTAACCATAGGGGTGAGAGATGAATGTCCGATGATCATGATGAGCTTATGGAACAAAGGCGCAAGCGGCTGAAACTCATTCAATTCAGTAAAGAGGATCAAACGCTTATCGAGTCAGAGAAACCCAAGGAAACCTTCGCCGATGTAGGCGGTCTGGAAGAAGTAAAGAAGAAGATCCGGATGAACTTTATTCTACCGCTGAAGCAGCCGGAGCTGTTCAAAGCTTACGGCAAAGAAGCGGGCGGCAGCCTGCTGCTGTTCGGGCCTCCGGGCTGCGGCAAAACCTTTCTGGCACGGGCGGTAGCCGGTGAGATTGAAGCGAATTTTATGCATATCGAGCTGCAGGCCATCCTGGCGATGTATGTGGGCCAAAGTGAGAACAACCTGCATAATATTTTTGAGAAAGCCAGAGAGAACAAACCGTGTGTCATCTTCATTGACGAATTGGACGCGATGGGCGGCAGCCGCCATCAGATGCGCCAGCATCATGACCGGATGCTGGTGAATCAGCTGCTGCTGGAGCTGGATGGTCTGCAAGCCGAGAATGAGAACGTGTTTGTCATCGGCGCCACCAATACACCCTGGTATCTCGATTCCGCACTTCGGCGTCCGGGCCGCTTCAACCACCTGGTGTTTGTCCCGCCGCCGGAGGAGTCCGAACGTGAGACTATTCTGGGCCTGAAGATGGCCGGAAAACCTGCTCAAGCCTTGAATCTGCCCAAGATTGCAGCGGATACAAAGTTCTTCTCGGGTGCCGACCTGGAGCAGGTGGTGAGCGATGCCATAGAATCTGCGATGGAGCGCACCTTTGAGACCGGAGAGATCCAGCCGATTACAAATGATGATCTGAAGAAAGCAGCGAAGTCCCGGAAGGCCACGACACTGGAATGGTTCTCAACCGCGAAGAATTATGCGACCTTCAGCGATGTCAACCGGGACTACCAGATCGTATTGGACTATGCCAAAAAACACGGAATTAAATAGCGGGATGAGTGACGGAGGCGCTGACAGTGGAGAATCAATTTAAGCAAAATACCCTTCAAGCGGTACATCAGCTCATCGAGTGGAAACGTTACAAGGAAGCTCTGACAGAAGCAGAGCAGGCGCTGCGGGAAGAACCGGAGGATCCTGATGTTTTTGCACTGATTGCCCATATTTATAATCTCATGGATAATTATGAAAAGGCGCTGTATTGGGCCAACGAGGCACTGATCCGGGAACCGGAGCAGACGTTGGCCTGGTATGTGCGCGTCAGTGTCTACTACGAAACGGACAACGAGAAAGCGCTGAATGAGAATCTGCAGGAAGCCATGCGGATTGATCCTTATGAAGCTCATTATTTTTTTCTGAAGGCTAATCTTCTGAACAAGAAGCAGAAATACAAAGAGTCGAGGGAGCTTTTGCGGCTTGCATTGGAACTAAGACCGGAGAGTCCGCTGTATTTGGCTACATTAAGCTATACAGAGGCATTGCTGGGCAATATGAAAGAGTCAGCCGAACTTGACCGTCAAGCGGTTCAATATGGGGCCGAAATGCCATACGTGCTGTTATATTTGGGATGGGCGGCGGGCGACCGCGGGGATTACAAGCTTAAAGAAACATACATGAAAAATGCGGTACGCCTAAGCCCTGACGATAAGCAGATTCAGAGCGAATTTCTGGAGGCGCTCCAGCAGCAGCACAAGCTGTTACGGATTTTTTTATGGCCTACCCGGCTCGTGCGCAGAATGAAGCGTTGGCAGATTATTATGGCCTGGTTCATCATATGGATTTTGTTCAGGCCGTTCGTGCTGCTGTTTATCCTATTGTATGTACTGACGCATTGGGTGACCAAAGCCATTGTACATGTGCAAGTGTTTGGCTGGAGACGAAGGGGCATGTGATAGTCCTGAGCCGGAATGTAAAAAAGACACCAACGCTGCGTTGGTGTCTTTTTACATTTACCGCGCTGAATCCTCCTGAGCTCAGATCCGTTTCGCATCCACGAAGCAGTGCATGTGCAGCGGAGACAACACCTTCAACCCTTCCCCCATTTCGAAATCTTTATCCCGGGCCAACTTCCGGCCTATCTCTGCAAAGTAGAGCCGGTACAGGGCTAGTATTTCATCACTGAACTGGCTGCGGTGCTGGGCCATCGCAGCAAATTTCTGCTCGAAAGTTCCGGTGATGTCAATGACCGTGTTCGGCTCTGACGAGAAATAAAACCCGATGGCCTGCGGCTGCCACGGTTTGGTTGAGGTGCCTTTGGGATAACGGGCAAGTCCTGCTAAGAGAAAGGCCTGTGCCGTTGCCTTGCCAACAACGATATGATCGTGATGTGCTTCATAGGCCAGCCACGGATCGGGGCAGAAGAGGGCGTCGGGTTGTACGGTTCGAATGATTTCGGCAATTTCTCCGGCCAATGAAGGCACATGATCCAGTGTGCCATCACCATGCTGCAACTGATGAAACTCCGTAGCGCCCAGCATTCTCCCCGCTGCCTCCAGCTCAACTCGTCGGATCTTGGCAATCTCTTCATGCGACAGGTGCTCATCTTCTGCCCCCAGGTCACCATTCGTTACGGTCAGGTAGTGGATTTCGCAGCCTTTTTCCGCGAAGCTGGCAATAATGCCGCCCATTCCGACTTCATTGTCGTCCGGATGGGGTTGTACACATAATATTTTGCGGCATCCCGTGAGTTCGGGAGGGGCCATAAGGGTATGCAATGCAGATGAATCCATATCCATTCACTCCTTATTCATAATGTACGAGATTCAGACGATTATAAGGCTCGGGAAATTTCCAAATCGGACAATATACGTTCTCTTTGCTTGTCGCTAATATTATAGAACAGGATAGGGATAATGGCAGCGACAAAACAAAGCGCCGGCAGGATGAACATCACAAAGCTGAGCCCATGCTGGAGACCCGGGGTTACCGGCTGGTTCTCAACATAGTTCAAGAACCCAAGGCTTGTACCGATGATGATTCTGGAGACAGCTCCGCTAAATTTAGTGATGAATGTATTCGTTGAAAAAACAATACCCTCCCCCCGGAAGCCCAGCTTCCATTCGGAATAGTCAATCGTATCCAGCAGCATGGATGTGCTCACAATGATGGTCATCCCTGAAAAAAAGAAGCTGATCCCGAAGAAGACAAGTGCAAAGATCCTATTCTCGTCCCCAAACAGATAAGGTATAAGACAGGATAAACTGCCCAGAAGGCAAGAGGCGATAAATACCTTTTTCTTGGAAAACAACCTCAGCAATTTCGGAGTGGCTACCATTCCCAGCAGCATCCCCACAACAAGACTGATCCCCACCTGAGTGACATACACCGCATCCCCCCAGACATAAATCACATAATACAATTGAATGCTCTGCCTGATACCGTTAATCAAATTGATAATCAGCAGTGAGGCGAGCAGGGCCAGCAAAGGCTTGTTTTTGTAAATCGTCTGCAGATTTGTCTTGAAGGAAATCTTGTCGGGCGAAGGGGTTACTCTTTCTTTGGAGGTTAATCCAGTGAGAAAAATAGAGACCGCCGCAATAGCGGCTACGAGGATTGCGGAATAGAGGTAAGCATCCGTGTTTCTTTCGCCGCCGAACGCGAGCAGCAGCTGGATGCCACCAATGGTAACGGCTACGGCTCCGAGGGTACCGCCAATTTTCCCTAAGGTGACTACCAGCGTCCGTTCATCGGGGTCTTTGGAGATTACAGAGGACAATGCCCAGAGCGGCGTATCACATACGGTATACAACATACCCCATAACAGATAGGAGATAGAGGCGATTACTAACGTCAGTGTAGAGGAACCTCCGAAATCCCAGAAACACAGAACCGTAGCAGCCGCGATAAGGAACGGGGCGAACAGCAGATAGGGTCTGAATTTCCCCCATTTTGTGCGGGTCTTGTCTGTAATCATCCCCATTACCGGATCAAGACAGGCGTCGACTATGCTGGCTACCACCAGAATTAGACTGGCCGTGGTAGCAGGTATGCCTAATAAATCGGTGTAAAAGAACAAAATGTACATCGACATAAAGCTGTATAGAATATTCTGGCCCAGCAATCCCCCGGAGAAAAAAATCTTTTCTTTGACGGGTACTTTCGTTCCCATGAGACCTCCCTCATTTCCGCTGAAGTTAAAGATGATTGTAGTGCATAACTGGTTGGATATGTATATTGTAATAATGTTTGCGCAAATAACGATTCCGGATATTTCGTAATTGAAGCAAAGCGCATGGATTTTTAAATTTTTTTTTGGCAATGCAAAAATAAACTATTCAGAAATCGACGAAATTTGTCGAAATATATCTATGCTGTCCGGGAGGCGTGCTGGGGAGATTGCGTAATTGCACAGCTAAACACCGGACACACACAAAGATCGTATCCAGGGGGAGTACTCATGAAGTGGTTCAATAACATGAAAACAGCAAAGAAAATCATCTCAGCTTTTCTGCTAGTTGCTGTGATTTTGGCGGGATTCGGTATCTATTCGATATCGACGCTGCGGGGGATGAACAAAAACACAAATGAAATGTACAACAACAATTTGATTTCCGTAAGAGATTTATCCGCAGCACAGATCAGTTTTATGAATATGCGTTTATATTTGCGGAATATGAGCACAGAGAGCGGAGCTGAAGCTAAGGCTAAGATCAAGACCGAGATGGCTGCAGCCCGTGAGAGTATCGAACAAAAGATCGATACTTTCCGTACGGTAGCCAATACCACAAAGGAGCAGGAACTGCTGCGGACGTTCGATATCGAATACCCATCCTATCTAAAGCTTTATGAGCAGGGCATGTCCATCGCAGAGAATGAGGATATTACGGCATTTAACGAATTTAATAAAACAGTTCTGAGCCTGCAATCAGAAAAGGTTGCAGTAACATTGACGGAGCTGGTTGCTTTCAATGCAAGCTTGGCAGAAGCCACCAACCATCGTTCGGAACAAACCTATAACACTTCACTGGTTGTTACTATAGCCGTGGTAGTCGCTGCGGTCATTATCAGCATCCTTATTGGAACTTTCATTGCACGCTCGATCTCTAGACCTCTACGGCAGATGCTTAGTCTCGCTTCCGCGGTGGCTGACGGAGATCTGACGCAACAAGCAGAGATTTCCTCCAAGGATGAAGTGGGTCAATTGGCGTCTGCACTCAACCGGATGGTGACCAACTTAAAGGATTTGATCAATGGTATCGTGATGAATTCGCAAAGTGTTGCCGCTTCCTCCGAGCAGATTTCAGCAAGCACACAGGAAATTTCCAGCACCAGCACCAGCCAGTCGGCTGCGGCATCCAACATCACTGAACTCTTCAGAGAACTGTCGCTTGCCATTAACTCTGTGGCTGTAAGTGCAGAAGAAGCAGCAGAGCTCTCTAATGATACGGTCAGAACTGCCCGTGAAGGCGGATATGTGGTCGAGACATCCCTTCAGGGAATGCAGGCTGTGAATCACAAGATGACTCAGCTGGAAGATGACTCCAGCAAGATTGGCGATATTATTGAGGTCATTGACGATATCGCCGAGCAAACGAACCTGCTTGCGCTGAACGCAGCCATTGAAGCAGCCCGTGCCGGAGAACAGGGCCGCGGCTTTGCTGTTGTAGCCGATGAGGTCCGCAAGCTGGCGGAACGAAGCAGCGAGGCGACAAAGGAAATTACGAAGATTATTAAAGCGATGCAGGAAAATACGAAACAGAGTGTCCGGGCCGTGTCCGAAAGTGTGGAGCAATCTTCGATGACCAGCCAGGCTTTTGAACAGATTATCGCGATGGTGAATAACTCCGCGCTTAAAGTGAATGAAATTGCTGCGGCTTGCGAGGAAGAGTCTGCACAGGCTGCTGAGGTTATGAGTTCGGTAGAAGCGATCTCGGCTTCGAGTGAGGAGTCCGCCGCTGCTTCTGAAGAGACTGCAGCTACCTGCCAGTCTTTGGCTCTGCTCTCTGAAGAATTAGCCATTTCCGCTGCTGCATTCAAAACCCACTAATTTTACAGACTGAAGGTGACAACATGTCCACGCTGCAGAAGGAACAATATATTGAACTCGCCGTGGGTGCCGAGACCTGTGCGATCCGCATCGAAGAGATTCATGAAATCATCAAGATGCTGAGCATTACGGATATACCGTTCACCAGGAATGAAGTTAAGGGCGTGGTGAACCTCCGGGGCAAAGTAGTCTGTGTCATGAGCCTGCGCAATCTGCTTGGTATGTCGGATGAGCCCTATACAAGAGAAACCCGGATTATCGTAGTCCGTTGCCGGGATGAATTCGTAGGTTTGATCGTAGATAAAGTGAACAAAGTGACTACCTACGGAGAAATTCATCCGCCTACTGGAGGGCATAGCCGAAGTAGAGAAGGTGTTTTCCATGGCATTGGACAACAGGGAGACCAGCTTATTGGGATCTTGAAGCTCGAGGAAATATTGGGCGGATAGAAAGGAGAATATAAATAATGATGGAGCTGTCTGCCTACCGAGATATTTTCATAGAAGAGCTGAACGACCAGTTGGAGCGGATGGACCAGTCCCTGTTGACCCTTGAACAATCTCCTTCGTCCGAGCTGATCCAAGTTCTGTTCCGGGCCGCACATACGATCAAGGGCTCTTCTTCAACGATGGCCTTCCGGGAAATGAGTGATTTGACCCATGAAGTGGAATATGCGCTGGAATGGGTACGTGAGAAAAAACCGGAAATCACCGCAATTCTGATTGATACACTTTTTAGCGCACTGGACGCCATGAAGAAGCTGCGCAGCCAATATATCAGCGGGGAAGCTTATGATGACTGCAGTTCTGTGGTTTCGGAGATTAAAGCGCTGATTAACAAACCTGCAGAGCAAGAGCCGGTCCGCCCGCCTGTATTAAGTGCCGCTGAGAATCTTAAAGTAGAGGAAGCCACTGCCGCCGGGGAACTGATCCTAATGATCGGAGTTTCGCTGAAAGAGGATTGCCAGATGAAGGCAGCACGGCATTTCATCCTGTTGCAGCGGATCGAAGATGTCTGCGGATCGGTTATTGCTGCCTCACTTTCACCAGGTGAAGTTGTAGATAAAGATGAAGATAGCCGTTACGGCAGATTCGCTGTAGTGGTTGCAACATCGAAAGAGCCGCAGCTGATCCAGTCACAGCTGGAGGGGGATTCAGATGTGCAAACTCTGGCGATTACTCCATTCGAATCGGGAGAAGCTGCCGGCGGAGAGATAACTACTACAGAAGTGCCGGCAAATATGCCACAGTCCGCACCTCCGGCTGAAGAACGGGTCAAAGGTAATCAACCGACGGTCCGGGTCAGTGTGGAACGGCTCGATCATCTGATGAATCTGGTCGGTGAATTGCTGATAGACCAGACCTCACTAGCGGATCTGAAGACGACAGGCATCCGCAATGACCCTGCTAAAGCGCTGCAGAGCATCAGCGGCGTATCCGATCATATGGGCAGTGTCATCAAGGAATTGCAGGAAGGCGTGATGAAGACACGCATGCTGCCTATAGATCAGCTCTTCAGCCGGTTCCCGCGTATGGTCAGAGATCTGGCGCAAAAGCTCGGCAAGGATATAGAGCTGGTGGTACAGGGCGGCGAGACCGAACTGGACAGGATGATTATCGAGGAATTGAGCGATCCCTTGATCCACTTAATCCGCAACAGTGCAGACCACGGAATCGAAAGCCACGAAGTGCGTGCGTCAAAAGGCAAACCGGCGAAGGGGCGCATTACCCTGTCCTCCTTCCATGAAGAGAATAATGTAGTGATTTCCCTGGCAGACGACGGTCAGGGCATTGATGCCGGGAATATCAAGGCTTCCGCGCTTCGCAAAGGCATGATTACAGAGGATCAGGCCGCACATTTGACACCGCTTCAAGCGCTTCATCTCATTTTCGAACCCGGATTCTCGACGGCTTCCGAGGTGAGTGATGTATCCGGACGTGGGGTGGGAATGGATATTGTCCGCAGCCAAATCGGAAGGTTGAACGGAATCATTGATATTGATACAGAGCCGGGTAAAGGGACGACATTCACGATCAGGCTTCCGCTCACCTTGGCGATCATCAAGGGGTTGCTGGTCAAGGTGTCAGGCCGGGTATTGATTCTCCCCATGTACAACATTGCTGAAATTGTTCGTATTCACCCGGAAGAGATTCAGACGATCCAAGGGGAGCAGGCGATTATCAACCATGGACGGATTGTGCCGTTCTCCTGGCTGCGGGACAAGCTGCATTATCCGCGTGTTGAGCGCAGTTCCAAAACGATCTCGATTGTCATTGTCAGATCAGTCGACAAAATTTCTGCCTTTGCGGTGGATGAAATCTTGGGCAATCAGGAAGTGGTCATCAAAACGCTCGGAACCATGCTCGGGACCTTGAACCATCTATCCGGGGCGACCATTCTGGGGAACGGACGGGTGGCTATCATCTTGGATGCTTCCTATCTCGTAAGCCATTAATTTTTTGATGGGTTAGTGTGGTCAGTCAATGAATAAATTTGCGTGTGAGAGTGCTTCATCAGCCGGGAGAATAGCTGATGGAGCACTCTTTTTCAATAGAGCTCTGTATAGAACTTTTACAGGATGGAGAAAAATATGGAAGAAGACTTAAGGGAAAGGAGTGGTGATGTGGATATTACACTGGGATCTGATGAAGTTATCAACCGGATCAAGCAGCTTCAATCCAACGGAACAATCAACAAAAAGCAGGTAAAACAGCAGGATCCGGAGCTGATGCGGAGCGCATTGTATTATTTTCCAAGCTGGGAGCATGCCCTGAAAAACGCAGAGCTGGTATAGAACAATACGACAAAGAGCCGAAGATGCGACTACTGCGCACCTGCGGCTCTTTAACTTTGTGAGGAAATCCACTTCTCATTTATTCCGTTGAACCCTCTATTTTTGGTAAGAATTTTTGTTGTTCGATTGCTTTTTGGTTTAACTGCAGTTCATCTCTGAACGAATTGATTTTCAACTGCAGTTTGCGCAGGATCTCCAACTGCATCTCATTAACCCGGTCTTCAATGCAAAATGCGGAGCAGGAGAGAATACCGTCGGCATAAGACTTCGTTTCATCGGTAACGGTATTAAGCTTCTCTTTATAGATTCTCTTTACAGGTCCATGCTCGGGTTTGATCTCGTAATAACGGTTGGTCTCAAGCAGCAATCGCCAATGGCTCACCTTAAAATCAAATTCATCCTTCTCAATCTCTGCGGATACTTTGACAATTCTAATCTGATTGTTCATGATGATAGTGATCCTCCTGCAAACCCATACTTTTAATGGGGATAAATTCTCGATGATGGACTAAGAGATTATATCATGCAAAGGAATCATTTCCTACTGAAATTTATTAAAAGAATAGTTCAATGGAACTATGTGTAAATACCTTTTACAGGAGGATGTCATGAAAAAGTTAATTGTTGTCAACGGCACAATGGGTGTCGGGAAATCCGCAGTATGCAAAAGTCTGAACGGGGTGCTAAATCATTCCGTATGGCTGGACGGCGATTGGTGCTGGATGATGAATCCCTGGATCGTAAACGATGAAAACAGAGCCATGGTGGAGAATAACATTACATATCAGCTAAGAAACTTCTTGACGAACTCTACATTTGAACATGTCATTTTCAGTTGGGTACTTCATCGCGAAGAGATCTTGCAAGGTCTTCTGAAACGGCTAGATGATCTGGAATTTGATCTACAAACGATTACCTTGATCTCTTCGGAGACTGCACTAAGGCAGCGGATGGAGCAAGACCATAGACCGGAAGAGCAAATTCTCAGCAGTATCGAACGTTTAAGCTTATACCGGAACATGGGGACTACTAAAATAGATACAAGCAGCCACGGTGTGGACGAAGTTGTTGAACAAATGAAATTAATCATCAGTCAATAAGGAGGGCTTTATGCTTATGCATAATCTTCAAGCCGTTTTCATAGACCGTGACGGGACGATGGGGGGAACCGGACATTTTATTCATCCCCGCGATTTTGAACTGTTCCCGTTCGCGTTGGGCGCGATACATCTGCTTAAAGAGAAGGGGATCAAGGTCTTTGCACTAACTAATCAGCATAGAATTGCTCTTGGCCAAGCCAGTGAGGCGGAATTTAGCAGGCAGTTTGTGTCCTTCGGGATGGACGCCTCCTACATTTGTCCTCATTCCTCCGGGAGTGACTGTGAATGCCAGAAACCCAAACCAGGGCTGCTTCTTAGAGCAGCCGAGGAACATGGTTTGGATTTGAGACAATGTGCGGTTATTGGTGATGTTGGAACAACGGATATGCTGGCAGCAGCCGCAGTGGGCGCAATCAAAGTGCTTGTCCGTACGGGCTGGGGCGAAAATTCGCTTATGGCTTACCGCAAGGATTGGTATGAGGCGGCGGAGCCGGACTTTATTGCAGCAGATTTGCTGGAAGCCGCACAATGGCTGATTGCATTGAAAGTTGGCTAAGACAGGGCAACCAGCGGATGTGTTTGATTTTTTCATAATAAGGCTTGAGTTTACGCTCCTGGAACTTCGCCTCTATTCGGCTATACAGATTGTTGCCCATAGCAAATAATCCTCCTTTAATAGTAATAACGGCGGGCGTTATCTATTAGAAAGCAGGATGTGGCTAGGCTCCTTGAAGGTATGGAACCGGATAAGAATTCGTTCACTTGCTATACATACCAGATCATAACCCTGTACGAGATGATTGGAGAGCAGCAGGATCATTTCAAAGTGCAATATTGTTTTTAGAGAGATGAAACCGCAGTATAAGTGGTTGTCGAAGAGAACGGTAAACAGCGGCGTCCGGTCGAGGCTCAGTATGTTAAGGATGACTTTATAGCAAACCAAATAGAAGTTAAGCAGCAAACGTCCGCATCCCTCCAACATAAATATCCCGCCTCCTCATCCGCAGCTGCAACTTTTTGGAAAACCAAGAGTCTTATAATTATCTGAGAACTAGAAAATAAAGTAAAGTGAAGAAAGGATATGGATAGGTAATGAGAAAAATATGGCTGTTTACTCCAATATTGCTTTTGCTGTTTCTGTTCCCGGCAATATCGTCAGCGGCTACCCATGCTTCGTTCATTTATTACGTGGCGAATGGCGGCAAGGGTACTGTTCCGGCACTGGTTAAGAGCGGCACTGCGTTTGTCCCGGCAAGTCTGCTGGAAGAGGCAGGTCTGCAGGTTGCCTGGGATAAGGCAGATCTACGGGCCAAATACGTTGGATGGGAAAAAACAGTGGTTGTCACGGTTGGCAGCAAGACTGCTGTGCTTGATGGGAAAACAGTTCAATTAGGAGGAGCGCCGTTCCGGTATAAAGAGCAATTATATCTTCCTGCCCGCTTTGTGGTGCAGGCGCTGGAAGGGCAGACAGTAAGCTGGGATGCGGCTCATGCTGTCTATACCGCCAAAGGGCTTGGGACCTTCGCGAGTATCAAGGCAACATTTGAAGGTATCACGTATTCTGTTGTTAAAGAGTCCGGCAAGCTGTATGCCGCAAAGGCGCCGGGAAAACCGCAGCTGATTGCTAAGCTCGGCTCCAAGCTGTACGACATGGTCGATTTCAAGTTTCAGAAGACACCCGGTGGCTTAATCCACTTGACACTATCGGATATTTACGGTGAACCTCATATCAACAATACATGGTACACACTGGTGATTAAGAACGGAGTGGTGATCCGGCAGGCCAGCGTCGGTTATTTTAACCGGTTCGGAAATAACGTAACCATGTATGGCAATAATCTGGTGGTTACGGATGGCAAGATCCTCCGGGTGATTGAGGACGGAACAGGGAAGGTGAAGGAGACCCTGGATCTGGCGAAACTCGGGGGTGAAGACGATAATTATCTGGTGGAAGGAATTGATGATGATTTCCTGTTGATCCGTCCGAATCAGAAGGGGATTCTAATGTTTATTGACCGTAAAACGGGGGAGAAGACGTTACTGTACAAGGAGTTGTTGAATCAGGAACAGCAGCAATATGCGGAAACGAACGACGTGCCTTATTACGGAGACGAATTGAAGTTTATCAAACGTGAAGGCAATACTTTGCAGTTTAAGCTGGGCAGAGAAGATCAAATATACAACTATCTTATGAATGAATATTAAGGAGTGGCAGATTTGAACAAATACTTTTTTGCGGTCATTTTACTGTCTTCACTGCTCTTTGCGAACGGTTGCACTACCTCAAAGCATGTAGAAACAGGGTATGCGGAGTCCGCTATCCATGACGACTTTCCAATTCCAGAGGCTGCAAAACAAGGGGAAATAACGACAAACTCCGCCAACCCCAATATAAAAATAGGCGTCAGCTACGAGTTGGATAATATCGGGGGAGAGCAGGGACTGTACCCGCCCGAAAGTTATTTTCAGAAATTAGATGATGCGGGATGGGCAGAACTGGAAGACCGCCGAATGGGACATGTACAGTTTTTTGAGAAAGAAGATACAGTGATCGCCATTGAAATTCATGAGGATACCTTTGAACTGTATGAAATGAAGCCGGGAGCCTCCTTCTGATCCGATTCATTATAGAAAGGCAAGGTGTAAGTATGGAGAGCTCCCCTGACTATTTATATCATTATTATGAGAAGTCCAGAGGCCCGTTTGCCAATTTATCCGATTTGAGCGAAGCGCAGGCAGACGAAGTTCTGGAATCAATCCGCAAACAAAACGATGTGATGGCCTCCCGCCGCGATCAGGGGTATTTAGTGCGCAGACGGGAGTTAGAGGGATTAGCCAGAGAACTGTTCCTTTTAAAAGGCGGGAAGCCTGTAAGAAAAGCCCCGCATTATATGGTAGTTGGCCCATGCGACTGGCTTAGTGACTGGTATAAGGAAAGTGCTTTTGTACAAATACCTATTTCACAGTTTAAACTGGACACCCTCTCGTTCTCCTATGGCGATTTGTTTCCCACCTTTAGCCCGCGGGTGAATGACGGCAAGGAATATCGCAGGCAGATTTACACCTACCAAGAAATCTTAGAGCTCATTCAGAAATATGGCTTGCCTCAGGAATGGAACAGAGATGGCTCATATGGGCCGGAGAGATATATTGAAGTGCAGGTCTGGGATGATGGACCACTGGGGAGAACAGTTGAAGCTTAAAAAAGGAATCATAGCGGAATTATGTAGATAAATATGGCGCAAGTCACAGAAAAGGATTACAATAAATCCAAATTATTGCCCTTTGCATGGCGATGAACACTAGATTGTATAACAGAGGAGACGAGTAATGGTAAAAAACACTGCAAAAGGGCATCCGATTTTATTTTCACTCATGCTGGGGATTCTGCTGACTTTATTGATCTCAGTCGCATCCGCAGCCGGAACCATCATGGAACTGGACGATACGGGGCTGAAGATTGCCCAAGCCGTAGCATTTTTGGTCATGGCTGTCATTGTAACGCTGTATATGACAAAAGGAGAGCGCACCTTAGCCCAATTCGGCTTCAGAAGCACTGGCGTGTCCAAGGCAAAAGAAGCTCTCTATTATGTGCCGCTGCTTATTATCGCACTTGTACAACCTGTTATGAGCGGCATCAACGTTGATCTTACTGCGGTCGACATTCTGGTTATTGTAATTTTCACCATGCTGGTGGGCTTTACGGAAGAATCCGTTTTCCGGGGGATCATCAGGGATAAACTGAAATTCAAGGGGCCGGTGTTTTACATCGTTTTCTCCTCCGTCTTTTTTGGCATCCTACATATGGCTAATGCATTAAACGGCAGTAATATAATACATATTCTTTTGCAGGTCATTAATGCGCTGCTGCTCGGCTTCATTTTTGCACTGCTTATTGAAACCACAAACCACATTATTCCAGTAATCGTGTTTCATTTTGCCTATGATGCGCTTGCGATGTTCAGCAATGAGAATCTGGACCAGGAAGTTCTGCTGGTTTCCATCTTGAATATCTTATACCTGATCTATGGAATCTATCTGGCTTACAACCTGGTGCGCAGAAACAAGATCAACCCTCCAGTCGGCAAAACGGTCGGGAACCACAGGTAGGTCAAGCTGCATAGAGCAAGCAACCCCTGATTCTGCAAAAAGTGGTTTGAGTGCTGCGACTAATGAATAGCTTCACCACTTATCAAAGGCGCCTTCAGCTTAATGCTGAAGGCGCCTTTTGACGTTAAGAGCCAACGGATTCTAGAATTCCAGTGCTATGGCCCCTATCTTCAAATTAGATGGTACGGATAATATCGGTGGCTACGCTTGCGGTCTGACCTCCATGTCCATTGTGGTGTCGAGTCTGGCCGGGCAGACTGTTGATCTGTCCTTAATGGCAAAGTGGGCATACGAGAATGGTTATTGGTGTTCAGGGAACGGCTCTTACCATTCGCTGATTCCCGGAGCGGCAAAGCATTTCGGACTTTCCTGTGAGAGCATCGGTACGGATGAACCGCAAAAGCTGGTAGATGCCCTGTCGAATGGAAAGTTGGTGGTGGCTCTGATGGTAGAAGGCCATTTTACAAGCGGTGGACATTATATCGTTTTGCGGGGAGTGACTACGGACGGAAAAATATTTGAGGCTGACCCTGCCAGTTTCAAGCGAAGTAATCAGGCGTGGGATATTTCGATTATCATAGATGAAGCAAGGCACGGAGCATCGGCAGGCGGCCCTTTGTGTGCAATAGACTAAGGAGACAGGAAAAAATGAATCATAAAAAGAAGCTGATTGAGCTGTTTCTATACTTTGTTATTGTGGTGGTGGGGATCGTTCTCTTAATAACTTCCAATGCAAAGGACGGGCAAAATAGCGATTTTCAAGTAGGAGGTGCGTACCATGCTGCTGTACTTGACGAGCAATAACAAAAGCGGTCTGATTGATGCCGCAGTGAATGAAAAAGAGCTGACCGCAAAGACGCAAAAAGCTGGTGGGCAAATTCTCCCTGTGCAGTTTTGTCACCAAGGATATGCGCAACTATGCAATGGCAAAGTATTTCGTGGTGGACTTCTCCTGTATGGACGAGCAGCTTGATGACTTTGTGGTGGCACTCCAATCCTTTTAGATGATGTTTTCCTCGCGGATGATCCTTTCCGGCTGTGAGAACACGGACGGAGCGATTGACCGACTTGTGGGAATCGGAGTAACAAATCTTGCAGCCGATACACAGGATTCAGTCCCGGAGGAACTGCTTGATTGTTTATCTGATGAGGGAATGCAGAAATCCCTCCCGCAACTTGGATTTATAGAGCAAAAACCGCTGTTACAGCCGGAGCTTTCCCGCAAATCTGAGCCGGAGGAAATCGTGCAGTACCGGTGAAACGCGCAGAACATCAAAATAGCCGTTGCGGGATCGCAGCGCAGGAGCGGTGTCACCGTAACGACTTTTAAGGCAAGGCTTGTGCTGAACTGCCTGGTTCTGCATTGTAATAAGGATGGAGAGTGCTTTCCGTCTATCAAAACCATAGCTGCCGTGTGGGGTTATGCGTTTCCACAGTAAAACATGCATTGAATGATTTAATGGAAGCAGGATATATCGAAAAGCAGTTCAGGCTCCGGTTTCAGATAATATACTTTGCCCTGTGATCGGTAAAGCTATTGCTCCTGCAAGGAAAAAGTGCGACTTTTTTTCAACTGTTCAGGTGAACTATACTGTACTGTTGAGAAAAGAAGTATTGTAAAACTACTAATAATAACTATGTTATTGTGTTTTACTACCACTATTAAGGAACAGCAGCTTAATTTTTTCGAGATAAAGAAATATACTATTATCTAGGGATAGAAGAAAATCAAAGGGTAGAACGAGGGGGAAATTAAATGAATAATATACTTTTAGTCGAGGATGATTTAAGTCTTATCGACGGCTTGGAGTTTTCGCTTAAAAAGGCTGGCTTCTGTGTAGACATTGCAAGAACAGTACGAGAGTCTTATGCGATCATTGAAAAGCAAAACCATGACTTGCTGATCCTTGATTTGACCCTGCCCGATGGCAGCGGGTATGAAATATGTCAAAAAGTACGGCAATCCTCATCCGTTCCTATCATCTTTCTGACCGCTTCGGACGAGGAAGTTAATATCGTCAAAGGACTGGATATGGGCGCAGACGACTATATCACCAAGCCCTTTAAGCTGAATGAACTAACAGCAAGAATCAATGCCCTGCTGCGCCGGGCGAAGTTATCAGAGTCAACGCAAGCGGAACTTGCTTCCAATGGCATTACGGTTCGGCTGGCAGAAAACCGAGTATTTAGAGATACAAGCGAGATTGAGCTTACCACAGCAGAATACCGGCTGTTATGCCTTTTCATGCAAAATCCTAATGCAGTTTTGACGAGAGAAATTATACTGAACAGGCTATGGGACAACGACAGTAGCTTTGTGGATGACAACACCCTATCGGTTTACGTTCGCAGGCTCCGCAGCAAAATCGAAGATAATCCTGAAAATCCAATATTCTTGCTTACGGTGCGGCGGCTCGGTTACAAATGGAACATTGTAAAGTGAGGCGGTGGCTATGAAGATTCTTGCGAACAGAAATATTAAAAAACTGCTGCTCACTTTTCCAATCATCCTACTGATGTTTATTGGGTTTGGGTTATTTCTTGTGCAGAATATTTCAGATCATTACAAGAAGAGCATGATCGAACACGATTATAACATTGCCGGTTACTTCGTTAAAAACGGCTCCGCTCCGTCACAGATTGCAAAGGCATTTACCGCCGACAAAACGAGCAGCAAAATACAGGCAGGGCAGGAAATCTTGCAGGCAGCAGGATATACTGCCGATACCCAAACTCGCTTGCTCCCAGAAGTACAGGCGTTTCATCGACAGTGCACAGTTATATTTCTTGTGTTCTCAGTTCTCTTGTCATTGATCTTGCTGATAGTTTTGCTGCTGTTTCTTCTGCGGCAGGATAGGATGATTGAGAAGGCGAATGATGATATTCGCTCCTTTATGGAAGGAGATATCAGCATGCGCTTAGATGACCATGAGGAAGGAAGCCTGTCACAGTTTTTTACATCTGTGAACGGAATGGCAACCTCGCTTACGACCCATATCGACAATGAAAAACACGGACGGGAATTTCTTAAGGATACGATCTCCGATATTTCTCATCAACTAAAGACCCCTCTTGCCGCATTGAAAATTTATAACGAGATCATTCAAGATGAACAATCGGGCAACGAAGTGGTGAATGAATTTGTCGCTAAAAGTGAGCGCGAATTGAACCGTATAGAAGTGCTTATTCAAAATCTGCTCAAGCTGGCAAGACTGGATACTGGCTCTATTGTATTGGAAAAAGGCAATCACAATGTCAGGGACTTTTTAGAGGATGCGATAAAAAGCTTCCGCACCCGTGCAGAGCTGGAAGAAAAAATAATTCGGCTGGATTGTGATGAAACCGCCATGATGAACTTTGATCAAGAATGGCTGCTGGAAGCAATTAGCAATATTATTAAAAACGCACTGGAACACACCGATGTGGGCAGTGAGATTATGATTGGCTGTGAAAAAACACCGATTTTAACCGAAATCAAGATCCAAGATAATGGAACAGGGATTCATCCCGAAGATATTCATTCTGTCTTTAAGCGTTTTTACAGAAGCCGCTTTTCAAAGGACAAGCAAGGGATCGGTATTGGACTTACCTTATCGAAGGTGATTGTAGAAAGGCATGGCGGCTCAATTACCGTTGAAAGCGAATTAGGAAAAGGGACTACCTTTCGCCTTGCCTTTCCGATGCTTTCAAAACTGTAAGGTAGGATTCACCTGAGAGTAAGGTTGACGTGTTATCATCTCATAAAAATAAAAAGTGAGGTGTTTTAGGTTGGATATATTAACAACAAAAAATTTATGCAAAACATATGGAACAGGAGAAACAAAGGTGGACGCTTTGAAAAACGTGTCCTTTTCCGTTTCAAAGGGAGAATTTGTTGCAATTGTGGGGCCGTCCGGTTCAGGCAAAAGTACCCTGCTCAATCTTCTTGGCGCATTGGATGCGCCTACCTCTGGTAAGGTGCATTTGGATGGGAAAGACATTTTTACAATGAAGGAAAAAGAGCTGTCCGTCTTTCGAAGACGAAATATCGGTTTTATCTTTCAGGCTTATAATTTGGTACCAGAACTGAACGTAGAGGAAAATATCATCCTGCCGCTGCTTTTGGATTACCGGAAGCCGGATAAAAAATATATGGATGAACTTCTCGGAATATTAGGACTTACGGAGCGCAAACATCATCTGCCCAATCAGCTTTCTGGTGGTCAGCAACAGCGTGTCGCAATTGGACGTGCGCTTGCAACGAAACCGGCCATAATTCTCGCTGATGAACCGACCGGAAATCTGGACACTAAAAATAGCCGGGATGTAATTAACCTTATGAAACTGTCGGTTGAAAGGTACAATCAAACCCTTGTGATGATTACCCATAATCCGAGTTTTGCATCCTTTGCAGACCGTGTCTTGAATGTGGAGGACGGTGTTGTGACAGAGCTTGGAGGTAAAAATCAATGAAAAGCTATCTTACTCTTGTTACAAAGTATTTATCGGCACACAAAAAGAAAACTCGGTTGGTTGTTACCAGTGTCGCTATATCGGTAGCGCTGATTACCGGTATCTTTTCTATGCTGGATGTGTTCCAGAAATTTGAAAAGATGCAGATGATTCACGATTATGGGAATTACCATATTTCAATTAAGGATGCTACGGAAAAGGAAAGGGTGGTTATCTCCAGCCGCATTGACGTAAAAACCTCCGGCGAATGGATATTTTTAAAAAACGGAAGCTTGAACGGGAAAACGTGCAGGATGGATGCGATAGAGGAGAGCATCGCTCCCAATATGCGAGTTAACCTTTTAGAAGGCAAATATCCTGTAGCTGAAAATCAAATGATGCTGGAAGAATGGGCCGCTGAAAGTTTGAAACTGAAGGTGGGCGATACGGTAAAGCTTGTTTTTTCGGACAATACGGTTAAGCCATTTCTACTCAGCGGTATTTGCAGCGATTATTCCACTACAAAAGCTGGGGATCAGCCGACAGCACTTTTATCCGTTTCCGGCGCCAATGCGGCCAATGCAGAGAAGATATCGAGACTTTATATTGAGTTCAAAAATGGGGTCAATGTTAATAAAGCACAGAAGGACATCCAAAGCAGCCTCCAACTAATGGATGACAGAATCGGTCGAAATGAGTATCTGCTGGCGGCGATTGGGCAAAGCACAGAGAATAAGGCTACAAGCCTGTACATCGCAGGCGGTATTTTGTTCTGCATTGTTTTGATGGCCGGTGTGATGATGATTTATAATACCTTCAATATTTCGGTTATGGAGAGGATTCAGCAGTTCGGACTCCTGCGGTGCATCGGCGCATCACAGATACAAATTAAAAAGCTGGTTCGGCGCGAAGGTCTACATATTACGCTGCGGGCTATTCCAATCGGTCTGTTGGGCGGAATACTCATCACTTTCTTTTGCACTGCGTTGCTCAAATTTTATAACAAGAACCTTTTTGGAGAAATCTCTCTTTTCCAATTCAGTATCATGGGAATTGTAGCAGGTATTGCAGTGGGATTTCTCACAGTTCTCATTGCTTCCTTTGTTCCTGCCAAAAAAGCAGCAAAGGTTTCTCCCGTCAATGCAGTAACAGGAAGCAGTGATTTAAAGATTTCCAAGAAGAAAAAACAAGGACTTTTGACAAGAATGTTTCATGTAGAAACCGCAATGGGCATCAACAATGCTATTGTAAAAAAGAAAACTCTTCTCCTGATGTCCTGTTCCATTGCAATCAGCATTGTGATGTTTTTGGGATTTCAGGTTTTTATAGATTTTCTTAACACCTCTATGAAAACATCAAAACCCTATACACCTGACATTACGCTCACTTCTGAAAATAGTTTGAGCAGCGATCTTTACAGCAACTTGCGTAATATGGATGGGACAAAGGCGGTCTATGGCAGGATGTTCGGTTATGTGAAGGCTACGTTTGATGCTTCAAAGCTGACAGACAGTTACAAGGAGAGCATGGGTGGTATTCCGACAAAGGACAATGGGCTGTTTGATGCACCAGAGCCATCATGGCTGATCTCTTATGACCGAAACCAGTTGGACTGGGCGAATGCAGATTTGCTGGAGGGAGAGCTTTCGGAAGAAAAGCTGAATGCACAGAATGGTATTATTGCAGTAGCAAAAAATTTGAGGAACAATATTTCTACAGAAACCACCTCGTTCCAACTTGGGGATAAGGTTTTTATTGAAACGCCAAATGGAACAAAAGAAATGACCGTCATGGGTATTCTGCGCTCTGTTCCGTTCAATGATTCGGTTCTGTCCATGACGATGTTTATCACCACGGAAAAGCTGTTTACCCAGCTTACCGGCGAAGAATCCTATCAGGCCATTGATATACAGCTTAAAAAGTCCGGTCAGGAGGATACCTTCAATCAGATAAAAAGTTTGTTAAACAGTTCGACCACTGTCTATGACGCACGGCAGAAGAATGCGGAGACTAACCAGACCTTTTTCACAATGGCTGTTTTCATCTATGGTTTTGTGCTGGTAATTGCATTGATCAGCATTCTGAATATCATTAATACAATGAACACCAGTGTGGCATCGAAAACTCGCTATTTGGGTGTTATGCGCGCAATTGGTATGTCGGGTACACAGCTTGACAGAATGGTTACAGTGGAAGCCGCTACTTACAGTCTGTCCGGATGCGTGATTGGCAGTGTCGCCGGAATTGCATTGCAAAAGGCACTCATTACATTTACACTTTCATCCTATCATATCGTATGGAAGTTTCCCGGTGCGCAGATAGGCCTGATATTCCTGTTGATTCTGGTCATTACAGTAATTTCCGTTATCAGTCCGTTGAAACGGATTAAGAAGCAGGGTGTATCTGAAGTAATCGGGTCGCTATAAAAGGTTTGATTAGAAAACCGTCAATCATTAATCATTCATTGGGGAAATGGTTGACGGTTTTTCTATTCTTTCAGTATTGTAATACGTTGTGCTGAAACACACCCGCCCATGTTCAGTTCCTGCGGTCACTGCAATAACGCACAGCTGATCTCAGACTAGGCCTATGTGAATCAGGACTGGAATGTGCTGAATTTTGAACGGATCAAATGGGGAGGAGCCCCCCTGAACTGGCTTCTCTATTGTTGGCTTGATCTGGAGATGCTATTCCCAGGAGGCGCTTAAGTATTATTTTGGTGCGTTTTTGTAAGGGCAGAACGTTCAGAATGAATTGTCTTATAACCAAATTCCGGAGTCTGAAAGTTAAAGCTTGATCACGGGGCAAGCAGTGCAGGTGCGATGATTTCACGGAACACATCAACAGGAGGTTTCTTTTTCCGCCACTGATCTTCGGTCAGAACCACAACCGTCGAAAGCTCCGGCATAATATAAACAAACTGTCCCCCATACCCGCGGGCATAGAAGTATGCCTGGGAAGATGCAGATGACTCCTGAGCAGCCGAGGTGTAGACATCAGTCCACCAATGCCAGCCATATCCGCCGCGGTAGGGGGCTTCTACATGAAGTGCGGTTTCCGTAGAGCGGTTGACCCGTTCAGGGGAAATGAGCTTTGTGTGCTCCCACATGCCCTCCTGCAAATAGAGCTGTCCCAGCTTCAGCAGGTCGGAAGGCCGCAGCTTCAGCCCGAACCCGCCCGTATGAACGCCTTGAGGATCAACCTCCCACTCATAAGCTTTAATGCCCAAAGGGCCAAACAAATAGTGCTCGGCAAACTTGGCCGTGGACATGCCAGCCGCTTGCCTCAGGATGGCAGACAACAGCTGAGAAACGCCGGAGTTGTATACCATTCGGGCTCCGGGTGTGTCCGACATCGGCTGCTCCAGCACAAACCGGACCCAATCCGGAGAACGGGTCATCCGGGGGAATGAGTTCTGCCCGCTAAATTCAGTCCAGTTGAAACCGGCAGACATCGTGAGCAGATGCTCCAGTGTGATTTCTGTTTTACGATGATCCGGGTCAAGGCTAAGCTGCGGATAAAATAACGTCAGCGGCGCATCCGGCTGCGGCAGCAGCCCCTTGTCCATGGCGATGCAGATTAGTGCGGAGAGCACACTTTTGGTACAGGAATTGATTTTGGCCAGTTCAGTGGCTGTATTAGGCGCTCTATAGTGTTCAAGTACAAGCCTGTTGTCCCGGCTGATCAGACAGCATCGCAAATCGAGCGTTGTTAGCGCTACGGAAATTGAAGATAGATTCATTGGGTTTATCCTTTCATTATCATATCGGGAGAGCACTTGGGTGAAACCCGGAATTTTTGCGATAGTTTGCCTTTCAACCAATAATATTAACATACAAATGGAGAATTTTATGATTCAATTCAAATGGGGCTGCTGAGAGAGGAATGGCTGTCCCATCCAGTATTCAAGTGAAATCAGGAACAGCTCACAATATAACAGAATGGTTGCGGGGGAGAACAATGTCAATCTATTTGGTCAGACACGGTAAAGATGATGAGGGATTCCGCGGTGGATGGAGCCAGCGTGGGCTTATTGCAGAAGGAATTGAACAGTCGCAGAAACTGGGGCAGTATCTTAAAGCGCACAACAATCTTTACAACATTCAGCGAGTGGTTAGCAGTGATTTAAGCCGTGCGGTTGAAACCGCAACCGAGATTGCTAGTGAACTCCGCTTACCACTCGAAAGCAGCAACAACTGGAGAGAAATGAACAATGGCCTCATCGCCGGGATGGCTCATGAACTTGTAGAGGAGCAGTATCCGGGTCTCTATTTCTCGACTTTGCAGATGGATGAGGAATTCCCGGGCGGGGAGAGTCCGATTGATTTTTTCACCCGTATACAGGCAACCTTTAGAAAGTTATGCGAGGAGCAGCTCCTCAACAAGGGGGAGGAGAACATTTTAATTGTAACCCATGGCGGAGTTATTAATATTATTTATCATATTTTAAATGGCGTAGAGTGGTCGAATAAAGGCAAAGCTTACCCTAGTACATATACCAGTCTCCATCACATCCAATATGATGCCGGAAAATGGGAGATTACAATGGAGAATCTGACTGCCTAATAGATGGAAGGATTCTATAATAAGGAGGGTCTACACATACTTTAATTACACCGAAATAGCGAGACAGCGCCTCTTGAAATGAGGAACTGCCTCGCTCTATTGGTTACGACTTTTTTATCCGATAAGTTATACCAGCGTATTCTGAGCTTCCGGCATATTCAGATCTTCGCCGTTGCTCTCGATCACCTGCTTATACCAGTAAAAGCTCTTCTTCGGAGTTCTTGCAAGCGTTCCCTTGCCTTCATTGTCTTTATCAACATGGATGAATCCGTAGCGTTTTTTCATTTCGCCCGTTCCCGCGCTCACCAGATCGATACATCCCCATGGCGTGTAACCGGCCAGTTCGACTCCGTCGGCAATAGCTTCTTTCATCTCTTCCACATGCTGCTTCAGATAATCGATCCGGTACAGATCGTTAATGGATCCATCCTCTTCCACAATGTCCACTGCTCCGAGGCCGTTTTCCACAACCATCATCGGAATTTGATACCGATTGTAAATGTTGTTCAGCGCCCATCTTAGTCCCTTCGGATCAATTTGCCATTCCCAGGCGCTTGCTTTGAGGTAAGGATTTTTGAGGCCCATGGACATGTTTCCGCCAATTTGTTCCTGGTTCGGATCAGCACTGACACAGGTGGATGAATAGTAGCTGAAGGTGTAGAAGTCCACACGGCCGGCTTTCAAAATATCTTCATCCTCTTCCGGCATTTCGAGTTCGATTCCGTGCTCTTTAAAGTAACGCTTGGCGAATCCCGGATAGGCACCCCTGACCTGAACATCGCCGCACAGGAAATTGGACAGATTATCCTTCTCCTGAGCCAACAAAACATCGTCCGGATTGCAAGTCAGCGGATAAGAACACATGTAGGCGATCATACAGCCAATTTTGAATTCCGGATTTATGCTGTGTCCCAGCTTCACCGCCTTGGCGCTTGCGATGAACTGATGATGCAGAGCCTGATAGCGAAGCTGTTCGTTATCCTTGATAGACATGGTGAGTTCGCCGCCGCCCTCAGGTAGCATGGCTCCCGCCATAAAGGTGCCGAATGGCAAGGTCATAATGTTGATTTCATTAAAGGTCAGCCAGTATTTCACCACATCTTTGTACCGGCTGAAGATCACTTCGCAGTATTTCACATAGAAATCCACGACCCGGCGGTCGGACCATCCGTTATATCTCTTGGCCAGATTGAAGGGAGTTTCATAATGGGAGATGGTAACCAGCGGCTCTATATTATGTTTCTTGAGCTCGGCGAACACCCGGTCATAGAACTTCAAGCCTTCTTCGTTCGGCTGTGAGTCGTCTCCGTTCGGAAAGATCCGGGACCAGGCAATCGACATTCTGAATACCTTGAAGCCCATCTCCCCGAATAACCGGATGTCCTCTTCGTAGCGGTGATAAAAATCGATGGCCTCATGGCTCGGATAATTCAGGCGTTCTTCCAGTTCCGGCGTAATTCTGCGCGGCGTGTCATGCGTTCCGGCAGTTAGCATATCCGCCGTGCTCAAGCCTTTTCCGCCTGCGTTATATCCGCCCTCTAGCTGATTGGCAGCGGTTGCTCCGCCCCATAGAAATCCTTCCGGAAACGCCTTGATCCAATTGTTCATGATTCATTCCTCCTATATTTTATATGAATGGGTTAGATCACAACAGTCAGCAGATCTTCATTGATCGAGATGATTTTCTTCTCGGTTTCGATAACATCCAGGTAGTTGCCCGAGTTGGCGACGATTACAGGTGTGGTTAAGATAAAGCCGGCCTCCTTAATCGCATTCATATCGAATTCCAGCAGGAGATCGCCTTTTTTCACATGCTCCCCCTGTTTGACTTTAGGCGTGAAGTATTTGCCCTTTAGCTTTACGGTATCCTTACCGACATGAATGAGAATCTCGACGCCGTTCACGCTTGTAATCCCGATGGCATGACCGGAAGGGAACACATTCGTCAGCACACCGTCAACTGGAGAGTATACTTTGCCTTCAGCCGGTTCGATCGCCACGCCTTTGCCAAGTGCGCCGGTGGAGAACGCTTCGTCTTTTACTTCGGTCAAAGCGATTACGTTGCCTTTGAGCGGGCTGATCACGGTTTCCTGCTTAACCAGGACATCGGTTCTTCCGCCTTCTTTGTTCTCAGCTTTGACTTCATCGTCCTTAAATCCGCCGAAGAACATCAGCAGGAAGCCGAGGACAAAGCTGACGATGATCCCGATAATCGCGCCGTAGAATCCGCTGTCGATGCCTCCGGGGCTGATATAGCTCGGAATGCCGAAGATGCCCAAACCACCCATAATATAGCCTTTTGTTCCCATAATTCCAATGATGCCGCCACCGACCGCCGCAGCGATACAGCTCAGAATGAACGGTTTTTTACGCGGCAGCGTAATCCCATAAATCGCAGGTTCCGTTACACCGAAGATTCCCGAGATGAAGGCGGGTACCGAGAGCGATTTCAATTTGATGTTCCTGGTTTTAAGCAGAATGGCCAATACGACACCTGTTTGGGCGAAGGAAGCTCCGAATACGCCAGCAAGAATCGGATCATATTTAAGTACAACCATGTTGTTGATCGCAATCGGTACAAATCCCCAGTGCAGACCGAAGATAACGAATACTTGCCAGAACGCACCGAGCAGTGTGCCTGCGATTACCGGACTCAGGTTATAGATAGACAGCGTGCCCGCTCCAAGAAGCTGACCTGCCCATGTCGCAATCGGTCCGATAAAAATCAGCGCGAGCGGAACAATCACCAGCAAGGTGAAGAATGGAACCAGGAAGGTTCTGACGACGCTTGGAATCATCTTTTTGAAGAAGCTTTCAATTTTGGAGCTTACATACGTCGAGATGATGATCGGAATAACGCTGGACGAATAACTCATCAGAATCACTGGAATGCCCAGGAAGGTCAGATAGACCGGTGATTCGATAACGGTGCCGCTGAATAAGGTGTACAACGGCTGGCCTGCTGCAGTTATGCTTGAAAAGGTCGGATAGACCAGAGTCGCGCCGATCCCCATCCCGATGAAAATATTGGCATTGAATTTCTTGGCTGACGTATACCCTAGAAAGATCGGGAAGAAGTAGAACAGACAGTCACCGATCGCGTTCAGAATTTGATATGTGCCCGATGTGCTGGTAAGCAGGCCAAGAGAGAGGAACAGCGCCGTAAAACCTTTGATCATACCTGTCGCGCTCAAGACCCCAAGCGTGGGCGTGAATACGCCGGAGATGATGTCGATAAATCTGTTTAACAAACCCACCTTCTCATCGGATGTTTCTTCGGAGGCCGTTTGGAATCCGCCGGCGGCGGCGACTTCAGCATAGACTTCAGGCACATGGTTGCCGATTACGATCTGATATTGTCCGCCACTCTGCACGACTGTGACGACACCGTCCATGTTCTTCAAGACATCCGTGTTGGCTTTGCTCGCATCCTTCAATTTAAAACGCAGGCGTGTGATGCAGTGGGTTAGGCTATTGACATTTTCTTTACCGCCGATATTTTGGATAATGTCTTTCGCCAATTTCTCATATTTCATAAGTTTTCGCCCCTTCGTTTGATTCTTACAAAAAAAAGCGAGACCCTATAGATTAGCGTAAAGTACACTGTCTATATTGGTCTCGCCTGCATTAGCAGTAACAATCCAATTTTTTATTCAGTTGATGTTAGTGTAACTCTATGAACGTGGATGGTCAGATACAACTTTTCTTCATCCGACAGCTCGTTGTTCAAATATTTCTCAATCTTCAGGATGCAATCATAAGCTTTTTTGTATTTGGATTTGACCTGCCTAAGCAGGAAATCATCCTCGAGCACTGCTTTCTGCCTTTGACGCATCCTTTGGAAAAAAAACCTCAGGTGGGTGATAAACCGTTCATAGCTGATTGATTTTTCATCAAGGTCAATATTATACGTATACTTGACGATATTTAAAATGTCCTGGATCTTCTCCGTCTGCTGCGCCACATCCGCAACCTTGGCAGATGAACTGTTCACCTGAGCATTTATTAAATGAAGGACGATATTGCCTGCTTCATCTTCAGATAACCGCTTATCCACGGTTTCTTCGATAAATTCCAACGCCTTCAGACCGATGGCGAATTCTTTCGGATAGAACTTTTTGATTTCCCAAATCAACGGATTAACGATTTTGATTCCCTCGTCATACATCTTGAACGTGTTGTTGATGTGATCCGTGAGAGTGACATAAATGTATTCGCTAAGCGGGGTCTCCAGCCTATTTTTGGCGTACTCTATGATGTCATAGCATAACGATACATAATCGGATGGAACATCTTCCAGCAGTAATTTGAATTTCTCCGAAGCGTCTTTTTGTTTAAGAATAAAAACCTTCTCGATTAAGCTTTCATCGACCGCATCCCCGACACTCTTCTTAAACCCGATGCCGCAGCCCATGACGACAGATTCCTGGTTGTGCAAGTCTTTGGCTACAATCGCGTTATTGTTGAATATTTTTTTGATGATCATCCAATTGCTCCCCTTCATCCCGTATAAAGGCGACCTTCATCATTTTCAGGAGAATAATATTAAGCGCTCTCATAATCGGCGGGAACCTTTATGGCGTTTCACATCACTCATTCCGTCGTAGAGTATAGGTCTTTACGGTGAAGAACAGAATTGTGTAAACAAAAAAGACAAAACCCAAAACATGTGTATTCACATGTCCTGGGTTTTGCCTTTTCAGTAACAATCCCAAAGTCATGTTATCATACACTCGGGATTTTAGCAAGCGCTTTCTTTTGAGATGGTTGTTCAGTAACCGGTAATCCAGTGATTGACAATAGAGGGGGGACTCACTATAATCATTATAGACCGACGGTCGGTCGATGAAATGGAGGATTACAATTATGCGGATTTCCAAGGAACCTGAAGAACGCAGAAACGAAATTTTAGATACGGCAGAGCTGCTTTTTTTCACCCAGGGGTATAGCAGAACTACAATCAACGATATTTTGCAGAGGATCGGAATCGCCAAGGGAACCTTCTATTATTACTTTAAATCGAAGGAAGAGGTAATGGATGCGGTGGTTATGCGGTTCATTGATGCCGGGGTAGAAGCTGCGAAAGAGATTGCTTCCGATCACAGGCTTTCTGTTCACGAGAAGCTGCTGAGGATCATTATGGCACAGAAGCCGGACTCGGAAGGGAAGGAGCAACTGATTGAGCAGTTCCATCAGGCGGAGAATGCCCAGCTTCATCAAAAGAGCTTGACGGAAACCATTCTCCGCCTGACACCTGTATTAACAGAAGTTATTGAGCAGGGCATCGAGGAGCAGTTGTTCCATACCGCTTATCCCAGGGAAACGGTTGAGTTTCTGCTGGTGGCCTCGCAGTTTCTGCTGGATGAAGGTATCTTCCAGTGGCAGCCGGAGGAGATTCTCCGCAAGATCGAGGCTTTCATTCATATTATGGAAACTTCTCTGGGTGCCAAACAGGGCAGCTTCGCCTATGTCACACAAATGTTCGGGCAGCCGCCTGCAGCTGATGGAAAGGATAAGAGGGTGGGGATAAAGGATGGGGAAACAGAACAATAAATCCTTCAGCAAGTTTCTGGTGTTATGGACAGGAGAATGGATATCCAGTATGGGTAGTGGGCTGACAGCTTTTGCGCTGGGTGTTTATGTCTACCAGATGACAGGGACTGCAGCCAGTGTAGCGCTGGTAACGCTCTGCGCTTTTCTGCCTTCCATTCTGCTCAGTCCAATCGGCGGCGTGCTGGCTGACCGCTTTGACCGGCGGCTGATGATGATCACGGGTGATCTATGCTCCGCATTTGGACTTGTCTTCCTACTGTTTATCATGCTGCTGGGCGATCCGCCCGTTTGGCAAATCTGTCTCGGAGTGGCCTTCAGCTCCATATTCGTATCCTTGCTTGAACCGGCTTACAAGGCGACGATTACCGATTTATTGACCGAAGAGCAGTTTGCCAAGGCCAGCGGGCTGGTCCAGCTTGCAGCCTCCTCCAAATATCTTCTCTCTCCGCTGATTGCCGGGGTGTTGCTTGGATACATGGATATAAAGGCTGTGCTGATTATAGATATCTCCACTTTTGTGGTGACCGTGCTTGCGGTGCTGGCTGTGAAAAAGAACCTGCAGGCTGAGCTTCCAGCGAAAACACGGCAGTCCTTTGCAAGAGACCTGAAAGAGGGTTGGGATACGCTCATTTCCGTGAAAGGTGTTCTACAGCTTACGGTTATTTTATCGGTGGTTACATTCTATATGGGTTTTCTCCAGACCTTGTTTACCCCGCTCTTACTGCCGTTTACAGATACACAAACCCTGGGCACAGTGGAATCCGTAAGTGCGATTGGCATGCTGATCGGCAGTCTGTTCATCGGGATGTTCAGCATTAAGGGCCAATATGCCAAGGTGCTGGCTGTAAGTCTGGGATTCGCCGGAGGTTTCTTTGCACTGGTCGGTCTGACTACAAATCTATATTTTATCGCTGCAGCCGGATTGTTGTTCTTCGCGGCACTCCCCTTCATTAACACCTGTGCTGATGTGCTGATCCGAAAAAATATCGCCGCCGAAGCACAAGGCCGTGCTTGGGGGATCATTGGCATTCTTTCACAGCTCGGGTATGTGGCCGCTTATGCTGTTGCCGGAGTGCTGGCGGATCATGTCTTTAATCCGCTGCTGCGCAGCGGAGGAAGTCTTGCTTCCTCAGTGGGCAAGGTGCTGGGTACAGGAGAAGGCCGGGGTATCGGACTCCTGTTCATCGTCTGCGGTTTGCTGATAGTAATTGTGGCGGTGATTGTTCCAAGAATCAAATCTATTCGGGCTCTTGAACAACAACATTCATGAGTTTCTATATTGGAGAAGGAGGCAAGACAGCCAGATGCTGCTGCAAATCGTAAAAAGAGATGTTTTACGCAATAAAATCATCACCGGCGGATTGTTCATTTTTATTATGCTGTCTTCGCTGCTGGTTGCTTCTGCTTCGCACATCATTATGGAACTGACCGGCTCGCTGAATCAGCTGCTGGCCGCATCCAAGGCCCCCCATTTTGTGCAAATGCATGCCGGGACCCTAGATGATTCCGCCCTTAAACGTTTTGTTTCGGAAAATCCGCTTGTACAGGATCAGCAGACGGTGGAGATGCTTACGGTCGACGGCTCAAATGTGTACTTGGGCAATCCGGAAAAGTCGGAAGCCGCCAGCGTCATGGATATCGGTTTTGTGAAGCAGAATCAGAATTTCGATCTGCTGCTGAATCTGGATAATCAGGTGATCACGGTTTCACGCGGCGAAATTGCCGTTCCTATCTACTATAAGGGACAGAAGCAGCTGAATATCGGGGATAAGGTCAATGTTACCTCCGGGTCCTTTACCAGAGAGTTCGTGATCGTTGATTTTGTCCGGGATGTTCAAATGAATCCGGCGATTGTCAGCTCCAAACGTTTTGTAGTAAATGAGGCGGATTATACAGCGCTGCGGGGGAAGCTTGGCGAAGTGGAATATCTGATTGAATTTCAGCTCAAGGATAGCAGCAAGCTTACTGAGTTCCGTAATAGCTATCAATCTGCCGGCCTGCCGGATAAAGGACCGACCATTGATTACCCTTTATTTAAGACGCTGAATGCTCTAACCGACGGAATTATAGCCCTTGTCATTATACTGGTGAGCCTCCTGCTTATGGTGATTGCTATCCTGTGCCTCAGATTTACGATGATCGCCTCCATGGAGGAGGATTACAGGGAGATCGGAGTCATGAAAGCAATCGGGCTGCCGCGGCAGGATATCAGAAGAATCTATATGGCCAAATACATCATACTGGCCGCATTGGCTTCATGCTGCGGCTATGGATTGTCACTTTTTACTGCACGGTTGTTTACAGCCAACATTAGCCTGTACCTGGGCGCGGCTCCGAAGGGTCTGCTTCAGCATATCGTTCCTTTACTCGCTGTCAGTCTGAGCTTCGGGATTGTTGTGCTCTTTTGCAGGCTGATTCTTAGAAGGTTCAACCGGATCACAGCCATTGAAGCCTTGCGGTCAGGTACTGCCGGGGTGGGGAGAACACATACGTCATCGTTTACGCTCAGCAACCGTAAATGGCTCCCTGTGAATGGTTTTTTAGGGTTAAAAGATGTGTACAGCCGCTTCAGCATGTTCGGAGTGTTGCTGCTGGTTGTGGTAATTTGTCTGTTTATGATCATCATGCCGGTGAATTTGTTGAATACGCTGCGCTCCCCGCACTTTATATCCTATATGGGCGTAGGACAGAGCACCATCCGGATTGATCTTCAGCAGTCAGGCGATACCGCCCGGCGGTTTGAACAAATGCTCACAACACTTAAGAAGGATCCGGACATCAAAAAATTATCGCCGCTCATTACCTCCCGGTTTAAGGTACTGGGAAGTGATGACATCTGGGAGAATATCAATGTGGAAACAGGAGATTTCTCCATCTTTCCTTTGTCATACATAGAAGGGGGCGCCCCGGAAGGCGGAAGTGCAATCGCTCTGTCTGATCTGAACGCTAAGGAGCTGAATAAACGGGTCGGGGATACGCTTCTTATCAAGGCTGGAGGGAAAGAACGGCAGCTGACAGTAAGCGGAATCTATCAGGATATCACCAATGGAGGGCGGACGGCCAAAGCGCAGCTGCCCTATGATCCAAAGACTGTTATGTGGTACGTGGTAGCGGTGGATGTACAGCCTGAAATTCCGGTCGCCGGGAAAATAGAAGAGTTGGCCGGGGCATTCTATCCGGCTAAAATCACATATCTGGACAGCTATTTAGCTCAGACTCTGGGGAATACGGTTAAGCAGCTGCGGATGGTCACTATACTCGCGATCACCATTTCCATCTCGATAGCGGTACTGATTACGTCCTTGTTTCTAAAAATGCTGCTGGCGAAGGATTCCACGCAAATTACAATCTTGCGAAGCATCGGGTTCACGGTCGCTGATATCCGCCGGCAATATCTGGCCAGAACGCTGCTGATCGCCGGTCTTGGCAGCCTGCTTGGGATCTTGACGGCCGGAACGATCGGTCAAAGTCTGGTGTATGTTCTCGGATCATTCCTGGGTGCTTCCCGAATTCAGCTTGAGGTTGATCCGGTGCTGGCCTATCTGATTCTTCCGGTTAGCCTCATGCTGGTCGTGGCGGTTACTACTATAGGAAGTACAGGATCCATTCACAAGTCCGGGTTCACGAATAAGATAGCCGATTGAGGGGGCGACAACTGGATGCATATATTAGAAACTAAGGGATTAAACAAAACTTTTTCAAACGTGCAAGGAACGCAGCAGCCTGTACTAAAAGAGATTAACCTGCAAATTCCACAGGGGGAGTTCACAGCAGTGATGGGACCTTCAGGCTCCGGCAAATCAACATTGTTGTATACATTAAGCGGAATGGACACAATGACTGCGGGCAGTGTCCTTTTTAAGGGGCAGGAGATCAGCGCCCTTTCCGAAGCAGAACTGGCGGCGCTGCGCCTGCATAGTATGGGCTTCATTTTTCAGCAGATGCATCTGTTAAAAAATCTGAACATCCGCGACAATATCATCCTGTCCGCTTACCGGGCCAAAAAGACCAGCCGCAAAGCCATCAATGCAAGAGCTGCCGATCTTATGAAAAGAACAGGCATTTCCGCATTGGCTGACCGGGGAATAACAGAGGTGTCCGGCGGACAATCACAGAGAGTGGCGATCTGCAGGGCGCTGATCAATCAGCCGGATATTCTGTTTGGCGATGAGCCTACGGGAGCACTAAACTCCAAGGCTGCGGGTGAGATCATGGAGATTTTGGGGGAGATTAACCGTTCGGGGACAACAATTCTTCTGGTTACCCATGATGCCAAGGTCGCTGCTGGTGCAGAGCGGGTGCTCTACATGCTGGATGGCCGAATGGCTTCGGAGCACTGGCTGGGCAAATATCATAAAGAAAAAGGTGATCTTAAGCAGAGGGAAGAGAAGTTGTCCATATGGCTGCGGACCCTGGAGTTCTGAGCGATAGGCTAAGGAATGAAATTTGCATCACCCTCTCAGCCGGAATTCATTGTGCAACTCTGGCGAAAGGGTGATACTATTTACTTAGATCAAATGTCATAGGATATCCACAGAACTTTATAAAATTTTCCAGTATAATGTAAGCGATATCATTATGGAATCGGCCTGCATCTCCAGGATCATCCGTGCCATATGACAGCAGTCCGATTACTCTGTTTAAGGGAGTCGATTTAATGCTGATCTTTAAGAGGATTTCGTTTAACAACTGGTTATTTACTGTTTTGTCTCTGCAGTATGCTCTCATGCATCTTTTTAAGCTCCACATTCCGGATTCGGTTAAGTTGTCTGAGATCATTATTTTTATCGTTTACACCGTTTCGGAGATTACATTGTTTATCTACCGGGGCAGACGGGCAGCCGTTGGAGCTGTTTCCGGAATGATCCCGCTTTTTTTTGCGGTGCTTTGGACTGTCGCCTTCTTTTCTCATTTTCAAAGCGAAAATTATGTGGCAGAACTTACGGTGATTAACTCGGTTGGAATGTTCACCGCCTTTTTTATTTTGCTGTTTGAATACATATTTCTGATCAGGGATTAATATTTTCGGCTCCAGATCACCAGCCGTCTTGGAATCTCAAGGCGGTTTTTGCGTATTTACGCACAATAGTCCAAAATTCAAAGGAATACTTAGGTCTGGGCGGGTCATTGCAAGAGATCAGGATTTTCCAGGTATTGCGACAGAATACATAATATTATGAAGGTTTAATTTTTAGGTGTAATGCGTTAAGATATAGACATCACCAAATGGTAACCACAAAGAACAGCAGCAAGCGGTTACAGGTGATGGACTCATTCCTAAATTTAGAAATGAATGTAGGAAAGGAGAGGCCCCGATGTACTGCCGTTAGCGATGCATGCCGGAATCGGCTGCTGCTGGAGAAGGTGTAAGTGACGACATCTTTTCGCAGACCGTGGGTATGCGGGAATCCAGAGGTAACCATGAACAAGGAACAGCTATTCAAGCAGGATTCATCTTGCGGAAGAAGGAGCGTGATTCCATTGAAAAAGGTTAGCGATGCGTACTAAACACGATGGCTCACAGTAGGGAAAACGTCCGTGAAAACGTTTTTCGTGACATCGAGTACGCGGGAACTCATCCCATATGCAGGACATGGAGCAACACTCCGAAAGGGAGCGCACGGGGACTACCGAAATATGAATAACAATCACCATGTCAGGGATATGGATTGTTGCTGGAGGAAATGATTGAATTGAAGAACGGATTGAACACATAAATCCCCGTTTACCTTAGGCTGAAGGTAAGCGGGGATTTATGCGTTCCTACGGCAAATCGGGGAAGGCTGTCATGTCTTGTCGAAATATGAAAAAGACACAGAATTGTGAAATGATTCACGTGACTATTATAAAATTTTAATATATAATAAGTTTATAAAAAGAATTTAGGGGGATTTGAGATGAAACTATTTAAAAGTTTGCTAGTAGCAGGGGTATCGGTTGCATTGTTGTCGGGTTGTGGTGCGAATAATGAAAAGGCGGCAAATGAGACAGCGACTGCTTCTCCGGCGGCAGCTCAGACAGATGCTACATCGGCAGCTTCAATCGTTGATGAAGCGGCTGCATTTACCAAGGCTGTAAGTGCAGAAGGAACCTGGATTGTTGCTATTCTGAATGATGTGACTGTTGATCAAGACGTTGTTGTAGCCGGTGAGTTCCATGATAAAGGTGTTGCTGAGAACGCAATTTACCGCAAGCTTGCTCTTTATGCACAGGATGCGGATCACAAAATCACTGCAAATTACACACTTACCGCACCTAAGGTTACCGTACAAAGTGAAAACTTCAGAGTGCAAGGCGGAACCATCAAAGGTGATGTATATGTAGAAGCAAAAGGTTTTAACCTGCACGAATCCGCTACAATTGATGGTAACCTCTACTTTGCCAGCGAAGATGTGAAAGCATCCGCAGCAGTGGATGGTAAAGTAACTGGAGCAACTGAAGTTAAGTAAATTCATTTACTGCAATCATACTTTTTTCGAAAAACCTGCAGACAGTGCCTTGATGGCACAACGTCTGCAGGTTTTTTTAAAATATAGAATTTATATGCTTCACACTATAAATTATCCTTCTATTTCTCGCTGAAACGGATACCGTCCTTTTGAGGACGGCGAAGCCGTTTCCACTTGTGACAATCCAGTCCATTCTGATAAACCCCATATGGTACAATATGGATGGACTGCGATCCTACACATAGGAGGTTTGGTGTGAAAAAAAGAACGATTGTATTAATTCTGCTGCTAATAATCATTTTAGGTTTAGTGGGCTATAGAAGATATTTCTATCAATTTAAGGATCTTGGGAAAGCCACCCTATTTAATGGTCCCATTGAGTCACCCAAAGGTAAATACAATGCACGCGCGTATTATATCCCGTATGGTGGCGCTGCAGGCGGTGTAATGTATCTTGTCGAAGTCGAACAAACCAAGACAGGCGTGAAGAAAATCATATATTCCAGCGAGCACAAAGACGATTTTTCAATGGACTGGCAAGCATCGGATATCCTCTCAATCACAAATGAAAGTCCAGAATATAAAGAATATCGGAATATTGAACTGAAGGTGAATACCGAGATCTATGAGGATTCAGGTTCTGCTTGCCGAAGCCTCCTGCTTAAGGACCAATATGAAACCTGCTATCAAGACGTGAAGGAGTAGACCCGTTATGTTGAAGAAGATAGGATTAACCCTTCTGGTCACTCCTTTGGTTATTATAGTGTTATTCGTTTCCCTGTTCCTGATTATTCCATTGGTTAACAATGTGAACTTGTCCAAGTTCGAGAAACAATTCAGCAAACATCAGCTCCCGCCTGAAACCATGATTGTAGAAAGGGAGTCTATACTTGGCAAACTGAATGGAAACGGCAACGGGTTGGACTTTTTGGCTGCAATTCTAGTGGATTCTTCATTATCTGTGGACGAGCTGACAAGCTATTACACCAAGGAAACATTCAAAAATGCCAAGCGGAGCAGAGAATACCCGGTCATCACTGAAGTCCTGCCTGTTACAGGAGCTTCTGTGGATTCGGTACATTTGGAACACGGCTCTTTGACCTTTGATGCATTAAAAGACATCGCAGATTACTCCGATTATTACTTTATCATTTTGTATGATGGAGGATATGATGCCTCGTTTGATCTTCGGGGACATTAATTTACGTGAATGGGGAGGTTGAATAGGTAGTGCTTGTGTCCAAAAAAATAATGATCGTATTGATCTTGTCAGTAGTCACACTTGGCGGATGCTCCAGCTCACCCTCTACGGCATTTAAAGAGCAGGGTTCCTCCACAGCCGCGCCTGCGGTTCAACAGTCCTATGATTTGTCCACACTCCATATGGACTTGCCGGCAAACTGGGGATTGGATACGTCCGATCCGAAGGTTTATGTAATTAAAGATGAGCAAGGTGAGGCCAGGGGCGAAGTATCGGCTAGTGAATTTGTAGAGAACTTTGATTTTAATAAAATGGTAATGCCCAATCACAGTTCGCTGACTTCTGAGGAGGAGCTTGATATTCCCATGGGAACAAGCAGATTACTTACTTTGGATGCCGACAACGGTTCTGCAGCGTCCGGGCTTACAGGGACTCATGATACCTATTATGTGGTGATCCCACATAAAGATGAGATTATATATATTTTGAATTATTCCAACAATGATAAAGCTGCGGAAACCAAACAGGAATTTATAGATATATTGACCAGTCTCCGTATAAAAGACACCAGGATCAAGAGCATCAGGCTGGAGTGTGCAGATTTATGCAAAGAAGAGACGGACAAGCCGGGACCGTTTACTGAAAAAATTTTCACCGATAAAGATGAACTTGAAGTCTTTGCAAATGCCTTGAACAAGGCAGTGAAAATGAACGGTGAACTGAATTATGTTACATATTTTCTAATGCATATTTCTTACCTTGACGGCACGCAAAAAAAGTATGTACTAAACATTTCGAATACAGAACAAGAAGGGATAACGGGTCTGCTGGTAGATACTGAAGACAGTGGACAGGGTTATGAGATTTCAGAGAGAATTCATAATGAGTTAAGAGCACTGATTTATTGAACTGGGCAATGGCGGTACGGACAAAGGACTGGCACACGATGCTTCTGTTGACCCTTCAGCATCGTGCCAGCGGCGTACAGACTCCCACACACGGCCCATCATGGCAGAATAGAGGGTATACAGAAAAACCCGGGCAATTATCGCGACATTGGCGAGAAATTGTTCGGGTTTTTGAGTGGGATACATAATCTCGGCTTCGAAAATATGTGCATTTTGCACTTATTTATGTTATGGTATTTATGTGCAAAACGCACATATATTAATTGAAGGGAAGAATGCAAATGATTAAAGCCGCAATTGTTAAGCAAGCGGGAATCCCTCCCGTATTAGGTCAATTTCCTGCACCAGTTGAATCCGCTGATAAAGTTATTGTTAACGTTTCGACCGCTGCTTTAAGTAAGCTTAGCAAGTTCCGTTCGTTAGGTATGCATTATTCATCAGAAACAAACTTCCCAATTGTAGCTGGTGCAGATGGTGTCGGCACATTGGCAGATGGATCTCGTGTTTACTTTGCGCTCCCTGCCGCACCCTATGGGAGTTTAGCTGAACAAACCATTGTAGAAAAAAATATGATTATACATTTACCCAAAGAGATTGATGAAGTAACCGCCGCTGCAATCACAAACCCGGCTATGTCTTCGTGGGCTGCTTTGGTCTATCGAGCGCAATTCCAATCTGGTCAAACGGTTCTGATTAACGGTGCGACTAGTGTATCCGGTAGTTTGGCCATTCAAATTGCTAAATATTTAGGCGCAAAAAAAATTATTGCAACCGGGCGAAACCACTCAAAGTTACAGTCCTTAGGAGCAGATGAATTCGTTGCATTTGACATGAATACTGACAACGGCAAACAAGCTTTTGAGAAAGCCCTGGAGCCAACTTTTGCGGATGGTGTAGATGTTGTACTAGATTATCTCTGGGGTGACAGTGCCTTCGCCATTATCTCTGCTGCTGCAAAAGCTGGTGGGAGTCGCCCTACGCGATTTGTTAGTATAGGAACTGCGTCCGGGCAAGAATACATCAACATGCCCTCTTCATTACTTCGTGCATCTACGATCGAACTGGTCGGCAGTGGCGGCAGAAGTGTTTCACAATTGAATATGCTGTCATCTGCACAAAGTGTTTTGGAACTTGCTTCAAAAGGAAAGATCCACATCGCTACAACAACATTTTCTTTAGAAGATATCGAAATAGCTTGGAATGCACCATTGACACCTCGTCCCGTTATAATGATAAAATAAGGAACATGGAAGATAAACTTTTTAGTACACTGATTGAATTGACTACAATAATTAATCAGTCAGATCGCGATAAGAAAATGATTGCCCATGCTGGTGTTAACATGGAAGCAGCAGCTTTTCGTGTTTTCATCGGCATTGGACATCTTCAGTCAACAAGTGTCGGCGATTTGGCTGCCAAGATGGGCAAAAATTAC
The DNA here is from genome assembly GCF_051594305.1 of Paenibacillus sp. IHBB 3054. Taxonomy (NCBI): domain Bacteria; kingdom Bacillati; phylum Bacillota; class Bacilli; order Caryophanales; family Paenibacillaceae; genus Paenibacillus; species Paenibacillus sp. IHBB 3054. The sequence continues at coordinate 68,317 of NZ_JBOFBG010000001.1, read as the reverse complement.
TCCAGTGTTAGTCGTCAAATTGATAAATTGGAAATAGCCGGATTGGTCCATACTTATCCGGCAAGGAAAGATTCTAGAATTCGTGTTTCTGAATTAACAAATCACGGAAAGGGGATTTTTTCTCAAATTAACTCCACTCGAAACGGCATCTTACAAGAAGCCTTGACGGACTGGACCGTAGACGAAAAGCAGCGTTTATTGAACGACTTAAGACGCTTAATTGATTCCTTAAATAAATTCAACTAATCAATGTTCAGACACTTTCTTGATGGCATGGTTGTTCGCGCTTCCATGATACCAAACAAGCAAGGTGTTTTTTTTGTCAAGCAAAAAAAGGGCAAAGTGAATCAATCACTTTGCACATTTTAGAATAGCCTAACCTTATTGTGATGGGGGAAGTGCGTATTTCTGTTGAATGGCGGTTTCCCTGCTGCGTGTAAGTATTTTACCCCATTTAATAGACGGAATTTCTATAAAATGATATGACAATGCAGCGATGGAAATACTGGCCGCGGCTGTTAGCAAGAGGATGAAGCCAATAGGGATGATTCCGTACAATAATTTAATGGAAGCTACCAGGATGATAAAATGATATAAATACAGGCTGTACGAGATCCGCCCCAGATAGCTGACGACTTTATTTCTCAGGATTGTTGAGAATCTCCCGCTGGATAAGGCAATGATTATTAACGAGCCGCATCCGAGCATGTTGATATAGGAAACCAAACCTGTGATTAAGGGGTTGCTTCCTGGTGCATGCAGCGAATACAACGCATAGGCAAAGGTGAAAAGAATGATTTTTGGCAGTGCTCCGGTTCTTTTATAATGTTTGATGAAAAAAGCTCTGTGCTTCGCCAGTAATGCGCCGACCACAAACAGCAGCATATAGCCAACCGTATCTCCGTATCCGCCTAAATAAAAACCGATGATACCGGCCAAAAGGTAAGCTGCGACGTTTTTTTGCCATGAATACCTGATCACTCCATACATCATCAAGGGGAACAGAATGGATATGCGCATTTCATGAACCAGCGACCAAATTACATTGTTAAATGCATTCACATTGAAACTGCCGATCAGGAAAAAATGTCCCAAGAGTAGTCTGGCTGAGATCGGCGTAGTCCAGCTCATGGAATTATACCACTCACTCAGTTCAGGAATGGAGCCCCTTTGGATCACTATGCTGAGAAGTACCGCTAAACATATGGCAACATAGAAAGGGATGCAGATTCGGAGGAATCTCTTGAGCAAGTAGGGCAAGTACCGGATCGTACCGCCTTTAAGAAAGGGTAAAGCCAGTACGAAGCCGCTCAGTACGAAGAATAGTTTGACCGCTTCCGGACCGCCGATAAACAGAGCCCTTGTAAACGGCAGATATTTGAGCACGAAGAGAGTCAGGTTATCCTGCGGCGAACTGGGTGAGTAAATCATGGGGAAGACAATCATCAGGTGTGTAATAAGCACCAGAACAGAAGCGATGCCTCTGAGCGAATCTAATTCAACATAATGACCATTTGTTTTAACTTTATGGTTATTCATCAGCATCCCTCCTTTATTTATCTGTATTTTAGCACAAAAAGAGAACTTTTATATATAAAGTTATTCGTAATGAATAATAAATCAGGATATGAAAAAGTTTTGGTAAATGCTGTAACATCAAGGTGCACTAGCCCGTCAATAGTAACAGAGGTGAATAACGATGATGAAATGGATAAAAAAAGGCGGGCCGATTTCAATGCTGCTTATATTGATGTTACTCGCAGCCGGCTGCGGGACGACGAATAAGGCGAATGTGGAGCCAATAGCCGGGACTGCTGCCCCTGAAGTAGCGCCGGAGCAGACGTCAGAACCCTGCTATGCCGAGATTGAATGGGTGGATTTCTTGATGATCAATGATATCAGGTATTCTCATAATTATGATGCAACCAAGCCGGTACCCGCGGATCAGCTGGGGGATAAGGTAGGGGAAGTTTCTTTTAAGGTGAGTGATAATGCCTGTACGGATCATGTCACCAAAAACGGAGATGCCGCATTCCTTCCTGTGGGTACAGTGATTTATGCGCTGGAAGGCTACAGATCCGATTTTCGGGTGGTAGCGGATAACAAGATTTATGAAGTAGAAGAGAATCCAAAGGCAGCCACTATCGGAGACCTGCTGGATATTGCAGGGAAAGTGGATAAAGTCAGTCTGGAAAGCGGTATGGATAGCAGTCTGATTGGTGATTTCACTAAAGAGGCCTCCGAAGAATTCATTCGTGAACTGCTGCCTTTGAAGAATGTTGGTTTCGATGCAGTCTATAAGCAAACAAAACACGAGTCCGGCGTATTCCTGCGGGTGCATCTGCAAGATGGCACCTCCTTCCGGATGCTTTACTATCCTAAGGGGAATGCGTTCACGGCAGGCGCGTTTGGAACAGACCGTTTACAGGAGTTAATCATAACCCAAAGGCAGAAGATTAAAGCGGCTGTGGGAATGTAAGCTCAAATATATTTTTGCTGAAGGTGTGATGATAAGTGCTTCCAATGGTCAGGCTGGCCACAATAAAAGATGCGGATGTATTATCCAGGCTAAATTATGAGTTTAATGGTGGGGATAAGCGTCCGGAGGCGGAAATTATTGGGAGTTTGAACACGGGGGACGAGTTAGTTGCCGTTGCCGAATTAAGGGACGAAGTCGTTGGCTTTGCCTGCGCGCAGAGCTCACAATCCTTCTGCTACGCAGCAACTCATGGTGAAATTACGGAAATGTATGTTCAGGAATCAGCCCGGAGGAAAGGTGTGGCGGCAGCACTGCTTGCCTTTCTGGAAGCTCAGCTCCGTTTGCGCGGTGTGGGCACGGTGAAGATTTTGACAGGAAGAACGAATCATCCGGCGATTGCCACGTATACACGCTGCGGTTATGTTGAGCATGATGAAGCTGTTTTAGAGAAAAGATTATATTATGAAGGCGGAACGAACAAACATGAGAGAACCTAAACTTCAGGCTGTATTTATTGACCGGGATGGAACCTTGGGCGGAAGTGACGAAGTGCAGTATCCGGGGTCTTTCGAATTGTTCCCGTTTACACCCGGAGCTTTAAACACGCTGAAATCCATGGGGCTTAAACTGTATGGTTTTACGAATCAACCCGGAATCTCGAGAGGGGAGGCAACGGAGGAAGCTTTTAGAATAGAAATGCTGGAGTTTGGATTTGACGGTGTATACATTTGTCCACATCAGCATAATGAAGGCTGTCATTGCCGTAAGCCTATTCCTGGAATGCTGATTAGAGCAGCGGAAGAAAACAATCTGGATCTAAGCAAATGTGCAGTGATTGGAGACCGTTGGACGGATATGGTGGCGGCAGACCGTGCCGGATGTATGAAGGTGTTAGTCATGACTGGTGCAGGAAACGCGGCATTAAATGAGTATAGAAATAAATGGCTGGATACCGAGGCGGATTATATTGCCGGAGATTTCGCTGATGCAGTTACTTACATAGAGCAGTACGTGCGTGGTGTGGAAGAACCAATGATCTAAATCTGTAAGGACCCGTCATTAACAGTGCACGAACTGTCGGGTGACTGTGCTTCATTATTGCTATTCTGGATGTGAGGAGAGGAGGAGCGAAGATGAACCTGCTGGAGAACATGAATCATGCATTGGCTTATATCGAAAAACATCTGACTGCGGAGATTGATTACCGGGAAGCGGCAAAACGCGCATTGTGCTCGGAATATCATTTCAAGCGGATGTTCTCTTTTCTCGCCGGTCTCCCGCTTTCGGAATATGTACGGCGTAGACGGCTGACACTCGCGGCCTTCGATCTGCAGAGCAGCCAGCTCAAAATTATCGACATTGCGCTGAATTATGGATACAGTTCACCGGATGCCTTCACCAAGGCATTCCAGCAATTTCACGGTGTTCTGCCCTCAGAAGCAAGAACCGCAGGGCCTTCACTGAAATCCTTTCCTCGAATGACTTTTCAGCTCATTATCAGAGGAGGAAATGAAATGAATTACCGGATTGAGGAGAAAGAAGCATTCCATATCGTCGGGATTAAGAAGAGAGTCCCTATTATTTTTGAGGGAGTGAATCCGGAGATTTCCGCCATGTGGCAAAGCCTGGATCTGCCAACCCTCTCCAAGCTCAAAGAGCTTTCGAATGTCGCACCCCCGGGACTGATAAGCGCGTCCACAAACTTTTCCGAGGGGCGGATGGAAGAAAAGGGGGAACTGGATCATTACATCGGAGTGGCTACCACGCTGGGATGTCCCGAGACCTTCACGCTGCTGGAGGTTCCGGCAATGTCTTGGGCGGTATTCGAGTCCATCGGACCTTTTCCGGCTACCCTGCAAAATATTTGGGGACGGATCTATTCCGAGTGGTTCCCTTCTTCCAACTATGAGCAGACCGAAGGGCCGGAAATCTTATGGAATGAGAGCAAAGATGTAACGTCCCCGACTTACAAAAGCGAAATTTGGATCCCGGTTGCAAAAAGGGTGTAGAAGCGGGTACAGCTTAAGGGAGCAAACTTGTTCAAGAAAAATTAGGAGAAAACAAATACACCGTCAGAATGCTGACGGTGTATTTGTATGGTCTGGCTCACCGGCAACACAGGTGACCGGTTCTCTCACATGTACAATCCCCTCAAGGCCGCTTCACCGGAAATCCGTATTCCTTCGCTCGCCAAGCGGTGAACAGCGCAAGCAGCAATAGAATAAACAATGCCCAGGGGAATGAGGCAACACCCAGCGTTTCGATTAGAATCCCGCCCAGCACACCACCGCTGCCGATAGCCAGATTCCATGCCGTCACCAGCATGGACTGGGCTACATCGGCACTCTCCCCAGCAGCTTCGGCAATTGCTGTCTGCAGCATTGTTGCAGCGCCTCCGAACGTCAATCCCCATGCAGCAACCATAGGATAGATTACGATGGGATGGTTGCTTATGCCAAGTGCAATGGCGGCCAAAGTAAATGCAGTGAGGCTGATCAGAACCAATGGGCGCAATTTACGGTCGATCAGAATACCGGTAATCCCAATGCCTGCCAGTGAAGTAATACCGAAAATAAGCAGCACCAGGTCAATGCGCCGGGTAAGCCCGGCCTGCGCAAGAAATGGCGCAATATAGGTATAAAGGATGTTATGGGCCAGTACCCAAGCGAGAACGACTGCCAGAACCGACCGCACTCCGGGAATAACAAAGACCTTATAAAGCGGCAGCTGCTTATCGGCACTTGTGCCCGGGTAGTCCGGCAGCTTCCAAAGCACCCAGAAGACCAGCAGCAGCGCGAGCAGTGACATGATCCCAAACACAGCACGCCAGCCGGCAAAGGTGCCAAGAAATGTTCCGGCAGGGACACCGATGGCCAGGGCCAGAGGCGTGCCGACCATCGCCACCGCCATGGCCCGCCCCTTAAGCGATTCCGGTACCATGCGGCGGGCATAACCTGCGATCATTCCCCACAGGACACCTGCAGATATGCCGGCAAAAAAACGGGCAGCCAGCGTCAATATATAATTAGAAGAAAAGGCAGTGATGGTGTTGAATACGAGAAACCCAATAATGCATAGCAGCAGCAGGGGCCTCCGCCGCCATCCGCGTGTTGCGGCGGTTAAAGGAATGGCGGCCAACAATGAACCGAGGGCGTACAAAGTGACAAGCTGACCGGCTAGAGCTTCAGAGACACCAAGCCCATCACCAATTTGCAGCAGCAAGCCGGCTGGAACCGTTTCGGTGAGAATACAGATAAACCCTGTCATCGCGAGGGCGAGCAAGCCAGCCCATGGGAGCCGCTCAGAAGTGCCGGAGTCATTCTGTGCGGAAGAAGTAGTATTTTGGCTCATTTGAGTAGCACCTCTTTGCATTTTTTATTTTATGTTTAGATTTTACGGCCAGCCGAGTCACGACTCCTTCAGTCACAGAGAGCCTTGACCGGTACGTACCGGCCAAGGCTCCCCTGTACTCATTCTCTATGATCTGATGCTGGCATAAATCGCTTCACAAAGGTCAACCGTAAACTGGCCGGACATGCCTTCCAGTAAGGTATTGGTAAATGCCACAACGCTTAGCCGGTGCTTAGGATCGACGAACCATGAATGGCCATAAGTGCCGCCCATCCGCCATGCTCCCGGTGATTCAGGAGTGTTTGCGGCGGCAGGGTCTTTCAGCACTGTAATGCCAAGACCGAATCCCCGTCCTGGCCAAAAGGGCATAGGCAGGTCACCGATCTGATTGGTAGTCATTTCGTGAACCAGAGATTCTGGCAGCAAAGGGGCCCCGCCCTGGCGCAATGTTTCCAGCAGGTGCAAAAAGTCCCCGGCACTGCCAACCATACCGGCACCACCGGAGGGATAGGCGGCGGCATCAAGTGCCCGGCCTGGAGCAAGCAGGAAGCCTGCCGTACCATCCACAAAGGCAATCTTGTCGGGATCAAGTAATGGCCGCGGCTCCGGGTAGTCGTTGGCATAAGGGGTGGCCAGCCGTTCTGGATCAGCTGCAATGAACCCGGTGTCACTCATGCCGAGCGGTTTGGTTACCAGTGAATCTATGGCTTCGCCGAGTGTTGTTTCTGTGACCTTGGCTATGATTGCACCCAGCACATCTGTTGCTATGGAATATCTCCACTCTGTGCCTGGCGTGTAGAGAAGCGGCACAGAGGCGAGGCGGCGCATATTCTCTTCCAGTGTGATTCCGGACTGATCCATACCATCCGAAATCCCTGCCCGCTGATAGGAACTATTCTCTTCCTGGAAGAACCGGTAAGACAGACCGGCCGTATGCGTCATCAGATGGCGGATCGTCAATTGCGCGATTTCGCCGTTCTGCAAGCGTGGGCGGAAATCCGGAAGCCAACGGTCAACCCGGTCGTCCAATTGCAGGCGCCCTTGTGCAACCAGTACTAAGGCAGCCGTGGAAACAATAGGTTTGGTGACCGAGGCGAGCCGGAATAAAGCATCTTCTCTCATAAGCCGGTTCAGCCCGCGGTCAGCATAACCGGCAGCGCGGCTGTAAACCATTGTTCCGTCTATCGCTACTTTAATGACGGCACCGACCAACCTCTTGTCGGCAAGCGTCCGATCCATTACTTCATCGATGCGGCCCGACAAACATTGCGGATCAATTGGGTTTGAATATAATGTACACATGGGCTCCATCCTCTCGGAATAGTTAAAGTCTTGGACACTTTACTATTGTAGGTTTATTATATAAAATAAGTTACCTTGGTTACATAACGTAACAAAGGTAACTCGGCTGAATAACGATTAAATTATATTTGTTTTATCCAATTGACCTGAATTTTAAAGGAGCTGACTATAATGGATCATGTCGATAAGCAAATCCTGTTCCACCTGCAGAGCCAAGCGAGAATTTCGATGACAGAACTGGGGAAAAACGTCGGCTTATCACAGCCTGCAGTTACAGAGAGGGTTAAACGCATGGAGGAGAAGGGGATCATCAGTGAGTATCGCACCATCATATCCCCTGAAAAGATAGGCAAACAGGCTGCGGCTTATATATTGTTTCATTCTAGAGATTGTAACGCATTCCTTGATTTCTGCCGGGCCGCTCCCGATGTCGTCGAATGTTACCGGATAAGCGGGGAACACAACTATTTATTGAAAGTGATTAGCGATTCTACGCGAGCGCTTGAAGAGTTCGGAAATCAATGTGATAAATACGGGACCTACACGATTCTAATTGTGATGTCATCTCCTATCGATCATAAATTCCTCATCCCTTCGCTAGGAGAAACACCAATAAATATGCTGAGTTAATCAGTCCCGCTGGAATAATTTAAGGCTCGAACCCTAGCACAGATGCGCCGGGGATTCGAGCCTTTATGTGCTTCAACAGTAAACTAAGCAGGCAGTATAGCTGCATGTGATTCTTCTAATAGGGATGCTTCTGCCTCTGCTGCTTTAAACTGGAGGTTATATAACTGTGCATAAAGCCCGTTTTGGGCGAGCAAAACTTCATGTGTGCCTTCCTCGGTAATAACCCCCTGATCCAGTACAACAATTCTGGATGCGTTCCGTACGGTTGAAAGCCTGTGCGCAATTACCAGTGTTGTCCTGTTGTTCATCAAGTGATCCAACGCTTCCTGCACCAACCGCTCGGATTCGTTATCTAGAGCAGAAGTGGCTTCGTCCAGCAGAAGCAGCGGTGCATCTCGAAGAAAGGCCCGGGCTATAGCGATTCGCTGCCGTTGTCCGCCGGAAAGACTCGAGCCATGTTCACCGATGACCGTATCGTATCCGCCCGGAAGCTTCGCGATAAACTCCGCTGCGCCCGCGAGCCGGGCGGCTTCGTGAATTTCTTGTTCACTGGCTGAATTAGAGCTGAAGGCTATATTGTCTCTAATCGTACCAGAGAACAAATAAGGGGATTGCGGTACATAAGTAACCTGTGCCCGGGCTTCTTCCAGCTGCTCCTGAACCGGTCTTCCATAAACCGAGATGCTGCCGGCATCGGGTGCATACAATCCACAGCATAAACGGGCAAGCGTTGTTTTGCCGGAACCGCTTGGACCTACAACAGCGACCGTTTCTCCATGCTGAATTTGCAGGTTGAAGCCTTCAAACAGCGGCTGCTCCGTTTCTATTCGGCCGGAATAGCTATAGCTGATCTCTTGTAGGCATAATGCAGCCGACCTCTCCGAAGCAGGGAGAGGAGGGGACGAAGCCGGGGAAGAATGTGGTGCTCCTTCCTCATCTGCATCCAGTACAGCGAATACGCGGTCGGCTGCTCCTAACGCTTCTTGAACACCACCCCAGGTCTGGGACATGTGGACAAAAGGCCACTGTACCCGTCCCATCAGAATGATGAAGGCGAGTACTTCACCGGCTGTTGTTCCGCCTCTTACGGCAGAGACTGCGATCAGCGCAGCGCAGGCCACCATTACGATATTGTTGATAAAGGCAGAGGACTGCCAGAGCAGCGTGTTCAGCAGTGCTCTTTGGCGCTGCAGCCGGTTCAACTGTTCACGTCCGGCTGCATACCGGTTCAAGAGATTGTCCTCCAGGGAAAAGGCCCGGACCACTTTCATTCCTTGCAGCGTTTCCTGCAGAATACCCCGCAGCTCAGCTTCCTTCTGATGGATCTCCGTGAACAGTTTGCGAAGTCTGCGGTCAAAGAAGCGTCCGGAAAGAAACACAACCGGTCCCGAACCGAGCGCCAGCAGCGCGATCCAGACATCCATTTTCGCCAGGTACAGAAAAGAAACGAGACATAAAAGCAGATTATAGCCCAAATCATAGACGATGCCGTTAATCATGCCAATGGCCGCACCTGCATCCCGGTTATTGCGCGAGACCAAATCTCCTGAATGCATGGACTGGACTTCACGGAAGGGAAGCCGGTGGGTCTTATCGAACAGCTTGGCGCGAATCGCCCAAGCCATTTGGCTCTCTGTAATAAAGCGGAAGTAATGCTGCAGCATGAGGCAGATAATAATGATAAAACAGACGACGGCGCAAATAACGGTAATGCGTGTCAGTGAATGCATATTAGAGCTGTTGATGGTATCAATAAACACCTGCTGGATGGCTGCAAAGCCTATGTCCAAGACTAGCCTTGCCGAGAGCAGTAATACAGCCGCCATTAACCCGACCCGGTAGGGGGTTGAGAAGGTCATCAACCTGCGCAGTACATATCCAAGCTTGAGTTTAGCGGACGCTTTTGCATTCATTCCAGACCCTCCCTAACCTCTAGCAAATCGTGATTCTGCTTCATGGAAGTCTCAACCATTTTGAAGTACTTGCCTTCTAGTGCCATTAACTCCTGATGTGTGCCTGTTTCTGCTACAGCTCCTGCTTCCATGAAATAAATCTGATCGGCGTCTCGGATAGTGGACAATCTATGAGCAATAACGACTGTTGTCCGGTCGTGCATGAGCTCCCTGAGGGCTTGCTGGATCAGCGCCTCATTGTGGCTGTCCAGTGCGGCCGTGGGTTCATCGAGCAGCAGAAGTTTGGGCTCGCGGACAAACGCCCGGGCAATGGAGAGACGCTGCCGTTCACCGCCGGATAATGTTAACCCCCGTTCTCCAATAGTAGTCTCATATTGTAAGGGCGTTCTCATAATTACTTCATGGATGCCGGCTCTTTGGGTTGCTTGGATGACCTCTTCCGTTGTTGCACCAGATCTTCCCCAGGCTATATTCTCATGGAAAGTGCCGGAGAACAGATAAGGCTCCTGGGACACGTAGGCAATTCGCTCACGCCAGATCCGGAGCGGGATTCTGCTTAAGGGGTGAACGCCACAGCGGATAACCCCTTCGTCAGGTTCATAGGCTGCGAGCAGCAAATGGAGCAGGGTGCTTTTTCCGCTGCCGCTGGGGCCTGCTAATGCAGTCACCTTGCCGGGTCTTATGATAAGCTGCACATTGTTTAATACTGGAGCGGCATCATAGTGGAAACTTACGTTGTTAAAAGAAATATCGGATCGGCTGATCATTTCCGGATCGGGTACTTCAGTCAAGGCAACCGGGGAGTGATTTGCCTCTTCCTCCGGTAAATCCAGCACTTCAAACATCCGTTTTCCTTGCGCCAAAGACATCTGCAATTCCGTCCACAGGTTGGCCAGCTTCGAGACCGGATTTGAAATCTGCTCAAAACAGATCAGAAAGGCGGCCACGGCCCCCACATCCAGACGCCCCCCGATCACCAAATATCCGCCAAAAGAGAGGACGTAGAGCAGTCCGCCAAGGATAACGACCAGTGGCATATTATAGCCAACAGCTTCTAAACGGGTGAGCGGTATATGAATAGTAAAATATTGTTTTACCCGGGCGGCAAATTGTTGGTGCAGCCTGGGGGCAAGAGAGAAGGCGCGCACAACTTCGGCGCCCTGGACTGTATCCTGAATAAACATTTGCTGCGCGGTTTCGATCTTCTGTCTTTGCTCATGCATGGAGCGCAGCCGGGAAGTGAAGGGAAGCATGACGAGTGGAACCAGGGAGCAAATGATGATTGTTCCCAAGGTTAACGCAAATTGAAGAGATAACAGATATGTGAGAAGGAAAGCAATCTGCAGCAGATTGCTGAACAGGTCAATGGTTTTCTGGTTGATTCCATGCTGGGCCGCAGAGGCGGAATCATTAATCCGGCTGATCAGATCTGCAGAATGATAACGATCCAGCTCTTTCATTTGCACGTTCAGCAGTCTGCCCAGAAGTGATACCTGAAGCCGGGAGGTCGACTTGACCTCCAGTACACCGGACAAATAGCTTTTTAGAAAGTTGGCTGCGGCATCGACGAACATAATGACAACGGCAAACAGGGTGGCGGAAGTCAGGCCCGACATATTGTGATTTGTAGCCGAATTAATAATTCGCCGTAAAGCTTCGGCTACACCAACCGTTGTAAGAGAGATAACTGCTGCCAGGGCGCATAATAGAATGTACCAGCCTAAATAAGGCCTGCCAAGTTTAAATAAACGGAAAGTTGTGCTGGAAACAGCAGCGGATTCCTTGTTGCCGGCTGCTGCATGGCTTGATTCACTCACGAGGGACACTCCCCTTATTCTCAAATTTTCCTGTACTCCTGTTAAGCCAGTCTAATCTTCATCCAGCATGACTTTTGCGGTTAAGGCCAGCAATTCCCGTAATTTATCTATGCGCAGATGGTAATATAAGCGGTGATCCTCTCTTTTAATTTCAAGAAGGTCCAGAAAGAATAAGAAGTTGGAATGGTAATTCACAGCTGCCGGTGTAATGCCAAGGGCCGCGGCGATTTCCTGCCCGTAATGCGGGCGTTTTTTTAACAGCAGCAGGAAGTCGAGGCGCCTTTTATCCGAGAATGCTTTTAAGAAAAGCTCTGTTTTCTCCCGGTCAGCAGCAGGTCCGTATACACGGTCGTTGAGTACACCGAATATCACCCATCCGACCCTTCCAGCCTCCGTCCAGAAATTAAGGAAATGATTGCCCACTTGCGAAAAGAAGCTGATATGAAAAGTCGTCGGTTCATCATACAGCGCAGGCTCATTCTTGTTAATATCCCTAATGAAGCGGACGGGATCGGCCAGGAAAAGCGCTTCGTAATGTAGGGTGGCTTGTTCAGACTCCATTCGTAACCGCTCTTTCCAGTAGGTAAAGACGTCCTTGTAGAATTGACGGAGCAGCTGCATATACCGCAGTTTCGTTTCTTCCGGGAAAGCAAGACATTCAAGCAGCGGCCCTTGCGCCCCGGCAACCTCAGGCTGAGGTTTCGTTCTTGCCACAAGCTCAGACATCAAAGGAACATCCTTCTTGACTTCCTCCCAGTCATTGCCTTCTAGCAGCTCTTCCAATTTATCGGAATACACGCCATACACCATTTCGGCTACCACTTGTTCTGCCGGTCTCTGCTCCAGCCGTTCAATCCATGCTTCTGCAGTCTGTGGATCAGGATAAGTGCAGATGGATTCGTAGAAAGCAAAATCAAGTGCCTTATGGAAAAAGTTATAATTGAAAAAAAACTGAAGCTCCCGGTAGGAATGAGGTGACAAACGGACCCGTGCGTCCTCATAGTAGGCTGCTACGAGTGGGTCCATCTGAATCTTTAAATCCTCTGCCATGGAGGTCAGCTCTCCCTCACAAGCGATCATTCCCATGGACACTATCAATTCGATGGCCTCATTGTAAGCAAAATTGATATTTTTCAGTAACATATCCTTCATCGCAATTTCCATACTGTCCTCCAATTTCAAGTTTGAATAATTTAAATGTTATGGATAATTGGTTAATATTTAATGATTGCTTAATGTTAAAATAACCCATAGTCAATATTTTGTAAAGAGTAAATTTATGAAGGAGATCCAAGTCATAAAACGGCAAAAAAAAGATGCCTTAGGCATCTAGAGTGATCCGTAAATTGTATTATTGTAATTGTGACATGTACTCATATGCAGTAATCCCGAACATACTTTTGAAATGCCTGTTCAGATGTGTCAGATCCACAAATCCGTATTCCGCTACGGCCGTGTAGATATCCTTGCTGGCCTCAATGGACCGCTTGGCATGTTCCACCTTGCAATTCAGAAAGAACTGATAAGGCGAGATCCCTGTATGGGCCTTAAACTCGCGGATCAACTGGTATTTGGACATCCCAAACTCTGTACAAAGATCATCCAGTTTGAGCACATTGCCGATGCTGCCGTACATCATTTCCTTCGCCTGTTTCACAAGCCGGTTATTCTTCCGCTGCTCTGCATCCATCGCTGTTTTGGATAACATGCCGATTAAATGGATCAATTGCTCCGTGCATAGCGTTTCGTCGTTACCGTCCAGAATGGCCCGGCTGAGGGCGCAGATACTTCGTGCTAGGCTGACGTCGTAGACGATAGGGGACTGGAAACGCAGTTCTTTCTTCCCCAGGATCTCGGCTACCAGCTCAGGCTTGATATAGAGCATGACATAATCAATGCCCTCCTTATCGTAGGACCTGCCGTCATGATACTGCTCGCGGTTAAACAGCATGACGCCATTCCTGTGGGAGGACTGGAAGCTGTCGCTCAAATTATATTGCTGAATGCCGCGCAGGGTTACGCCGACAGCATATTCCTCGTGGCAATGTTTTTTATAGGTGAAATCGGCAAAACTTGCCGCCAGAGCAAGGACATCTGCAGATTTTTTATACGTAAATTGCTCCATACACTCACCCCCAACACTCTCTATACGATTCCCGACGCCATAATTGCAGAGTATACCAGAAACAGCGCCATTAGGATATTGACTATTTTTTGATGCTGCTGGAGAAATTTCTTGAAGACTGTTCCACAGATGACCCAGGTCATAAACGCCAGAAACCCGATAACCGTAATGATGGCTACAAACTGAAATGATGCTAATGAGGAGGAATAGTAAGGCATCACATAGCTGGGAATCACCGTTAAACTAAATACGATCACCTTTGGATTCACAAACTGCATCACTAGGCCTGAGAAAAAATTGGTGTTGTGGGACGGTGCGGCCTCCCCTGAATTCATCTTGTAGATTTGATAGGCAAGATAGAGCATATAGACACTGCCGATGATCTGCATAATACCCACAATATTCGGGATCACTCCGGCAAGCACATGGTTCAGCACAGCAGAAGCAGCAAGCAGCAGGCCAAAGGCAATCGTGGCTCCGTATACATATTTCATTGTCTTTCTTGCACCGAAATGCTGCACAGAAGATAAGATCACAATATTGGTGGGCCCGGGTGTGATGGTGATAACAACGCAATAGATGATAAAAGCTGTAATATTCATGAGGACCTCCTAAAGTCTATTCCGATGAATAATACAGGTGATCTTAGCATGCATATAGTATATTATTGCAGAAATCGCCGAACTGGTAATACAAGCTGGAGGCGCATATGTACAGACTCAATCCGCACTTTTTACAGCGATCCTCTTCCCGGGGATCGTTTTTGCTTTGCGTTCGGAAATGTAGGAGCCGGCGAGGGTGAGCAAGGTTCCCGCCACAGTGACCCAAGTGATATTCTCATGCAGGAACAGGGCAGAGGCGGCAACCGTAACTACAGGCACAATATAGATGTACACGCTTGTTTTTACCGCTCCAAGGATTCCGACCACCCGGTTCCAGGTGACAAAACAGAGTGCCGAGGCTCCCAGTCCCAAGAAAAGAAGGTTGGATACATTGGAAAGACTGAGTAATCTGTTCAGGCCAAGACGGAAATCAAACAGTAAAAGCGCAGGCAGCATAAACAGCAGCCCATAAAAAAACACTCTGCGGGTAGCCCCGATCGTATGATGCTGCAATGCGCTTATTTTCCGCATCAGTACGGAATAGATTGCCCATAAGGCAGGGGCCAGGAAGGCCAGCAGATCTCCAATGGGATTCAGCTGCAGGATGAAACTCCCGTTCAGCCCGATTAACACAATACCGGCCAGCGCAATCAGAAACCCGGTCATAAACTGCGCATTCAGCTTCTCTTCCTCCAGGAAGAAGTGAGCGGCAAGCGCCGTGAAGAAGGGGGCAATCGAAACAATCACGCCAACATTGGATGCGAGCGTATAGACAAGGGCGATATTTTCCACTAGAAAATATAACGTTGCCCCACAGAGCCCAGCCGCGATAAACAGCAGCTCTTCTTTGAATGATTTCGTCCGAAGCGGACGCGAATAAATAAGACACAATGCGACGTAACCGATGATAAAGCGAAAGAACAGAATTTCAATGGGCGTAAAGTCAACTAACAGTATTTTAGTAGAGATAAAAGTTGTACCCCAGATCAGAATGGTAAGCAACGCGAGCAGATGTCCGGTAGTGGCCTTGCGCTCCTCCATCATGGCGTAATCTCCGGAGATGGCTTTGTTTCTGTCTGACGGGTCGTAAATATGCGCATATATTGCTTAGGCGTTAGACCGATCAGCTTCTTGAAGAAATTGGTAAAATGGCTCTGATCACTGAATCCGGTCAGGAGCGCCACTTCAATGGGCAGCATCCCTTGTTCCAACAGGCGTTTGGCATGGTTAATCCGAATCGTTTCCAGGTAGCAATAGGGCGATATTCCTTTTTGTTTCGTAAATAGACGCAGCAGGTGATATTTGCTTAAGCCGGTCAAGGCCGTTAACTGATTCAGCGTAATGCTTTCCATATAATGTGACTCTATGTACTGGCAAATGCTTTTGATTTCCATGGTAAGCTCCCGGGTGGGGCTAGGGGGTTCTGCGTCGGAGTATTCTCTCAATAGCTGCTCCAGCAGGAACAGGAATAGTTCTTCTTTTTGGAAATCGGACTGTTCCTCCAGCAGCATCCGGTGCAGCTCATGCAGGGACAAGGCCAGCTCACTCTGGTAAAGAACAGTTGGTGTGAACCTGGGCAGATCGCCCGCCCCCGTAATTTCCAGCACATACTGGCGCATAATCTCCGGCTCTATATTGATGCAGCGATAGTCAAGCGTTCTGCCGTCCAGCTGTTCACAGGCGTGGGGATCCTGCGGATTAAAGATAATCACATCTCCGCTATTAAGAATATGCTCTTCATGATTGCATACCAGATACCGCTTGCCCTGTTCAATGAATCCAATGACATAGTAGTCATGGAAATGGTTGGGGAACTTCTGCATAATCCCTTCAAACCGATACGCTTCAAGCTTTAAGTCCGTATCATAGACTACCGTACGTACTTCACGAGTCACTGTCTGCACCTTCTTTTCTGGTTCTATGTAGCCATTATAATATGAACAACAGAACATTTCTTGAATGATGTTGCTGGAGCAGAGGTGCTAAACGGCCTTACAGAAAAGGCTAATTGTGGTATGATTTCCGGGAAGAAGCGAAAAAGGGAGTTTACCAATAAGGGGGATTAATCATTGTCCAGAACAAGATATGGAGCTTGTATCATCACGCTGATGTTGGGCTTGCAGCTGGGGTGCAGCGCAGACATAGAAGGAAATGGGAATCATACGGTAACGGAAACTAAGACTGAAACTGAAACCGTAGAAATAGATAGTAATAAACAGAGTGCAAGGATTCCGTTTACACAACATCTCTACTCCAAGCATTCGCCTGATTTCACTTGGGAGTGGAGTAATACCGAAAATTTACCGAAGGAAATTACGGATCGGTATAAAGAGTACGAAAATTCAGCACCCGGCGGATATCTAGTGAAGGAAACCCCCACAGAGTATTTCATATGCGTAAGCATCGGGGAAACAGAGTCGGTAACAAAGGGATTTGAGGTAAAATCACTAACACTTCCCGCTGAACATGCCGCAGCTGAAAAACCGATTTTAAAAATTGAGGCAGTGCCTGTGAGTGATCAGAATCCATCGGACAAAGAAATGCCAGGAAAATTGTTTACCAGATCTCTTATCAGTGTCGCCAAGGAAGATTTGCCGGAAGGCATCAGATTACATTCAATGATTATGAGTCTGGAAGAATGAATGGAATATCAATAATTAAGTGAAGGTGATCAAGATGTTAGATCTAATCTCTGCACACCGTTATTTATATTTTCTTATTAAAAATCAGGGCTCCATAGCAGAATTCGAACAGTGGCTTTACAGCAATGATGAATTGGAGCAAATTTTGGGTGAACAGGAATACTACGAATTTATCTCGAGGAATTATAAGAACAAATTCGCTTTTCTTGAAACAGAGAAGCAGGTCTACAGAATTATTCAGCTAGGCAGGTTTGAACAAGAAAGGCTTGAACTGTTGCTTAATGAGCTTCTGACGCTTGAGGATGCTTCCAGACAACTGGAGATTATGCATGTGCTTTATGAAGAGTATTGTAGTGGTTACTCATTTTTGAGATACATAGCTTTAACCTATATTACTACGTCTGACGAATATAAGGAGATACTCATTGAGGATAAACAGAAGAGTAATTCTTATATCACGGGCGTAAGGAGAGAAGCGAGCAGGCTACTTGGATTTTTCGGACGAAACGAAATCATTATCGAGGAAGAACATGAATTTATAGACCACAGGACTGAAAAGGACAGAATTGAAATGCATAGCATTGATAAAATGTTAAATCAAAAATGACTTTAATCTCCCGTTACCCCCTGCATTCCCTACTCATTTCTCTGTGATCGCTGGTCCGGTTGCAGGGGAATTCCTATCTATAGCGTCAAATAAAGGAAGTGTGATAACACAGCCGGTTGCATTGGAAGGAGTAGAGTATTAGGGGCAATAACAACTTAAGAATAACGTAAGAATTACATAAGAAAAAAGAAATTTCTGATCACTACTATAGTAATTAGGGAAAAGAACAGCTAAGTAAGGAAGGTGTATCATTTGGGAATCAAAATACGGAAAACTACGGTTCAAAACCTCTGGATGATGTGGGAAAAAGCATTTTCGGTGCTTACATATTTTCGGGGAGCAAGTACATCGCGTTTTGGCATATGCTCGGTGATGCTGAAAAAACATCGGGGCGAGGCCATTGTATGCCAGGATTCAACAGTTATCCATAAAGGAGAGTGGGTAGGGGAGCTTCACCTGGACAATGAAAAAATTCTGAAGCTTATTAAGTCCGAAGGCTCGGATCGTGCGGCACTGCAAACGGCCCGCCTCCTGCGTAAATCAATGAAGCAAATTAATGAAGCCTTTGAATCGCAGTCGGAGTACCAGCAGGTGAAAGCGTTAATGGGTATCACACTGCTCCATCGCGGTTTGACACATGGTCTGGGCTTTGAACAGCAGCAGATGAAATCGGGATTTTTTACGAGAATTACAACAGTCTACCTCCGCCTGCTGCTGTCAGCTATGCATCCGGAAGGAAGAAAAAGAATTGACCGGCGCACCGATCAGCTTGTACCCATGCTTCTGGTTCACTCGCGGGGATCGCTGAAGAAGCGATTCTCCCCCGAACAGCGTCTGTCCGGATAAGCTGCCAATAAAGGGGGAGGGGAAGCATGTTTAACTATTTAATAGGAGGAATACTCTGTATTGCCGCTCTTTATATGTTCATTCCAAGCTTAATCTCGCGGATGACCGGATGGGGGGTCTTCCGCAAAGGTAAAGGAAAGGGAGAGGTGGCCTTCACTTTTGATGATGGGCCACATCCGGAATATACACCGAAATTACTCGATTTATTGGAACGGCATCAGGTCAAAGCAACCTTTTTCGTACTGGGATCGCAAGCGGAACGGTATCCCGAGCTTGTTCGCAGAATCGACCGTGAGGGCCATCAGATTGGCATACACAATTATTGTCACACTTCCAACTGGCTAATGCTGCCTAAAACGATTCGCAGTGAACATCTGGATCGTTCCGCAGATATTATAGAAGGTATTGTTGGCACCAGACCCGACCACTATCGTCCGCCCTGGGGCTTAATGAATATGTTTGATTACTTCCGTAAGGAATACCGGATTGCACTATGGTCAATTACGGCAGGTGACTGGAGCAGCCGGGTCTGTCAGACCCGCCTCCAGTCAAAGCTGCTTGACCAAATTACTGGCGGCTCCGTTGTGTTGCTGCATGACAGCGGTGAGACAGTGGGGGCAGACTCACAGGCACCTCATTTTATGCTGGAGGCTTTAGACGAGGTGCTGCCGCAATTGAAGACAAGACACCTTAGATTCGTACGATTGGATGAAATGGCATAATACTCATATTGAACCCTCTGCGTTGTGTGCGCCAGAGGGTTTTTCCTGTAAAGGGGATTAAGTATATTGACCTGGCATAACGAAATAGTTAATGATAATGTAGATGGACATTACAATAAGATGAATCTGTCCAAAGATTCAAAGCGGGGTGGCTTTATTTGTTTAAAATTATGCTTATCGAAGATGATGTTACGTTATTCAATGAGATCAAGGACCGGTTGTCACAGTGGTCCTATGAGGTCTATGGCATTTCGGATTTCGGCAAGGTGCTGCAGGAATTCACGGTGGTCAAACCGGAGCTGGTCGTGATCGACATTCAGCTGCCGCAGTTTGACGGGTTCCACTGGTGCCGGCTGCTGCGTGCACATTCCAATGTGCCGATTATCTTTCTGTCCTCACGCGATCATCCGAGCGATATGGTGATGTCTATGCAGCTGGGAGCCGATGATTTTATTCAGAAGCCGTTTCATTTTGAGGTGCTGATCGCCAAAATCCAAGCCACATTACGCCGGGTGTACAATTATAGCACCGAGCGGACGGAGCTGAAGACATGGCGCGGAGCGACGATTGAATATGTGAAGAACACTGTAACCAACACTCTTGGCGCTGCTCTGCTTACTAAGAATGAGACGTTTATCCTGAAGATCCTGGTAGAGCGCAAAGATCAGATTGTAAACCGCGAAGACCTGATCAAGAATCTGTGGGACAATGAGCATTTTGTGAGCGACAATACGCTGACCGTGAATGTGAACCGGCTGCGCAAAAAGCTGGAACCGCTGGGGCTGGACACTTATATTGAAACCCGGGTGGGACAAGGGTATATGGCAACTGAAGAGGCCGCATTATGATCTGGAAATACCTCAAGGAGAAACGGAGCTGGCTGCTCCTGCTCGTCGTGCTGCAGTTGCTCCTTCTGTTAGTAGTCTATCTCGATGCGTCTATTCCGTTAATGCCGATGCTCTACATAATACTGCTGAATGTGCTGGTCTGTACCGCATTTGTGTTTCTCCGATATCCCAAGGAAACCCGGTTCTACAGAAACATGGAAGCCTGGGATCAAACTTATGATCTTGGTGTTCTGGGGGAAGCCGAGAGCCCGTTCGAAAAGGTAGTGCAGGAAGCAGTGATCACCCAAACGGAACGTTACCGGCAGGAGACCTCGGTGAATTTTCAACTGCTGGAATCGGAGAAGGATGATCTGCTGTCGTGGATTCATGAGGTCAAAACTCCGCTAACGGCCATGCAGCTGATGATTGAACGTCTTCCGGACGAGACCCTGCAGAAGCAGTTAATGTACGAATGGCTGCGGGTCCATCATCTGCTCGACCAGCAGCTTCACCAGAAACGGATTCCCTTTATGCGCAATGACCTGTTTATCGAAAAGGTCAAGCTGGAGCCGGTTCTGAACAAGGAGATCCGGGCGCTGAAATCCTGGTGTATTCCCAAAGGCATCGGCTTCGACGTATCCCTTACGGCCGAAGAAGTGCTGACCGATGGGAAGTGGCTAGGCTTTATGCTCAGGCAGCTGCTGACGAATGCCGTGAAATACAGTGAAGCTTCCGATATCCTCATCCTGAGCTCGGAAAAAGACGGTCATGTTGTGCTTACCGTTGAGGATTTCGGGCGGGGAATTGACCCTAAGGATCTGCCGCGGATATTTGATAAAGGCTTCACCTCGACGAGCGGGCGACAGGAAGGGGCCGCTACCGGGATGGGACTGTATTTGACTAAGCAAGTGGCGGAGCCGCTGGGGATCAATATTCAGGTGAATTCTATACTTAGGCAAGGAACAGTATTTACATTGATCTTTCCACGGGAGAATGAGTTCGTAAAGATTGAAGGTATGTGAAGGCGGTCCGTGCTGAAACATCTGAGCGAAAAAAGCGTCAATATAAATATACTGGATAAAAATTGAAGGTAGGAGTTGTTTATATGCGCTATTTTGCGATGTTTGCGGTTGCCGTCATATTGCTCGCGGGATGCCAGAACGGGAAAGCGACGGTGGATAACGTTAATGCTTCCGAAGTGAATACCAATAAAAGGGCAGAGGCTCAGAGCTCGCCCTTGGCACCGCAGCCGTCCTCCACAGCACCCGTAAGTACAGAAGAACCCTTTCTCTATATAGAACAACTGGAAAGTATCAGCAGCAATCAACGACTGGTGCAAGTGAAATCCAATAGTGACATAGACAAGCTTTCACTGGAGCAGGCGCTGAAGAACAGCCTAAATACAAGCGATCCACATACTGAGTTCAGCTATACACTGGAATGGGAATCGCCCCGGTTTGTGCAAATTCGTCTTCGTATGCTTGAGGAGAGTCCTTTTTCCTGCCTGTTTAATCTGGATGAAGCCCAAACGGCAGACGGAAGAACGTATAAAAATGAAGATCAGCCGTACCGCAATAAGGTCGTGGTGCAATATTCAGCCAATCAGGGCAGTATCACGCTGAAGAACTTTCAATCGGGTACGAACAAGGTACTTCCGGCTTGGGATACAAGCTGGATCAAAAATATCAACGACAGCGGTAAGAACGGTCCGTCCTTCCTGTTTTACGGGAAAGAGGAACATCATTTATACGATGCCTTAGGGGACAAGATTATGAATATCCCTTCAGTTCCGGCTAAGGAGGGTTCGTACGGCAATGACTATGGATACCATGAAATGTATTCCGACCGTTTCTATCCTGAATATACTTATATGGTTCTGGGAAACAAGATATTATATAAAATTGATTTGAACGATTTCTCGCGCGAGCCGCTGCATAGCTTTGAGAAGCCGGTATACGGGATGTCTTCCTCACCGGATGGCAGCAAAATTGCCGTATTATTTGCTCACGATGACTATGTGGGTACCGGGGCGGATCTGCTGGTTCTGGATAAGAAGGGGAATAAGGTCTTTTCGAAGGAAAATGCGGCCTCAATGTCACATAGCGATGGCTTCTTGTTTGTTTATCCACTGACGTGGCAGGACAATTCGGTTCTTATTCTCCCAGCAGACAGTGAAGAGAGTAATCCGCTCGGCAGGATAACTTTGGACATCCGGAGCAGCAAGTCCTCGATCGTCCAGGATGAGCGGCTAACGGATCAGGTGATGAAGGATATTTTTGCGCATGAAGGCCAGCAGGACTATTATGCTATCTCGAAGATCCGTTGGTCGCCAGATGGCAAGTTAGCGGCATACGCCTCCAATACCAGCACTATTTGGGTATACAATCGTATTGACCGGACATTTGAATTTGTGGCTGCGGGCACGCTGCTCGGATGGATGCCGGATGGAACGCTGGCTTGGGCGGATACGGCAAGTCCAGCCTATACATTCTGAGAATGACTGGGCCTTTTCAGGAGATATCGGGCATGTGACAACAATGTCACATGCCTCTTCACTTTGTTCGGCGAATCGCAGGAAAAAGAAAAACATCCCGCTTATGATAGAACTATAGAAAAGGAGTGGGTGGAACATGATCATTATGCAGGCTAATAAAATTTACAAAACCTACGGGAAAAAATTCAATAAACAAGAGGTCTTGAAAGGCATTGACCTTCAAGTAAATAAAGGCGAGTTTGTCGGCATTATGGGGGCGTCCGGTTCAGGGAAGACGACATTGCTGAACGTGCTGTCCTCCATCGACCGCGTAAGCCAGGGAACGATCGAAATCGAAGGCAAGGAATTTACGGGCATGAAGGAAAAACA
The DNA here is from genome assembly GCF_051594305.1 of Paenibacillus sp. IHBB 3054. Classification (NCBI taxonomy): domain Bacteria; kingdom Bacillati; phylum Bacillota; class Bacilli; order Caryophanales; family Paenibacillaceae; genus Paenibacillus; species Paenibacillus sp. IHBB 3054. Next base: position 45,591 of record NZ_JBOFBG010000001.1, on the reverse strand, counting down.
GCTGGCTGAATTCCGCAAGCATCATCTCGGATTCATTTTTCAGGAATATAACCTGTTAGACACGCTAACGGTCAAAGAAAATGTGCTGCTGCCGCTGTCCATCACAGGTATTTCCAAGAAGGATGCCCATCAGAAGTTCGAACAGGTAGCGGGCGAACTGGGGATCTACGAGTTGAAGGATAAGTACCCCTCGGAAATATCAGGCGGGCAGAAGCAGCGGACATCGGCGGCAAGAGCGTTTGTGCATGACCCGAGCATCATTTTTGCAGATGAGCCTACGGGGGCGCTGGATTCCAAGTCGGCCTCCGACCTGCTGAACAAGCTTTCTGACATGAACAGCAAACGCCAGGCGACCATCGTCATGGTTACGCATGATCCTGTGGCGGCCAGCTATTGCAGCCGGGTGGTGTTTATCCGTGACGGGCAAATTTATACGCAGCTGAACAAAGGTGATGAGTCCCGGCAGTCCTTCTTCAACGACATTATCAAGACTCAGGGCGTATTGGGCGGTGTTCAGCAATGAGCCTGAATTATATCGTTCTGCGCAATCTGAAAAAAAATATTAAAAATTATTATCTTTACGTCTTTGCCTTGATCTTCGGTGTGGCGTTGTATTTTTCCTTTGTGACCCTTAAATATGATCCGGCCATGGACGAAGTCAAAGGTTCGGTAAAGGGTGGGGCAGCTATCGGCACCTCTTCTGTGCTGCTAGTGGTCATTGTGGCGATTTTCCTGCTCTATGCCAATACGATCTTCATTAAACGGCGCAGCCGGGAGATTGGCTTGTTCCAGTTGATTGGACTCACCAAAGGTAAAATTTTCAAATTGCTCAGTGCGGAGAACCTGATTCTGTATTTTGGTTCCATGATCATCGGAATTGGTGCGGGGTTTGTGATGTCACGGCTGATATTGATGATTTTGTTCAAAATCCTTGAAGTGGATGAATTGGCCAAGCTGCGTTTCTCCACGCAGGCGCTGCTGCAGACCGTGATCGTTTTTGCTGCGATATACCTGCTGATTATGATCATGAACTACGTGTTCATTAAAGGGCAGAGCATCCTTTCCCTGTTCAGGGTCACTTCCACGACTCAGGAGCGGATTAAAAAAATGTCGCTGTGGGAGATTATCATGGGTTTGCTAGGCATCGGATTTGTTGCGGGGGGGTATTATCTGTCGACCCAGCTTTTCGGCGGAAAGTTCAATGCCATGAACGAATTAATGATCATCATGATCTTGGTTCTCGGCTTAGTCATTGTCGGCACCTACCTCTTCTATAAAGGTTCGGTCAGCTTTGTATTCAACGCGATCCGCAAAAGCAAAAAGGGTTACCTGTCCATCAACGAGGTATTGTCGCTCTCATCGATCATGTTCCGGATGAAATCGAACGCGCTGCTCTTGACGATCATCACGACGGTTTCTGCACTGGCCATCGGGTTGTTGTCTTTAAGCTATATCTCCTATTATTCGGCGGAAGCGACAGCCAAAGAAAGTTCCCCGCATGATTTTGGCTTTGCCCGGACCGAGGCGAAGGAGAAGTTTATTCAAGCGCTCAATAAGGAGCAGATCAAGTACAAGGAAATTGATATCTATCCGGTTGGTGTGGATGTAGATGCCACTCAAATTATGGACGTGTCACCGTTCACAGCTTCCGAGGACCGCATCCTATCCACCTCTGTTGTCAGTGACATCAGCATCGAAGGTGTAGAATTGGAACCCGGTGAGACCCGTCTCATGGGCTACAGCAGTGCTTTGGAAAAATTAATAACACTGAAAGAGACCGGAGAGGTTGGGTTCCTGACTTCAAGCGGGACGATTAAGCTGCAGCTGAGCGGTGTATCCAAACAGCCTACTCTGCCTGTCTATTATGCCTCCGGCTCCGGAGTATTCGTGGTGGATGAGTCCGTTTATCAGGAACTGGTTAAGGTGCTCGATCCCAAACTGCAAAAAAAGAAAGAAGTAGCGAATTATTATGGGATTGAAATCACCGACCGGTCGAAAATGGACACCGCGAATCAAATTTACGAGAACCAAGCTCCGCAGGAGCCGAGCTTTTCCCAGCATGAGTACGAAATGAACCAGCGGAGTAATATGGGGATGATTATGTTCATCGTCGGGTTTCTGGGCCTGACCTTCCTCATTACCTCAGGCTGTATTCTTTACTTCAAGCAGATGGATGAAGGCGAGGAGGAAAAAGGCGGCTATACCATCCTGCGCAAACTGGGCTTTACCCAGAGCGACCTCCTACACGGCATCCAATTCAAGCAGCTGTTCAATTTCGGCATTCCGCTGGTCATCGGCCTGAGCCATAGCTACTTTGCTGTCAAATCCGGCTGGTTCTTCTTCGGTACTGAGATGCTTACACCGATGATCCTGGTCATGCTGTTCTATACAGTACTGTATTCGGTCTTCGGCTTCCTGTCGGTGCTCTTTTACAAGAGAGTGATCCGTGAATCGTTATAGGAATTACCGCAGTCTGCCTTTCCGGCAGGCTGTTTTTTTATATGAGGCAAGTAATCGAAACTTCCCAAATAACGGAAGCGTATGTATATATAAAGCTATGTTTAATTGGAGGATAACTGCTATGCCAAATGAGGCGAAAAGGTTCTTTAAGCTGTTTGCCAAGAATATTAAGGAATCAACAGGTCCCGGTTATTATCAGGCCAATGGAATTTATGTCACTTGTGTTCATTGCCAATATGATAAATTCGAGCATGGATACGCGCAGCTGAATACTGCTTTCTTAAGTTTTTTGAACCTTGATTTTGCCAACCGTTCCGCGAACACCTTAACTTGTCACCGTTGTGGTTATATTCATTGGTTTAACAAGGATATTAAAAGAATGAGGTGAAGGTATGGACCCGGTAGAGGTAGAGGTATATAAAGGCAGACGTCCTGCGGAGCTTATGATGACTATATCGCTATGTGTGTCGATGGGAATTGCGATCTTTTCAATGCTCTATTTATCGGAAGAAGGTAGCTTTTCACTTTATTTTGCGTATGTTTGGAGCATCTTCAGTCTTATCATCATAGGGGTTTTGCTGCAACGGCTTTTCACAGCCAGGGAGATTATGAATATCGAGCTGAAACCTGGTGCAATCATCTTAAAAGATTTGACCATTGAAGCCGAGAAAACCAAAGCTGTGTATATTAAAGGGTATTTCAAGCCCGTAGTCGGAATTAAACCGAATGGAAATGTTTTTGTACCGTATAAGTCCTGTTTCTCCTTTGCCGAAAAAGAAGACCAGGGGATGAAAGCGCTGAAGGCATGGGCAGAACATCATCAGATTGAAGTATTCCATAAAAGCTTTAAGAGATGGCTATAATCTTGACTACAAGGTACATAAGAGCTTACAAAGGCACTAACCCGCGTTAGTGCTTTTTGCGTTCTGTTTTTTAATAATGACATTAATCACAGTTAGTAGATAGGAATTATAGTAGTATTATTTCAATTAACTTACATGGATATGTAAGTGTATTTCAAGGGGGAGAGAGATGACGGAAATTTACAGGGTGGATTCTGTCTGGCAGTTAGCAGGCGTCTATGAAGTAAGAACTCGAACCTTTGTGAACGGCCAGGGAATTCCCAAAGAATTAGAGTTCGATGAAGTGTATGGGGAGAGGTACTGTTATCTCTTGCTGGAGGAGAACCAAACAGCGGTTGCCACAGCGCGCATTAATCTAACCCATGAAGAGTATGCCAAGATTGAAAGAGTAGGGGTTATTCCGGAATTTCAGAACAAGGGGTATGGCCGGATTCTCATAGATGCTGCGGAGAACTGGATCAGAGAACTGGGCATTCACAGGATTGTGATTACAAGTCAACAACAAGCGGTAGGTTTCTATGTGAGCTTAGGCTATATCGCAAGACCAGAAATCATCATAAAGTCCACGATTCCCATTGTGTATACAGAAAAAGAAATCAGTTGAAGAGAGGAAGGACATTATGGCCCAAGAAAATACAATCCTCGATACACATATTGTGAACCACGAGGATGCCAATGAAATTACCAAGGATGGGGCCTTTAACCGCCAGAAAAACCGCTTTACTACTCCTTTTGGCGAAGGACCGGGCGAACTGCCCGCTGAGGCAGGACGTTATCGCTTGCTGTGGGCAAGAATTTGCCCCTGGGCGCATCGGGCTGTAATTGTACGTGAATTGCTGGGCTTGCAGGAGGTCATTAGCCTGGGGACTGCGAGTCCTGTACGAACGGAGAACGGCTGGGAATTCTCATTGGATGAAGGCGGCGTTGATCCACTGCTGGGCATCCGCTACTTGCCTGAAATTTATGCGGAGACCGATCCGGAATACAGCGGAAGAGCAACGGTGCCTGCTGTAGTGGATGTAACTACGAGAAAGGTAGTCAATAATGATTACTTCAGATTAACTTATTACTTCGAAACCGCCTTTAAGCCATTTCATAAAGCGGGGGCGCCTGATCTATATCCGGAAGCATTAAGAACCGACATTGATGCGCTGAATGACATTCTTTTTCATGAAGTGAACAACGGGGTGTACAAAGCCGGCTTTGCCAAATCCCAGCAGGCTTATGAACAAGCGTATGATGTCCTGTTCGCCAGACTGGATCAATTGGAAGAAAGACTTTCAACCCGGCGGTACTTGTTGGGAGATCAAATTACCGACGCAGATGTCCGGCTCTATGTGACACTGGCGCGGTTTGATGTGGCTTATTACTCTGTGTTCCGGACGAACCGCAACCGGATCGTTGACTTCCCGAACCTTTGGAATTATGCCAAGGATTTGTATCAGACACCGGGCTTTGGGGACACCACAGATTTTGAAGCTATAAAAAGAGGTTATCAGCTTGGAAATCATGCGGAGAATCCATATCAAATTCTGGCCAAAGGTCCTGATGTGTCGATTTGGAATGAATCCCACGACCGAAACAGATTTCAATAAGCGAAAGAGGAGGGAAACGTGGATGACAAGCAAGCTTGCGGAAATTGAACAAACAGGCGCCTTTAAACGGCAGGGCAACCAATTCACGACTCCGTTTGGCAGCGGTGAAGGAGAACTCCCTGTAGAAGCGGGCCGTTACCGGATAGTGTGGGCTCCAGTCTGCCCTTGGGCGCACCGTTCCATTATTGTGAGGAAGCTGCTTGGACTTGAAAATGCCATAAGTGTTGGCACTGCGGATCCGCTGCGGCCAATCATAGATCGGGTGGACTGGGCATTTACACTGGATGAAGAGAATGTGGACCCGGTCTTGGGAATTCACTATATCAGTGAAGTGTATTTCAATAGTGATCCTGAATACACAGGCAGACCTACGGTTCCGGCTGTAGTCGATATTGCCTCCAAGAAGGTGGTCAATAACGACTACCATGAATTGACTTACTACTTGGAGACCGCCTGGAAACCACTTCATAAAGAGGGTGCACCGGATTTATTCCCGGAAGTGCTGCAGCCCGAGATCCGTGAGCTGAACGAACGTATTTTCCACGGCATCAATAATGGGGTATATAAAGCGGGGTTTGCCCGTTCTCAGGAAGCCTACGAGCAGGCATTTGACGGTGTATTTCAATTACTGGATGAGCTGGAGGTGCGGCTGGCAGCGCAGCGTTATTTATTCGGCAATCAATTAACGGATGCAGATGTCCGCTTATATGTAACACTGGCCCGGTTTGATATTGCTTACAACACAGCTTTCAGAGTAAACCGCAATCGTCTGGTTGAATTTCCGAACTTATGGGGATATGCCCGAGATTTATACCAAACTCCTGGCTTTGGCGACACCACTGATTTTGAAGCCATTAAAAAGCATTATCATTTATCCATCACCAATGACCCTAACCGCACATTCTCCAAACTCCTGCCCAAAGGACCAGATCTGACCGGCTGGCATACGGAGCACGGGAGAGCCCAAAAGTTTGAGCAGCAAAACAATAAATAATAGATGGCGAGGGAAAGTAGATGACCCAAAAAACGAATATACGCATAAGACCGAAGGAAACGGAGCATGAAATCGACGACAAGGGATTTTTTGTCCGCCAGAAAAACCACTTCACTACCCCCTTTGGAGAGGGAGAAGGCAAGCTGCCTGTTGAAGCCGGGCGTTACCGTCTGATCTGGGCGAAAGGCTGCCATTGGTCCAACCGTGCCTCAATCGTAAGAGAATTACTCGGTTTAGAAGACGTGATCAGCATTAATCTGGTGGGACACGGAAAGCATGAAGTGAATCTCGGGTGGGAATTTGTCTACGATGACAATAATACCGACCCCGTATTAGGTGAGCAGTTCCTAAGTACCTTATACGCAAACGGTGATCCCGAATATAAAGGAAGACCTACGGTCCCCGCGGTAATTGACATTACAACCCAAAAAGTTGTGAATAACGATTACGTCTGGCTGACGAATTACTTGGAAAATGAATTTGCCTCCTTCCACAAAGAAGGTGCGCCGGATTTGTATCCTGCAGAATTAAGAACAGAAATTGATAAGTACAACGATTACTTGTTCGATAATGTCAACAACGGCGTGTATAAGGCCATGTTCGCGCAATCACTGGAAGCCTATAACGATGCTTTCAATCATCTGTATGCGGCGTTTGATGCTATCGAGGAGAGACTGGAGTCCAGACGATTTTTATTCGGGGACTATGTTACAGATTCAGATGTCCGCTTATTCGTAACCTTGGCCCGTTTTGATACCTATTATTTCAAGAACCTGGGCCCGATCCGGAACCGGATTGTCGATTTCAAGAATATATGGGGATATGCCCGTGATTTATATCAAATTCCGGCCTTTAAGAACAATACGTATTTGCGGGACTTGGCTAAATCGAATGGCAACAAGGAAACCATCTTTATTGATTATAATACACGGTTTTGGAATGAGATTGATTTTGACGGGCTGTGGTCAGAACCGCAGAACAGACAAGACAAAAGTGCTGATCCGCAGAATAAATTCAGAGCACAAAAATAAAGCACAATATTAAGGTTGAAATATAGGGGGAAATGAAGATGACAACATGGAGAAAATTAGGACTCGGTTTGGCGTCAATCGTATTATTGGCCGGAGTGGTCGGCTGCGGCAACGGAAAAGATAACTCTTCGGCGAATGCTACAGGCGCAAATGCTGCTAACAAGGAAAAAACGACAATCAATATAGCTACAGGCGGTGCGCCGAAACCCTTCTCATATGTAAATGATGATAATGAAATTGACGGTTACGATATTCAGATCGTGAAAGCTATCTTCGAAGGATTGCCCCAATACGAGATTAATATTGAGAAAACCGAGTTCCCTTCGATCTTTGCCGGACTGGACTCGGACCGCTATCAGATTGGCGCCAACAATTTTGCCAGCAATGCAGAGCGAAAAGAAAAATACATTTATTCGGACCCGATCTTTAAAAATCAGTTTGTGATCGCCGTAGCAGAAGACCGGGACGATATTAAATCCTTTGCGGATCTGGAAGGCAAGAAGACCTCCGTAAGCCCAAGTGTGAATTATACCGTCGCTCTGGAGAAATACAACAAGGAACATGCGAAAACGCCGGTCGTTCTGAACTACACAGACACTGAGCTTGCCGTAACCCTGCAAAATGCGGAGAGCGGCGCAGATGATTTCAACTTAATTGATGCAGCGATGCTGCAGCTGTATATTAAGGAATTTGGCCTGAAGCTGAAAGCCATCCCGTTGTCCCAGGAAGATACGGACCGGATTGGTGTTCCTTACAGCTACCTGATTCTCAGTAAAGGAAAGAACAGCGAACAATTGACGAAGGATGTAAACAGCCGCATAGAAGCTTTGATCAAGGACGGCACCATCTCCAAAATCAGCGAAAAATACTTAAATGGCGATTTTGCACCAGAACTTCAATAAAGGACGTACCCATGCCGAATATATTTGATATTGAGCTGGTATTTACGCTGATTCCGAAGCTGCTTAAATATTTGCCTGTGACGATTGAACTGACGCTTATATCCATGCTGGTAGGGCTTCTTCTGGGGCTCCTGCTGGCCATTATCAAGATTAAAAGAATACCCGTACTGTATCAAATCAGTGTGGTGTTCATCTCGTTCATCCGCGGGACGCCGATCCTCATTCAGTTGTATTTATCGTACGCAGGAATTCCGCTGATTCTGAAATATTACAATTACTATCATGATACAAGCTACAATGTGAATTCGATTTCTTCTATATTTTATGTACTGCTTGCCTTATCGCTAAATGAAGCTGCGTACAACTCTGAGATTATCCGGGCGGCCTTATTGTCGGTGGATAAAGGACAGACTGAAGCCGCGCAATCGCTAGGCATGACGTATGGCCAGGTGCTGAGACGGATCATTATACCGGAGGCTTTTATCGTTGCCCTTCCCACGTTAGGCAATGCCCTGATTGGACTGATGAAAGGCACTTCTCTGGCGTTCGTCTGCTCGGTCGTTGAGATCACAGCCCAATCACGGATACTGGCCGGGAACAATCTCCGGTTCTTTGAATCCTATTGCTCGCTGGCTTTAATTTATTGGGCAATGACGATTCTGATTGAACAGGCGATTGCACTGCTCGAGAAACGTCTGGACATCGACTACAAGAGCCTGCGGCGCAGAAAAGGAGATGTGATCCTTGATTGAGATTAACGGACTCACCAAATCATTTCATAAAAGTATCGTCCTCGATCACATTAACTTAACGATTGCCAAAGGAGACGTCGTCGCAGTAATCGGTTCTTCAGGTGCAGGGAAATCCACGTTGTTAAGATCCATTAATCTTCTGGAGGTACCGGATGAAGGTACGATTAAGATCGATGATCTCAAGGTGGATATGGCTAAGAAATCCAAAAAAGATGTGATTGAGCTCAGAAAAAGTACGGCAATGGTATTCCAGCAGTTTAATCTTTTCCGCCAAAAGACGGCGCTTGAAAATGTCATGGAAGGATTAACAGTTGTGAAGAAGGTTCCCAAGGAGGAAGCGCGGAAAATCGCCGAACAACATCTTGCCAAAGTTGGACTCTCCGACCGGGTGCATCATTATCCCAAACAATTATCTGGCGGGCAGCAGCAGCGGGTAGCGATTGCCCGGGCGCTCGCGATGATGCCCAAAATCCTGCTGTTTGACGAGCCAACTTCTGCACTCGATCCGGAGCTGGTCGGCGAAGTGCTGGACACGATCAAAAAGGCGGCGGAAGAAGGCAACACGATGCTGCTGGTGTCACATGAGATGAACTTTGTACGCAAAGTAGCTACAAGAGTGCTGTTTCTGGATCAAGGTATCATCGTGGAGGACGGAACGCCGGAGGAAGTATTTTCACATCCGAACTCCGACAGAACCAAGCAGTTTCTCGCCAATTACTACCGTGATCAGGAACCGGAATTTGCGATTTAAGAAGAGGGATTTAAGATGACCTACACTTTTCAAAAAGATAGAGAAAATATCGATTGGACCCAGGTAACCGGGTTATTGAATGGTTTTGGCTTAACGGATTTCACACCCGCGCAGACACAAACTGTCTTTGAGAACAGTGCTGTCAATGTATTTGTATTGGCTGGCGGCAAGGTTATCGGCTGTGGCAGAGCGTTGTCTGACGGCATTTCGCAAGCGGCAGTGTATAACATTGCAGTGGATGAAGCCTATCATCATAGGGGCTTGGGCAAGCAAATCATTGCTGCGATTCTGGTAGAAACAGCAGGCTGCAACGTCGTGCTGTATACCCATCCCAATACGGTTTCCTGGTACGAGGAACAAGGGTTTCGAAGAATGAAGACAGGCATGGCGATGTATCATCCCTCCCATATTGAGCAACTGATCAAGATGGATTTTATTTGATAAATAGTTGCAGACAGAAGCTGTAAATATAGCCTGAAGTCGTCTTAGCATAGCGCTGGGACGATTTCAGGCTTATTATTTCTTCCTCCAGCAGGCCCTACCCGTGCAGCTCATCGTCGACTGAAGTAGTTCCGTGGCATAACTCCAGGAACGTTCCCGCAATAACAATGGAATCCTCGTAGCCGAGGTTGCCGGAATGGGTTACAAGAATCGGATATTCCAGAGCATCCCTTTCCATGCGCATATCCCAAATGTAATGATTGCCGCTCCCGTCCATCGCAAAGGGCACCGCTCCCGGCATATACTCCGGGAACTCATAGGCCAGAAGCATGGGTCTTAATTCAGCCGCGCTAAAAAACTGAAAGTAGCGTTCCCCGTTCACAAACTCCCCGCCATTGGAATAACACAGAAAGTCCAGATAACTTGCAGGCAGCGCTTTGTGCGGGATGGACCATAAGCCGGGGTCAAACGGAGCGTACTGCGCATGCAGCGGATCGGCAACCGGGAAGGGATTGCGCTGCCGGCTGATGATTTCGTCGATTTCCGGCTCCGTCAGCGGTTTGTGCCAGCTCTGCATAAATTGCTCCAGCTCTGCTTCCGTTAGGCCAGGCTGCTTCTGATAACTGATTCCGAATACGTTGTCCCATTCCATGAACGATTCCCCCTTGTCCGGTCTACCGGATGATGTCACAATACGTTAAGATTAATAGAGTAGTAGAGCCAATGCAAATTACGTTTCCAGAGAAGGAACTGGAATTGGCCATAATTGTAGCTGGAGGTAACCTAAGTGGATGACTCAAACATCAAAGTACTCGTAATAGAAGATGATGCCGATATCAATCGCCTGCTGTGTCGCATGCTTACGGGCGAAGGACTTACTGCCGTCTCTGCATTTTCGGGAAGTGAAGCGTCGCTTCGGCTGTCGCTTGAAGCCTACCAGCTGGTGCTGATGGACTTGATGCTGCCGGGAATGCCTGGAGAAACGTTGATTCCGCAAATCCGGGAACAATCCACGGTTCCGATCATTGTCATTTCTGCAAAAAGTACACTGGAGGACAAGGTGGGGCTGCTTCGTTTAGGTGCGGATGATTATATTACCAAGCCCTTTGATCAGGAAGAAGTTATGGCTAGAGTGGAGGCACAGCTTCGACGTCTACAGTATGTGCATGCGGTGAATCCTGGCGAAGAAATTATCCGTATACGTGAACTGATCATGGACAAGCAGCGGCGTGAAGTCACCTTGAACAGCGAATTACTGACTTTAACCAAATACGAATTCGAAATTCTGGCGCTGCTCCTGTCCAAGCCTGATAAGATTTTCTCGAAAAGTGAGATCTACCGGAATATCTGGCAGGGGACGTATCTTGGAGACGACAACACCATTAATGTACATATCAGCAACCTGCGGGCCAAAATCGCCGCGGTTACCGAAGAGGAATATATCCGCACAGTTTGGGGTATCGGGTTCAAAATAGTGTAGCCTTAACTTCTTTAAGGTTTCTTAAGGTTTTGCTTAAAGCTTATTAAGGGTGACCTGGATACAATTGAATTATCAAATCGCAAGGGAGTCATTACGATGATGCATTGTATACTGGAGATTGAGGGGCTAAGTAAAACCTACCGGGAATCACGCGCACTCCAGAATATCCACCTGAACATTGCTGCAGGTGATATTTGCGCAGTAATTGGTAAAAATGGCGCAGGTAAAACTACCTTATTCAAATGTATTACCGAACAGGTCTTTCCGACGGCAGGCAAGATCACTTTGTATGGAAAAAGCGAAGCTGCCGAGGTTAGGCAGGAACGCCGGAAAATAGGTGCGCTCATTGAAGAGCCTGCATTTTTTCCGGACTTTACGGCCAGGCAGAACCTGGAATATTACCGCCAGCAGCGGGGCATCGCAGGAAAAACCTCTATCGATCAAGCCCTTAGGGAAGTGAAGCTTCTTACTACCGGGAAGAAGAAATTCAAGGCGTTTTCTCTCGGGATGAAGCAGCGGCTGGGACTAGCGCTTGCCCTGATGACTCATCCGACATTCCTGCTTCTGGATGAACCGACTAACGGCTTGGATCTGGAAGGGAAGATGGAGATCCGTCAGCTTATTCAGACCTTGAATGAGGAAAAAAAGGTGACGATTTTAATCTCAAGTCATGTGTTATCTGAATTACAGAGCGTGGCTACCCGGTATGTTTTTATGGATCAGGGACGGATTGTTGAGCAGTTGACGGCAGAAGAACTGCTGAACAAAACCAGAAAAACCGTCGAGCTGGTTGTGAATGACAGCAGTAAAGCCGCCCCTATTCTGGAAAAGCACTTCCCGGACATCCCTTATCGAATCCTGCCGGATCATCATATTCAGCTGTTCGGCGGTATGGACAAAACCGATCAAATTAATCGGGTACTCTATAGTCAGGGTATCGGTGTATTTTCGATAAATGTCACGGGAGGAGACCTGGAAGAATACTACCTGAGTCTGCTGGGAGGTGAGCGTGATGCTTAATCTGATGAAAAGCGAGCAGTATCGTTTCGTCCGGACCCGAAACTATTATTTATCTGGCTTGCTCTATATCCTGCTAATGGTTGGCGCGGCTGTCACCCTGTATGCCTTTCAGCAGTCAGAGCCTAATTTCCCCTACGGGAATGAACGATTCTTCTACCGCAATGTCCTAAGCATGATGTCGGTTGTGTTCGTATTGCTCTTCATCTTTCCGCTGATCGTTATGGGCGACAATAAGAATGTGCTTAAGAATACGGTAGCTTATGGCTACAGCAGGCAAACCATCTATACAGCCAAACTGCTGATTACAATGGCCGGGTTCTTCTTGTTCGCTCTTGTACTGGTGGGAGTGTCCTTGCTTCTGGGAACTACCCTGATGGTTCGCAATGTTGATCATGCACTCACGGAATATACGAGAATGCTGCTTAACATGCTGCCCCTCATGATTGCAGGAATCACAACCTACTACTGTCTTGCTGCCATCATGAAGAAAAATGCACAGCTGCTCATCGCCTACCTGCTCATCTATTTCCTGCCACATTATATTCTGGGCTACCTCCAAGGCAGATTTACATGGGCAGCGTGGCTGCATAGTCATGGACCAGCTTATTATTTGCTCAATGCCTATGAAGATATGGGCTATGCAGCCTGGGAACCGTGGGCAGTGGGGGCGGTCTATACGCTGGTATTTTATACGCTAGGGCTATATCTGTTCAAGAAAGAAGAGTTCTGACTATAGGTCCAGGAGGGGATAAGGAACATGCATCTAGCTTTCGTCATAACGGCTGCCTTAACGGCTGCCTTGTTTCTTATTCCCTATATACTGCAGCGGTGGAGCATTATGCAAGTTCGAAAACAACTGGCAGAAGTAGACCATCCTCCCACGCAGCACCTGAACGTGAAGCTGCCTTTGCCGGGACGTGAAATGGAGCAGCTGGTGGTTGCCATTAACCGGCAGCTCGATCAGCGCAGGAAAGAACAAGTGACCCATCAATCGAGAGAGCTTGCAATCAAGCAGGAAATCGCCAACATTTCTCACGATTTGCGGACACCTCTTACTTCAATGCAAGGCTACGCCAATCTGCTGAAGGACCCGGCAATCCCAATAGCGGAGCGGCAGGAGTACCTGGACATTATTCTGCATAAAATGACGGTAATGAACAACATCGTGGAGTCGTTCTATGAATTGTCCAGTCTGGAGTCCGGGGACTATCCTATGGATATGCAGCCCCTCTATCTGTACAGCTTGTTGAGCGAAGTAATTCTCGCGTTCCATACGGACCTAGTGCAGAAGAACATTGAAGTTCAGCTGAACTTGGATGAAGCGGTGCGGACGATCTGGCTGGATGAGAAAGCCATGATCCGAATTTTCTCCAATGTGCTGCAGAACGTGCTTAGGTATGCCAAAAACCGGCTTACGATTTCTTTATTTACAGAGGATCACAAAGTAATGATTATTTTCGCGAATGACACCGATCATATCCACGAACAGGATCTTCCCAAGCTGTTCGAGCGAACCTATACCAGTGATCACTCCAGAGCAAGCGGCCAATTGGGCCTCGGCTTATCCATCGTGAAACAACTGGTAGAGAAGCAGGGGGGGAGCCTTGGCGCCGCACTTGCGGATGGGGAGTTTCAATTGGTTCTTACGTTTGGATAATGACAGAAAGGGAGCCGCACCCAATGCGGCTCCCTTTCTGTCATAAACTAAACTATAACTCTGTTAGATAAGCGTGACCAACAGTTCGGTGATTTTGCCGTTATGGAGAAGATTTCAGACTCGCCCCAAGCCTGAATAGCGTCCTTGCCGCTGACCACACGCCCGTTATCCTTATGTCAGGTTAGAGTGTTATACTTGATTTTAAATGGGGAACGCTAATCGTCATATTCTTCCATTTCTATGTATAATAAACTTATAGTATATATAAATGACCAAAAGCTTGGGGGATTTGAAATGCCATTTGCGGTTGTAGGCTATTTTGATCAGGAAACGGATTGTAGGGTAAAAGCGATATGGAAGGATTTTGCCGACTCCGGAGTCAGTGATTATTTACATAAGTCAGCAAATGATCCGCATTTTAAATTCGCCATGTTTGACACCATGAATGTGGAGGATGCCCGGAAGACGCTTGTAGGATTTACACAACGTTTCAATAAGCTGGAGCTTCATTTTAAGAATTATGGAATGTATCCGGGTGACAAGCCGATGTTATTCCTTGATATTGCAGTGACGGTTCCCATCCTTGAAATGCAATCAGAGGTTAAAGAGATCTTTGCAAAATGTGGAGCGGCCACAGACTTCAACTATTTTGAACAGGGAATATGGAAGCCGGACATTGTTCTGGCCAATGAAGTGAACAAGGCCAAACTCGATTGGGCCATAAAGTTATTTATGCGAGGCGCGTTTACCCTTTGACGGATGCCTGGAAAGAATCGGATTAATCGAATTTTATCCCGCACAACAGCTTTTCTCTTATACTTTAGCAGCTCAGTGGAGGACAAAATGAACAAACGGATTGCAATCCTATGGGTCACTATCATTTTTATGTTTGTTATAGCTGGTTGTAATTCCAACAAAAGTTCGGTCAGCCGGGAATGGAGTACATCCAATCCAACTGCGGAAGACGTTCTGTCTGACAATTCCAATGCGAACATCTTTATGTTCTCGGATATCATTTATAACTCTGGGATTCCATGGGTGGATGAATTAGAACTTCATAAAGATCAGTATGTAACGGAAATTATTGAACAGTCTGGAGATGGCAAGGAATTTAAGAATGGCACGGCCAACCAATTATCCATTGGGACCAAGATCTTCAGCGTTAAGGAACGGAGCGATATATTCATCGCGGAAACTGAAGACGGAGATTTGAGATTTTATGGATTAGTAGAAGGGTGAAGAGAGAAAGGAACGGCCAATGCTAAAGAGTGGTCAGGAGGAAGCAACAATGCGAAGGAAGACAGTGGCCATATGGAGTATTATCGTTTTTTTTATCGTTATCGGTATAGCTGTGGGTTATAAAATGTATGACAAGGATACCGCAAACTATGATAAGTGGAGTAGCAAGTGGGGAATAACGATCCCCAAACCAGCAGAGCTAGTAGTTGTATATGAAAGTGAACCGAGTTTTCATGGGGATGGAGAAGGATACTATGTTCTGAATTATAACAAAGAACAACTGGCAAAGGTTCAAGACCAGGCACACTGGCAACCAATAACTGAAGAATCAAGGCATTCCCTGGAAGGAGAAGTATTGCAGTTCACACAATCTATTATTCCAGTGACTCAGAAAGAGATTGCTAAATACGGTAAACTTTATAAGAACTACCCGACGGAGTATGGCGCAGGTGACTATTATTATTATAAAAAGAAAGAGGACGGCAGTTACTGCATTGTCATCCTTAACGTGGATAAGCAACGGATGTACTTGATGGAATGGATACAATAAGGCGCAATTCTGGATAGCGGCCTGAATTAGTTTGGCACCTTCACTTCAATGAGCGGGCAGAAACCGGGATTCGCCTGACATAATTGTTCGGTAAACTCCGGCTGAAGCTTGGAGAGCGCTATGAAATAACTTCCAATAATGTGATTGAGACCAACAGCACCATTCTGGAAAGACTGCGGGTTGAGGGTCTGGACATGACTGTAATAGTACCTTTTTTCCCGCTTAGGCAGCTTGTAAATAGAGGGTGGAGTGTAGGTCACGACGTCAAAAGGATTGGCAATGCGGTAGCTGTTCGGAACATACCTTGTACATACTTTTGCAAAGGCCGGATCGCCTACACGGGGTGACCCATAAGTGAATAGATAGGGTGAGCGGTAATCCGTATTAGCACTCAGATCGACTGCACACATTGTCGCAAGTGCTGCACCGAGGCTGTGGCCTGTAATGTATAATGTCTTGCCGGGTTCGATCTTGGACAGTGCTGAGAGAATTCCTTCACGGGCCGAAGAATAGATGTCTGTGAAGCCGCGATGGGTAAGGCAATCTTCCTTAATATATTTGAATTTTCTCTGTGAGGCAATGATGTCCGAGATCCAATTGGTTGTCGAGCTGGTCCCCCGAAAAGCAATAATTATCTCCTGTGGAGATTCCATAATAAACCCGAAGTTTTCCCATACATGGCCCAAGGATTTCGCCTTGATTACTTGACTGACCGAATAATTCGCCGGCACGGCGAACGAACCATCCGTATTCGAAAATTGCGCATAGGTCTGTCCGCAGACAGCAGCCAGAAAAACCGCCCATTGCTCATAACCCTTATTGCTGCCCATCTGCATCCCGCCCTTCTTTCCTATCTAGGCTACCCGACAAACCTGGACAGTTCCCGGTTGAATTTTTCGCGCTCGTCATAGAATAATCCGTGGCCGCTATTCTCGAATGGCACAAGCACAGAATTCTTTATCCCTTGATGCTGCACCACAGCCAAAGGGTAGTAACAAACTTGATCATGGATGCCATGAAGAATCAAAGTAGGGACCTGTATTTTGGGGAGATCCTGAAATAATACTTCGGCGAGCCAGGCGTTGGAGACGGCTATAGTGGACCAGCTTGCTGCCTGCAGTCCTAATTGGAAGAACCAGTCCGAGAACGGCTGCGATACTTTTTGATAGAAGAATTGTTCTCCGAAGTCACGCAGCATCTTGGGCCGATCCTGATAGGTCGCTTGAATGATCTGATCTATAGCTTCTTTTGTGGTTCCATAAGGAAAACCGGGCCGCTGAATCAGGCTGGGAGCAGCCGAGGCGAAAAGCGCAAGTTTGGACACCCCATACCCGTTGTGGCGGGCCATATAACGAATAGTTACAGCTCCTCCGGTGGAGTGTCCCGCGAGTGTAATGTCCCGAAGCCCTAAAGCGCCGATAACACACCGGATATCATCCGCTAACCGATTGTAGTCGTATCCGCTCAGAGGTTTATCCGAATTGCCGAATCCCCGCGTATCCATTCCGATACAGCGATATCCCATGGGCACCAGACGATTGTACTGATATTCAAACATCTTGTGGTTCGCAGGCCAGCCATGGATGAACAATATCGTTTTCCTGCCTAGCGGGTTGATATCATTTACATATACATTCACCTGCGGTTCTACTCTAATCCAATGTTCCATTAGGCTTCCCTCATTCATCCGTTAATTTGTCTTTTCAAGACATATTATTCAGCTGATTGGGTTAAGTGCCTACAAAAAAAACCACCGTTTAATAACGGTGGGGTTGAATGAGCTATGTAGTGCTGTCCTTGCCGTGAGGGCTGTGCCTACTGTTCTACTTCGGCAACTTCTCTATCAGGTAATTGCGTCACATAACTGTCTGACAGCTGGAGGAGCTCCAGGGCACGATTGAACTCATCTTCTGTGGATTGAAGCGGTTTAGCGCCGTCTCCGGATAAAGTATAATGTTGACCATCTTCAAAGCCGCTGCCGGATAAGAAAAGCTCTTCGTTATTCACGAAAGATCCGGTAGGTAAATAATAACGTTGAGGCAGCAAGTTATAGGCGGATTCATTTAACAGATCCTGTCCAAAATGAATATGGTTATCTAGGGTTACCCCTAATAAATTGGATACTGTAGGTAAAATATCAACCTGTCCGCCTAATTGATCCTTTACGGTGGGAGTCGTAATCCCCTTAGAAGCTATGATTAACGGAATATTAATCAAATCGCGTTCCGTATATTCATGGTTCAGAATTTCCTCAAGTAAGACTTTATCCTCATCCTTAAGTGAGAAAATAGGAAGTCCCCGATGATCACCATATAATGCGATTAAGCTGTTATCCCATACGCCGTTCTGCTTTAGTTCGTCGATAAACTGTCCAAGCGCGTAATCCGCGTAATTCTGAGCACGAATATAATCGCCAACGAGCGTTCCTTCGAATCGCTCCGGCAATGTCATTTTGTATTTGCTTTCCGGAATCGAGAACGGATTATGAGAGGACATGGAGATTACATGTGAATAGAAAGGTTGAGCGCTTTGGTCCATTCGGGCCAGCTCTTGCGATGTCTTCTTGTAAAGAACTTCATCCGACGCCCCGTAGAAGACGGTGTCATCTTCACCGAAGTAAGATTTGTCATAAAAGCGGTCGAATCCTAATGCCTCATAAAGCTCCCCGCGGTTCCAAAAGTCAACTTCATTCGTATGGAAGGTTGCCGTATCATAACCCTGCGCCTGCAGCAGCTTAGGTAAGCTTGGAAGCTCTTTGGGAGCATATATATCAGCAGCTGGACCATTCGGTGGCACATAAAAGGAAGTGTTCACGATAAATTCAGCATCGGAAGTGTTGCCTTGTCCAACCTGCTGGTAGAAACGGGGGAAATAGAAATTCCCGGCGGCAAGCTTGTTCAGATTCGGAGTGATTTCCTGCCCGTCAATCGACAAGTTAATCAGGAAGTTCTGAAAAGACTCCATTTGAATAATAATCAGGTTCTTTCCTTTGGCGGCTCCGAATAAGAGCGGATTAGATTGAGCCTCAATGCCTTTCGTTTGATCAATGACAGATTGATTAATTTTAGATAGCTCAATAAGCTCTTCTTCACGCTCCGCAAGCAGGGCGTAGGCTTCATAGTTGAGAATTCCCATTTGCTCAGCCTGGATGGTTTCATTCATACTGGCCTGATTCGGAAAAATATTCATTACACAGATCGCGAAAGAAACACAGAACAAGGCAGCCACCACTTTGCGGTTACTTCGGCGTGACATGGCTTTTTTCCAGGCGACTGCTTTCTTTCGGCTAAACATAACAAAACTAATGATAATGATATCCAGAAAAATAAGCATATATTGAGGGTGCATGACCGAAAAAATACTTTTCTTCACGGCTCCCACCTGTTTCGCCTGGCCGATGACCTGAGAAGTAGCAATAATACCAAAATGATTATGATATACAATCAGAGAGAAGAACAAAACAGTAATGAGCAAATTCACAAACATGTAGATGGCTATTTTACGTTTCGTAGCGAACCATTCGATCAAGCAGAAGATCAATAGCACAAAAGGAATTTCTTTGAACCATGTAGTCCAGGTTGGCCCGTCTTCAAACAAGTAATACCAAGCAAAATAACTTTTGGCAAGCATGATCAGAGAGAAAAATAATATGGATCTTTTACTGAGTGTACGTGGTTTCTTCAACCGCATCGGTTATGCGCATCCTTTTCTTTTTAATTAGTCCATTCTATTACATGGAAGCGCTCGAAATCAACTAGATTGGAAGAAGGATTTATGAGAATAGCAACCTTATTATGTAAAATACGTGTCAATTACTGGATTTCATTAATCAAGTATAATTCTCTTAACAAGGTAAAGAAGTATATATGAGGGCTGAAGTGTTAAAAGTTGCAGCCATGCTATTTCGTGAACATCAGATAAACTGCTACTATAATCAATGATCCTCCCATTACCAGGTTAAACACTTTGATCCCGTTCTTCACTTTGGTGAGAAATTGCAGTTTTGAGCCCAGAAGGGCCCAGGCGGTAAGCGAAAGATAGCAAATCAGGAAATAGATACATACAAAAACAAGCAGGGAAGAATAGGAATCATTTAACCCAAAGGCCGAAACACCGGAAAGGCAAGCGATCCAAGCCTTGGGATTAAGCCACTGCATGAGCAAGCCATGACGGTAATGAGGGAGCCGCTCCTCCTTGAATTCGATCTCTGGACGGGATACCATTATTTTGTAGCCAATATAACTCATGTACCCTGTGCCCGCGTATCTTAGCAACTGATAGAATACCGGAGCTTGGGCTACGAGATTGGATATTCCAAGTCCAACGGCGATTAGCAAGAGCGTAAAGCCGACAGTTGCGCCGGACACCAACGGGATAGAGCGCTTGAATCCGTAATTGACTCCCGTAGACAGAATTGTCATGTTCACCGGACCTGGAGAAATCGACATGGTTAATGAAAAAAAGCACATGGCAATGAATAGAGACATAATTGCACACTCCTTGTCAGTCATTCTGGAGTTACTATAGTTCATCCGAATCATGCCGTCCAATTGTATGTTCGGATGAAGTCCATCGGAAAAACGGATGGTTTATTTAACGGAACTAGGGGGGAGAGCTATGGAACTGTACCAATTAAAGAGCTTTGTCGAGATCGCCCGGACAGGCAACTTAACCGAAGCGGCAGTACAGCTCAAAACGAGCCAACCGGCAACAAGCGCGCAGCTGAAAGCTCTGGAGAACGAGCTGGGTTTTGCACTTTTTTACCGAACCTCCAGAGGGATGGTCCTTACGGAAAAAGGTTCACAGCTACTGCCGGAAGCGCAGAAAATACTTGCATCGATTGACGATTTCCACTATAAAGCAAGTGATTTGCTGACAAATTCAACGGAACCTATTCGGATTGGATTGAATACAGATGGGCAGGTTCTTCAAATCAAACCATTGATTGAGTCTATCTCGGAGAGTTTGCCGCAAGTGGAGCTGCATTTTATGGATAGCAAAAGTGAAGATTTCTTTAAGGATGTGACCAGCTCCCGGATAAGCGCGGGTTTTTACTATGGAACTGCCGGACATCCGTCCGTACATTCGATCAAACTGTATTCCTTCAGGATGGTTGTTGTCTATCCTAACAGCTGGTCTATACCTGAAGGGGAGTTAACGTTGGAGTATTTTGCTCAGAAGCCATGGATCTGGACGACACAGGGTTGTCCCTTCTATAAACAATCCATTAATTATTTCCTGCAGCAGAATCTGCTTCCGCTCAAAATCATGTATGTCGATGACGAATCGCTGATCGGGGATTTGGTCGGGCGGGAGACCGGCTGCTCGCTGCTGGCGGAGCCGATTGCAATGCGTTTTGCCGAGGACAATAAGCTGCAGATCTGGAACGGTATTGATCTTGAGATTGATCTGTATTTTGGGTATCCGAAAGATAAACGGAGTGATTCTGTGCTTCGCGAAATAGGTTTGATCGTAGAGCGAATGTGGCAAATGGCGGAATCTGAGCATTAGGGAGATTTGAAAAGGAGGTAGTCCTATGCCTTGCGTGGCGGAATTCGGTATCATAGATGATTTTGAGAAAGATAAGGATTATTCAGATTATGAACCTGAGAAATATAACTGTGTAGCCATCGATGATGATATCCTGAATGACTGGTGGAGTGAACTGACTTTAATTAGAACCTACTTCCACTCCCATAGCAGACCGGATTTTGCGCTTGCGAGGTGGGGAGTCACGTTAATTCCGCCTGAATCATTAGAAGCTTTCTATAGCATTGTTGCAAAAGATAGAAGATCAGCCGCATCAATGGAACTAACAGATTTAATGACATTATTAAGGAAGGCGATTGCTGCACAGAAATATGTTATACATTACGGTGTATGAAGATAATTTGCTGTGAACATAAGATCCTAATTAGACTCTTCACTGGAAGGGTCTTTTTCGTAAGCCTTGAAAGAAATAGAAGAAATCACCTGATCGTGTCACAATATCATGTTTCGGGATTGTTATATAGGTAAACATACGGAAGGAGGTGAGATTGTGCAGCCAACCATCCCCGGGGAAGAGGATGATAGGAAGAAAATGATCGAGAAGGCTGTCGAAGCAGTCAAAGCAGGAGACAAGCATTCCTACGAAATTATCATTCATCAGTTTGAGTTCGGGTACTTCAACAGCAAACCGGAAACTTCGTATCACGTTAATGAATTGTATGCTCCGTTTGCCGCTACACCTAAGACGGTAACAATCAAACCATTTACATTGACCGTGAAGAATGATGACAGTTCAGTCTGCATAGTTCGAAAAGGAAATCATGCCGAAATGGCGTGGTTTTCTTTAGTTAGGAAGGTGACTATTGTTCGATTACAAATTGTGGAATCTATGTTACAATCACTCTGCAAAAGAATATTGCAACTATACATACATATGGAGGGAATTGTAAGATGAATATTATTGGCCTGGGGGGACTCCCTTGGGAAACATTAGAGCAGGAGGTTGAACAAGGCGGGAAATTTGTTGTGTATACATATTGTATTTCCATCATCTTCATGACCTTCCGGAGGAGTTCTTCAATCTATTACATAGAACCAAGAATGAGTGCAGTTGGCAGAGGGCTCAAATTCACGTTAATTAGTGTATTGTTCGGATGGTGGGGCATACCGTGGGGGCCGATTTATACCATTGGTTCGCTGTTTACGAATTTCACTGGAGGTCAAGATGTGACGGTAGAAGTAATGGATTCGATGATAGCAGATCGAAGAGAGCAGTCGCACTTGCTTAATTTTATTGAACGAGTAAAAGACAAATTGGAGAATCAAGTATGATCCTTCCGGCTGTCCCCCCCTATTTATCCAACCAGACTCTTCCCGGAAAGGGTCTTTTTTACGCAAATTGCTGAAGAATGCGGGTAGGAATAAAATATGTCTCGATAAGCTGGATGAACATTACTACTTAGGTTGGCTGGCAAACGTAACAGAGACGGAGGGGAGAGGGAGGCTGGAAAGACGTTAGTGTTCGCCTTTAAAGATTGATCGGAGGCCCCCTCTCTCCGCAGTGGCTATGTCACTCTTTTCTCATGAACTGGGGGCTAAGTAGTAACTTGAATTCACTCAATACAGCAGTCTTGGAATTCTTCCAAAACCTTAGATTTGTCTCCATGAATCTTTTCCAGGTGATCCTCACCCCAATAGCATAAATGGTCTAGCGCGGGTTTTAATCCCCAGCCGTAGTGCGTTAACTCATACTCCACTTTAGGGGGGATCTCCTTATAAACCTTTCGTGTAACGATCTTATCGTTTTCCAGGCCTCTGAGCTGAGTGGTCAGCATTTTTTGAGTAATGCCGGGTATTAACCGACGAAGCTCAGACGTTCGTTTCCGTCCTGTCATCAAATGGTAGATAATTAAAGGCTTCCATTTTCCTCCCATTACTTCTAAAGCCGCTTCCACTCCAACTTGATACTTCTTTTGAACGCTATTTTTCATCTGTTCAGTCATCTCTTAATCCTCCGTTAAAAAGGCTAGGTTTGCTGAGAACAACCAATCACTTCAATCCGTTACTCAGGTCAGTTTCTAGGGAATCTAGCTAGGGTACTTCCATGTTCCTATGGCACTTGTATCTTCCTATAGAACTTAAAAGTGCGTACTTCCAGATCATTTTCCTACTGTTTATAATAGCATCAGCCATTGATCATGGCTAGAAGTCAGCTGATGAGAAAGGTAGTGAAGATACAAGCATGAAAGTATTAATCGTTGTTTCTCACCCGAGAAAAGATTCCTTGACCTTTCAGGTGGCTGGTCGTTTCGTACAAGGTCTTGCCGAGGCTGGCCACGACTACGAGATATTGGATTTGCACGGGATTGGTTTTGACCCTGTTTTAAAAGGAGCAGATGAACCCGATTGGTTAGTTGCGGAACAGTCCTTTTCCCCTGAAGTAGAAATGGAAATAAGACGGATGAAGGAGCATGATGCTTTGGCATTTATTTTTCCTCTTTGGTGGTGGCATTTGCCGGCTATGCTAAAGGGGTATATTGACCGTGTATGGAACAATGGGTTTGCGTACGGTTCGAACCACCTTCATCATCAGCATGTCTTGTGGCTAGGTTTGGCTGGCGTTTCGAAAGAACAGATGAAAAAGCGTAACTATGATGAAACGATTACTCATCTGCTGAATGTAGGAATTGCAGATTATTGCGGTGTTTCCAATTCAAAGGTTGAATTCTTATATGAGACCATGGATTCAAATCCCGGTCATTTCGAAATGCTGCTGAACCAAGCTTACCGCTTAGGTTTGAATTATGCCAAGGATCATTAAGCTGGAGGGCGGTTTGCTGCTGCTGTTATAGCTACGTTTTCCGAGCAACTTTGCGCGCAAATTCCCGTCCAATTCAGGACCATTCCATTAACCTCAGAGGGGAAAGCGGTAGTTAAGCCGAATAATATATCAAGCGAAAAAGTGCACAAAGAATTAACACCGCTGAGGCAGTTGAGATCGGAGAAACTGCATTAATTCACTAGGAGGTAGAGTATGGGACATCGGGCCAATCTCATGATTATTCGGGAAGGTAATTACTCTTTGTACTACAGCCATTGGTGCGCAATTACTCTTCCAAGTGATTTGTTCTGGGGGCCGGAAGCGGCCGTGGCTTTTATTGAACAGCAAGAGCCTGCTGAGGGTTGGCTGGACAATGCATGGGCGGAAGGCTGTGCATGTGTGGATTTGGATCACCGGCATTTATTGTGGTACGGCGGAGAGGACGAGCATTATGAGATTCCGCTGCGCCGGCGTCTATTGAAGATGATGCAGCCCTTATGGCCGGGATGGACCATTGAATGGGCTTCTTCCGGGATATTGGACATGGCAGCTTATGTGGGTTATCCGGTGGAAGAACTCATCAGTGAAGTGAGTAGGACCATTACACCATTATCGCTGGTGCCTGAATCCAGGGACGGCTGGGTCCGAACGGTGGCAAGCGTGGTTTATCTGGATGGGGAACTGCGGCTATACCCGGTACAATCGGAGCTGGAAGATTATCTATTGCAGGGGCCTTCGCTGGTAGAATTGCTTAATAAATCGGAAGGCAGCACAGAATTAGACTTAAACGAATGGCCGAAAGAGACACCGGATCAAGGCTTCCACCTGGATTTGCTGGCACGAACGATAGATATCTGGTATGCCCCGGATGCGGGGACTCTGTTGCAGCAGATTCGCACAGCTTGGCCGGGATGGACCGTGACCGATCAAAGAGATCAGTATGAGTCGCAGATCCGGCTGACAGAAGGGAAGCTGTGCTTTAAGATGGAGAATCCGCAAGAGTTGACGGAGCGGTTAACCTCTCATTTGCTGGGAAGTCACTCCAGTACTGTAGATACCATTAAAGAGATTGCCCGTTTAAAGGCAGAAGCTGGAGAAGAGATAGAGGTGAACCCGCATGCTCTGGTGGATGAGCCTCAGGACATTCCGCTAGATACGCGTGAGCAGCTGCTGCGGTATGCCGTTGCGAACATGGCTGGGTGATGTTGTGGATTTGAACCCAGACCTATCGCCCAGAACGTTTTCACAGGGGCGCTAAGTATGAGGGTGCTTGCTTCGTGCAAGTGCCTTTTTTTGGTACTTGTAAATCAAATCGGGATATGCTAATCTGTAAATGTAAAACATGTAACCGGTTACACATGAGGGAGTGAGAGCAGTCCATGATTACAATTAAGGATGTCGCCAAAATTGCCGGCGTTTCGGTGGCCACGGTTTCACGGGTGATCAATGAATCAGGTTATGTCAACATCGATACCCGCAAAAAGGTAGAGGCGGCGATCCGGCAAAGCAATTATTCCCCCAATGAAGTGGCCCGGTCTTTATACAAACGCAAATCCAAGTTAATCGGTTTACTGCTGCCGGATATTACCAACCCTTTTTTTCCACAGTTGGCACGTGGCATCGAAGATTACATGCAAGAGAATGGGTACCGGATTATTTTTGGCAATAGTGACGAGAATGAGGAGAAAGAGCTGGATTATATCCGCACTTTTGTACAGAATAATGTCGTAGGCGTGATATCTTCAACGAATTTTCCCGACAGCGGGGCTTATCTGGAAATGAATATTCCGGTCGTCTTCCTGGACCGGACTTCTAATGACAGTCCCTCCGTTTACGCGGATGGCCGGAAGGGCGGACGTCTCGCCGCACAGGAAATGGTCGCAAGAGGCAGCAGCCGGATTACCATTATCCAAGGACCGGCCCATGTCAAGCCGGCACAGGACCGGTTTCAAGGCGCGGCCGAAGCGCTTGAAGAAATGGGGATCAGCTACAATGTGATCCGGACATCATCCTTTTCCTATACCGAAGCAGAGCAATGGGCGACCGAGCTGTTTGAGCGGTTTTTGGATACGGACGGCGTGATCGCCAGTAATGATATTGTGGCCACAGCGGTTCTTCATGAAGCCCACCGGCTGGGCAAAACCGTGCCGGAGGACGTTCAGATTATCGGCTTTGACGATATTCCGCTCAGCAGTCTGATGTCGCCATCTTTATCAACTATCCGCCAGCCTGCACGTGACATGGGCAGTGAGGCCGCCCGATTATTGATTCAGCTCATTGAGCAGGATCAGGTGGAAGATAAGATCATTCAGTTGCCGGTCAGCTTCATCGAGCGGGAAACTACCCGGAGCAGAATGGAAACCAGTAAGAAAGGGTGAAAGATATGGCTAAGATTTGTGTAATTGGAAGCTGTTCCATGGATTTGGTGGTAACCGCTTCCAAACGGCCTCAAGTTGGTGAAACGGTTCTAGGAGACCGCTTCACCACCGTTCCGGGAGGCAAGGGTGCGAACCAAGCGGTTGCCGCCGCACGGCTGGGTGCTGAGGTAACAATGATCGGCTGTATCGGGGACGATTTTTACGGCAATGCGATCATGGACAATTTTAAAAGAAATGGCGTTATTACCACCAATGTGGAACCGGTTACACATGCAGAGAGCGGAACAGCCCACATCGTTTTAGCTGAGGGGGACAACAGCATTATCGTGGTCAAAGGTGCCAATGATCACGTCACACCTGCTCTGGTCGAACGGGCACTGAACGCCATCCGAAGCGCCGATATGGTCCTGGTGCAGCAGGAAATTCCGGAGGAAACGGTATCGTATGTTAGCAGCCTCTGCCAGAGAATCAATGTGCCCTTGCTGCTCAATCCAGCGCCTGCCCGTCCGCTTAGTGAAGCGGTGATCGAAAAGGCTGCCTATCTGACGCCGAATGAACACGAATGCTCCATTTTGTTCAGCGGGATGGATAAAGCAGAAGCTTTACGGAAGTTTCCGGGCAAGCTATTCATAACGGAGGGCAGCAGCGGCGTGCGGTATTACGATGGAGAGCGCGAGGTGCTGGTGCCCACTTATAAAGTGGAGGCCATAGATACAACTGGAGCAGGAGATACGTTCAACGCCGCATTTGCCGTGGCTCTGGCCGAAGGCAGCTCCATCCCGGACAGCGTGAAGTTCGCGAATCGTGCAGCGTCTTTATCCGTAACAAAATTCGGCGCTCAAGGCGGCATGCCCATGAGAGCTGAAGTCGAGGAGAGTCTTTAATTATGAAGAAACATGGAATATTGAACAGTCATATTTCCAAAATACTGGCCGACCTGGGCCATACCGACATGATTGTCATTGCAGATATCGGACTGCCGGTTCCGGCCGGCGTTCTCAAGATTGACCTGGCGCTTAAACTGGGCGTCCCCGGCTTTCAAGAGGTCGTCGATGTCATTGCGGAGGATATGGTGATCGAAAAGGTGATTGTGGCCGAGGAACTGGCCGTGAATAATCAGGCAACCTCGCAATATGTGAATGATAAATTCAGGGGAATGCCGATAGAGGCGCTTACCCATGAGCAATTCAAGCAGTTGACCCAGAAGGCCAAGGTGATTGTTCGCACGGGCGAAGCGAAGCCTTACGCGAACTGCATCCTGCAAGCCGGCGTCTATTTTTGATATGGAGGAGGTTCGAGGGATATGCGTATTGCAATGAAAGACATTTATAAGTCCTTTGGCACCAACCCGGTTCTTGCGGGGGTAGATTTTGAGCTGCTGGATGGGGAGATTCATGCCCTGATGGGGGAGAATGGCGCCGGCAAATCCACACTGATGAACATTCTGATTGGTCTTCATCAGCGGGATCAGGGAACGATTCACATTGATGGGCGGGAAACCTATTTTGCCAACCCCAGAGAAGCAGAGCGAAGCGGGATCGCCTTTATCCACCAGGAGCTGAATGTATGGCCGGATATGACGGTTCTGGAGAACCTGTTTATCGGGAAGGAAAAAATCTCTTCACTTGGGCTATTGAATATGAAAGAAATGAAAGCGTTAGCAAACGAACAGTTCCGCAAGCTCTCCGTGACGATTCCACTGAACCAGGAGGCTGGGGAATGTTCCGTCGGGGAGAAACAGATGATCGAGATTGCCAAGGCGCTCATGACCCATGCCAAGGTTATCGTGATGGACGAACCCACGGCTGCACTGACCGAACGTGAAATTCAGAAATTATTCGAAGTCATTGCCTCCCTCAAAAAAGAAGGTGTCTCCATCGTCTATATTTCGCACCGGATGGAGGAGATCTTTACGATATGCGACCGGATCACCGTCATGCGGGATGGGAAAACCATAGATACCCAAGCCATTCCAGACACGGATTTTGACGATGTGGTTAGGAAAATGGTCGGGCGTCAATTAACGGACCGTTTCCCTCAGCGCGTCTTCCAGCCCGGAGAAGTGGTGCTTGAAGTGAAGAATGCTTGCAAAACGGGAAAATTTAAAGACGTTAACTTCTCGGTGCGGGCCGGTGAAATTATTGGATTCTCCGGATTGATGGGGTCGGGCCGGACGGAAATCATGAGAGCGTTGTTCGGACTGGATACTCTGGACAGCGGTGAGGTGAAGATTCGGGGAAAGCAAGTGGCAATCCGCAATCCCCATGATGCAATGCAAGCGGGTATCGGCTTCGTTACGGAGGACCGGAAGGATGAGGGCTTGATTCTTGATTTTTCCATTCGGGACAATATGGCAATGACAAATTTATCCAGCTTCGCCCCCAAGGGTGTAATCATAGACAAGAAGGAAAAAGATTTCGCGGACCTGCTCATTCAGCGTCTTCAGATCAAGACAGAGTCCTCATCTACGCTGGCGCGTCAGCTCTCAGGAGGCAATCAGCAGAAAGTGGTCATCGCCAAATGGATTGGTATCGGCCTCAGCGTGCTGATTCTGGATGAACCCACACGCGGCGTCGACGTGGGAGCGAAGCGCGAAATCTATCAGCTCATGAACGAGTTAACTGAACGCGGCGTTGCGATCCTTATGGTCTCCTCTGAACTGCCAGAGATTCTGGGTATGAGTGACCGCATAATAGTGGTCCATGAAGGGAAGATCGGCGGAGAACTCTCTCGGCAGGAAGCTACGCAGGAAAGCATTATGACATTAGCCACAGGGGGGCAATAGAGATGACAACAATTACGGATGGCAAAGAAAAGAAGAGTTTGCGGGTGGGGCAGATTACACAGAAGTTGGGTCCGCTGTTGGGGTTATTTATTCTTGTTCTCATCGTGTCCATGCTGAACCCAAGCTTTCTGGAGCCGCTTAATATTCTGAATTTGCTCCGGCAGGTTGCGATCAACGCGCTGATCGCCTTTGGCATGACCTTTGTCATTCTGACAGGCGGAATTGACTTATCGGTGGGTTCCGTTCTCGCGCTCTCCAGTGCCTTCATGGCCAACTTGCTGTTGGCGGGCTGGAATCCCATACTGGCGATTATCGGCGGCTGTGTGTTGGGTGGAGTGATCGGGATGGTCAACGGCCTAATGATTACCAAGGGTAAAATGGCACCGTTCATCGCTACCTTGGCGACTATGACGATCTTCCGGGGATTAACGCTAGTCTATACGGATGGCAACCCGATTACGGGCCTTGGAGACAGCATGACGTTCCAATTGTTTGGCCGCGGGTATTTCTTGGGCATTCCTGTTCCCGCTGTGACGATGATTATCGTGTTCGCTCTGTTGTGGGTCGTACTGCACAAAACGCCGTTCGGCCGCAAGACTTATGCCATCGGCGGCAATGAGAAAGCTTCAATAATTTCCGGGATTAAGGTAGACCGCATCAAAATAATGATTTATTCACTGGTAGGTATGCTGTCGGCATTGGCCGGGGCCATTCTGACTTCCCGGTTGAATTCGGCCCAGCCAACGGCAGGAACTTCCTATGAGCTGGATGCTATCGCGGCCGTTGTACTGGGAGGAACCAGCTTGACCGGGGGCCGCGGACGTATTGTGGGTACCTTGATCGGTGCGCTCATTATCGGAATTCTGAACAACGGGCTGAATCTGCTGGGCGTTTCTTCTTTCTACCAAATGGTGGTCAAAGGGATTGTCATTGCGATAGCCGTACTGATTGACCGCAAGAAAGCCGCATAAAAGGGGGATTCTATTATGAAAAAAATCACTTTAGTCCTGACGTCCATACTGCTGCTGCTTATGACTGGCTGCTCCCTGGAGCCCCCGGAATGGGCCAAGCCCAATAATGAAGGCAACGGGCAAAATTTGAAAATCGGCTTATCTCTCTCAACCCTGAACAATCCCTTCTTCGTGGCCCTCAAAGACGGCGTGACGGCCGAGGCGAATAAGCAAGGGGTGGAGATCCTGGTTATCGATGCGCAGAATGACTCCGCCAAGCAGAACAATGATGTAGAGGATCTGATACAAAAAGGGGTAGACGCGTTGTTGATCAACCCTGTGGATTCATCGGCAATCTCGACGGCGGTCCAGTCGGCGAACAGCCTGGATATCCCAGTCATTACTTTAGACCGCTCGGCGGATAAAGGAGATGTCAAAGCGCTGGTCGCTTCGGACAACATCAAAGGCGGTTCCATGGCGGCTGAATATATCGTCCAGAAGCTGGGTAAGGGTGCGAAGGTCATCGAGCTGGAAGGATCGCCGGGCGCATCAGCCACCCGTGAACGGGGTAAGGGATTCCATGAAATCGCGGATACCCAGCTTGAGGTTATTGCAAAGCAAACCGCCGATTTCGACCGCACCAAAGGATTGACCGTCATGGAGAACCTGATCGAAGGAAATCCTGGCGTGCAGGCAGTCTTCGCACACAATGACGAGATGGCTCTAGGGGCGATTGAAGCGATCCAGAGCTCAGGTAAAAACATCCCCGTAATCGGGTTCGACGGCAACAAAGACGCGCTTGATTCCATTGAGGCGGGCAAACTGACCGGAACCATCGCCCAGCAGCCCGAATTAATCGGCCAGTTAGCCGTTCAAGCTGCGAAGGATGTGCTGGACGGGCAAACCGTGAAGCCGATGATTCCCGCACCGCTGAAGCTGGTCGTGAAAGAGTAATAGAAGACAAGGCATATTATGCTTTAACCCATGAAAAGCCCGCGTGATTCAGGAACTCCTGCATCACGGGCTTTTTTTGAAATATAAGAATTTATATGTTTCACGCTATAAATTATCCTTCTATTTCTCGCTGAAACGGATACCGTCCTTTTGGGGACGGCAAAGCCGTTTCCACTTGGTCCTATATTATTCCATTGAAACAATATGCATATCAATCCAGTCATTTGAATTAGAACTCAATATACTTTTTGCTGCCTCATCAAATGTCAAATCAGCATCATTCGTGTAAACAACCCATTTACTCGACTTTTCAGCATTTGGCATTGTGCCACTTAACTCAAGACTATATGTATATTCTTTTCCATTTGCATCTACATATTTAGTGGGGCTATTTTTTGCACAAGCTGACAAAGAGATAAGTGAAATTGCGAGAATCAATGCAACTGAAATGTTTTTTTTCATGTTTATTACCTCCGTAATAGCATTTAATTGGTTAATTATACCATAAAGGCAAAGGCAGCCCCAAAAATTGGACCGAACAATCCCAACAATACCGGTGGAGGTTAAGGATTGGGGAAAGGGTTAGAACGGCAGGATATGTTATTAAAAAACAAAAGCTCCCACAGCATAATGCATGATGCTGCGGGAGCTTTTGCAGTTATCCTATTTATTTTTTAGGATAAGGAGCTTTATGATTTGTTCTGTTTAAAAGATAATCAGTACTGGTCTGATGCAAATCAGCAAGTTTTATCAAAATAACTACAGGGATATTTACGTCACCTCGCTCGTAGTTACTGTAGATTCGTTGACTACAACCGAGATATGCTGCAACCTGTGCTTGTGATAAATCCTTGTCTTCACGAAGATCCCTGATTCTCTCATACATAATGACCACCTCAATTTCATCATACTTTAGCGATTAGGTCGCTATTGATTTTTAGCGATATAATCGCTAAGATTGTATTAGTATGGCGAAAGAGAAAGGGGCTTAACCATGAGTAACTTATTGGAAAACTTATTTTACGGTAATATACGTCCAGACGAGTCCATTCATCCCAATACTCCTGAATACCAACTGCTAAATCAGCAGATTTCAAAGACAATAGAAGCCTATCAAAAGAAACTCACGATGGAAGAATTCGATGCTTTGGAGGAATTAATAGATTTGCTGGGTCAAACTACATCCATTTATGCTGCTGCGTCATACACGCAAGGTTTCCGGCTGGGTGTCTTGATGATGCTTGAGGTGTTGGGTGGTGGGGATAGATCGAATTCTTCGTAAACGAACAATTGAAACTGGCTCATGGAGGATAGGCGATGTTATAATAAACATAATTTTTCAGGAGGTGCTCCTTGTGACCCATTCCATACGTTTACGGTAATTGGAGGTGCAAGACTGGTGAACTCGCCCATTTTTTGAGACAAGGGAATGAGTTTATTTGTTATGCGCCTGTTTCAGTGTGCCTATGCTAATGGAGTGAGTTTATTTGTGTTTTCAATCAAAGGAGATGACCTTATGCAACAACAATGGAAAAAAACATTCGCGCTTATTTTTAGCGGACAGATATTCTCTATACTCACGAGTTCGATGGTTCAATTCGCGGTAATCTGGCATTTGACGGAAACGACAGGGTCAGCCGCAGTTTTGATGATTGCCGGATTGGCTGCGTTCTTGCCGCAAGCTGTCCTGGGTCCCTTCGTAGGGGTCTGGCTGGACCGCTGGAACCGTAAATTAACGATGATTATTGCGGATAGCGCAATTGCGCTCTTCAGTCTGATCTTAGGGTTCTATTTCATGTGGGGGGAGCCGGGACTCGGCTTCGTCTATATCATTCTGAGCTTGCGTTCGGCGGCTTCGGCCTTTCATGCCCCGGCGTTCCAGGCGGCCGTTCCACTAATTGCACCGGAAGAGGAGCTGACAAGAGTCGCGGGTTGGCAGCAGATGGTCTTCTCTTTCTCGAATGTAATGGGTCCAGCGCTTGGGATAGCGGTATATTCGGCGACTTCGCTTGGGGCGGTATTGCTCCTGGATGTGGCCGGAGCGTTGATTGCGAATCTAATGCTGTTCCTGGTGAAGATTCATCAGCCCAAAGCGCAGGCAACCGTTGTGCCCTCCTTCATCCATGAATTCCGGCTGGGCTGGAACGCACTCATTCAAGCAAAACCCATTGTGTTGATTACGGGGGCTACAGCAGTGTTCAGTATCGCATTTATGCCGCTGGCGACACTATTTCCTTATATGACGTTGTCTCATTTTGGCCGTGGGGGCTACAGTGCCAGCTTGGTGGAAGCGGTGTTCAGCATCGGGATGATTTTGGGAGGATTGCTTCTGTCGGTGTTCTCATCCAAATGGAGTGATATTAGCTATATGAGCTTGGGTCTGCTGGTCATCGGCCTGACCTGTGTAATCAGCGGCTTGATTGGTCCGAATGCTTTTGTGATCTTTGCGGTTCTCTCGTTCTTCATGGGCAGTGCCGCACCCTTCTTCAATGGCCCCTTCATGGCGATGATTCAGCGTTCATTCGAGCCGGAGATGCTGGGCCGCATCATTTCACTCGTGACCAGTATTATGATGCTATCTTCACCGATTGGACTTCTGTTGGCAGGACCCGTGGTGGATGAATACGGCGTGCAGCTATGGTTCCTCGGTTCAGGAATTGTCGTGATGCTGACCGCTCTGTTTATCTTCATTCAGTTTCGGCGGCTGGCGTTCCGGCAGCGCACTGAGACTGAATAGACGTTTAGCCGCGAACAGCGGAACGAAATCAAGAAATTCTTACGACTACAGCGGCCGGAAGATCAAACATTCCGCAGGTGTATGGTAAGAACAACGATGGAACAATTGCAGAAAAATGGTGGGGAGAGGGTACCTTGTTCTTGCGCAGTCTTGAAATTTTGAGGAAACATGAAATGGACCATAGCCGTTATCCGTTTTCCATTACAGCTTTAAAGAACCTCAGCACCATCGAATTCAAATCAAACGTTTCCTTCTTTGTGGGAGAAAACGGTTCGGGCAAATCAACCCTTCTGGAGGCCATGGCCTATCAATGCGGGTTTAATACAGCAGGAGGCAGCAAGAACAACCTCTACGAGGTGGATGCTTCCCACTCAGCTCTGGGAGATCATATTCGCCTATCATGGCTGCCCAAAGTTACAAACGGCTTTTTTCTTAGGGCAGAGACCTTTTATCACTTTGCCTCTCATCTGGATACTATGCCTCAGAGCTTGCAGTATTATGGTGGGCGCTCGTTGCACGAGCAATCCCATGGTGAGGCGTTTCTGGCACTCTTTAATCATCGTTTCGGCAAAAAGGCGATTTATTTACTCGACGAACCGGAGGCGGCTCTTTCGCCAGCACGGCAATTGGCCTTACTCCGTATTATTAAGGATCTGGAACATGAAGCCCAGTTCATCATAGCTACACATTCGCCGATTCTTCTCGGTTATCCGGATGCCCAGATTCTGAATTTCGATGAAGATCCTGTTGGAGAAATTCGTTATGAAGAGACGATGCATTACATGATCACAAGACGGTTTCTCGAAAATAGAAAGAGTGTTCTGAGTGAGCTGTTCAGCGATTCGGATGAAAATGACTATAAAAATTGAACTTATAATTCTTCTATTTTGGGGTGTGCCGTGACTCCAGAGAATATTTGGACTTCCGGCCGCTGTTAGGTTTGGATTTTCTGAATTTAACCGCGAATCGCGGTAGAAATCCAAACCTTGCCCATGCTTCCGAAGCGAGCTTTCCTGCGGAAAACTTTCAGGCGGACGCTATCGCTCCTCCAGTTCCAAAATTCCCCTCCGCCACTTTTCCCTACATGTAATTCTCATGTTCAATCTATATAGGGTTGAAACTTTCCTGAAAAAAGTGATTATTGGCCGGTCCGAGAGGATCGGCTTTTTTGGTTTATCCATCCCGAGGCCGAGATTTAAATCATCTCACAGACCGTTAAGATCCCAGCAGGTGCGGGATTATAATAAAGCAGCACTGAGGAAATACATAGCAGGTTTATATTCAGTTTAAATAAGGAGCTTACCATCCTTATAAATTCAGTTGTTTAGGAGGAATTGCAAATGAATCAATCAACGAAAACAGCACCACACCACGGCGAATGGGCCATTGAAGCGCAGGGGCTTGTCAAAGTCTTTGGAGACAATCGGGCGGTGGACGGTGTGGATCTGAAAGTGGGGACCGGTTCGATCTACGGTGTGCTGGGTCCGAATGGAGCGGGGAAGACTACAGCCATCCGAATGCTGGCGACCTTACTAAGACCGGATGCAGGTTCGGCGAGGATCTTCGGACATGATGTGGTAAAGGAACCGCAGATTGTGCGTCAGCTGATCGGGGTGACCGGCCAGTACGCTTCAGTCGATGAGTCGCTCAGTGCGACAGAGAATCTGGTTATATTCTCCCGCTTGCTCGGACTGGGACGTGCCGAGGCGCGTCATAAGGCAGCGGAGTTGCTGGAGGAATTCGGACTCACCGAAGCGGCGAAACGCCCGCTCAAAAATTTCTCCGGCGGTATGCGCCGGAGGCTGGATTTGGCCGCAAGTCTGATTGCGCAGCCACCGCTCATTTTCCTGGATGAACCCACGACCGGTTTGGACCCGCGTACGCGCAACCAAATGTGGGATACGATCCGGCGGCTGGTGAAGTCGGGTTCAACCGTATTGCTAACCACGCAATACCTTGAAGAGGCTGATCAACTGGCCGACCGGATTGCGGTTATCGATCATGGCCGTGTGGTTGCAGAGGGCACCGTAGATGAACTGAAATCCTCTGTCGGAAGCTCGTCGCTGCATTTAAAGGTTCAGAATCCGCAAGATCTCACGAATGCCCGCCGGCTTGTGCAACAGGTGCTTCAGGTCCCGTCCAGTCTTTCGGCGGAAGTGGCGAAAATCACTGCACCTATGGGCAACGCCGACCGTGTTACCGATCTTTTGATCGCGCTGCGCGAAGCAGGTATTCCGCTTGCCGAATTAAGTGTGCAGAAGCCAACGCTGGACGAGGTATTTCTGACGCTCACGGGCCATGGTGTACAGGAGGACGCGGTTCAGGCGTCCGGCAAATCGAACAAAGAGGAGGGGCAAAAGTATGAGTACAATCATTAAACCGGGTGCCGAACGAAAGCTGAAAAATCATTCGAGCTTTAGCCAATCGGTACGCAATTCACTCACAATGGCCTATCGGGGGTTGCTGAAAATCAAGCGCACACCCGAGCAGTTGTTTGATGTCACGTTTCAGCCTATCATTTTCACGCTGATGTTCACTTATATCTTTGGCGGTGCGATCTCTGGAGATGTGCATAATTATTTGCCGGTCATCATCCCCGGCATTCTCGTACAGACAGTTATTACGACTTCCATAGTTACAGGCGTTCAGCTCAGGGAGGATATGGAAAAGGGAGTGTTTGACCGGTTCAAGTCACTGCCGATCTCGCGGATTGCCCCGCTCGCAGGAGCATTGCTTGCCGACACCGTCCGGTACACCATAGCGACTGTGCTTACTTTTGTCATGGGATATCTTCTGGGCTTTCGTCCCGAAGGCGGGATCGGGCATGTAGCAATCGCAGCGCTCCTCGTGATCGGATGTTCCTGGGCGATCAGCTGGATTTTTGCCTTCTTCGGCGTAATAGCGCGTACGGCTTCAAGTGTGCAGGGGATATCCATGATTGTGCTGTTCCCGCTCACCTTTCTTTCCAATGCTTTTGTGCCGGTCAATACCATGCCGGACTGGCTCCAGTGGTTCGTGAATATTAACCCGATTTCGCATCTGGTGACAGCCGTCCGGGAGCTGGTCAACTCGGGGACGATGGGCACAGATCTTATCTTCTCCCTCGTCGGAGCGGCTGTAATCGTAGCGATCTTCGCTCCCATCACCGTGCGTGCATATATGCGTCGTACGTAACCGTTAAAAAGAGATCTAATAATTAGGCTATATAGATTGAACTTGAGAATTACATTTAGGGAAAAGTGGCGGAGGGGAATTTTGGAACTGGAGGAGCGATAGTGTTCGCCTTTAGGTTTGGATTTCTACCGCAAATCGCGGTTAAATTCAGGAAATCCAAACCTAACAGCGGCCGGAAGTCCAAATATTCTCTGTAGTCACGGCCAATCCCGAAATAGAAGAATTATAAGTTCAATCTATATAGTTGCCCGATACGGAATGGTTTCGTAACTTTCGTGCCGGGCACGGCTTATAAGGCATGAGGATTATATTCCTGCAATTCCTCTACGCTGAACAAATGCTTCTGCAGCCCATGATAATAGTTCCCTTTCTCTGCCGTAAAACACAGCATGCAATAATCCGGATCGGTTGGCCCAAGCGGATAATATTGTTCGTCGCCTTCTTTCCAGAAGTTCTGCTTCGTTTCATCATCAAGGAATACCTTCATATGCCCTGTAAGCATCAATCCGTGAAAGTCCTCGGCGTCGAGAAAATAAATGCAAGATTTGGAGTTGTGCATCCATTGGCTGGTGCGGATTGCAGACGTGTTTGTCGAGAACCAGAAGGTCTTTAGGCCTTCATGTTTGAGCTTGAACATATTTTTGGCGTTTGGAAATCCGTCACTGTCAATTGAACATGCAATGGCATCACGGCTATTTTCAATTAATTTGAGGATAGCGTCTTTAGTTTGCTGCTCCATTTCGGGTTCCTCCAATTCATCATTTCAAATTATCAACAATTCTGCTCAGCATTTTCTCGAATGCAGTAACTTCTGATTCTGTGAATCCTTGATAGAACAAAGTATTCATTTGTTCAGATACGAGATCGTAAGCCTCACGGTATGCTTTGGCCTGTTCAGTAATCGTTATGAAAGTTTGCCTGCGGTTATGGTTGTCTGGAATTCGAACAATAAGCCCCCCTTCTTCCATTCTATCAAGCATGCTAGTCAAAGAAGTATTTGCAAGCGAGGTAAGCCGGCCAATCTCGGAAATCGTAAGCCTCTCGTGTTCCCACAGCACATACAAAATCCTTCCTTGTGCGCCGTTAAACGCGTCCACACCGCTTTCTTTCAACATTTTTTCAAAAGCTCTGCCTTGGAGCTGTTTGATCTGAGAGATCAAGAAACCACCTGATGTTTTCGTGTGGACCACCTTCCTCCTATACAGGATATTCCTATATAGGAATGTTATCTGCGCTTTTTATCACACTTGATCTTCATATTTTTCCATTTGATAATATGATAGAATACGTTCACTTGGAGGGATACATATTATGAATCTTCACATTGCCATTTGTGACGATCAGAGGACAGAGGCCTCAAGATTGGAAGAATTGCTAATGAAGCTGCTGATGAACCTGCAGGGGATAACTGGCACCATTGAGATCTTTGAGTCAGGTCAATCCCTGCTTACGGCCATGAGCTCTACTGCTTACGATATTGTTTATCTGGATATAGAGATGCCCGGGTATAACGGCATAGAAGTCGCAGAGAAGATCCGGCTAGAAGATGCCGGGGTGTTAATCATCTATGTCACCAGTCACACCAGTTATATGAGAAGAAGCTTTGAGGTTCATCCGTTCCGTTATTTGCTGAAACCCATTGATGAACATGAACTGCAGGCCGCGACAGTCAAGGCCGTCCAGCAATGCATGCAAAGAAGCAATGTGCTGTCATTCTCAATCCATCATATGGACTATAATTTAAAAGTAGATGACATTATGTACATCACGGTAGAACGGGGAAAAAAATTGGTCCTGTGTACTGAAAACGCTACTTATTCATATTACGGCAAATTGGGGGAGTTGGAGGGACGGCTCTGGCCGCATGATTTTTGTCGCGTACATACGGGATACCTTGTAAATTGGCTCTATGTCCGGTCTTTAAGTAAAGAGCTTATTCAATTGAAGAACGGAGTAGAACTTCCTGTCAGCCGCAGTAGAAGCTCTGATTCTTTACGGTCGTACCATGCCTTTATAGAAAAGAGGCTTCTTAGATAGATGTCTTTCATTCAGGAGAATAGTCCCTACTTTTTGCTCGGTGTGTTAATGCTCATCATTATTTATGCCCCGCAGGGGTTTGCATTCTATATTTTTCTAAAGAAATTTCTAATCCTGAACAGGAGCAAGAAGTCATTCGTAGGCTGCCTTATTCTCGTTTATATGGTTAAATCACTTACCGCAGCCAGCTTGCCGCCGGTTGTTTCGGTTGTCCTTCACCTCCTAGTGTATGGTCTGATTACGATCGTTTATTTTCGCGGCAGTGTGCTGCAAAAGCTGTTCTTCAGCAGTTTCTATACGGTATTTACAGTTGTTATTGAAATGCTGGTGTGGTATGGGGTTCAGTATATCCCGCTCGATCCCGAGCGAATGGATAACGCCAATTTCCTGTGGCTGTCTTTCAGTTTCATCGTTGTTATTTTGCTAAGCATCATGTTATGCCTGCTATTGTTGCGGCTATTCCAAGTTGACAACACAACGTTACTGTCGAATCAGGATTGGGCTGTGCTGAATCTTGTTTCGGCGGGCTCTTTGCTCATTATTATTGTGAATATAAGAGGGGATGGGTTCAAGCCTTCCAATATCCCGCTTGAATTTGTCATCATCCTGTTAGGTATTCTTGTCATTAACATTGCTGTAATGTTTATGTACCATAAGTTAATGAGACGGATGCAGGTAGAATTCCATAATCATGTGCTGGAGCAGCAAGTGACGGAATACACAGGTAAACTGAAAGAGAATCAAGAAGCAAAGCGCTTGCGCCATGATCTGAATCATGTTCTGCTCCTCATTCATTCTCTGCTGGAAGCAGGAGCTGTACAAGAAGCCAGCGCTTATGTTGCGGAGGTTGCTTTGAAGCATAGGCCGGGTGAAAAATTTATCTCTTCTGGAAACATAGCTATTGATGCGATCTATAACGAGAAGTTCGCTATAGCTGAACTGAATAAGGTTGCAATGCAATCTCATTTTCGCATTCCTCAGGACTTGTCGCTTGCAGGCAAAGAGGTGAATATTGCGATCATCCTTGGCAATGCCCTCGACAATGCGATTGAAGGGGTTCAGAGATTACCCCAGCCAGGGCAGTATTCAATTGAGCTGGAAGTGATTTTTAGCGACGGATTATTGGTGATTTCCCTGAAGAATCCCGCATCCCTGCTTACGGAGGACGGACATGGCTCCTTTTTATCCAGCAAGCGGAACTTAGGCAGCAAAGGGTTCGGAATCGAAAGTATTGAGTATGCCGTTCAGCAGCTTCAAGGAAGTGTCACTTTCAGATATGAGGATCAGCAGTTCATGATGCTGGCGGTATTGCCAGTGCACGGGTAGCTATCAGATGCCAATTACTCCATCAACCGGGCAAGTTACGGTCTCCTCCCGTTTCAGAGAAGCAGTCCATGATAAAGTGAGGCTGTTCTTTATTTTAAGGAGGTTATTCCGTTGACATTGTCATTGCTCATCAGTGCAGTCCTTCAGCTCATCTTATTCACCTCTATTCCCTATGTATACTGGTTCTTTACAAGCAGAAGGACATCATCGTTTGTAAAGTGGATTGGCTGGAAGAAACCTCAATTAGTTTCCAGGAAGCAGTTCATCCTATGCTTCATCCTTACAGTGACTATATTCACCAGCTTGGGAATGCTTACTACAATCTATATGCTGGATAAGAATACTTTGGCCAGCTCGCAGTTTTACGGTACAGGTCTTGAGGGTCTGCTTCCGGCATTGATCTATTCATGGGTGCAGACGAGTTTGTCCGAAGAGATTTTATTCCGCGGATTCATTGGCAAACGGCTAAGCTCGAAGTTCGGATTTGCAATTGGGAACAGTGCCCAGGCTCTATTGTTTGGTGCCGTACATGCTGTTATGTTATACAGTAGTGCCGGATTATTTCATTCTGTAGTTGTAATGGTTCTTGCAGGCTTTGTGGGCTGGAGCATCGGACTGTTGGACGAGAAGTTATCTGCCGGCTCGATTATACCAGGTTGGGTCCTGCATGGGCTGACTAACCTGATCTCCTCCATTGTTATGATGTATCAATGGATGTAGAGAAGTTTACAGATCTCCTGTGGGTTAAAACCATAAATTGGAGGGAATTTGATGCACAGAAATGAAGCATTGCAGATATATCCATGTTCCGGGATCGAACATTTGAAGGTTCATGGCAGAACAACAGGCTGCCTGGATCCGGTAACCTTGTTCTGGACAGGAAGTGCGGTTGAATTCAACGTAAAGGCTTCGGAGCTCTGGATTGAAGTGGAGTCCGGATATGATCAGTACGAGCCTTGGATCAGTATAATCATCAACTCTGTACCTGTAAGCAGACAAATGTTAACCGCCGGAAGGTACTGGGTCTGTGTGTTCAGAGGGATGAATGCGAATGCTGTGAAGAATGTGCGGATTGTAAAAGATGTGCAGGCTATGAGCGGAGATCCGGGCTGCTACATGCAAATCCACGCCGTGAAGACGGATGGGGAATTCGTGCCTGTTGAAGCTAAGCCCTATAAATTCGAGTTTATTGGCGACAGCATTACTTCCGGGGAAGGCGTCGTCGGAGCCAAAAGTGAAGAAGACTGGATCCCGATGTGGTTCAGCGCAATACATAATTATACGTCAATGACGGCTGACGCTTTGAACGCAGAATATCGGGTTATTTCGCAAAGCGGATGGGGAGTGCTTACTAGCTGGGATAATAATCCGCATGCCAATCTTCCTGAAACCTACGAGCAGGTGTGCGGGCTGCTTGCCGGTGCGAAGAATACAGCGTTAGGAGCTTTTTCAGCAAACGATTTTGATTCTTGGCAGCCGGATGTGGTGGTGGTTAATCTCGGAACCAATGATGACGGTGCTTTTCATTCTCCGGGATGGCAAGATGAAGTTAGCGGGAAGATTCATAATCAACGGCTAAATGATGACGGGACTTATAATGAAGCGGATTTGGCGGCATTCGAGTTGGCTGTTGAGAAATTTCTTCTGAAGCTCAGAACTAATAATAAAACTGCGCACATCATCTGGGCCTATGGAATGCTGGGCATCCCGATGATGCCGGCGATTCATCGGGGTGTAGACCGTTATGCCAAGAGAACAGGCGACAAGAAGGTTTCTGTATTTCAACTTCCGAATATGACGAATGAAACTATAGGTGCAAGAAGCCATCCGGGGGTTTTGGCCCATAAGCAAGCGGCACAAGAGCTGACCGGCTACATACAAGGAATTTTAGCGATATAAGCTGAATTACAGACGATTTCCTATCAAATATTCAGGAGGTGCTGGATGAAGGAGAGATTTTGTAAAGCGTTGGAAAGTAATGATTTGGCTGAGATGAGAAAAATACCAAAAGGGGATTTGCACAACCATCTTCCAAGAGGCGGTAATAAGAAGTATATCGAAGAATGGGCCGGGGTGAAAATACCTGATTGTCCGAAGTTTAATGACCTGGGCGAAATGAATCAATGGAATGCGCAATACATAAAACCATTATTTCAGGGAAGATTAGGGTATGAAAAA
The DNA here is from genome assembly GCF_051594305.1 of Paenibacillus sp. IHBB 3054. Lineage (NCBI taxonomy): Bacteria > Bacillati > Bacillota > Bacilli > Caryophanales > Paenibacillaceae > Paenibacillus > Paenibacillus sp. IHBB 3054. Next base: position 3,026 of record NZ_JBOFBG010000001.1, on the reverse strand, counting down.
CGACTCGAAGCCGCATTTATGCAGGCAAAGTTGGATGGTGTACAGCTGCTTCATATGAGCGTTTCAATAGGAGAAGAGGCTTTTTATGATCAATCCATTGAGGATTTGGTTAAAGCATTAAAAAGGATTCATCAAAGCGTTGCTCCAGATGTTACTTTTGTACCGGAAATTGCATTCTTATCCTATACTCCTATTGATGAGATAAATGAAAAGTTAGATCAATATTTCGCTCAGGATTATTTCCAATCGTTGGATATGTTTGGCGATGAATTTGCTGTTCCTTCCTTCAAAAAAGTATACAGAAAAGCGAAAGATAAGGGATTGCTGCTAAAAGCGCATGTAGGCGAATTTGGATCAGCTGAATTAGTCAAAGAGGCTGTAGAAGAACTTGAGCTCGATCAAGTTCAACACGGCATAGCTGCTGCCAGCTCGCAAAGCATTATGAATTGGTTATGTGATCATAAAATTCAGCTTAATATATGTCCGACAAGTAATGTTGTACTTTGCAGGGCAGCAGATTATAACCTGCATCCTATTAGAAAATTATATGATAATGGGATTAGAGTCACCGTAAATACGGATGACATGATTATTTTTGATCAAAGTGTTTCGGAGGAATTTTTCAACCTGTATCATGCAGGTGTTTTTAATCCAGCAGAATTAAATGAGATCAGAGAAAATGCTTTGTGAACAATAAATTTCGGATAAAGGAGATATTATGACGAAGAAAATTGATGCAGGATGGAATTTCGACAACAGTTATGTTTCTCTTCCCGAATCGCTATATACAAGGCTCAAACCGGATTCTGTACGACTGCCGAAGCTGGTGATTTTCAATGAAACCTTGGCAGCATCTCTTGGGTTGAAGGGTCTGACGCTGCGTAGCGATGATGGGGCTGCAGTGCTGGCAGGCAATGAAATTCCTGAAGGTGCTGATTCACTTGCCCAAGCTTATGCAGGGCATCAATTCGGACACTTTAACAGGTTAGGTGACGGAAGGGCTGTGCTTCTTGGTGAACAGATTACACCAGAAGGCGAGAGATTTGATATTCAGCTTAAGGGTGCAGGAAGAACGCCATACTCCCGCGGAGGCGATGGACGGGCAGCGCTCGGGCCAATGCTTCGCGAATATATCATCAGTGAAGCCATGCATGCGCTTGGTATTCCTACCACCCGCAGCTTGGCCGTGGTCACTACAGGGGAGTCTATATTCCGTGAGACCGAGCAGCCGGGGGCCATATTGACTCGTGTAGCTGCCAGTCATCTGCGTGTCGGTACCTTTCAATACGTCTCCGCATGGGGCACTGATAAGGATCTTCAGGCTCTGGCAGATTACACGCTGCAAAGACATTATCCGGAAGCTGACTCCGATTCTGATCCGAACCGTTATCTTGTGCTGCTTCGGGAAGTGATCAAACGTCAGGCTGAGCTGATTGCTAAGTGGCAACTGGTCGGGTTTATTCATGGAGTGATGAATACTGATAACATGGCGCTAAGTGGAGAAACCATTGACTACGGTCCTTGTGCCTTCATGGATATCTATGATCCTGCGACAGTATTCAGTTCGATAGATCTTCAAGGCCGGTATGCCTATGGCAATCAGCCGGGGATTGCTGCATGGAATCTCGCAAGATTTGCAGAAACGCTTCTGCCGCTGCTGCATGAAGACAAGGGCGAGGCGATTAGCCTTGCCGAGGATGCAATTGCAGATTTTCAAGAGATATTCCTCAGCCATTGGCTCGCAGGAATGAGGGCGAAGCTTGGAATCTTTAACGAAGAACCACAGGATGAATCTCTTATCGAAGGCTTGCTTGAAATGATGCAACAGTATCGTGCAGACTATACCCATACTTTCCGGGCTTTAACTTTAAATAAGCCGGAAGAAACGGTTTTGCATGGAACATCTGAATTTACCGGGTGGGTTGAACTTTGGCAGGCGAGACTGGGCAGGCAGCAGGAATCGCAAGACGCCTCGCAGCAGCTAATGCGCGCCAGCAATCCAGCGGTAATTCCACGCAACCACCGAGTAGAAGAAGCGCTCGAAGCAGCAGTGAGAGAAGAGGACTTCAGTGTGCTGGAGCGGCTTCTTGGTGTGCTTGCGAACCCATACGCCTACTCTTCAGATCAGGATGACTACAATTCACTGCCAGAGGAATCCACCAGACCCTACCGGACTTTCTGCGGTACCTAATTTGGACACAGGAGAAAGGGAATATACATGTACCCTGGCTTCTTATCTACAGTGTTTAAAATATGGTAAACTAATAAAGTCTAAAATATTCACCCTAAAGTGGATACACTATTTTTTCTCGGGAGGTAGATATTATGAAAAACAATGCCAGCGAAAAAAACAATATGGGGATAACGTCTAACTAATCATATCCGTTAACGTTCCCCGCCATCTGAAAGGGGAAAATCAATTTGAATCAGGTATTATTAATTATCGATGCGCAGCAAGAGTTAATCGATGGAAATGAGCAGGAAAGTGCGGTATTTAACAAAGATCAGCTTATCCGGAATATTAATAAAGTGATTGAACGAGCCCAAGAAGCAGGTGTCGAAGTTGTGTTTGTAAGGGACCTCGATGTAGCGGAGGGAAAAGGTACAGGATTTCAAGTGCACCATGAAATCAATAAGTCTGCGGATGCCAAAGTCTTTGATAAGCTGGCAACCAATTCTTTTCACGGGACAGGACTTCTTGCATACCTGAAAGATCAGCAGATTGGGCATGTGGTCATTATGGGTTGTAAAACTCAGCACTGCATCGATACTGCAGTCCGTACTGCTACGGTCAGTAATATGGATGTCACCTTGGTTGGGGATGGACATTCTACAACGGACACTGATGTTTTAAGTGCAGAACAGATCATCAGGCATCACAATAAAACGTTACATGGGCACTACAATGTCGAGCACTTTTCTATGGTCAGAGATTCTGAGGAAGATTTGTTTCGTCCCACGCATGACTCTTATAGATCATAATTCGCAGGCGGCACTTAAATGTGCCGCTTTTTGCTGACTTTTCA